>NZ_JBFUPT010000005.1:0-100383 GCF_041360715.1 Caballeronia sp. RCC_10
CATTGCTGCCTCCAGGTCGTGACCAATATAGTAGCATTCCTAAGGGCCATTACACGCGCGAGTTACGCAGAGTTTCCTTAAGTCGCAAGTCGCAAGTCGCAAGTCGCAAGTCGCAGGTCGCAGGTCGCAGGTCGCAGGTCGCAGGTCGCAGGTCGCAGGTCGCAAGTCGCGAGTCGCAGGTCGCGGAACGCGAGTAGCGAGTACCGAGTAGCGAGTAGCGAGTAGCGAGTAGCGAGTAGCGAGTAGCGAGCCGTAGCCGTAGCCGCAGCGCGCAGCCCGCAACTCCGCAAGCGACAAAAAGCATAAGCACGGACGGACCACGACCACGGACGGACCACGACTAGGGACCACGACTACGGACCACGACCGGATCACCGATTTTGACGGCGAGTGATGGCCGGACGTAGTGTTCGCGAGCGAAGTCGATGATGCGCTGAGGCACTTGTTGGAAGGGGAAGGTGCTTGTGAAATGTTTTGTTGTAGCGAGGCGGCCGGTGTCCCGATGGTGTTGACGAGCCGAGGGGCTCGGAGGACGTTAGTAGTCAGCGGGCGGGGAAGGTGATTCAAGGCTCTTTCAAGCTGAGTGCCACCGATGTTCTACGGGGTGGGCACACAAGTTCGTGCACTGGGCGGTTCGAAAAAAAGCTGCTTTCTTTGGTTACTTTCTTTGCAGCGGCAAAGAAAGTGACCCCCGCCCCGGGGAGGGGCGAGCTAATAGACCGACACGAGAAACCGGAGAAAATCAAGCTACCCGCTCAAGGGCAAAAACTTCTTCTGATGCCCGCCCCGGCGAAGGGGCAAGCAAACAGACCACCACAAAAAAAAAGACGCCCCCCCGCCCAAGGGCAAACCAAATCACCGATTGACCATCCGCGCAGGAACACTGAGCGCAAGCAGAGCCCCAACCACGAGAAACCCGGCAAGCATATACATCCCACTGGAATTAGCCCCGGTGGCTTGCTTGAGCCAGCCAACAAGATAAGGACTAAGAAACCCGGCAAGATTGCCGAGAGAGTTGATCATGGCGATCCCGGCCGCCGCCCCAGTGCCCGCAAGAAACGCCGTAGGCAAACTCCAGAACAACGGCAGCGTAGTGAGAATGCCCATCGTGCCAAGCGTGAGCCCAAGCATCGCAAGCGGCGTATTCCCGGCCCAGATAACCGACAGCACAAGCCCGATAGCCCCAACAAACGCCGGCACGGCAATATGCCACCGACGCTCACCACGCTTGTCCGCACTGCGCGCCACGAGCAGCATGCCAACCACCGCCGCGCCATAAGGAATCGCCGACAGCAGCCCGATGGTCAAAGCATCGGTCACGCCCGTCGCCTTGATGATCGTTGGCAGCCAGAAACTCACGCCATAAAGACCCATCACGAACGAGAAATAGATCAGGCTCATCAACCAGACCTTCGGGCTCGACAAGATACGGCTGATCGGCAGATCCTCCTTCTCGACGTTATCCGCCGCGATGTTCCGCTCCAGCAAATCGCGCTCTTCCTGCGTGAGCCACTTCGCCTTGCAAATGCGATCGTCCATCATCAACAACACGACGATGCCCACGATCACCGACGGAACGCCCTCCAGCAGCAACAGCCATTGCCAGCCGTGCCAGTTGTTCGCGCCGTCGAAGGTCTTCATGATCCAGCCAGACACCGGCCCGCCGATCAATCCCGACAGCGCAATCGCCGTCATGAACAGCGTCGTCATCCGCCCGCGCCGATGCGCCGGATACCAGTACGTCAGATAAAGAATGATGCCGGGAAAGAAGCCCGCTTCCGCGACGCCGAGCAAAAAGCGCATCACGTAGAACATCGTGGGCGTAGTGACGAACATCGTGAGCGCGGAAATGATGCCCCACGAAATCATGATCCGCGCGATCCACACGCGCGCACCGACCCTATGCAGAATGACGTTGCTCGGTATCTCGAAGATGAAATAGCCGAAGAAGAAAATGCCAGCGCCGAAGCCATACACGGCATCCGACAAACCGAGATCGGTGGACATTTGCAGCTTGGCAAAGCCAACGTTCACGCGGTCCAGATACGCCACCACGTAACAGATTAGCAGCAGCGGCGAGAGCCGCCACGCGACCTTTCGATAGGTCGCTTCCTCAAAGCTCGAAGGCGCGCCCGCGCCCGGGCGATGCACGGGATTGGCAGTGCTCGACATCTCGTCTCCTTACGCTCGTGCAAACGCGAGCATCGTTATATTGGCGTAAGGATTCTAGCCGCTCGGCTGCACGCCAAGCGGCTGTTTTAGATGGGGAAAACACCGATGAAGCCCACGCGGGCGCGCGTCGGCCCCGCGTCAGACGCAGCGTCCGCCGTCCACTTCGAGCGCCACGCCCGTGATGAATTCGGCATCGTCGGAAGCGAGATAGAGCGCCGCATTCGCGATGTCCTGCGGCGTCGACAGGCGGCCGAGCGGAATCGTCGCGAGGAACTTCTGACGGTTCGCGGGCGTGTCCTCCATGCCCATGAACTCGGAGAGCAAGCCCGTTTCGCCCATCACCGGATTGATGCAGTTCACGCGGATGCGATCGGGGCCCAACTCCACGGCCAGCGCCTTGCTCGCGACGATCACCGCCGCCTTGCTGCCGTTGTACCAGACAAGACCAGGGCGCGGCCGCACGCCCGCCGTCGATGCAATGTTGATGAACGCGCCGCCGCCTTGCTGACGAAAATACGGCACGAACTGCTCGACGCTCCAGTAGATGCTCTTCACGTTCACTGCATAGACGCGATCGAACTCGGCCTCGGTCACATCGAGCACGGGCTTGTTACGGTGCGTCGTCCCCGCGTTGTTGACGACCACCTGCACGCTGCCGAAGTCGTCGATGGTCGCATCGAAGAGACGCTGCCAGTCTTCGCGCTTCGTGACATCGCCCTGAACGGCGATCGCGCGTCCGTGCTTCGCTTCCTGCGACGAAGCCAGCGCGATTTCGCTGGCGACGCGCTCGGCAGCCGCGCCGTTCAGATCGTTGACGACGACGTTCGCGCCTTCGCGTGCGAACGTCTTGGCGATGCCTTCGCCGAAACCCGAGCCCGCGCCCGTCACGAGTACCGTTTTGCCTTGCAGTCGCATGTTGTCTCCTGTTGATGGCTGTGCGTCAGCCGTGCTTGATTGCAATGGTCTTGAGCGTCGTGAAGCCATAAAGCGCCTCGAAGCCCTTCTCGCGTCCGTGTCCCGAATGCTTGACGCCGCCGAACGGCAATTCGACGCCGCCGCCCGCGCCATAGTTGTTGATGAACACCTGGCCCGAACGCACGCGCCGCGCAAGCCGCATTTGCCGCGCGCCGTCGCGCGTCCAGATGCCCGCGACGAGGCCGTAGTTGGTGTCGTTGGCGAGCTTCAATGCGTCGGCTTCATCGTCGAAGGGCATCACGGCGAGCACCGGGCCGAACACTTCCTCACGCGCGAGCCGATGCGTGCGCGGCACGTCGCGCAAGAGCGTCGGCGCCTGATAAAAGCCCGCTTCCGGCGCTTCGGTGACGACTTCGCCATGCGCGGCCATCGCGATGCCGTCGTGCTGCGCATCGGAGAGAAAGTCCCACACGCGCTGCTGCTGCTTCGCGCTGATGAGCGGGCCGCAGTCCAGATCGAGCCTGCTCGGGCCGACCTTCAGCGCCGCGAACGCCTCCGACAGCCGCTCGATGAGCGGCTCGTAAGCCGCACGCTCGATCAGCACGCGGCTGCCCGCCGAACACGTCTGTCCCGCGTTCTGCACGATCGCCGCGACGAGCACGGGCAGGGCGGCGTCGAAGTCGGCATCGGCGAACACGATTTGCGGGGACTTGCCGCCCAGCTCGAGCGTGACGGGGACGTGGTTGTCGGCGGCCATCTTCGTGACGGCGGCGCCCGTCATCGGCGAGCCGGTGAACGAAATGTGATCGATGCCCGGATGACGCGCGAGCGCCGCGCCCGCTTCGTATCCGTAGCCGGTGACGATGTTCAGCGCGCCTTCCGGCAATCCCGCCTCGGCGGCCAGCTCGGCGATGCGCAGCAGCGAAAGGCACGCGTCCTCCGCCGGCTTGACCACGCACGCGTTGCCCGCGGCCAGCGCCGCGCCGACGCTGCGCCCGAAGATTTGCAGCGGATAGTTCCACGGCACGATATGGCCGGTCACGCCATGCGGCTCGCGGATCGTGAGCACGGTGAAGCCGGACTGGTACGGCAGCGTCTCGCCGTGCAGCTTGTCGGCGGCGCCCGCATAGAACTCGAAGTATCGTGCGATGCCCGCCGCGTCGGCGCGCGCCTGCGTGAGCGGCTTGCCGGTGTCGCGCGCCTCGATTTGCGCGATGTCCTCGTGACACGCGGCGATCAGCATCGAGAGCCGCGCGAGGATGCGCCCGCGGTCGGCGGCGCTCGTCGCGCCCCATGCGCCGTCATAAGCGGCGCGAGCGGCGCTCACGGCGCGGTCGATATCGGCGCTCGTGCCGCGAGCGATCTGCGAGAACGCCTGCCCATCCGATGGATCGACGACCGGAATCGTTTCGCCGCTCGACGGCGCGGTCCACCGGTTGCCGATGAAATGCTTGCCTTCTTCCATGCGTGTCTCCTGGGTCTGTTCGAATATAAAACAGCCATGCGATGCCGCGTAAGGGGCCGGTCGCACGGAATGCGACGTCGACGTATCAGCGAGGCGCATGACGCGGCCAGCGGTCCCTGCGCAGCAGCCCCTGACTATAATTGCATTCCGGCGAACGCCTGAAACGCGCCGCATCGCCGCGCCGCGCGCCCCTTGCTCGGGGAGGCGAAACGGCGCGCCGCGTTCCGCGCGCTGTAGCCGTTTTCAAGCGTCCGCGTGGCCGTTCGGTCATGCAAACGGCCCTTGCGATCGTCCGCCATCGTCCAGCACGGCGCGCCACACAGCCCCGGTCCGGCAGGCTCCTTTGGCTATAATGCCTGAAGTGTTTCACCTCGCTGCGCCGGCGTTTCACGCGTCGCCTGCTTCCCGTACCAACTTCTCCAGAGAGCGCTCATGAGCTTCAACAACGTACCTCCCGGTAAGGACCTTCCGCAGGATTTCAACGTCATCATCGAAATCCCCGCACAGAGCGATCCGGTCAAATACGAAGCGGACAAGGACATGGGCCTGCTCGTCGTCGATCGCTTCATCGGCACCGGCATGCGCTATCCGGCGAACTACGGCTTCATCCCGCAGACGCTGTCGGGCGACGGCGATCCCGTCGACGTGCTCGTCATCACGCCGTTCCCGCTGCTGGCAGGCTCGGTCGTGCGTGCACGTGCGCTCGGCATGCTGCAGATGACCGATGAATCCGGCGTGGACGCAAAGCTGATCGCCGTGCCGCACGACAAGATCTGCCCGATGACGGCGAACATCAAGTCGATCGACGACGTGCCCGAATACCTGAAGGATCAGATCAAGCACTTCTTCGAGCAATACAAGGCGCTCGAAAAGGGCAAGTGGGTGAAGATGGAAGGCTGGGCGGGCATCGACGCCGCGCACAAGGAAATCACCGAAGGCGTCGCGAACTACAAGAAGTAAGCGCGTTTCATCGTTAAGAAACGCCGCCGCGTGCTTCGACGCGGCGGCGTTTTATTTTTGTTCGCTTGCTTCGGCCTCGGTCCGGGGCAACACGGACTCAAGCGTTCTTTCGCCCGCGATCAACGCGCGCTTTTGCTGCACCGGCAGGCGCTTGACCCAATACTCCGCGCGCGACGCCTCGGAGCGCCCGGACACTTCGAACGACGCCATCACTCTGACCGGCTTTCTCGTGCGCGTATAACGCGCGCCCTTGCCGCTCGCGTGCGCGGCGAAACGCGCATCGACATCGGTGGCGATGCCGGTGTACAGGCTGCCGTCGGCACATTCGATCAGATAGAGAAACCACGGCATCGCGTCGTATCGGCAAGGGCAAGAAATTGCCGCGCATTATCGCCGATGACCGCGCCATCGGCCCATGCCGACGCCTTTTATCGACTTGCGCGAAAATAGCCGCTTCGCGCATGACGCGCTCATCGGTCACACAGCGAGGTAGCCTGTTGAATCGCGAAGTCGAAATTCACGTGGTCGATACGCTCGACGATATCCCGGCGGACGACTGGAATCGCCTCGCCGGCGACAATCCTTTCGTGCGGCACGGCTTTCTTCGAGCGTTGCAGGACACGCATTGCGCGGTCAAGCGCACGGGCTGGCGCGCGCATCATCTCGTTCTGCGGCGCGGCGGCGAATTTGCGGGCGCGATGCCGCTCTATCTCAAGTCGCATTCGCGCGGAGAATATGTCTTCGATCACGCCTGGGCCGACGCCTTCGAGCGGCATGGCCTGCGCTATTACCCGAAGGCCGTGTCCGCGGTGCCGTTCTCGCCGGTGACGGGACCGCGCCTCATCGCGGCGGAGCATGAGGATCGCGTGCTGCTCGCGCGAGGGGCGATCGAACTGACGCGCCGGCTCGATATCTCCTCGCTGCACGTGTTGTTTCCGCACGCCCAGGACATCGATGCGCTGACGGACGCCGGCTACATGCTGCGCGAAGGCGTGCAGTTCCACTGGGAAAATCTGCCCGGCGACGGCTACGCGAACTTCGACGCCTTCCTCGCGACGATGAGTCACGACAAGCGCAAGAAGGTGAAGCAGGACCGGCGTCGCGTGATGGAAGCGGGCGTGAGCTACACGTGGCTGCGTGGCGCGGAGATTGACGAGAGCGCGCTCGACTTCTTCTACGACTGCTACGACAACACGTATCGCGAGCACTGGAATGCGCCGTATCTGTCGCGCGAGTTCTTCGGCCAGATTCACGCCGATGCCCCCGACAGCATGCTGCTCGTGATCGCCGAAGCGGACGGCGAGCGGCTCGCGTGCGCGCTCAACATGATCGGCGGCGACACGATGTATGGCCGCTACTGGGGCACGCGCGAGTTCATCTCGGGGCTGCACTTCGAGACGTGCTACATGCAGGGCATCGCGTATTGCATCGAACACAGGCTCGCACGTTTCGAAGGCGGCGCGCAGGGCGTGCACAAGATGTCGCGCGGTCTTCTGCCTACGCCGACATGGTCCGCGCACTGGATCGCGGATCAACGCTTCGCGCACGCGATCAGCGAGTTTCTGGATGCCGAAACCACCGCGATGAACGAGCATATCGAAGAGCTGGAAGCGCATACGCCGTTCAGAAAAATGGCTTAGGGTCACATGCGATAATCGTTTCGACGCTTCGCTTTTCGTCCGACACACCCCGCGCAGGCAACGATGAACATGAGCCAAAACTTCTTCAATTTATACAGTCATGATTTCGCGCGCGTCGCTGTCGCCATTCCGAACTGCAAGGTGGCCGATCCCGCGTTCAACGCCGAAGAGACCATCAAGCTCGCAAGGCAGGCGGCCGCCCGCGGTGCGGTGCTCGTCGCGTTTCCTGAGCTAGGCCTGTCCGCCTATACGTGCGACGATCTCTTTCATCAAAGAGCCTTGCTCGATGCCTGCGAAGATGCGCTCGGCAGCATCGTCGAGGCGTCGAAGGGATTGAAGATCGCGATGATCGTCGGCCTGCCGGTGCGCGCGGAGCACAAGCTCTTCAATTGCGCGGTCGTCGTGGCGGATGGCGTGATTCGCGGCGTCGTGCCGAAGAGCTATCTGCCGAACTACGGCGAGTTCTACGAAGCGCGTCAGTTCAGTCCCGCCGATGCGGCCACCACAAACACGCTCGCGCTTTGCGGCCAGCAGGTGCCGTTCGGCGCCTCGCTGCTGTTCCAGCTCAAGGACCTGCCGCTCTTCCGGTTCCATGTCGAAATATGCGAGGACGTGTGGGTGCCGATCCCGCCGTCGTCGTTCGCGGCGCTCGCAGGTGCGACGGTGCTCGTGAATCTGTCGGCGTCGAATATCGTCGTAGGGAAGTCGGCGTATCGGCATCAGCTCGTCGGGCAGCAGTCCGCGCGTTGCGTGGCCGCGTATCTCTACACGTCGGCGGGCGAGGGCGAGTCGACGACCGATCTCGCATGGGACGGCCAGGGCCTCATCTACGAGAACGGCGAGATGCTCGCGGAGTCCGAGCGGTTCGCGGGCGAATCGCATGTGATCTATGCCGATGTCGATCTCGAACGGCTCTCGCGCGAGCGCATGAAGCAGACCACCTTCGGGCGATCCACCGCGCGTCATGCCGATGAAGTCGCGAAGTTCACCGTCGTCGAGTTTTCGCTGGCGGCGCCGGTCGAAGGCGCCCTGCCGCTGGAGCGTCGCGTCGCGCGCTTCCCGTACGTTCCGGCCGATCGCACGCGTCGCGACGCACGGTGCAACGAGGTCTACAACATTCAGGTTCAGGCGCTGTTGCAGCGGCTGCGGTCGTCGGGGATATCGAAGGTCGTGATTGGCGTATCGGGCGGGCTCGATTCGACGCATGCACTGCTCGTGTGCGCCAAGGCGATGGACCGGCTCGGCCTGCCGCGCGCCAACATTCTCGCCTATACGATGCCCGGCTTCGCCACCAGCGACCGCACGCTTCGACAGGCGCGCGAACTGATGCAGGTGATCGGCTGCACCGCCGAGGAAATCGACATTCGGCCGAGCTGCACGCAGATGCTCGCGGACATCGGCCATCCACACAGCGAAGACAACGAGCAATACGACATCACGTATGAGAACGTGCAGGCTGGCGAGCGCACGAGCCATCTCTTCAGGCTGGCCAATCTTCATAACGCGATCGTCATCGGCACCGGCGATCTGAGCGAACTTGCGCTCGGATGGTGCACGTATGGCGTCGGCGATCACATGTCGCACTACAACGTGAACGCCAGTGTGCCGAAGACGCTCATCACGCATCTGGTGCGCTGGGTCGCGGAGTCGGGCGCAATCGGCGATGCCGGAACCGACGTGCTCGAACATATCCTGAGCACCGATATCAGCCCGGAGCTCATCCCCGGCAAGGCGAGCGGGGCGCTCGAACAGAAGACGGAAAGCGTCATCGGGCCGTACGAGCTTCAGGACTTCAACCTGTACTACACGATCCGCTTCGGCTTCGCGCCGTCGAAGGTTGCGTTCCTCGCCCATGCCGCCTGGCGCGACCGCGATGCCGGCGACTGGCCGGAAGACCCGAACGTCGCGCGCAATCAATACGGGCTCGCGGATATCCGCAAGAACCTGCGCATCTTTCTGGACCGGTTTTTCCGCACGAGTCAGTTCAAGCGTTCCTGCATCCCGAATGCACCGAAGGTGGGATCGGGCGGCTCGCTGTCGCCGCGTGGCGACTGGCGCGCCCCGAGCGATTCGCAAGCCACCGTGTGGCTCAAGGATCTGGAGCGGATTCCCGAGACGGAGTGACCTTCATCTCGCGGTTTACCGAACCGCCGGCACCATCAAACGCGACTAGAATCGAAAGCATCCGTCACGAGAGTGACGCCCCTTCTCTGAACTCCTGACTCCGAAGCGAGGCACGCCATGAAACGCATCACCGCCATCATCAAACCGTTCAAGCTCGACGAAGTTCGCGAAGCACTCGCCGAAGTCGGTCTGACGGGGCTCACGGTCACGGAAGTGAAGGGCTTCGGCCGCCAGAAAGGGCATACCGAACTCTATCGTGGTGCAGAGTATGTGGTGGACTTCCTGCCGAAGGTGAAGATCGAAGTGGTCGTCGCGAACGATCAGACCGATCAGGTCATCGATGCGATCATCGGCGCGGCGCGCACCGGCAAGATCGGCGACGGCAAGATTTTCGTCGCGGACGTGGAGCGCGTCATCCGCATTCGCACCGGCGAGGAAAACGAAGCAGCGGTCTGATCGCCGCGCGTCGAGCTTCGCCGCATCGCAGCCCGCTCGCCCGAGCGGGCTTGTTCTTTCCGCTTCCGCATCGCATGCACCGGTTCGATGCGCGTCTCGCCGTTCCGTCTTACTCCAGGCCGCAACGGATCATCGTGCTGTAACATCGGCTCGAATAATATTTTTGTAAGGAAACTGTCGATGCACCACGCGATCGGCTTCATTCAGGATCTCGCTGTCATCATGGCCATCGCGGGCGTCGTGACGGTGCTGTTTCATCGCTTGCGGCAACCGGTGGTGCTGGGCTATATCGTGGCGGGCGTCATCATTGGGCCGTACACGCCGCCGTTTCAGCTCATCAACGACGAAGCGACCATTCAGACGCTCGGCGAAATCGGCGTCGTCTTCTTGATGTTCTCGCTCGGGCTCGAATTCAGCTTGCGCAAGCTGTTTCGCGTCGGCGCGACGGCGCTGGTCGCGGCGCTCTCCGAAATCGTGCTGATGATCTGGATCGGCTTCGAGATCGGCCGATGGTTCGGCTGGAACGCGATGGACTCGCTCTTTCTCGGCGCGATGCTCGCCATCTCGTCGACGACGATCATCGTGAAGGCGCTGTCCGAGCTTGGCATGAAGCGCGAGAGCTTCGCGCAACTCGTGTTCGGCATGCTGATCGTCGAAGACATTCTCGCCATCGCGATGCTCGTGCTGCTGTCGGGCATCGCGCAGACGGGCTCGGTGAGCGCGGGCATCGCCGTCGTGACACTCGGCAAGCTGCTGCTCTTCATGACGGTATCGCTCGTCGTCGGCATTCTGACCGTGCCGCGCGCGCTCAATTACGTCGCGGGCGCAAAGAGCGACGAGATGCTGCTCGTCACGGTGCTCGGCTTTTGCTTCGGCTTCTGCCTGCTCGTCGTGAAGCTCGATTATTCGATCGCGCTCGGGGCGTTCCTGATCGGCGCGATCATGGCGGAATCGAAGCATCTTGCGCGCATCGAACATCTGATCGCGCCGTTGCGCGACATGTTCTCCGCGATCTTCTTCGTGACGATCGGGCTGCTGCTCAATCCGACGGTCCTCGTCGATTACGCATGGCCGATCGCCGTCATCACGGTCGCGGTGGTGCTCGGCAAGATCGTGTCGTGCGGCCTCGGCACCTTCCTCGCGGGCAAGGACGGACGCACGTCGATGCGCGTCGGCATGAGCGTCGCGCAGATCGGCGAGTTCTCGTTCATCATCGCGTCGCTCGGCTTGTCGCTGAAAGTGACGAGCGGCTTTCTCTATCCGATCGCGGTCGCCGTCTCCGCGCTGACCACGCTGTTCACGCCGTATCTGATGCGCGCCGCCGATCCGCTGACGCTGCGCCTCGCCCGCGCGATGCCCGCGCCGCTCGCGAACACGTTCGGGCTCTATTCGCAATGGCTCGCGAGCCTGACGCCGGCCACGGGCGGCGCGACGCTCTTCTCGATGACGCGGCGCATCGTGCTGCAGATCGCCGTCAATCTCGCGCTCGTCGCCGCGATCTTCCTCGGGGCGTCGTATTCGGCGCCGTTCGCATCGCAGTATCTGTCGCGCTGGCTCGACACCGACAATGCGCAACGCGTCGTGCTGTGGAGCGCCGCGCTCGTCGTCGCGTTGCCGTTTCTGGTCGCGGTGTATCGCAAGCTCGAGTCGCTCGCGCTGTTGCTCGCGGAAGTCAGCGTGCAGCCCGCGAAAGCGGGGCGCTTCACGAGCGCGATCCGCACCGCGATTTCCGGCCTGATTCCGATCGTCGCGATGTTCGGCGTCTTCCTGCTCGTCGCGGCGCTGTCGGGCGGCATCCTTCCGCCGTTCGGCCTGATGATCGGCGTGCTGCTGTGCGCGGCGCTGCTGCTGACGGTGTTGTGGCGCTGGTGCGTGAAAATCCACGCGACGATGCAAATCGCGTTGCGCGAGACGATGGAGGAAACGCGCGATCATTGAGGCGCGCGCATTGATGCAGATGTGAGCAAATGTGTGCTGGTTTGCGTCGTGCGGTTCGATGGGCGGATAATCGACTTCTCTTTTTCTTTCGTGGCGCCGCGCGCGCCTGAAATCGGGATGAGCGAAAACAAAACGTCCAACGACTCAGGCAACACCGCCAATAACGAGACCCGCGCAGGCAATGCCGCCGGGGACGCCGCCAGTCGCGCCGCCGAAGCCCGGCGCGGCGGCGCGGATGCTTCCGCCGCCGGCGGCTCGCGCGACAGCGCATCGCCCGCGGCCTCGACATCGCCTCCGGTGAGCGCGACGCAGCGCGCATCGACGGATTCGCCTGCGAGCGCATCGGCCGTCGAACCCGTCGATACCGCCGCCGCGCGCCGCGACGACGCGCAGCAGTCCGCTCGCGAAGCCCGCGCGAATGCCGCAAGCGCGACCGCCTCGCAAGAGGCCGCCGTCCGCGCCAAACATTCGGCGCGCGTCGAGCCGGTCGACGCGAAGGCAAGCCTCGCGCAGAACCTCGAAGCCGCCACCGAAGCGGAGGCCGAGGCCGAAGCGGAAGCCGCCACCGAAGCTCAAGGCTCGGCTGCGGCGGACGTGGACACGCAGGTCAACGCCCACGTTCTGCCGCCCGATTTCAGCAAGCTCAATCCGCCGCAGCACATGGCGGACGCGCCTTCCGCACCTCCGGCCTACCTCAAGAATTCCGATTCTGCGTGGTCCGTGTTCGGGCGGATCATCGCGGCGCGCGCGCGGCAAATCTTCGACCGGGCGGGGCAGCGCATCACGCAGCGGACCTTGCGCATCGGCGTGTCGGCGCGGATCTTTCATCCGGAGCCGGGCGCGCGGGGCTTGCGCGGCAAGACGCTGCAGTATCTGGAGGAATCGATCGCGCACTGGGTCATGTCGCGCGACGTGCTCGTGTTCATGATCCCGACGGTCGGTCATCAGGGGATGCTGCATCCGAGCAACATCCGTCTGCGCGATTACGCAAAGCATCTGGATGGCCTGCTGCTGCAGGGCGGCGCAGACGTGTCGCCGCAGTCTTACGAGGAAGCGACGACGCGTCCCGAGTGGCCCGGCGACCGCGTGCGCGACATGTACGAGCTGGAACTGCTGCATGAGTTCGTCGAGTCGGGCAAGCCGGTGCTCGGCGTGTGCCGTGGCTGTCAACTCATTAACGTGGCGTTCGGCGGCACGCTTTACGGCGATATCGCCACCGATGTGCCGACGGCCGGCCTGCACGTCAGCGAGCACTACGACCAGCATCGCCATTCGATCCGCTTCCCCGATGGCTCGTCGCTCGTCAACATGTTCCCGCATCAGCGCGAGGCGATCGTCAACTCGATCCACCATCAGGCGGTGAAAACGCTCGGGCGCGATCTGAACATCGAGGCGGTGTCGTCGTCGGACGGGATCATCGAGGCGGTGCGGTATCGCAAGGCTCCGTTCGTCGTCGGCGTGCAGTGGCATCCGGAGTTTCATCGCGCGGGCGGCGAGGAGTTGCTCGATTGCACGCCCTTGCTCGATACGTTCCTGCGTGTCGCGCGGGAGACGCGGTTCTAGGCGCGCGTGACCGGTCAGGCGCAAACCACAAGGCCCGCTTCGAGCGGGCCTTGTGGTTTCCAGCGATCTATTTGCGCGAGCCTTAGCGCGCCGGCGTTACCGTCACCGGCGTGATGCCGGCTTCCGTTGCGCGCTGAAGCTGATCGACCTGCTGCTGCAATGCGTTGCTGCCTTCGGCAGCTTGGCGCGATGGACGGTCACGCTGCTGACGCTGGCCGACGCTTCGGGGTTTGCCGCCTTGGCTTGGCCGGTCGTCCGGATATGCGTCTCGTTCGAGCCTGCGCCGAGGTTGCCGCCGGCTGTGACGCGCTCTGAGCCTCGGCTCCCGCCGGGCTGGAGATCGCGCTCGCTTCGACGTGCGATGCCGGCGCGTCCGAGCTTGCAGCGGCGCTTACAGGCACGGTGACTTGCGATGCTGCCATCGGCTTCGGCGTATCGATCGCCCGGACTGCCGCGATGGCGCCGTCGGGTTCCTCGTTCACCGGATGCTGACCGCGACAAAACAGCAGCCACACGATCAGCGCGGCGCACGCGAGCGCAATGGCTCCCGTCATCGGCTTCGCGAGGAACGCGTAACGGTCGTGCCTAACCGACGCAGCCGCGGGTGCGCTCACGGCAAGCGGAACGCGGACCGGCTCTGCGGGTTGTTGCACGGCGGGGTTCGCTGGCGCGTCCACCGCCTGCATCAGATGCAGCATCTTTTGACGAATGCGGCCTTCGGTCAGCATGCCCCAGATGTTGGCGGCGCGGTAAGGCGCGTTGCCATCGCGAAGGCCCAGCGCGTCGACGTAAGCGGTTCGAAAGAGCGCTGCCGCGATTGCAAATTCGGACTCCGAGCGAATAGGGCGCGACCGCCAGGGCGCCCATTCTCGACCGAACATCAGTGACGGACCGGCGATTGCGCGAAGCGCCGGCAGGCGCAGCTTGCCTTCGATATCGATCAGAGGTTCGGTCATGAAGATTCAGATGCATGGGTCCAGGCGCTAGACCGGAGCCGCGCCCAAAGCCCCGTCACGGGTCGCGGGCCGCGGTGCGCGGCATGGGCGGCGTGACGGGGCGTCGAGTGAGAAGCCAGCGTTGAGCCGCGATGATACGGAACGCCTGGACGCCCCGCGACCGCATTTCTGCGAAAGAAAGATTTTTATAGGATCACTGATTGACGAAACCGCGCTCGTATGCTGGTCGGGAGTTTGCGCGGTTTTAGCAATTTCACCGGCTGGCGGCTAGCCCGGCTGTTTGACAGTCCGAAAGTACAACGTATGCGAAAAGACAGTATAAAGAAAGCGTAAATTAATGTTAATTGACCGGAGTTGAGCGAGGTTGCGTGCAATGTTTCGTCGGCAGGCGGTAAGATTCCGATTACCCACATTCAAAAACAAATGTAAGGGGTAAACCCTAGGAAAACCGCGCCGGCTCTTGCGTCCTTTTGTCCCGTATCGCACCGGACGCCATGAGCCCCGCTTAGAGGAAGTCTCATGTCCACGACCCACCTGGCACCTGCCAACGAATCCAAGGCCAAGACCGTATTTCGCGTCGTCAGCGGAAACTTTCTTGAGATGTACGACTTCATGGTCTACGGCTACTACGCTTCGGCGATCGCCAAGACCTATTTCCCGAGCGACAACGACTTCGCCTCGCTGATGCTCGCGTTGTCGGTGTTCGGCGCGGGCTTTCTGATGCGCCCAGTCGGCGCCATCGTGCTCGGCGCGTACATCGATCATCACGGCCGGCGCAAGGGGCTGATCCTCACGCTCGCGCTGATGGCGGTCGGCACTGCGCTCGTGGCGCTCGTGCCGGGCTACGCGACCATCGGCGCGCTCGCACCGATCATCGTGTTGTCGGGGCGGCTGCTGCAGGGCTTTTCGGCGGGTGTCGAACTGGGCGGGGTATCGGTCTATCTCTCCGAAATTGCGACGCGCGGCAACAAGGGTTTCTATTGCGCGTGGCAGTCGGGCAGCCAGCAGGTAGCCGTCGTGTTCGCGGCGCTCATCGGCGTGATGATGAACCGCCTGCTGCCGCCCGAGCAGATGACCGCGTGGGGCTGGCGCGTGCCGTTCCTGATCGGCTGCCTGATCGTACCGTTCCTGTTCATCGTCCGCCGCTCGCTGCGTGAGACGGACGAGTTCCTCGCCAGGAAGCATCGCCCGAGCATGGGTGAGATCGCGCGCTCCATCGCTCAGAACTGGGGCGTCGTGCTGGCGGGCATGGGGATGGTCATCATGACGACCGTCTCGTTCTACATGATCACTGCCTACACGCCGACCTTCGGCAAGGAAGTGCTGAAGCTCAGCGCCATCGATGCGCTCGTCGTGACGGTCTGCGTCGGCCTCTCGAATCTGGTCTGGCTGCCGGTGATGGGCGCGGTGTCGGATCGCATCGGCCGCCGTCCGGTGCTGCTGTTTTTCACCATTCTGACGATTCTCACGTCGTATCCGGCGGTGCAGTGGCTCGTCGCGGAACCGTCGTTCGGGCGTCTGCTGATGGTCGAACTGTGGCTTTCGTTCCTGTACGGCAGCTATAACGGCGCGATGGTCGTGGCGCTGACGGAAGTCATGCCGGTCGATGTCCGCACCACCGGTTTCTCGATGGCCTATAGCCTCGCGACCACCATCGGCGGTTTCACGCCCGCCATCTCGACTGCGCTGATCCACGGGACCGGCAACAAGGCAGCGCCCGGCCTCTGGATGGGCCTCGCGGCGATCTGCGGGTTGATCGCCACGCTCGTGCTGTACCGTTCGCCGGAAGCGCGGAACCAGTACAAGACCGCCTGAGTTCGCACCGTATCGCATGGATTTGCATGCGGATGCGAATGCGAAAAGCCCCTCGCGTCAGTCTGAGCGAGGGGCTTTTCATTATCGGCGTTCAGGCGCGCAAGGCGGCGGCGACTTCCGCCACGACGCCCGCCCAGTCGCCCGGCGCGCGCTGCCGCACGAGCCGCGCGCTCGGATACCACGCCGTTCGTCGACTATCGACGCCCCAGCGCCAGTCGGCCGCGAAAGGCAGCATCACCCAGACAGGTTTGTTGAGCGCGCCGGCCAGGTGCGCGACGGACGTATCGACCGATACGACCGCATCGAGCCGATCGACGATCGCGCCGGTATCCGCTAAATTCTCGAGCCGTCCTTCGAGGCGATGAATGGTGCGCGCACGCGGATGCGCGATGAGCGCCGCGCGTTCGTCGTCGGTGAGGAAGGGCTGCAGCACGATCCAGTCGATGCCTTCGAGCGCGAAAAGCGGCGCGAGCGCGTCGAGCGGCGCCGAGCGTGTTTCGCCCGGCTGCAGCCGCCCGGACCACGCGATGCCGATCTTGCGCTTCTGCTGACCGCCGAGCGAGCCGCGCCATTTGCGGCGATAGTCAGCCGGCACGACGATATACGGCGCGCGCGCCGGAATCGTCTCCAGCGATGTCATGCCGAGCGCAAGCGGCAGGCTCAGCAGCGGACAGAAGGCGTCGGCGCTGGTCGCGGGTTCGTCGGTCCGGCTCTTCAGTTCGATGCGAGCCGCGCGCGCCGCCGGCGCGAGCAGCGGCACGAGCGCCGGCTGCACTTCGAGCACGAGCTTGCCGACGCGCTTTGCCGCAAAAGCCGCAAAGCGCATGAACTGCAGCGTATCGCCGAAACCCTGTTCCGCGCGCACGCGCAGCGTTCGGCCCGGCAGCGGCTCGCCCGACCAGCGCGGCAGTGGCGGCGCGGGTTCGCTGCCGGGCGTCTGCAAACGCCATTCGTAGGCGGGGAGACCGCGCTCGTAGTCGCCCGTCGCGAGCAGCGCAAGACCGCGATTGAGATGCGCGGCGGGCATCTGCGGATCAAGGCGCAAGGCTTCGTCGAATGCGCGGATGGCGGCGGCGTGGGCGGTGAGCGCGAGATGCGAATTGCCGAGACACAACCACGCGACGCCGTATTTCGGATCGAGCCCGACTGCGCGTTCATACGACAGCACGGCCTCTTCATGGCGATTCAGCCTGGCGAGCGCATGGCCGAGGCCGAAGTGCCCCGGCGCGAAACGCGGCTGCAGGCTGATTACCTTGTGGAAGCGGGGCAGCGCTTCTTCCGCTTGCGCGCGGGCATCCAGCAGATTGCCGAGGTTGAAGTGCGCGGCGACGTAGTCCGGTTCCGCGTCGATCGCGGCGCGAAAATGCGCGATCGCGCCCATCGGATCGCCGAGCGCGTTCAGCGCCATGCCGAGGTTGTTGTGCGCGCCCGCGTGACGAGGCCGCAGCGTGATCGCGCGGCGAAAGGCGCGGGCGGCGTCCTCGTAGCGGGAAAGCGAAGAGAGCGCGTTGCCGAAGTTGTTCCAGGCGGCGGCATCGTTCGGCTGGGCGCGCAGGGCTTTCTCGAAGGCGTCGGCGGCGTCTTCGTGCCGGCCTATCGCCGTGTAGGCGTTGCCGAGGTTGTACTGCGCGAGTGCGAAGCCCGGCGCGAGCGTGAGCGCGTTGCGGAAACGCTCGATGGCGTCGTCGATACGGCCGAGCGCCTTCAACGCGTTACCGAGGTTCAGTTGCAGGGCGGCATCGGTGGGGCGCAGATCGACGGCGCGGCCGACGAGCGCAGCCGCTTCCTCGTGCTGCCCCTGTTGATGGCGCAGCACGCCGAGATAGTGCAGCGCTTCGACGTGGGCGGGTTCAGCGGCGAGCGCGGCTTGATAGTCGCGTTCCGCATCGGTCAGGCGGCCGTCACGATGGGCCGCGAAGCCGCGGGCAAATACGGTGTCCATGACGGAGGAATGTTGCAAACCACGCATTTTCCCACATCGGCAGGCAGGGCTTCCGAATCTACGGTTGACACGTTGTCCCGATGATACTTAACATGTGAACACCTATTCATATGTTAACGATATCCGTGGCGTCCTCAGTTCCTGTCTCCGATTCGGCGACTTCCGATGATCGCGTGGTGCCACTTGCGGACTTGTTCCGTTTGCTTGGCGATCCGACGCGGCTGCGCATCGTGCTGGCCTGTGTCGAGCGCAGGCGCGCGGTCGGGGCGATTGCGGAATCGCTGGGCTTGTCGGGATCGCTCGTGAGCCATCACTTGCGCCTGTTGCGCGCGGCGCGGATCGTGCGGGCGGAGCGGCAGGGCAAGCAGGTCTTCTACGTCGCGGCGGACCGCCATATCAGTTCGATGCTGGGAGAACTGCTGGAGCACGTGGCCGAGCCGCACCACGACGCCACCGATATCGACTCGACCGACTGAAACAAGAGCAAGCCGATGAGTACGCATTCGCATCACGATCATTCCCACGCGCACGATCACGCCGACCATGCGGGCCACGCGGATCATGCCGGGCATGCCCATGGTCATGAGGCCGGCGGGCATCACCATCATCATCATCATGCGCCGCAGGCGGGGCAGGGGCGCACCTTCGCGATTGCCGTCGGGCTCAATGTGGTGATCGTGATCGTGCAGGCCGTTTATGGCGTGATTGCGCATTCGACTGCCTTGCTCGCGGATGCGGGCCACAATCTTTCGGATGTCCTCGGTCTTCTGCTTGCGTGGGGCGCGGTGTGGCTCGGCGCGCGGCGGCCGAGTGCGCGTTATACGTTCGGGCTCGGGAGTTCGTCGATACTCGCGTCGCTTGCCAATGCCGCGCTGCTGCTTTTTGCGTGCGGTGCGATCGTGCTCGAAGCGGTGCAGCGTCTTTTGAATCCGGCGCCGGTCGCGGGATTCGATGTGTTCATCGTCGCGATGCTGGGTCTTGTCGGCAATGGATTTTCCGCATGGCTTTTCATGCGGGGGAGCAAGGAGGATCTCAACGTTCGCGGTGCGTTCCTGCATATGGCCGCGGATGCGGCGATTTCCGCGGCCGTCGCGGTGAGCGGGCTCGTCATTCTTTACACGGGATGGAACTGGATCGATCCGGCGATGAGCATCATCGTGGTGGGCGTCATTCTTTACGGCACGTGGGGGCTGGGGCGCGATGCGGTGCGGCTCGCGATGGCTGCCGTGCCGCCGGGGGTCGATACCGCGGTTATTCAGAATTATCTAACTGCGTTGCCCGGGGTGCGGGGGGTGCATGATCTTCATGTCTGGGCGCTTTCCACTACCGAAAATGCGCTTACCGTGCATCTGGTCATGCCGCAAGGGCATCCGGGGGATGCGTTCTTGCAAAGCGTCGTCGCGACGCTTCGGCGCGACTATTCCATGCATCACGCTACTTTGCAGGTCGATTTTGGGGATGCTTTTACGGGGTGTAGTCTGGATCGGCGGTGAACGATCTTTTTGCCCTTGCGCAGGCGGGCGTTTTCTTCTTCGGTTATTCGTGTCGGTCTATTAGTGCGCCCCTCCCCGGGGCGGGGCGCGCCAATAGACCGACACGAATACAAGCTCCACGCAGCAAGAAACGCAACATGCGAACCACAAACACGCCCCGTGCGAACCACAAAGACCAACCAGCGTACACTAACCCGAACGCAGGGAAAGCGGAGCCACCAGCATGTACGCGTACAAGCTGAACCCCAACGACAAACTCGACGTTGCGCCGGTCCTGATCGTCGGCGCGGGCCCGACTGGCCTCGCCGCCGCAATAAGTCTCACACGGGCGCACATCCCCGTGCGCATCATCGACAAAGCGCGTCAGCCTTCGCCCTATTCACGCGCCATCGGCATCCAGGCCCGCACGCTCGAACTGTTCGAACAGCATCGCATCGTCAACGGGTTTCTCGAAGCCGGACACCGCGCCCGCGTCGCCAATCTGTATTCCAACGGTCAGCGCCTCGCGCGGCTCGACTTCGATCCGCTCCAGACACGTTATCCCTATCTGCTGTTTCTCGCGCAATCGGAAACCGAACGCCTCCTCGCCGAACACCTGCACGAAGCCGGCGTGAACATCGAACGCGGTATCGAACTGACCGACTTCACGCAAGGCTCCGCCGGCATACAAGCGACGCTGCGGCATCCCAACGGCCGCGACGAAACCCTGCGCCCCTCGTACATGATCGCAGCCGACGGCGCGCACAGTTCCGTGCGGCACCGGCTCAACGTCGGCTTCGACGGCAAGACCTTCGATCAAACCTTTCTGCTCGCCGACCTGCAAGCCGATTCCGACTGGCCCGACGACGAATTCCACATCTTCGCGTCCGGCGAAGGTCTCGCCGCGCTCTTTCCGATGGGCGATGGCCGCGCACGCCTGATCGCAGACCTGCCCGCCGCCGGCGTCGCAACGAAAGCCGATGAGCTGAAGCCCGGTCCGACACTCGACGAATGCCGGGCGCTCGTCGAGCGGCGCGTGCATCATCGCGTGATGCTCTCGAGTCTCACGTGGTCATCGACGTTTCATGTGAACAGCCGCATGGTCGACCGCCTGCGCGTCGAACGCATCTTCCTCGCGGGCGATGCCGCGCATGTCCACAGCCCCGCAGGCGCGCAAGGCATGAACACGGGCATTCAGGAAGCGCTCAACCTCGGCTGGAAAATCGCGCGCGCGCTGGCCGGCGGCGCGTCCGAGCGTCTGCTCGATACTTACCACGCCGAGCGGCATCCGATCGAACGCGACGTGCTGCGTCAGACCAGCATCCTGACGCAGATGGCCGAAGCCGAGCACGGTCCGATGAAGCTGATGCGCGACCACGTGATGCCCGCGCTCGCGGCAATCGGACCCTTGCGAGACGCGATGCGGCGCACCGTCAGCGAACTGTCGATCAACTATCGCAAGAGCCCGCTCACGCTGGAGCGTCTGCTCGATGGCGGCCCGCGCGCCGGCGAACGCGCGCCCGATGCGCGCGTGCATGTCGTCGATGGGCCGCTCGGCCGCTTGCCCGGCGTCGGCTGCCTCTACGATCTGCATGATCCCGGCTGCTTCTCGCTGTTCCTGCTCGTGAATCCGACCGGTGACGACGACATCGCGCTCGCTCCCGCGACGCTCACTCCGGCCCATGCGATGCGCGATCCCGACCTCGACGGCCTCGCGCAATCCATCGAAGCGATCCTGCCGAACGCGGTCCGCATCTGGCGCATCACCGATACGAGCGGCGACGATGCGCACTCGCTCACCGACAACTATGGCCGCACGCGCCCCGCGTTCTATCTGGTGCGCCCGGACGGCTACATCGCCGCGCGCGGACGCGTGCCGTCGGATGTGAGCGCGCTGCTGCGTCATTGCGAAACATGGTTCGGACAGGAGCGCCCGAGCAGCCCGCAACGCAGCGTGAGCGAGTATCCCGAAGACTGAGGCGTCCACGCTCAGGCCGTGGCGACTTTCGGTTGCAGATCGGCCCGGTGCAGCGTCAGCGCCTCGCGCAGGATCGGCTCCATCGTCGCGCTCGCCCGTTCATCATCGAGCGCCGCGAGAATCGCAAGCCGCATGCGCGGCTCCCAGAAGCGGCGGATGTGATCGGCGATGCTATCGACAGCTTCGGCGCGATCCGGCATCGAATCGAAAAACTGTCCGATGCGGTTCGCCATCTCGATCAGGTTATCGACGTCCATGGATCATTTCCCCGAAGTAGTCGCAACGTCGCGCATGTTGAGCAGTTCGAGCTGCTGCGTGTTGAAGCGCGAATAATCCTTCTGCCATTGCGACGGCTGTTCCACCGGCATGACCTGCACGGCCGTCACCTTGTACTCCGGACAATTGGTGGCCCAGTCGGACGAGTCCGTCGTGATCACGTTCGCGCCCGATTCCGGGAAATGGAACGTGGTGTAGACGACGCCCGGCTGCATGCGCTCAGTGATCTTCGCGCGCAGCACGGTCTGCCCCGCACGCGATTCGATGCCGACCCAGTCGCCCGTCCGGATGCCGCGCTCTTCCGCGTCGTGCGGATGGATCTCCAGTCGGTCCTCGTCGTGCCAGCGCGAGTTCTCCGTGCGCCGTGTCTGCGCGCCGACGTTGTATTGCGACAGGATGCGCCCCGTCGTCAGCAGAAGCGGATACTTGCGCGTGACCTTTTCCGGCGTCGCGACGAACTTCGTGATGACGAAGCGACCCTTGCCGCGCACGAATTCGTCGATGTGCATCGTTGGCGTGCCGTCGGGCGCCTTCTCGTTGCACGGCCACTGGATGCTGCCGAGTTCGTCGAGCTTCTCGAAGGAGACGCCGTGAAAGGTCGGCGTGAGACGCGCGATCTCGTCCATGATTTCGGACGGATGCGTATAGCTCATCTCGTAACCGAGCGCGCGAGAAAGCTTGATCGTCACTTCCCAGTCGGCGTAGCCGGCAAGCGGCGGCATCACCTTGCGCACGCGCGAAATGCGGCGCTCGGCGTTCGTGAACGTGCCGTCCTTCTCGAGGAAGGTCGAGCCCGGCAGCAACACGTGCGCGTACTTCGCCGTCTCGTTCAGGAAGATGTCCTGCACGACGATGCATTCCATCGCCGACAGCGCGCCCGCGACATGCTGCGTGTTCGGGTCCGACTGAACGATGTCCTCGCCCTGGCAATAGAGGCCCATGAAGGTGCCGTGCGTGGCGGCATCGAACATGTTCGGAATGCGCAGGCCCGGCTCCGGCTGCAGCTTCACGTCCCACGCTTCTTCGAAGAGGGCGCGCGTCGCGGCGTCGCCGATATGGCGATACCCCGGCAACTCGTGCGGGAACGAGCCCATGTCGCACGAGCCCTGGACGTTGTTCTGCCCGCGCAGCGGATTCACGCCGACGCCTTCGCGGCCGACGTTGGCCGTCGCCATCGCGAGGTTCGCGATGCCCATCACCATCGTCGAGCCCTGCGCGTGCTCGGTCACGCCGAGGCCGTAGTAGATCGCCGCATTGCCGCCCGTCGCGTAGATGCGCGCGGCTTCGCGGACCAGGTGCGCGGGCACGCCGGTGATCGCTTCCATCGCTTCCGGCGAGTTCTCCGCTTGCGAGACGAAGTCGCGCCATTGCTGGAACGCTCGCGGCTCGCATCGGTCGGCGACGAACTGCTCGTCGACGAGTCCCTCGGTCACGATCACATGCGCGAGCGCATTGATCATCGCGACGTTCGTGCCGGGCCGCAGCGCCAGATGATGCGACGCCTTCACGTGCGGCGTATCGACGATATCGATGCGGCGCGGATCGATCACGATCAGCGTCGCGCCTTCACGCATGCGGCGCTTCAGGCGCGATGCGAAGACCGGGTGGCCGTCCGTCGGATTCGCGCCGATCACGACGATGACATCCGCTTGCTCGACCGATGCGAACGTCTGCGTGCCCGCCGATTCGCCGAGCGTGGCCTTCAGGCCGTAGCCGGTCGGCGAATGGCAGACGCGGGCGCACGTGTCTACGTTGTTGTTGCCGAACGCAGCGCGCACGAGCTTCTGCACGAGATAGGTTTCCTCGTTCGTGCAGCGCGACGACGTGATGCCGCCGATCGAATCGCGTCCGTACTTGCCCTGAATGCGGCGGAATTCGCTCGCCGCATAGTTGATCGCTTCGTCCCACGACACTTCGCGCCACGGATCGGTGATCTTCGCGCGGATCATCGGCTTGGTGATGCGGTCCTTGTGCGTCGCGTAGCCCCATGCGAACCGGCCCTTCACGCATGCATGGCCTTCGTTCGCCTGGCCGTTCTTGTTCGGCACCATGCGCACGACGGTGTTGCCCTTCATCTCGGCCTTCAGCGAGCAACCGACGCCGCAGTACGCGCACGTCGTCACGACCGAATGCTCCGGCTGGCCGAGCATGATGACGCTCTTTTCCTGCAGCGTCGCGGTCGGGCACGCGGCGACGCACGCGCCGCACGACACGCACTCCGATTCCATGAACGGCACGCTTTCGCTCGCCGCCACACGCGATTCGAAGCCGCGCCCGGTGATGGTCAGCGCGAACGTGCCTTGCGTTTCCTCGCAGGCGCGCACGCAGCGATTGCAGACGATGCACTTCGACGGATCGTACGTGAAGTACGGATTCGACTCGTCCTTCTTGTCCTTCAGGTGGTTCGCGCCTTCGTAGCCGTAACGCACTTCGCGCAGGCCCACGACGCCCGCCATGTCCTGCAATTCGCAGTCGCCGTTGGCGGGGCAGGTGAGGCAGTCGAGCGGGTGATCGGAGATATAAAGCTCCATCACGTTGCGGCGCAGGGATTGCAGCTTGTCGCTTTGCGTGCGTACCTTCATGCCCGCTTCGACGGGCGTCGTGCACGATGCCGGATACCCGCGCTTGCCTTCGATCTCGACGAGGCACAGACGGCACGAGCCCCACGGTTCGAGCGAATCGGTGGCGCAGAGCTTCGGCACGTTGACGCCGGCTTCGATCGCCGCGCGCATCACCGACGTGCCCGCCGGCACCGTCACGTTTTGCCCGTCGATTTCGAGCGTGACGTCGACATCGGCGTGACGCAGCGGCGTGCCGTAGTCGGTTTCGTCGAAGGGATCGCGGCGCTGCGCGGAAGCGGCGCTCTTGCAGGCGCAATTGCCGGAGCCGCAGCCGTTGATGGTGTTGGACATAGCGTTATCCTCAGGCAGCTTTTTGCGCCGGCGTACGCGGCAGGCCAAAGTCTTCGGGGAAATGATCGAGCGCGGACAGCACCGGGAAAGGGGTCATGCCGCCCATCGCGCAGAGGGAGCCTGCGACCATCGTGTCGCAGAGTTCGCGCAGCAGCGTGATCTGTCGCACCGATGTATCGCCGTCACGAATCTTCGCGATGACTTCTTCGCCGCGCGTCGAACCGATGCGGCAGGGCGTGCACTTGCCGCACGATTCGATGGCGCAGAAGTGCATCGCGTATTGCGCAAGTTCGGCGAGATTCGAGGTGTCGTCGTGGATCACGAGACCGCCGTGGCCCACCACCGCGCCGACCTTCGCGTAGGCTTCGTAGTCGAGCGGAATGTCCCACTGGCTTTCCGGCAGATACGTGCCGAGCGGACCGCCCACCTGCACCGCGCGCGCGGGACGGCCGCTTGCCGTGCCGCCGCCATAGTCGTAGATGAGTTCGCGCAACGTCACGCCGAACGCGAGTTCGACGAGACCGCCTTGCTTCACGTTGCCCGCGAGCTGGAACGGCAGCGTGCCGCGCGAACGGCCCATGCCGTAATCGCGATAGAAGGCCGCGCCCTTCGCGAAGATGATAGGAACCGTCGCGAGCGTGATGACGTTGTTGATGACCGTCGGCTTGCCGTACAAACCGACGAGCGCCGGCACCGGCGGCTTCGCGCGCACGATGCCGCGCTTGCCCTCGAGCGATTCGAGCAGCGCGGTTTCCTCGCCGCACACATACGAGCCCGCGCCTTTCGCCACGTACAGATCGAACGCGTGCGACGTGCCGAGGACGCTCGCGCCGAGCCATCCCGCTTCGCGCGCCTTGTCGATCGCGCGATTGAGTGTCGTGATCGAATGCGGATACTCGCTGCGCACGTAGATATAGCCTTTGGTCGCACCCGTCGCCACGCCCGCGATGATCATGCCTTCGATCAGCATGTACGGATCGCTCTCCATCACGAGGCGGTCGGAGAACGTGCCGGAGTCGCCTTCATCCGCGTTGCAGACGACGTACTTCTGATCGGCCAGCGCCGCGCGCACGGTCTTCCACTTGATGCCCGCCGGAAACGCCGCGCCGCCGCGTCCGCGCAGCCCCGAGTCGACGAGCGCTTCGCAGACGGCGTCGCCGTTCATGTCGAGCACGTTGCGCAAGCCTTGCAGGCCGCCGAGCGCGGTGTAGTCGTCGATCGAAAGCGGGTCCGTGATGCCGATGCGCGCGAACGTCAGACGCTGCTGGTTCTTCAAATACGGGATTTCGTCGACGATGCCGACGTTCTTCGCATGCGCCGCGCCTTCGTGAAAGCGTGCATCGAAGAGGGCGGCGATCTCGTCTTCATCGACGTTCGCGTAACCGACGCGTCCCTGCTCCGTTTCCACTTCGACGAGCGGCTCCAGATAGAACAGCCCGCGCGATCCGTTACGCACGATCTGCACGTCGATGCTGCGCGACTGCGCTTCATTCGCGATTGCCTGCGCGATGCGATCGGCGCCGAGCGCGAGCGCGGCGGAATCGCAAGGGACATAGATGCGCGTCATGCCGTCACCTCGTTCTTGTCTTTGGCTGCGCTGAACAGGCGATCAAATTTCTGCGGCGTCATCCTGGCGTGAATCTCGCCGTTGATCGTCATCGACGGCGACAGCGCGCACTGGCCGAGGCAGTAGACCGATTCGAGTTCGGTGTCTTCGGCGTGACCGCTATCGAAGCGGCAGCCTGTATGGCCTTCGATGTGATCCTTCAGCGCCTCGGTGCCCATGCTGCGGCACGCCTCGGCGCGGCACAATTGCACGGTGACGCGCGCGGGCGGCTCGGAACGGAAGTGGTGGTAGTACGTGATCGTGCCGTGAACTTCGGCGCGCGACAGCGACAAGGCGCGCGCGAGCGGCTCGACGGTCTCGGGCGGCACGAAGCCGGTTTCGTCCTGGATGGCGTGCAGGATGGACATCAGGGTCGCGCCTTGCACGGCATGGCGACGCACGAGTTCCTCTGCGGCGACGGCGGATAGCGGTTGTCTCATGGGGCTCCTCCACACTCGGCATATGTTTTCTTGATGCATATTTCGATCATATAATCAGGGTCGCCGAGCCTGTGAAAGAACAATAGGCGTCGTGATATATCTTGGCAATAGGAAGGGGCAATGCATATGGTCGACATCGAATGCCGCGCCGAGCTCATCTTGCGGGACGTCGATGGCCGGGAAACCAGTCTCAGCGCGGTTGTGCCGCTTTTGCAGCTCGTGGCGCAGACGGGAAGCATTGCCAATGCGGCGAGCGCTAGGGGTTTGTCCTATCGGCATGCGTGGGGCCTGCTGCGCGAAATCGAGGCGCGGCTGGGCGGCGGGTTGATCACCAAGTCGCGGGGGCGCGGGTCCGTGCTGTCGGAACTGGGCGAATCGGTGCTGCGCGCGCAGCGCATGTGCGGCGACCGGCTCGAAGCGCCATTGCAGGCGGTCGCTAACGAAGTCGCCAAGGAACTGAACCGCCGGCTCGCGGGCGAAGTATCGGAGGTGCGCATTCACGCATCGCACGGCTATGCGGTCGCGACGCTTGTGCGCGCGCTCGGCGAGCGGCGCGTGCCGGTGGACATCAAGTATCGGGAAAGCGCTGAGGCGGTGAGGGCGCTCGCGCGCAACGAGTGCGAGCTGGCCGGCTTCCATCTGCCGATCGGCGAATTCCGCTCGGTCTGCGCGGATATCTACCGGCCTTATCTGGATACCAGGAAGCATCAGTTGATTCGCCTCACCCGGCGCACGCAGGGCCTCTTTCTCGCGAAGGGCAATCCGAAGCGCGTCTCAGGCCTGCGCGATCTCGCGCGCGACGACGTGCGCTTCGTGAACCGTCAGCCGGGCTCTGGCACGCGCATGCTGCTCGATCTGGCGCTGCGCGGCGTCGGCGTCGATCCGGACCAGATCAACGGCTATGCGTCGACCGAGCTCACGCACTCGGCGATCGCCGCGTTCGTCGCGAGCGGCATGGCGGATCTCGGCTTCGGCGTGCAGCCGGCCGCGCAGCACTTCGGGCTCGATTTCATTCCGATCATCGACGAGGATTATTTCTTCGCCTGCGAGCGCGCGCGGCTCGACGAAGCGCGTCTCTCGACCGTGCTCGGCGTGTTGCGCAGCGAGGCGTTCAACCGCAGCGTCGCGCATCTCGGAGGCTACGATCCCGAGCAATGCGGCACGCTCGTCGATATCGACGAGGGCTTGCGCGGCTGAACGCGAAACGATCCGTAAGAGGAACGCGGGCCGCGAAGCGGGCTTGCGGCGGCGAATTGGGTTAACCTAACGGCTTGCTGTCGAGTTCCACTTTGTTGAGACGCGCGTCGCCGCGCGAATACCGCCATGAAATTCTCGTTGCTCGCTTCATTGTCGGCGTCGCTCGTCGCCGGCGCCATCTGTCTCGCGCCCGTTGCTTTTGCCCAGAATTCGCCGGGTCTGCCTGGCGGCGTGCTGCAGGAACAATTCCGCCTCAACGAGCATCCGCAGATGCCGTTTGCCGCGTCCGCGCCGTCGGACAAGTATCAGCAAGGCACGTCCGCGATGCGTCGACGCGCCGATAACGGCGACCCCAACGGCTGCAACCTGAAGTGCCCGAAAGACGGCACGAACTAAAGCCCGGATGAATTGCGGCGCGTGCAATGCGCGCCGTCATCGGCTTCCATTCTTTCCCTCGCTTTCTCCCGTTCCGTATGGCCATCCGCACGCAGCGTGTGCGCGTCACCTCATTGCGCGCGCAATGGTTCGGGCGCGGACCGAAAAGCACTACGAGATGGCCGATGTGCGGCATGACCTCGGCAGTACCTTAATCCGGGCGTGTCATTGCGGCTTTTGGCGGGGCGCGCGGTCGTTTTTCTTACCGTCGAAAAATCACAAAAACACGAGTGCGCCGGCTGCCCGAAGACGCGGATATCGCGCGCGGGCGAGGCACGGGGGACGCGATGCCTTGGGCACGGCGCGTGGCTTCGAGCGCACTACGGACCATCCGAGGGACTGCAACCATGCGAATTCTGCAGGTCATACTTGCGCCCCGCCTGTCGGGGGCGGAGGTTCTTGCAAAGGGCGTCGCGATCGGACATCAGCGCGACGGACACGATGTCTCCATCGCTTCGCTGATGCCGGAGCACGATGACTTCGCGCACATCAGCGCCGAGCTTCGCGCGCACGGCGTGTCGTGCATTTTCCCGGACAAGACGCCGGGCAAGCTGGGCCGCCTGCTGTTTCTTCATCGGGCGATCCGCACGTTCCGGCCGGACATCATCTTCGCGCACGCGACGATTCCCGCGCTCTACGTGCGCGCCTTGCCGACGCGCGTGCCGATCGTCTGGGTCATGCACTCCGGTGCGAACGACTTCGCCAACGCCGCGCTGATGCGTGCCGAGCGGTTGCTGTCGAACCGGGCGAAGGCGGTGATCGGCGTTTCGCAGAAGAATATCGACGAGTACGTGAAGGAGATCGGCCTGCATCCGTCGATGATCGTCGTGCCCAACGGCGTCGACGTCTCCCGCTTCGCCGACGATGGCGGTCCGCGCGTGCCGGTCGCGTACAAG
Source organism: Caballeronia sp. RCC_10 (assembly GCF_041360715.1). Classification (NCBI taxonomy): domain Bacteria; kingdom Pseudomonadati; phylum Pseudomonadota; class Betaproteobacteria; order Burkholderiales; family Burkholderiaceae; genus Caballeronia; species Caballeronia sp. RCC_10. The sequence goes on from NZ_JBFUPT010000005.1 coordinate 29,159, forward strand.
CAGATCGTGCAGGTGGGCCGCTACATTCCCGAGAAGAACCAGTTGCAGACGGTCGAAGCGTTCGCCCGCGTCGCGCGCGCCGATCCCGATGCGCGGCTCCTGCTGTGCGGCGTGATCGAGAACCTCGACTATCACAAGGCGGTCGTCGAACGCGTCGCGCAACTGGGACTGAACGATCGCGTGACGATCGACGGGCCGCAGACCAACGTCGCGCAGATTCTGCGTGCATCGGCCGTCTTCGCGATGCCTTCCAGCTTCGAGGCGCACAGCATCGGCTTTCTGGAGGCGCTCGCGTCCGGGATTCCGGTGGTAGGCAACGAGATCGCGTCGTTCGCATTCGCGGGCGGTTTTCCCGGCGTGCAACTGCTCGATACGAACGATGCGGAGGCCTACGGCCGGGCGCTGCTCCACGCGCTGACGCAGCCGCGCGCCAAGCGTCCGCTGCAAGGATTGACGTTGCAGAGCACCGCCGACCGTTACCTCGCGATTGCCCGCGATGTGCTGAACATGCGGGTGGGACTGAGCTAGACAGCGAGAGCTGGAAAGCCGGAACGCCGCCTTGATCGGGCGGCGTTGTGCTTTAGCGGCTCCAGTAAACGAGTGTCTTCGTCCAGAGCGATTCCGAGAACAAGCCCGGCAGGTCGCCCCAGATTTGCACCGGCCCGAGACGGAACGACGTGTCGATGTCGTAGCCCGACAGGCTCGGCGCGCCGCCCGTGTAATAGAACTCCTTGAGCAGCGCGTTCGCACGCCGGAACAGCATCAGCGTGGCGTGATTGTCGTGCTCGTTGCGGCGGATCAACGCGGGCATCGAATCGGCATAAGACGTGTCGCGCAGCGTCGCCGTCTTCTGCGCGGGGCCGAAAACGCGACCGCCCTTGATCGTGAAGACGCGCGTGCCCGAGGCGTCGCCGCGCGGTTCGAGCACGGCGAGATCGTCGATGCCGTCGCCGTCGATATCGCCCGCTGCGACTTTCACCGATGCCGCGCGCAACTGCGGATACACATTCGTGCGATAGCGCGCGGTGAACGCGCTTCCCGTGCTCGCGAGCGGCGAGAGCGCGAGCGCGCCATCGACGTTTTCCATCGCGATGAGGCCCGCTTTCGGCGAGCCCGCCACGCGCGCCGGGAGAAAGCGCGCGCTGGCATCGAGTTCCCGGGCTTCGAGCCATAGCGCCGGCGGCGCGGCGGAATCGAGCATCCAAAGATCGAGGCCCGCGTCCTTGCGCTTCTGCGCGATGACGAGATCGGCGCGGCCGTCGCCGTTGAAATCCCCCGCGATGTATTGCTGCGCGATGTCGGGCGTCCATGCGGCGCTCGTCTGCCGCCACAGGCGCGGCGCTTCGAAATTCGTGCCCGCGCTTCGCAAGAGCCAGAATGCGGTGCCGCCATTGCGCGGCGTGACGACCATCAGATCGGCGCGGCCGTCGCCATCGAAGTCGGCGAGCAGGAAGCGGGCGCTGTCGAAGCACAGCGTATCGCCCTGGCACGTGGGCGCGGTCGCTTTGGGATCGAACGGCACCGCGTTCAGATACCAGGGCGCGGCCTGATCGATGCGCGACATCTCCGCGACCCACACGTTGAAGCCTGGGCCGTCTTTGCGGCGCTGGACATAGACGGTGCTGTCGCGGCCCGCGCCGCGCACGTCGCCATAAAACGCGCCTTCCTGACGCGTATCGGTCCACGCGGTCTGCGGCGACGGCGACCAGCGGTATTCGGCGGTCAGGAGCGAGCATCGGCCCGCGGTGAGCGCGCCGTTCTTCTCACCGAGGCAATGGTTGAGCGGCGTGTAGACGAAGCCGAAGTCCCACGGCGTCCATCGTTGCGCTGCGCTTTTCGCGTCGCATGCTTCTTCGACCAGCCCCGAGTCGCGCTCCGCGATGCACGCTCGCGTCGATGCGTTGATGAGCAGCGCATCGTTCTTCTCGCCGGGCGTCGCGGGCAATTGCTTCCAGAACCAGTTCTGTGATGCATCGCCTGAACATGCGCCAAGGCGCGGCGCATTGCCCGGTCCGCCGGACGTGAGGCATCGGCTGGAATACTCGTTGACGAGCTGGAACGGGCGCAACTGGAAGTCGGGGCCTGCGTCGCTGCTGCGGGCGGCGCTCCAGTAGCGGCGCGCAACCCAGTTGCCGTCCCACATGTATTCGCCGAAGACGTGGCCGGCGTCGTTGCCATCGACGGCGAAATAGCTGGCGACGACATCGCGCTTGCGTAGCGTGTCGGCGGCATCGAGGTTCTTCGGCAGGCCGCCGGTCGGATAGGTCACGTGGTAGCCGATCGGCAGGCTGCGCTTGAGGCCCTGCGCCGCCGTGCGGGTCATGCGCGCGGCGTAGATGTGGTCCGGATGCTCCATGAACGCGACGGTGTCGGGATTCAGCGTGTAGATCTCCGTGGCGTCGGCGAGGATCGCGCGCAGCGTCGCGATTAGCGAGGGGCGGTCGTAGGTGGTCGGGGCGGTGCCATCCGCGTTCAGCGGGTAGGTGGTGAGCGTCTGGCCGCGGTCCCACAGCAGGCCGAGCGGCACCTTGCCGCCGCGCACGCCGCCGCCGGGCAGGCGCAATTCGAGCAGCTTGACGCGCGGTTGCTGCGCGAGCACGAGTTGATGCACGGGCTTGCCGGCGAACGTGACCGTCGATTCACGCCATTCGTCGGGAACGCCGGCCATGCGCGCATAGGCCAGTTTGGTGCCGGTCTCCCGCAGCAGCACGTAGTCGAACTTCGCGCCATTTGCGCCGCCGACGATGTGAACCGTCGTGATGCACCAGCCGGCGTCCAGCTTGTCGCTGATGCCGGGGTTCACGAAGAGAAGGTCGTCGTCGAGATGCGCGACCACGGTGATGAGCGTGCCGGCGTGGCAATCCGGCGATGCCGCTGCGGCGTGGGCCTGCACAGGAACGAAGAGGCTGAAGAAGGCCCACATCAACGACAAGCACGCCGATTCTAACCATGTAGTCCTGATGCCTCTGCGCATGCTTTCCCCGTGTTTGCGCGACCGCGCAAACTGATTCGAACGATAGAGCAGAAGATTGCCGCGCGTTGGCCGATGGGGTCGGTGCCCGAGCGAACATGTATGAAGGATGCGCGGGAAGCTCGATCGACGAGCGGCGCGACAGGCGAAAAAAACCTCGCTCGAAGGCGAGGCCAAGTACTTGGAATGACTCTGCGTCCGCAACAGGTCAAGGGTCAGCCGCTCGGTGGACGAACAGCAAGGGAAGGGTAGGCGGGATGCCGGAGTGCGGACGTCGATTCATCCGATAAGTCGTTTATCAGTCAGAGATGATTGACTGCAGTCAACAAAGAATGTTGGCGTACGCTTGACCGAGTGCAAAAGCAGATAGTTGGCGGAAGGCAATTATCGGATCGGTCCGATTCGAGCGACGCGCCGGAGCCTCTATTCTCTCGCCGTAGTTCACGTTGTCTCTGCCGTGACTATGTCTCTCAAGGATGTTTGCCCCGCCCCGTGCGGGGCTTTTTTTCGCGCCTTGCAGACGTACGGCCCTCAGCAGTGCCGGACGACAGAAGAAAAAACCCGCGACGCTTGCGCTGTCGCGGGTCTTTGAAAGGGGGTGGTGGAGGCGGCGGGAATCGAACCCGCGTCCAGAAGCGATCTACGACCAGTTCTACATACTTAGTTCTGTCTTTTGATTTAGCCGCAACGACGCGGACGAACACGCTGCGTTACGGCGATTCACTAAATTTTCGACTTTGGCGTCGTGACGCCACCAAAGCTTAACTGACGTATATGACCTCTCGCGGTATTGCTACCCTAGCCCGTCAGTGAACTAGTGAGAGGACGGCGGCCCTTAGGCTGCCAGTGCGAACGTATCGTCGTTTGCAGTTACGATTTTCCCATTGATTAACGAGGTGACGGGTCCTCGGTATGCCCTGACCGCTTCACAACCCCTGTCGAAACCAGGTCGCCCCCAAAGCGGAAGTTTCATTATCCCACGAAAAGCCATATGAGGCGAACGGCCCCGTTTTCAAGACGCCGCCGCGCCTGCGTTACGCGATGTCGCGCAACAGATGCTGCAATTCCTCAGGGGTATCGACGACATGGTTCGCGTGCCACCGGCGCGGCGGGATGTCGTCGCCGCAATAGCCGTAGGCGGCCGCCACCGTGATCATTCCCGCCGCGAACCCCGCTTGTACGTCGCGCAGGTCATCGCCCACATAGACGATACGTTCCGGCGCGACATCGAGCAGCTCGGCCGCATGCAGCAGCGGTGCGGGATGCGGCTTGGAATGCGGAGTCGTGTCCCCGCAGACGAGGCAGGCCGCCCGCGTGTCGAGGCCTAGCAGCGCGACGAGCGGCGCCGCGAGCCGCGTCACCTTGTTCGTCACGATGCCCCAACGCACGCCGCGCGCGTCGAGCTGATCCAGCAATTCCGCAATACCCGGAAACAGCGTCGTTTCGATGCACAGATCGGCTTCGTAGTTGGCGAGAAACTCCTCGCGCATCGATGGAAACTCGTGATGTTCCGGCCCGATATCGAACGCGCCGCCGAGCAGCCCGCGCGCGCCCGCCGACGCATACGGCCGCAGCATTTCCAGCGGACGCATCTCTAGTCCGCGGTCGTGGCGCATCTTGTTGACCGCTGCCACGAGGTCGGGCGCGGTATCGGCGATGGTGCCGTCGAGATCGAACAGCACCGCCTGGCAAAGACCGAGCGAGTTGCCTTCGGCGGCCCGCTGGGGCAGGGGAGTCGGATCGTCGGGCAAGGGCTTCGTCTGCACGACGCCCGTTTCATCCTGGTCTTCTTGATTCATCGTGTCACGCTTCCCGGCGGCAAGCCATCATGTAGTTGATGCTCGTGTCGTTGGACAGGCCAAAGTGCCTCGAAATCGGCCGGTAGGTGATGCCCTTGATGTCGACGGGCAAGAGCGAAGCCATGCGCGCGTACGACGCCAGTTCGGACGGCTTGATGAAGCGCGCGTAATCGTGCGTGCCGCGCGGCAGCATCCGCGCGATGTATTCCGCGCCGATCACCGCGAACAGATACGCCTTCGCGTTGCGGTTGAGGGTGGAGAAGAACACCCAGCCGCCCGGCTTCACGAGCGCCGCGCACGCGGCAACGGTGCCCGCCGGACTCGGTACGTGCTCGAGCATTTCCATGCACGTCACGACGTCATACGAGGCCGGCTCGCGCGCCGCCAGCGCTTCGGCGGAAATCTCTTCGTAGGCGACTTCGACGCCGCTCTCCAGACTATGCAAATCCGCGACGCCCAATGCGTTCGACGACAGATCGATGCCCTTTACCGTCGCGCCGCGCGTGGCCATCGATTCCGACAGGATGCCGCCCCCGCAACCGATGTCCAGGACACGCTTGCCCATGAGGTGCGCGTGATCGTCGATCCACGCGAGCCGCACCGGGTTGAGTTCATGCAGCGGTTTGAACTCCGCGTTCGGGTCCCACCAGCGATGCGCCAGCTCGCTGAATTTTTGTAGTTCGTGGGGATCGACATTGGTCATGAGAGAAAACCCTTGCTAAGTCGTGAATCAGTTAGACCGAGTATATAGGCGCTCATTGAGGCGGGCAAAAGGCGCAACGGGCGATGCGACCGGCATTCGGCAAGAAAGCGAGTCGATCCCGGCGATCCAGGCATAAAAAAACCCCCGCCGAGGCGGGGGTTCGATCTGCGGCAATCCGACAGCTTACTGCTGCGGCTGACGCGTCGTGCCAACAACTTCGACTTCCACGCGACGATCCGGTGCGAGGCAGGCGATGAGTTGCTTGCGATTCTTCTGGTTGCACGAACCCTTCGTGACCGGGTCGCGCTTGCCCTTGCCTTCCGTGTAGATACGGTTGGCTTCGATGCCCTTGCTGACCAGGTAAGCCTTCACAGCTTGCGCACGGCGCAGCGACAGACGATCGTTGTACTTGTCCGAACCGATGCGGTCGGTGTAGCCGGTAGCGACCACGACTTCCAGGTTCAGCGCGCCGATCTTCGATGCGAGATCGTCCAGCGCGGTCTTGCCAGCCGGCTTCAGAACTGCCTTGTCGAAGTCGAACAGAGCGTCGGCCTGATACGTGACCTTCTGCGTCGTGATTTGCGGAGCCGGTGCGACCGGCGGAGCGACTGCGGGAGCCGGCGCTTGCGCGACCAGTGCACCGTCGCACTTTGCGTTAGCCGTTGCCGGCGTCCAGAACGCATCGCGCCAGCACAGCTCGTTCGTGCCGTTCATCCACACATACTCGCCCGTGCCATTCACCCAGTTGTCATTGACGGCTTGTCGCGAGGCCGGCACCGACTGTGCCGAGGCCGATGCAGCCATAACTGCGGTAGCTGCAATGAACGCGAGCTTTGAAAGTTTATTCATATTTCTCCTCTCGAAATTGAGATTACCGCAGGTTTACTGCGAGCCTGTAGACAAAGACAAGTCATACATTGCTCGAAGTATAACATTCCCCGCGGAGCCAAACGCTGTGTGTAGACTTCGAGCAGTGTCTAACTTTGTGCGTTGGCATTTTGCCATATCGTTCCCTTGCAACGATAAAAATATCCCCGCACCCAGCCCGCTCGCAACCTTATGTGGTGCCTCCGCAACAAGAAAGGGACAGGAAGGCGCAGCCGTCGGATAAGGCGCTGCACGTGCGCATTCGGCGTGCCCGAAACGCGTTTCCATAACCCGTCGTTGCGGCTGATTCTGCAGGCAGAAACAGTTGAGGCGGCATGATAGCCCGCGCGCGTGACGAAATGACTGATAACGTTCCCCGGTTTTTGTAAGTAATTGGTACGAAGCGGCGCACCGTTCCTTCAGAAGCGGGGCACTGCCGGGCAACTGTATGTATACGCGACGCGCCGGGTGTGAATTTCCCGCATGGTAGAATCTGCTGATGCGCTGCGTTCGCGGCGCCGCAGCGTACGTCGGCTGCGCGCCTGCCCGGCGTGCGCCGCGCGGCCGGCGGATGGGTGTCGTGAGGTCGACGAGCGCGCTGCCGTGTCGCTGCTGCACAGTTCAAGACACGGATAATGGATCAATTCGCCAAAGAGACTCTGCCAATCTCCCTCGAGGAGGAAATGCGCCGTTCGTATCTCGATTACGCGATGAGCGTAATCGTCGGGCGTGCGCTTCCCGATGTCCGCGATGGCCTGAAACCGGTGCATCGCCGGGCGCTGTACTCGATGCACGAACTGAACAACGACTGGAATCGCCCGTACAAGAAGTCGGCGCGTATCGTCGGGGACGTGATCGGTAAGTACCATCCCCACGGCGACGCGTCGGTCTACGAGACGATCGTTCGCATGGCGCAGCCGTTCTCGCTGCGCTACATGCTGGTGGATGGTCAGGGCAACTTCGGTTCCGTCGACGGCGACAACGCCGCGGCCATGCGGTACACCGAAATCCGCATGGCGAAGATCGGCCACGAACTGCTGGCCGACATCGACAAGGAAACCGTCGACTTCGGCCCGAACTACGACGGCAGCGAAAACGAGCCGCTCGTCATGCCGGCGCGTATTCCCAACCTGCTCATCAATGGCTCGGCTGGTATCGCGGTCGGCATGGCGACGAACATTCCGCCGCACAACCTGCGCGAAATCGTCGATGCATGCCTGCATCTGCTGAACACCCCTGACGCGACAGTCGACGAACTGATCGAAATCGTCCCTGCGCCGGACTTCCCCACGGCCGGCATCATTTATGGCGTCGCGGGCGTGCGCGACGGCTATCGCACCGGGCGCGGGCGCGTCGTCATGCGTGCGGCCACGCACTTCGAAGAGATCGATCGCGGGCAGCGCATGGCGATCATCGTCGACGAGATTCCGTATCAGGTGAACAAGCGCACGCTGCTCGAGCGCATCGCCGAACTCGTCAACGAGAAGAAGATCGAGGGCATCTCCGACATTCGCGACGAATCCGACAAGAGCGGCATGCGCGTCGTGATCGAGCTGAAGCGCGGGGAAGTGCCGGAAGTCGTGCTGAACAATCTGTACAAGCAGACGCAGCTTCAGGACACGTTCGGCATGAATCTGGTCGCGCTCGTCGACGGCCAGCCCAAGCTGCTGAATCTGAAGGAAATGCTGGAGTGCTTCCTGTCGCACCGGCGGGAAGTGCTGACGCGGCGCACCGTGTTCGAACTGCGCAAGGCGCGCGACCGCGGGCACGTGCTCGAAGGTCTGGCCGTGGCGCTGGCGAACATCGACGAATTCATCGCGATCATCAAGGCCGCGCCGACGCCGCCCATCGCCAAGCAGGAATTGATGAACCGTCCGTGGGACTCGTCGCTCGTGCGCGAGATGCTCACGCGTGCGGAAACCGAGGCTTCGGGCGGGCGTATCGCGTATCGGCCGGAAGGGCTGAATCCGGCATACGGTCTGCAGGAAGACGGCCTCTACAAGCTGTCCGACGTTCAGGCGCAGGAAATTCTGCAGATGCGCCTGCAACGCCTGACCGGTCTCGAACAGGACAAGATCGTCGGCGAGTATCGCGACGTGATGGCGCAGATCGCCGACCTGCTCGACATCCTCGCGCGGCCTGAGCGTATCCGCCAGATGATCGTCGACGAACTCGGCCAGATTCGCACGGAATTCGGCGACGAACGCCGCTCGCGTATCGAGATGAACGCGACCGAGCTGAACACCGAAGACCTGATCACGCCGCAGGAAATGGTCGTGACCATGTCGCACGCGGGCTACGTGAAGTCGCAGCCGCTGTCCGAATATCGCGCGCAAAAGCGCGGCGGTCGCGGCAAGCAGGCCACGCAGATGAAGGAAGACGACCTGATCGACACGCTGTTCATCGCGAACACGCACGATCACATGCTGTGCTTCTCGAACCGTGGCCGCGTCTACTGGATCAAGGTCTACGAAGTGCCGCAGGGTTCGCGCAACTCGCGTGGCCGGCCGATCGTCAACATGTTCCCGCTGCAGGACGGCGAAAAGATCAACGTCGTGCTGCCGATCAAGGAATTCTCGGCGGACAAGTACGTGTTCATGGCGACGTCGCTCGGCACCGTCAAGAAGACGCCGCTCGAAGCGTTCAGCCGTCCGTTGAAGAAGGGCATCATTGCGGTCGATCTGGACGAGGGCGATTACCTCGTCGGTGCAGCGATCACCGATGGCGCGCACGACGTCATGCTGTTCTCGGATGCGGGCAAGGCCGTCCGCTTCGACGAAAACGATGTCCGTGCGATGGGTCGCGGCGCGCGCGGGGTGCGCGGCATGCAGCTCGAGGACGGGCAGCAGGTCATCGCGCTGCTGGTCGCGGGCGGGGAAACGCAGTCGGTGCTGACCGCAACGGAGAACGGCTTCGGCAAACGCACGCCGATTCACGAGTACACGCGCCATGGCCGCGGCACGAAGGGCATGATCGCGATTCAGACTTCCGAGCGCAACGGCAAGGTCGTCGCGGCGACGCTCGTCGAACCCGAAAGCGAGATCATGCTGATCACCACGGCGGGCGTTCTCATCCGCACGCGCGTGTCCGAGATACGCGAAATGGGCCGCGCAACCCAAGGTGTTACACTCATCAGCCTTGACGAAGGGACGAAGTTGTCGGGACTGCAGCATATCGCCGAGGCCGAAGCTGATGCCGAACTCGACGAAGCGGATGCGGCCGCGAACGGCTCCACGCCCACGCCGGACGATGCGGAAAACGGAGAAGGCGGCGAAAGTGGTGAAAGCGCCTGATATTTTTTGTGTCGCCGGTTTCTCGTTATCGCTTTTGAAAGCCTGAATTGGTTAAGCTGCGCGACGTGAGCTTCATGCCGGCGCTGCGCTTCGTTTCTCTTCGAAGCCAGCGCCGAGCGCATACAGATGTGCAAAGCTCGTCGCCGGTGCTGAACTGAATATTTTTTACAGGGAGTAATGATGCAAGGACGTTTCAAGCAGTGGATGTTGCTGGCCGCTTTCGTGCCGACTTTCGCGATGGCTCAGTCGCTTCAGAACCAGGCGCCGAACCAGGCGGCGGCGCCGGCTGCCGCAGCAGCACCGGCTGATCCGGCCAAGCAAGCCGCGATCAAGGAGCTGCTCGACGCAATCGACGCACAGAAGCTCGTCGGCGCGATCGGCAACAGCGCGCAAATGCAGGCGAAGCAACTGGTTCCGGCGATCCTGTCGGACGCACTGTCGGAAAACAAGTCGCTGAACGACAAGCAGAAGCAAGCTGCTGTTCCGACGCTGCAAAAGAACGCAGTGCCGAAGCTGGTTGATTCGGCAGGTCAGGTTTTCGCAACGGACAACTTCCGCCAGGACGCCATGAAGGCTCAGTACGACGCGTACGCGAAGTACTACTCGACGGACGAGATCAAGGACCTGACGAACTTCTACAAGAGCACGACGGGCCGCAAGTTCATCCAGGTGCAGGATCAAGTTGGCCGCGACGTGGTCAACGGCCTGATGCAGAAGTACATGCCGCAAGCGATCAAGGCAACGCGTACGCAAGCCGATTCGGAAGTGGCAAGCGTCAAGGCCGCCAAGTAAGCACGGGCACGCAGTCCGCATAGATTCGCCAGCGAGGCATGCCGCCTCGCGCGTTGGCGGGTTTTCAGGACAATGCGATAATGGCTGTTTGCGTGAGAGCGCAAGCAGCCATTTCTTTTTCAGGCGCGACGAACGAGGCCACGTCTCTTCGCCAGTCCGTATTCTCGGCAGCGCCTGCCAATCGGGACCCTCAGATGCGCGTGTTCAATTTCTCCGCCGGCCCGGCCGCGATGCCAGAAGAAGTGTTGAGGCAAGCCGCCGACGAAATGCTCGACTGGCAAGGCAGCGGCATGAGCGTGATGGAAATGAGCCACCGTGGCGCCGAATTCATGTCGATTCACGAGGCGGCGCTCACTGATCTGCGTGAATTGCTGAACGTGCCGGCCTCGCATCGCATTCTGTTTTTGCAGGGCGGCGGCATCGGCGAAAACGCCATCGTGCCGATGAACATGCTCGGCGCAAAGAAGACCGCCGACTTCATCGTGACCGGTTCGTGGTCGACGAAATCGCTCAAGGAAGCGCACAAGTACTGCACGCCTCACATGGCCGCCACCGGCAAGACGGAGCAGGGCTTCACGCGCGTGCCGGGCATCGACGAATGGAAGCTGTCGGACGATCCCGCCTACGTGCATCTCTGCACGAACGAAACCATCGATGGCGTCGAAGCGTTCGATATCCCCGATCTCGGCAATATCCCGCTCGTCGCGGATGCGTCGTCGCATATTCTTTCGCGCCCGATGGACGTCGCCAAATACGGCGTGCTGTTCGGCGGCGCGCAGAAGAACATCGGCATGGCGGGGGTGACGGTGGTCATCGTGCGCGAGGACCTGCTGGACCGCGCGCTGGCCATCTGCCCGTCCGCCTTCGAATGGAAGACGGTCGCCGAAAACAACTCGATGTACAACACGCCGCCCACGTATGCGATTTACATCGCCGGGCTTGTCTTCAAGTGGCTGAAGAAGCAGGGCGGCTTGCAGGCGATCGAAGCGCGCAACGTCGAAAAGGCAAAGCTGCTCTACGACACCATCGATTCCAGCGATTTTTACGTCAACAAAGTTGAGCGGCAGAACCGTTCGCGCATGAACGTGCCGTTCTTTCTCGCCGATGAATCGCGCAACACAGACTTCCTGGCCGGCGCAAAGGCGCGCGGCCTTCTGCAACTGAAGGGCCACAAGTCCGTCGGCGGCATGCGGGCATCGATCTACAACGCGGTGCCGGTCGAGGGCGTACGGGCTCTCGTCGAATACATGAAGGAATTCGAGCGCGAATGCGCTTAACCCGCATCCGGACATCACAGCACCGCATGGACGACGACCTCAATACAAGACTCAAGCCACTGCGCGAGCGCATCGACGCGCTCGACGCGCAACTCATCGCTTTGCTGAATCAGCGCGCTTCGGTGGCGCTCGAAGTCGGCGAGGTGAAGAAGCATTTCAACGCGCCGGTGTTTCGTCCCGAGCGCGAGATGCAAGTGATCGCGCGGCTTCAGGAGATGAGCGACGGGCCGCTCGCAGCCGAGCACATCAGCGCCATCTGGCGCGAGATCATGGCGGCAAGCCGCTCGCTCGAGCAGACCATCCGCGCCGCCTTCCTCGGGCCGGTCGGCACCTATAGCGAACAGGCGATGTTCGAGTACTTCGGTCATTCGATCGAAGGGCTGGCGTGTCCGTCGATCGACGAAGTGTTCCGCGCGGTCGAAGCTGGCGCGGCGCAGTATGGTGTGGTGCCGGTCGAGAATTCGGCGGAAGGCGCGGTGTCGCGCACGCTTGACTTGTTGCTGCAAACGCAATTGATGATCGGCGGCGAACTCGCGTTGCCGATCCATCACAACCTGCTGACCGCGTCCGGCACGCTCGACGGCGTGACGCGGATCTGCGCGCATCCGCAGGCGATCGCGCAATGCCAGCGCTGGCTGTCGACGAACGCGCCGCGTCTCGAGCGGCAAGCCGTGTCGAGCAACGCGGAAGCGGCGCGCATCGCGGTGAACGATCCGGCCGTCGCGGCCATCGCCGGCGATCGCGCGGCCACGCATTACGGGCTCGGCGTCGTCGCTCCGATGATCCAGGACGATCCGCACAATCGCACGCGCTTCGTGATCATCGGCAAGCAGCCGACCGATTCGAGCGGTCACGATCAGACTTCGCTCATCGTGTCGGTGGCGAACGAGCCGGGCGCGGTGTTCAAGCTGCTGGAGCCGCTCGCGAAGCACGGCGTCTCGATGACGCGCTTCGAGTCGCGGCCCGCGCGCATCGGCACGTGGGAGTATTACTTCTATATCGATGTCGAAGGTCATCGCGACGATACCGCCGTGGCCGCCGCGCTCGATGAACTCGGACGCAAGGCTGCGTTCCTGAAGATTCTCGGGTCCTATCCGCGCGCCCGGTAAAATCCGCGCTTTCAGCCGTCCGATTGTCCCGCGTCCCCGCGACGCGTTTTCTCCGGTGTTCCGTGACCGAGTTCGCTTTCAACAAACTGGTTATCTTCGGTGTCGGCCTGATTGGCGGCTCGCTCGCGCGCGCGCTGCGTGAACGCGCGGGGTTGGGCGGGCGCATCGTCGGCGTCGGGCGTTCGGCGCAGTCCGTCGCGCGCGCGCTCGAACTGGGCGTGATCGATGAAGCCGCCGCCTGCGACGACGACGCCGCGCTCGTCCGCGCCCTCGAAGGCGCAGACGTCGTCTTGCTTGCCGCGCCCGTCGCTCAGACGGAGCCGCTGCTCGCGCGCATCGCACCGTTTCTCGACGCGCGGACCATCGTGACGGACGCCGGCAGCACGAAAAGCGATGTCGTCGCCGCGGCGCGCTCGGCGCTCGGCGCACGCGTCGCGCAATTCGTGCCGGGCCATCCTATCGCCGGGCGGGAGTCGAGCGGTGTCGATGCCGCGCTGCCCGAGCTTTACGTCGATCGCAATGTGGTGCTTTGTCCGCTCAGCGAGAACGCGCCGGAAGCGGTCGAACGGATTGCGGCGATGTGGCGCGCGACCGGCGCCGCCGTGCATCGGATGAGCGAAGCCCAGCACGATCGCGTGTTCGCATCGGTGAGCCATCTGCCGCATGTGCTGTCGTTTGCGCTCGTCGAGCAGATTCTCGAAGCGCCGGACGCGCAGTTGAAGTTCTCGTTCGCGGCAGGCGGCTTCCGCGATTTCACGCGCATCGCGGCATCCAGCCCGGAAATGTGGCGCGACGTCTGCATCGCGAACCGCACCGCGCTGCTCGCCGAACTGGACGCCTATACCGATGTCCTTGCGCGTTTTCGGGCGGCCATCGACGCGTCGGATGGCGCCGCGCTCGAAGCGGCGTTTGCGCGCTCGCGCGTCGCGCGAAAGGAATGGCAGGAACGCGGCGGCATGCGGATTTCCGCCGATCCCGCCGCAAAGTAACCACACAGCAACGACATAGCGGCACACCCAGGACACACAATGGAACATCTCGATCTCGGACCTTTCGCTCGCGCGTCCGGCACGGTGCGGCTGCCCGGCTCGAAGAGCATTTCGAACCGCGTGCTGCTGCTGGCGGCACTGTCGGCGGGCGACACCACGATCACCAATCTGCTCGATTCCGACGACACGCGCGTGATGCTCGCCGCGCTGGAGGCGCTCGGCGTCGTGCTGAAGCGCGATGGCGACCGCGTCATCGTGACCGGCACGGGCGGCGCCTTCCCGTCGAAGTCAGCGGAGCTGTTCCTTGGCAACGCAGGCACGGCGGTGCGCCCGCTCACGGCGGCGCTGGCGGTCAACGGCGGCGAATATCGCGTGCACGGCGTGCCGCGCATGCACGAGCGGCCCATCGGCGATCTCGTGGACGGCTTGCGCCAGATCGGCGCGTCGATCGACTACGAGCAGAACGACGGCTTTCCGCCGCTCAAGATTCACGCATCGAAGATTGCCGTCGACAAGCCGATCCGCGTGCGCGGCGACGTGTCGAGCCAGTTCCTCACCGCGCTCCTGATGAGCCTGCCCCTGATCGAAGGCCGCAGCGGGCCGGTCACCATCGAAGTAGAAGGCGAACTGATTTCGAAGCCGTACATCGACATCACGATCCGGCTGATGGAACGCTTCGGCGTGGCGGTCGAACGCGACGGCTGGGCGCGCTTCACCGTGCCGGCCGGCGCGGGCTACCGGTCGCCGGGCTCGATCATGGTCGAAGGCGATGCGTCGTCGGCGTCGTACTTTCTGGCGGCGGGCGCGATCGGGCACGGGCCGGTGCGCGTCGAAGGCGTCGGACGCTCCAGCATTCAGGGCGACGTCGGGTTCGCGGATGCGCTCAACCGCATGGGCGCGAACGTGATGATGGGCGACGACTGGATCGAAGTGCGCGGCGTCGAATCGGAAGACGGCAAGCTCGCGCCCATCGACATGGACTTCAACCTGATCCCCGATGCGGCGATGACCATCGCGGTGGCCGCGCTGTTCGCGAGCGGCACGACGACACTGCGCAACATTGCAAGCTGGCGCGTGAAGGAAACGGACCGCATCGCCGCGATGGCGACGGAGTTGCGCAAGGTCGGCGCGACGGTCGAAGAGGGCGCGGATTACCTCGTCGTCACGCCGCCCGCACGGCTCACACCGAACGCCGCCATCGACACCTACGACGATCACCGCATGGCGATGTGCTTCTCGCTGGTCAGCCTCGGCGGCGTGCCCGTGCGGATCAACGATCCGAAGTGCGTCAACAAGACCTTCCCCGACTATTTCGACCGTTTCGCGACGCTCACCCGGACGTGAGCCGCGCAATGCCTTCGATTCACACCGCAACGACCGGCCGCAACGGCCACACGCAATGAAACCGACTCGCCCATTCGACCCCACTCCAGTTATCACCATCGACGGGCCGACGGCGTCGGGCAAAGGCACCGTCGCGGCGCTCGTCGCGGCCACGCTCGGCTTCCACCTGCTCGACAGCGGCGCGCTTTACCGGCTTGCGGCGCTCGCGAGCATCCGCTATGGCATCGATCAGGGCGACGCCGCCGCGCTTGCAAAACTGGTCGACGACCTGCATATCACCTTCCGCGAGGGCTGCGCACAGCTCGACGGCGTCGACGTATCGAGCGAAATCCGGGCGGAAGCGGTTGGCAATCGCGCGTCCGCGATCGCGGTTCATCCCGAAGTGCGGCAGGCCCTCGTCGCTCGCCAGCGGGCGTTCCGCAAGCGTCCCGGCCTGGTTGCGGACGGCCGCGACATGGGCACCGTGATCTTCCCGGACGGCACGCTTAAGGTCTTTCTTACCGCGAGCGTCGAGGCACGCGCGGCCAGGCGCTATAAGCAATTGATGCAAAAAGGCTTTTCTGCTAATATGGATGACTTGCTGCGCGATTTGCGCGAACGCGACGCCCGGGACACCAACCGTGCGGCCGCGCCGCTCAAGCCCGCAGCGGACGCGAAGACGCTGGATACGTCGAGTCTCTCCATCGACCAGGCGGTCGAGCAGATCATCGGCTGGTACAGCGAAGTTTGCGTCTGATGGTTTCGTAGTGAATCAGCAGTAACCGGCGGCGGGCAACGGCTGCCGGATAGCAAGGTGTTTCGCCGTGAGGCGGAACGTGTGTTAACCCCTTAACCCCGTGCGGCTTCGCGCACTTACCGGTCTAGTGTCCGGCTTTTCCGGGCCATTAGGACCACCGCGCCAAGGCTGTGCAAATTCCGATTTTTATGTCCGACCTGCAAACCTCCACCCCGAATACCGAATCTTTCGCGGCTCTGTTCGAAGAGTCGCTGACCAAGCAGGACATGCGCGCCGGCGAAGTGATCTCCGCCGAAGTCGTGCGTGTCGACCACAACTTCGTGGTCGTCAACGCTGGTCTCAAGTCCGAAGCCTATATTCCGCTCGAAGAATTTCTGAACGACGCGGGTGAAGTGGAAGTGCAGGCGGGCGACTTCGTTTCCGTCGCGATCGACGCGCTGGAAAACGGCTATGGCGACACCATCCTGTCGCGCGACAAGGCGAAGCGCCTCGCTTCGTGGCTGTCGCTGGAAAAGGCGCTGGACAACAACGAACTCGTCACCGGCACCATCACCGGCAAGGTGAAGGGCGGAATGACCGTGATGGTCAACGGCATCCGCGCGTTCCTGCCGGGTTCGCTCGTCGACACGCGTCCGGTCAAGGACACGACGCCGTACGAAGGCAAGACGCTCGAATTCCGCGTCATCAAGCTCGACCGCAAGCGTAACAACGTCGTGCTGTCGCGCCGCGCCGTGATCGAAGCTACCCAAGGCGAAGAGCGCGCAAAGCTGCTCGAAACGCTGAAGGAGGGCGCGATCGTCGAAGGCGTGGTCAAGAACATCACCGACTACGGCGCGTTCGTGGACCTCGGCGGCATCGACGGCCTGCTGCACATCACCGACATCGCATGGCGTCGCGTGCGTCACCCGTCGGAAGTGCTGTCGGTCGGCCAGGAAGTCACGGCCAAGATCCTCAAGTTCGACCAAGAGAAGAACCGCGTTTCGCTCGGCATCAAGCAACTGGGCGACGATCCGTGGGAAGGCATTTCGCGCCGTTACCCGTCGGGCACGCGCCTGTTCGGCAAGGTCACGAACATCACCGATTACGGCGCATTCGTCGAAGTGGAATCGGGCATCGAAGGCCTTGTCCACGTGTCGGAAATGGACTGGACCAACAAGAACGTTGCGCCGTCGAAGGTCGTTCAGCTCGGTGACGAAGTCGAAGTCATGGTTCTCGAAATCGACGAAGACCGCCGCCGTATCTCCCTCGGCATGAAGCAGTGCAAGCCGAATCCGTGGGATGACTTCAGCCGCAACTTCAAGAAGGGCGACAAGATCAGCGGCGCCATCAAGTCGATCACCGACTTCGGCGTGTTCATCGGTCTGCCTGGCGGCATCGACGGTCTGGTTCACCTGTCGGACCTGTCGTGGTCGGAAACCGGCGAAGAAGCCGTGCGCAAGTACAAGAAGGGCGACGAAGTCGAAGCCGTGGTTCTGGGCATCGACGTCGAGAAGGAACGCATTTCGCTCGGCATCAAGCAGCTCGAAGGCGATCCGTTCAGCAACTTCGTCGCGATCAACGACAAGGGCGCTATCGTCGACGGCGTCGTGAAGTCGGTCGATCCGAAGGGTGCAGTCGTGACGCTGTCCGGCGAAATCGAAGGCTACCTGCGCGCTTCGGAAATCGCACAGGACCGCGTGGAAGATGCGCGCAACGTGCTGAAGGAAGGCGACAAGGTCAACGCGATGATCATCAACATCGATCGCAAGTCGCGCGGCATCAACCTGTCGATCAAGGCGAAGGATTCGGCGGAGCAGCAGGAAGCCATGCGCGGCCTGCAGTCTTCGGATTCGAACGCCGCCGCGACCGGCACGACCAACCTCGGCGCGCTGCTCAAGGCCAAGCTCGACGGCCAGAACAGCTAAGCCTTAAAGGCATTGCTGCAGTATGACCAAAAGTGAATTGGTCGCCCAGTTGGCGCTGCGATTTCCGCAACTTGTCCTCAAGGATGCGGATTTCGCAGTGAAGACGATGCTCGATGCGATGTCGGAGGCGCTTGCCAACGGTCATCGCATCGAGATTCGCGGCTTCGGCAGCTTCGGGCTCAACCGTCGTCCGTCGCGCGTCGGGCGCAATCCCAAGTCGGGTGAAAAAGTGCTGGTGCCGGAGAAATTCGTGCCGCACTTCAAGCCGGGCAAGGAATTGCGCGAACGCGTCGATGGCCGCGCGGGCGAGCCGCTGAAGGCGTCGAATGACGACGATGCGGACGATCTCTGATCGGCGCGCATCGACGCCGGCCGGCTCCCGAAATGCGGGCAGACCGGTCGTCGCGACGTCCGGCCATGAGGCAATCGACCAGAAAAGCACCCCTCGGGGTGCTTTTTTTACGTCTCAAGCAAGCGAGCGCGTCTGTGACACTGTCCGGACGTTCGGTAGCGCACACAGATGCTTACATTCCTACTAAAGCCTTGCCCGTGCTTCGGTGTCCCCGGCCAGATGCATCCATTACAATACCGGTCACTTTGACTCGGGTAATCACGTAGGCCGACCACGACGGGAAGGCTGCGGGATGCGACCGCTTTTGCGAGACCGTACATGAAATTCATCGTCTGGCTGATCCGCGTTCTGGTCTTCGTGCTGCTGCTCGTGCTGGCGCTCGCCAATACCCAGACGGCCACGCTGAATTTCCTTGCAGGCTACGGCTGGGACGCGCCGCTGATTCTCATCGGTCTGGCGTTCTTCGTCGTCGGCCTGCTGGCAGGGCTGGTGTCGGCCGTTCCGGCGATGCTGCGCGTGCGGATGGAAAACAGGCGTCTGAAGCGGGAACTGCGCGTTGCGCGCGAAACGCCGGCCGTCAAGGAAGAACCGCCGATGCCGCCGCTCATTTGAGCGCACCCGTCGCTGCGATACGTGGCGGGACCCCGCAACAGCAGACACCTAACCGACTCAACCACACATTCGCATGGATCTAGACTTCTGGTGGCTGCTCGTGATTCCCGTAGCCTTCGCGCTCGGATGGATGGCGTCGCGCTACGATCTGAAAACGCTGCTGTCCGAAAATGCGAATCTGCCACGCTCCTATTTTCGCGGCCTAAACTTCCTGCTCAACGAGCAACACGACAAGGCGATCGACGCGTTCGTGGAAGTCGCCAAGCTGGACCCCGAAACCATCGAATTGCACTTCGCGCTCGGCAACCTGTTTCGCCGGCGCGGGGAAACGGATCGCGCGATCCGCGTGCATCAGAATCTGTTGAGCCGGGCCGATTTGCCCGTCGCCGAACGCGATCACGCGCTGTATGAACTGGGCCAGGACTTTCTGAAAGCCGGCCTGCTTGACCGCGCCGAAGAAACCTTCCGCTCGCTGGAAGCAGGCGAATACTCGCTCGGCGCGCAGCGCGCGCTGCTGACCATCTACGAGATCGAAAAGGACTGGCCGAAGTCGATCGTGACGGCGGAACGCATCGAGAAGATGGGCGCGCCGTCGCTGCACATGGAAATTGCGCACTTTCATTGCGAACTCGCGCAGGAAGCGTTGCAGCGCAAGAATCTCGACGAGGCACGCGCCGAACTGAAACTCGCGCTCGCATCGAACCCGGACAACGTGCGCGCGACCATCCTCGCGGGCGATGTCGAGGCCGCCGCCGGCAACGTCGAAGCCGCGATTGCCGTGTGGAAGCGCGTCGAAGCGCAGAACGAGGCGTATCTGCCGCTCGTCGCCGAGAAGCTGATGAAGGCGTACGCCGCGCTCGGGCGCAAGGACGAGGGCGTCGATCTGCTGACCGATTACGCAAGCCGCTATCCGTCGAATGACCTGCTCGATGTCGCGTACAAGCATGTTCAGGAACTGCGCGGCCTCGATGCAGCGCACGCGCTCGCACGCAAGCAGATGCAGATCGCGCCGAATCTTGCCGGCATGACGCGACTGCTCGAAGCGCAGGAAGCGACCGCCGAGGAGCCGCGCCGCGGCGAACTGGAACTCATGCGCACGCTCGTCAAGCAGCGCACCAAGAATCTGCCGCGGTACACGTGCCAAACGTGTGGATTCCGCGCCCGTCTTTTTTATTGGCAATGCCCCGGATGCAGCGGCTGGGAAACTTACGCGCCGCGACGCGTCGAACCCATCACGAGCTCGGCCTGAATTGCAGCACGGCGGGCGTGTTCATTCGAACGCCCGCCACGGCCGGCACCTTTGAAACCAACGGAGCGTTATGAAAGTTACTATCGTGGGTACGGGTTATGTCGGTCTGGTGACCGGCGCATGTCTCGCTGAAATCGGCAATGACGTATTTTGTGTCGACGTCGATGCGCGCAAGATCGATATCCTGAATAGTGGCGGCGTACCGATTCACGAGCCCGGCCTGCAGGAAATGCTCCGGCGCTGCCGCGCGGCAGGACGCATCCAGTTCTCCACCGACGTCAAGGCGAGCGTGGAGCACGGCGACATTCAATTCATCGCGGTCGGCACGCCGCCCGACGAAGACGGCTCCGCAGACCTGCAATACGTGCTCGCAGCGGCGCGCAATATCGGGCGCTACTCGAATGGCTTCAAGGTGATCGTCGATAAGTCGACGGTGCCGGTCGGCACGGCGCTGCAAGTGAAGCGCGTCGTCGACGAAGAGCTGAAGGCGCGCGGGCTCGAAGGCGCGGACAAGCACGGCTTCTCGGTCGTGTCGAACCCCGAGTTCCTGAAGGAAGGCGCGGCGGTGGACGACTTCATGCGTCCGGACCGCATCGTGATCGGCATTGACGACGATCAGGCCGGCAATCGCGCGCGTGAAATGATGAAGCGTCTCTACGCGCCGTTCAACCGCAATCACGAACGCACGCTGTACATGGACGTGCGCTCCGCCGAGTTCACGAAATACGCGGCCAACGCGATGCTCGCGACGCGCATCTCGTTCATGAACGACCTCTCGAATCTCGCCGATGTCGTCAACGCCGATATCGAATCGGTACGGCGCGGTATTGGCTCGGACCCGCGCATCGGCTATCACTTCCTGTATGCGGGCTGCGGCTACGGCGGCTCCTGTTTCCCGAAGGACGTGCAGGCGCTCGTGCAGACGGCGCGCGAGAACGGGCATCGGCTGCGGATCCTGGAAGCCGTGGAAGAGGTCAACGACGCGCAGAAGGAAGTGCTCGTCAACAAGATCGTCAAGCGCATGGGCGAAGACCTGCGTGGCCGCACGTTCGCCGTGTGGGGGCTCGCGTTCAAGCCGAATACGGACGACATGCGCGAGGCGTCGAGCCGTCGTCTTATTGCGTCGCTGCTCGAACGCGGCGCGACCGTGCGCGCGTATGATCCGGTAGCGATGCAGGAAGCGCAGCGCGTGTTCGCACTCGATCTGGCCGATCGCACGAGCGACATGGACCGTCTGCATTTCGTGAACACGCAGCAGGAAGCGTTGACGGGCTCGGATGCGCTTGTCATCGTGACGGAATGGAAGGAATTCAAGAGCCCCGACTTCGGGCATTTGAAGAGCGAGCTGAAGATGCCGGTCATCTTCGATGGCCGCAATCTGTATGAACCGGAAACGATGGCTGAACTAGGCATCGATTATTTTGCAATAGGACGTCCCCATGTCGAACTCGACGGCAATGGCAGCCGGCAGTAAGCCGGCAAATATCCCTGTGGTGTCGCGCGCCCGCATTTCGGCGGCGCGCGTGCTCGTGGTCGGCGATGTCATGCTCGACCGGTACTGGTTCGGCGATGTGAATCGCATATCGCCGGAAGCGCCCGTGCCGGTCGTGCATGTGCAGAAGAAGGAGGATCGCCTGGGCGGCGCGGCGAACGTCGCACGCAACGCGGCGGCGCTCGGCGCGCAGGCGGGCCTGCTCTGCGTCGTGGGGTATGACGAACCGGGCGAGCGCATCGTCGAATTGCTCGGCGAAAGCCGCGTGACGGGACATTTGGCTCGCGATGCCGAACTGCTCACGACCATCAAGCTGCGCGTGTTGTCGCGTCAGCAGCAACTGCTGCGCGTCGACTTCGAAAACACGCCGAATCACGAAGTGCTGCGTGCATGCCTCGCACGCTTCACCGAACTGCTGCCGCAGCACGACGTCATCCTGATGTCCGATTACGCGAAGGGCGGCCTCACGCACGTCACGCAGATGATCAGCGATGCGCGGGCCGCCGGCAAAACCGTGCTCGTCGATCCGAAGGGCGACGACTGGGAACGCTATCGCGGCGCAACGCTGATCACACCGAACCGCGCGGAGTTGCGCGAAGTGATCGGCCAGTGGAAGTCGGAAGAAGACCTGCACGAGCGCGTGACGAAACTGCGCGCCGACCTCGACCTGAGCGCGCTGCTGCTGACGCGTTCGGAAGAAGGCATGACGCTCTTCACCGAGAACGAAGTGCTCCACAATTCGGCCGAAGCGCGCGAAGTGTATGATGTATCGGGCGCGGGCGACACCGTCATTGCAACGGTTGCAACGATGCTCGGCGCGGGCGTGCCCCTCGTCGACTCCATCGTCTATGCGAATCGCGCGGCGGGAATCGTCGTCGGCAAGCTCGGCACGGCGACCGTCGATTACAACGAACTCTTCGCCTGATCCTATTTGATTACTTCGCCATGACCTTTATCGTTACCGGGGCGGCCGGCTTCATCGGCAGCAACATCGTCAAGGCGCTCAAGGAGCGCGGCGAAAACCGCGTGATTGCGGTCGACAATCTCACGCGCGCGGACAAGTTCAAGAATCTGGTCGACTGCGAGATCGACGATTACCTCGACAAGACCGAATTCATCGAGCGTTTTCGCCGTGGCGATTTCGGCCGGGTGCGTGCGGTGTTCCATGAAGGCGCGTGCTCGGACACGATGGAAACCGACGGCCGCTACATGATGGACAACAACTTCCGCTATAGCCGGGACGTGATGGACATCTGTCTCGAGCAGGGCGCGCAGTTTCTGTATGCGTCGTCGGCTGCGACCTATGGCGGTTCGAGCCGCTTTGTCGAAGAGCGCGAAGTCGAAAAGCCGCTCAACGTCTACGGCTACTCGAAGTTCCTGTTCGACCAGGTCGTGCGTCAGGTCTTGCCGAAGGCGGGCAGTCAGATCGTCGGCTTCCGGTACTTCAACGTGTACGGCCCGCGTGAGACGCACAAGGGGCGCATGGCGTCGGTTGCGTTCCACAACTTCAACCAGTTCCGCTCGGAAGGCAAGGTGAAGCTCTTCGGCGAGTACAACGGCTACGGCGCGGGCGAGCAGACGCGCGACTTCGTGTCCGTCGAAGACGTGGTGAAGGTCAATCTGCACTTCCTCGATCATCCGGAGAAGTCGGGCATCTTCAACCTCGGCACGGGACGCGCGCAGCCGTTCAACGACATCGCGTCGACGGTGGTGAATTCGCTGCGGTCGATGAACGGCGAAGCGCCGCTCTCGCTCGCGGAGCTGGTGCAGCGGGGGCTGATCGAGTACATTCCGTTCCCCGACGCCCTGCGCGGCAAGTACCAGTGCTTCACGCAAGCCGACCAGACGCGCCTGCGCGCAGCCGGCTACGACGCGCCGTTCCTCACGGTTCAGGAAGGCGTCGATCGCTACGTGCGTTGGCTATTCGGCCAGCTATAAACGCCTTTCAAGTCTCTCTACACTGGGTCTCGCGGTCGGCACTGTTCGCCGGCCGGTTCTTCTGGAGACCAGTATGTTCAAGCAAGCACTCTCAACGATCGTCGCCCTGGCGCTGACCCTTTCCATCGGTTCGGCGTTCGCGGCGGTCGATGTCAACACCGCCAATACCGATGCGCTGCGCGGCATCAAGGGCATTGGTCCGGCAAAGGCGAAAGCCATTCTCGACGAGCGACAGGCGCACGGCCCGTTCAAGGACGCGGCCGATCTCAGCTCGCGCGTGAAGGGCATGGGCGGCAAGACGGTGCAGCGTCTGGAGGCGGAGGGCCTGAGCATCGGCAACGCGCCGAAGACAGCTGCCGCCAGCGCGGGCGGCGCGAATCATGTCAGCGCGACGCCGGTGGCCTCGTCGGCCGGCGCGAAGCCTGTCGTCGTGAAGAAGTAAGCAGCGCGGCGCACCGGCGGAGCCTCGCCGCCGGTGCGCCGAATCGGTCACGCTCCTTCAGCCTTCGGATGTTTTGGGCCCCCGCGGTTTGCCTCACCGCGGGTTTTTTGCGTGAGCGCGAGGAAGCCATTGGCGCATGAGGGGCGCGACGCATCGGAAAGACCGGTGGGCTACAATCGATTCATTCCCTCATCACAATCCCTGAACGCGGTCCAAGCATTCGCCGCGGGATTCGACATCCGGTTCGCTATGGCTTACATGACTATCGAAGACACTATCGGCAACACGCCGCTCGTGCAACTCGTCCGCGTCGTGGACGATGAAATCCGCAGCCGCAACAACGTCGTGTTGGGCAAGCTCGAAGGCAACAACCCGGCGGGCTCGGTGAAAGACCGGCCAGCTTTGTCGATGATCAGGAAAGCTGAAGAGCGCGGCCGCATCAAGCCGGGCGACACGCTGATCGAAGCGACGAGCGGCAACACGGGCATCGCGCTCGCAATGGCCGCCGCCGTGCGCGGCTACAAGATGGTGCTGATCCTGCCGGAGGATCTGTCGATCGAGCGCCGTCAGAGCATGGGCGCGTACGGCGCGCAGATCATTCTGACGCCGGTGACGGGCGGGATGGAATACGCCCGCGATCTCGCGGACCAGATGCAGCGCGACGGCAAGGGCATCATCCTCGACCAGTTCGCCAATCCGGACAATCCGCTCGCGCACTACGAGACCACCGGTCCGGAACTCTGGCAGCAGACCGAAGGCCGCATCACGCATTTTGTCTCGTCGATGGGCACGACGGGCACGATCATGGGCGTGTCCCGGTATCTGAAAGAGAAGAACGAGAAGATCGAGATTGTCGGGGCGCAGCCGGAAGAGGGCTCGCGCATTCCGGGCATCCGTAAATGGCCGGAAGCGTATATGCCGAAGATTTTCGATCGCAGCCGCGTCGATCGTGTGGAAAACGTGAGTCAGGCCGCGTCGGAAGCGATGGCTCGCCGGCTCGCGTCGGTCGAAGGCATCTTCGCCGGCATTTCGTCGGGCGGCGCGTGTGAAGTGGCGCTGCGTGTCGCGCGTCAGGTCGAGAACGCGACCATCGTGTTCGTCGTCTGCGATCGCGGCGATCGCTATCTGTCGACGGGCGTGTTTCCTGCCTGACCGATGACGACGCGCGGACCGACCGCGCGTCGCATTTGCGCTTACTGGTCGGCGCCCGTCGCCGCCATGCGCGCCTTCACTGCCTCGCCGAGCTGGTACACGGCGAGTGCATAGAAGAAGCTGCGGTTGTAGCGCGTGAGCACATAGAAGTTCTTCAGTCCGAGCGTGTACTCGGTGGCTCGCCCGGGCGTCGGCAGATCGACGACGGTCAGCGGCGTCGCCGCCTCCGCCGCAACGTTCAGCCCCGGCTCGGCCATCAGCATGCCGGCCTTCGTCAATTGCGCGAGCGACCAGTGCGGCTCGGCCTGTCCATCGGCGGCGGCTTGCGCGATGCCCTGGCTGCCTTCATCCCCAGCGATGCGCCACACGACCGGACGGCCCGGTTCCCAGCCGTTCTGCTTCAGATAATTCGCGACGCTGCCGATCGCATCGGCCTGGCTCGTGCGCAAATCGATGCGGCTGTTGCCGTCGAAATCGACCGCGTATTGCACGATGCTGCTCGGCAGGAACTGCGGAATGCCGATCGCGCCGGTGTACGAACCGAGCACGGTGGTCGGATCAATCTGCGAATCGCGCGTCCACACCAGCAGGTCTTCGAGATTCTTGCGGAACGTCGCCTGACGTTCGAGCCGGTTCGGCGTATTCGGATAGTCGAACGTGAGCGTGGTCAGCGCGTCGAGCGCGCGGAAGTTGCCCATGTATCGCCCGTAGATGGTTTCCACGCCGATGATCCCGACGATCACCTCGGGCGGCACGCCGAACTGCGCGGACGCGCGCTGCAGTGTCGCCTGATTCGCGCGCCAGAATTTCACGCCCGCGTCGATGCGAATTGGCTCGATGAAGCGCGACTGGTACACACGCCAGTTTTTCGTCGATGGCGTCGGCGAGGGCAGCACGAGCTTCACCGCGGTCGCGGAATAGCTGACGCGATTGAACAGGTCGTGCAGCTTCGCGGCATCGAAGTCGTAACGCGCGACCATGTCGTTGATGAAAGCATCGACATTCGCGTTGTTCGCATAACGTTGCGGCACGATCTCTTCTTCGAACACTTGCCCTTGCGCGGTGGTCTGCGGCTGCTGCGACTGCGCGACGGCACTGTTGCCGGACATGACGCCGATCGCGCAGAAAAGAGATGCGATGAACGCGCGCGTCAGCGGCCTGAAGGTGGAGTCGAGCGGGGCAAACTGAAAAGTCATAGTGTGCGTGATGAGGCGATATGGGGCGATGCCGGATGTTCGAGCGCGCTTGGAGCGACGCGTCGCTATTCCCGATGCAAGAATGCTCAACCGGACGCAACGTCCTGCGACGAACCATCGACGATGCTTGCCTGTCGAGGCGTCGGGGCAGTATAACCGACGCCCCTCGCGCGCAAGGCCGATGCCCGCCCGGAAGGCGGCCGTTGGAAACGGTGTGGTAACTTAACGCCAAATACGCGGCGCGGGAATCGCGTATGACGAAAAAACACGAGACGAGAGCCGACGACAACGGCACTGCGAGACATCATGGCCACCGGCTTCTATACGCATCCCGACTGCCTCCAGCATGACAACGGCCAGTGGCATCCCGAATGCCCGGCGCGGCTGCAGGCGATCGAAGACCAGCTCATCGCGAGCCGGATCGATTCCCTGATCGAGCGCGAGGAAGCGCCGCTCGCCGAGGAAACCGACCTCGCGCGCGTGCATACGCAGGCGCATATCGACTACATCAAGAGCCGCACGCCGGAGCAGGGACGAAGCGAACTGGACCCCGATACGTCGATGTGTCCGGCTTCCTACCGCGCGGCGTTACGTGCTGCGGGCGCGGCCATCGCGGCTACCGACGCCGTCATGGAAGGGCGATACGACAACGCATTCTGCAGCGTGCGTCCGCCGGGGCACCACGCGGAGCCCGCCCGCGCGATGGGCTTCTGCCTCTTCAACAACGTCGCCATCGCGGCGCGTCACGCGCTCGAAGTGCATGGCCTGGAGCGCGTTGCGGTCATCGATTTCGACGTGCATCACGGCAATGGCACAGAGGCCGCCTTCACCGGCGATCCGCGCGTGCTGATGTGCAGCTTCTTCCAGCATCCGTTTTATCCGTTCAGCGGCGCGGACAACCACGCATCCAACATGGTGAACGTGCCGCTGCCGGCGCGCACGAAGGGCATGGCCGTGCGCGAAGTCGTCGATCTTATGTGGCTGCCGCGTCTCAATGAATTCAAGCCGCAGATGCTGTTCGTCTCCGCCGGCTTCGACGCGCATCGCGAAGACGATCTCGGCAACATGGGCCTCGTCGAGGACGACTACGCGTGGATCACCGAGCAGATTCGCGCCGTGGCGAAACGTCACGCGCAAGGGCGCATCGTCAGTTGTCTCGAAGGCGGCTACAACCTGTCGGCGCTCGGCCGCAGCGTCGTCGCGCACTTGCGGGCGCTGGCCGAGATTTAAGCCCGGCGGCTGCGGGCATAGTCGGCGCGCACGAGCGTCCAGTCGATCAGTGCGCGAATCACGCGATCGCGATCCAGATCGTTGAGCGTCTCGTGATAACTGCCTTCGTAGATCGCGAGGGTGGCGTCGGTCGAACCGGCGCTGGCTTCGAATTCGCGGCTGCCCGCGGGATCGCAGATCGCGTCGGCGCCGCCGTGGAAGATCAGGTAGGGCACCGTGATATCTGCGCGCTTCACCGCGATGCGTTCCATCGCTGCAAGAATCTGCGCAGCGGTGCGCGCGGTCACGGGTCCGTGATGCACGAGCGGGTCGCGCCGATAAGCCTCCACGACGCCGGGCGCACGCGATAGCAACGCGGCATCGATTTGCAACGCGCGCCAGCGTGGCAACACCGTGCCGACGATTCGCGCCAGCTTCGCCTTCCAGCGCGGCATGTCCTTGCCGGGCCGAAGCGCGGGGCTCGACAGGATCATGCCCGCAAGCGTCCCTTCCTCCGCCCGCTCCGCGGCATGCAACGCGGCGACGGTCCCGCCCATGCTGTGGCCCATGAGGAAAAGCGGCGTATCGGCGGGAGGCGTGGCGGCGCATGCTTCGAGCAGGACGGCGGCATCGCTCAGATAGTCGTCGAAAACGCGCACATACGCGCGCTCGCCCGACGACTTGCCGTGGCCGCGCAAGTCCAGCGCGATCACTTCGATGCCGGCCGCATTCAACGTCTGTGCGAGCGCGTCATAACGTCCGGCATGCTCGCCGAGCCCGTGCAGCAGCGCGATGCGCGCCTGCGGCACCGTTGGCGGCGACGGCTGCCAGCGGTGCAAAAACAGTTCGACGCCCTGTCGCGTCGTGATGGTGCTCGTCGAATAGACGTTTCGTGCCATGAGCGCTTAAATATCCAGCGGTAATTAGTCGATCGGAATTCATTATTAAACAGAATGAGGTGCGTCCTGTAAAATCGCTTCTCTCATAAAACAGCAGAGAACCAGCGGCGGCCGGCTGCGCGGGTGCGTTCACCCGGCGAAGCCTTCCGCCGTTTGTATTTTCACGACCGGCGCATGATCGAAATACGTAATCTCTCGCAGCGCTTTGCGGGACCTCGGGGCTGGGTGGAAGCGCTGCATAACGTCAATCTGGCGATTCCCGCCGGCGAGATCTTCGGCATCATCGGACGCAGCGGGGCGGGCAAGAGCACGCTGGTGCGCACCATCAACCTGCTGACGCGGCCAAGCGAAGGCAGCGTCGTCGTCGATGGGCGCGACCTCACCACGCTCGGCAAGGATGACCTGCGTGCCGCGCGCCGCGACATCGGCATGATCTTCCAGCACTTCAACCTGCTGTCGTCGCGCACGGTGTTCGGCAACGTCGCGCTGCCGCTCGAACTCGCCGGCAAGACGCGCGCACAAATCGAAGAGACGGTGCTGCCGCTGCTCGAACTCGTCGGCCTCACGCAGCACAAGGACAAGTATCCGGCGCAAATCAGCGGCGGACAGAAGCAGCGCGTGGGCATCGCGCGGGCGCTCGCCAGCAAGCCGAGCGTGCTGCTCTCCGACGAAGCCACGTCCGCGCTCGATCCCGAAACCACGCGTGCCATTCTGGACCTGCTGCGCAAGATCAATCGCGAGCTGGGGCTGACCATCGTGCTCATCACGCACCAGATGGAAGTGATCAAGCAGGTCTGCGATCGCGTGGCCGTGCTCGATGCCGGACGCGTCGTCGAAGAAGGGAAGGTGGTCGATGTCTTCATGCAGCCGCGTCACGAAGTCACGCGCGCGCTGATCGGCGACGTCATCGCGCACGAGTTGCCGCCCGCGTTGAAGGCGCGCGTCGCCGAGCGTCTTTCGACCGGCAGCGGGCATTTGCTGCGGCTCGCGTTCACGGGCTCGGGCGTCGATCAGCCGATTCTCTCGGAGACGATTCGCCGCTACGAACTCGATTTCAACATCCTGCATGGCCAGATCGACGAGATACAGGGCCAGGCGTTCGGCTCGCTCGCGGTGCTCGCGGGCGGACAGCCGGTGAAGGTCGCGGAAGCGATCGCTTATTTGCGCTCGCAAGGCGTCGTGGTGGAGGAGCTTTCCCATGTTGAGTGAAATGTTCGACATGTTCGTGCAGTCGTTCTGGGAGACGCTGGTCATGGTCGGCATCTCGGGACTCATCGGCGCGGCGCTCGGCCTGCCGCTCGGCGTGCTGCTCTATCTGACCGATCGCGACGGCGTGCTGCAGAACATCGGCGTGAATCGCGTGCTCGGCGGCGTCGTGAATGCGGTGCGCTCGACGCCCTTCATCATCCTGCTCGTTGCGGTGATCCCGTTCACGCGGCTCGTCGTCGGATCGTCGATCGGCACCGCGGCGGCGGTCGTGCCGCTGACCATCGCGTCGGCGCCGTTCATCGCGCGTCTCGTCGAAACGGCGCTGCGCGAAGTCGATCGCGGCCTGATCGAAGCCGCCCAGGCGATGGGCGCGACCACGAGCCAGATCGTGTTCAAGGTGCTGCTGCCGGAATCGCTGCCGGGCGTCGTCGCGGGACTGACGATCACGTTCGTGTCGCTCGTCGGCTATTCGGCGATGGCGGGCGCGATCGGCGGCGGCGGCCTCGGAGATCTCGGCATCCGCTACGGCTATCAACGCTTTCTCCCTGAAGTGATGCTCACGGTCGTCGTGATCCTCATCGTGTTCGTGCAGCTCGTGCAGTCGTTCGGCGACTGGCTCGTGCGCCGTCTGAGCCATAAATAACCACATCGAAAAGAAAGGTCAGCACATGCAACGTCGATTCATTCTGAAGTTCGCCGCCGCTCTGGGTGCGGCATCGCTGTTCAGCGCAGCGCACGCGGATGACAACGCGATCAAGGTCGGCGTGACGGGCGGCCCGCACGCGCAGATGATGGAAGTGGTGAAGCAGGTCGCCGCGAAGAACGGGCTCAAGATCACGGTCATCGAATTCTCGGACTACGTGCAGCCGAACGCCGCGCTCGCCGCCGGCGATCTCGACGCGAACAGCTATCAGCATCAGCCGTATCTGGACGCGCAGGTGCGCGATCGCGGCTACAAGCTCATCAAGGTGGCCGATACCGTCACGTTCCCGATGGGCATCTATTCGAAGAAGCTGAAGTCGCTCGCGCAATTGCAGAACGGTGCGCGCATCGCGGTGCCGAACGATCCGACCAACGGCGGCCGTGCGTTGCTGCTCCTGCAGAAGCAGGGCTTGCTGAAGCTGCGCGCCGACGCCGGTCTGAAGGCGACGCCGCTCGATATCGTCGAGAATCCGAAGAAGCTGAAGATCGTCGAACTGGACGCGGCGCAGATTCCGCGCTCGCTCGCCGACGTCGACGCCGCCGCGATCAACACGAACTTCGCGATGGAAGCAGGCCTGAAGCCGAAGTCCGATGCGATCGCGATTGAAGATCCGCACGGCCCGTACGCGAACATCATCGCGATTCGCGCGGCCGACAAGGACAAGCCGTGGGTCGGCAAACTGGTCGCCGCGTATCACTCCGCCGAAGTGAAGCAGTTCATCGAAGGCAAGTATGCAGGCGCGGTGATCGCAGCCTGGTAAGCCTTGGCGCCGGTCGTCCGGGTTTTTCGGGATGGAAAAAGAACGACCGTTCCATAAAAATGGGCGCAAAGCTCGAAATCCCTATCCAATCTGATGCACGCTAACCCGGCCCTCCCGTCTGGAGGGGGAAAACGCGATCGTGTCGCTCGTATAATGAGCCTGGGTTGACGTAATCGTAACTTTGGAGCGTGTGCATGAAAATTCTGGTGCCAGTCAAGCGCGTGGTCGACTACAACGTCAAGGTGCGCGTGAAGTCGGACAACACGGGCGTCGATATCGCTAACGTGAAGATGTCGATGAACCCGTTCGATGAAATCGCCGTGGAAGAGGCGGTTCGTCTGAAGGAAGCAGGCGTGGCGACCGAAGTGATCGCCGTTTCGTGCGGCGTGACGCAGTGTCAGGAAACGCTGCGCACGGCGCTGGCGATTGGTGCGGATCGTGCGATTCTGGTCGAGTCCACGGAAGACCTGCAGCCGCTCGCGGTCGCCAAGATCCTGAAGGCCTTGGTCGATCAGGAAAAGCCTGAGCTGGTCATTCTCGGCAAGCAGGCTATCGACGACGATTCGAATCAGACCGGCCAGATGCTCGCTGCACTGGCGGGCCTGCCGCAAGCGACGTTCGCATCGAAGGTGACGATCGCCGATGGCAAGGCCACGGTGTCGCGCGAAGTCGATGGCGGCGCGGAAACGCTGTCGCTGAAACTGCCGGCGGTGGTCACCACCGACCTGCGCCTGAACGAGCCGCGTTACGTGACGCTGCCGAACATCATGAAGGCGAAGAAGAAGCCGCTGACGACGGTGAAGCCCGCCGACCTCGGCGTGGACGTGACGCCGCGTCTGAAGACGCTGAAGGTCGTCGAGCCGCCGAAGCGCAGCGCGGGCGTCATGGTGCCCGACGTGAAGACGCTGGTCGAGAAGCTCAAGACCGAAGCCAAGGTGCTGTGAGGGAGACGCGAGAAAATGACGATTCTGGTTATTGCAGAGCATGACAACGCGTCGATCAAGGCGGCGACGTTGAACACGGTCGCGGCAGCGGCCAAGATGGGCGGCGACGTGCACGTGCTGGTCGCGGGCTCGAACGCGCAAGGCGCGGCGGATGCGGCGGCAAAGATCGCGGGCGTGAGCAAGGTGCTGCTCGCCGATGCGCCTCAACTGGCCGAAGGCCTCGCTGAGAACGTCGAAGGCACGGTGCTGAATATTGCGAAGGATTACTCGCATATCGTTGCGCCCGCTACCGCGTACGGCAAGAACGTGGCCCCGCGCATCGCGGCGCATCTCGATGTCGCGCAAATCAGCGACATCACCGCTGTCGTCAGCGCTGACACCTTCGAGCGCCCGATCTACGCCGGCAACGCAGTCGCGACGGTGCAGTCGAGCGATCCGATCAAGGTCATCACGGTGCGCGGCACCGGCTTCGACGCGGTCGCGGCGGAAGGCGGCAGCGCGTCGGTCGAGAAAATCGACGCGGCGGCGGATGCCGGCATCTCGCAGTTCGTAAGCCGTGAGATCACGAAGCTGGATCGCCCGGAACTGACGAGCGCGCAGACCATCGTCTCGGGCGGTCGCGGTCTCGGCAGCGGCGAGAACTACACGCACGTGCTCGAACCGCTCGCGGACAAGCTCGGCGCGGCGCTGGGCGCATCGCGTGCGGCGGTCGATGCCGGTTATGTGCCGAACGATTATCAAGTCGGCCAGACGGGCAAGATCGTCGCGCCGCAGTTGTACGTGGCGGTCGGCATCTCGGGTGCGATTCAGCATTTGGCCGGCATGAAGGACAGCAAGGTCATCGTCGCGATCAACAAGGACGCCGAAGCGCCGATCTTCAGCGTGGCCGACTACGGCCTCGTTGGCGATCTGTTCTCGGTCGTCCCGGAGCTGGTCAAGGAACTCGGCTAGAACGCGCGGCGGTAATCGCTGCACGAAGAGCGAAAGGGCGCGACGACCGTTGCGCCCTTTTTTGTATCCGTGGACGAGAGAAGCATCACAGGAGGAGACACGACAATGAGCTACCGCGCCCCCGTCAAGGACATGCTGTTCGTGATGAAGGAACTGGCGGACCTGGACAGCATCGCCGCGTTGCCCGGCTTTGAAGACGGCAACTTCGATACCGCGCAGGCCGTCCTCGACGAGGCCGCGCGCTTCTGCGGCGAAGTGATTGCGCCGCTGAACGTCGCGGGCGACCGCGATCCGAGCGCATGGTCCGACGGCGAAGTGCGGACGACGCCGGGCTTCAAGGACGCGTTTCGCCAGTTCGGGCAAGGCGGGTGGCAAGGCGTCATGCATCCGTCTGAGTTCGGCGGACAGAATTTGCCGAAACTGATCGCGACGGCGTGCATGGAAATGCTCAACTCGGCGAATCTCTCGTTTGCGTTGTGCCCGCTGCTGACCGACGGCGCGATCGAAGCGTTGCTCACGGCCGGCACCGACGACCAAAAGGCGCGCTATCTGCCGAAGTTCATCGCCGGCGAATGGACCGGCACGATGAATCTCACCGAGCCGCACGCCGGTTCCGATCTCGCGCTGGTGCGTACGCGCGCCGAACCGCAGGGCGACGGCACGTACAAGCTCCTCGGCACGAAGATATTCATCACGTATGGCGAGCATGATATGGCCGAGAACATCGTGCATCTCGTGCTCGCGCGCACGCCCGACGCGCCGGAAGGCGTGAAGGGCATTTCGCTCTTTATCGTGCCCAAGTTTCTCGTCAACGATGACGGTTCACTCGGCGCGCGCAACGACGTGCATTGCGTGTCGATCGAGCACAAGCTCGGCATCAAGGCGAGCCCGACGGCGGTATTGCAATTCGGCGATCACGGCGGCGCGGTCGGTTATCTGATCGGCGAAGAGAATCACGGCCTCGAGTACATGTTCATCATGATGAACGCGGCGCGCTTCGCGGTGGGGATGCAGGGCGTCGGCGTATCGGAGCGCGCGTATCAGCAGGCGGTCGCGTACGCGAAAGAGCGCGTGCAAAGCCGTCCGGTCGATGGCAGCGCGAGGGAAGCGGTAACGATCATCCATCATCCCGATGTGCGCCGCATGCTCGCGACGATGCGCGCCTATACCGAGGGCGCGCGCGCACTGGCGTATGTCGCCGCCGCGCACAGCGATGTCGCGCACGCGCATCCGGACGAAGCGCAGCGCAAGAAACATCAGGCGGTGTACGAGTATCTCGTGCCGATCGTCAAAGGCTTCAGCACCGAGATTGCCGTCGATGTCGCGAGCATCGGCGTGCAGGTCCACGGCGGCATGGGTTTCATCGAGGAGACGGGCGCGGCGCAGTATTACCGCGATGCGCGCATCTTGCCGATCTACGAAGGCACGACCGCGATCCAGGCGAACGATCTGATCGGCCGCAAGACCGTGCGCGACGGCGGCGCGGCGGCGCAACTGCTGCTCGCACACATCGATCAGACGATCGCCGCGCTTGCAGAAGTCGATGGCCAGCCGTTCAAGTCGATGCATCGGCATCTGAGCGCGGGCAGTTTGTCGCTCGGGCGGTCGGTGGAGTTCATCGTCGCCAGGATCAAGAGCGATCCGAACGCCGTGTTCCTGGGGAGCGTGCCGTATCTGCGGCTGGCGGGCATCGTGCTGTGCGGATGGCAAATGGCGCGAGCGATGCTGGTTTCGCACGCAAGACGCGCGGAGGACGGGCCGTTCCACACGGCGAAGATCGCGACGGCGCAGTTCTATGCGGAGCACATTCTGTCGCTCGCACCAGGACTCGAGGCCGCGATCGTCAGCGCGAACGGCAGCGAAGGCGTGCTCGCGCTCAGCGAAGATCAGTTCTGAAACGACAACGGCGCCTTTCTTTCGAGAGGCGCCGTTGTGTATGCGTACTCAGACGTTGGCGTAAGCCGGTCGCGTATTCACGCCGACATCGCCGAAATAGCGATGCACCGACAAGTCATCCGAGCGGATCGCCGGCTGCTTGCCGGACATCAGATCGGCGAGCAACTGACCGGAGCCGCACGACATCGTCCAGCCCAGCGTGCCATGCCCCGTGTTGAGGAACAGGTTCGGCAGCGGCGTGCGGCCAACGATCGGCGTGCCGTCCGGCGTCATCGGGCGCAGGCCGGTCCAGAACGTGGCGCTCGTGGTATCGCCGCCGCCGGGGAACAGGTCGTTCACGCACATTTCGAGCGTCTCGCGGCGCGCCTTCTTGAGCGTCTTGTCGTAGCCGACAATTTCCGCCATGCCGCCCACGCGGATGCGATCGTTGAAGCGCGTGATCGCGATCTTGTACGTCTCGTCGAGCACCGTCGACACCGGCGCGCGGTTCGCATCGACGATCGGCGCGGTGATCGAATAGCCCTTCAGCGGATACACCGGAATCTTGATGAGGTCGCCAAGCAGCTTCGGCGAATACGAGCCGAGCGCGACGACATAGGAATCGCCCGTCACGAGTTCATCGCCGCATTTCACGCCCGCGATGCGGCCGTTGCTGACTGCGAGCGCATCGATCGGCGTGTTGTAGCGGAACTTGACGCCCAGCGATTCGGCCATCGCGGCGAGGCGCGTGGTGAACATCTGGCAGTCGCCGGTTTCGTCGTTCGGCAGACGCAGGCCGCCCGTCAGCTTGTGCGAAATGGCGGCCAGCGCCGGTTCCGCCTGCGCCAGTTCCGCCGACGACAACAGCTCGAACGGCACGTTTGCATCCTTCAGCACGCCGATGTCCTTAGCCGCGCCGTCAAGCTGCTGCTGCGTGCGGAAAAGCTGGAGCGTCCCGCCCGTGCGGCCTTCGTACTGAATGCCGGTGTCGGCACGCAGCGCCTGCAGGCAATCGCGGCTGTATTCGGCGAGGCGCACCATGCGGCCCTTGTTCACCGCGTAGCGGTCCTGCGTGCAGTTGCGCAGCATTTGCCACATCCACTGCAACTGGTTCATCGTGCCGTCGAGCCGGATCGCGAGCGGCGCGTGCTTTTCGAACATCCATTTGACGGCCTTCAGCGGCACGCCCGGCGCGGCCCACGGTGACGCGTAGCCCGGGGAGATCTGTCCCGCATTGGCGAAACTCGTTTCGAGAGCAGGGCCGGCTTCACGGTCGATGACCGTCACTTCGTGCCCTGCGCGCGCCAGATAGTACGCACTCGTCACGCCGACCACGCCGCTTCCGAGAATAACGATTCGCATGAAATCTCCAGTTTTTCGATCCGGCCGGACACTGTCGCTTCGCATGAACCGCGGCGGATTGTCCGTCTAGTGTTATCGCCTATAATATTGCGATCAAGGCAGTTTTGGTTAATGTATTTGGCGGATTTTTAGCAAAAAACACATGAGAACGCAGCGAAATCCGGTCCGGGCGCTCGACAAGCTCGATCACAAGATCCTGAATATCCTTCAGCAGGACGGGCGCATCGCGATGAAGGATCTTGCGGAGCGCGTCGGGCTCTCGGTGACGCCGTGCATCGAGCGAGTGAAGCGCATGGAGCGCGATGGCGTCATCACGGGCTACTACGCTCGCGTGAACCCGACGCAACTGGGCGCGGCGCTGCTGGTTTTCGTCGAAATCACGCTCGATCACAAGAGCGGGAACATGTTCGAGCAGTTTCGTCGCGAGGTGCAGCGCATTCCCGAAGTGCTCGAATGCCATCTCGTTTCGGGCGATTTCGACTATCTGATCAAGGCGCGCATCGGCGAAATGGCCGATTACCGGAAACTGCTCGGCGACATTCTTCTGCAACTGCCGGGGGCGGTGCAATCGAAGAGCTATGTCGTGATGGAGGAGATCAAGGAGACGCTGACGATCCCCGTCGATGTGTGAAATTTCCGCTAGCGGCGACGCGGCGATACTGTATATTTATACAGGTATCTCGACGACAAGCTCTCACCGAAATGCCGACGCCGGACCGCGAATTTCCCGTTGCACCGCCTTCGCCGCTCAAGGGGCGAGGCGCCGTCACGAACATTCAGGGGCGATACGAGCGTGACGAGCGCGAGTCCGTCGATGACGGCTGGGTTCACGAATCGGCTGAAGAAGAAGGCGCGCCGGTGCTGCGTACGCAAGTGTTCGAGGAGCGCGCCAAAAGCATTCTCACGCGCAACAACTCGCCGGACATTCCTTTCACGGTTTCGCTCAATCCGTACCGCGGTTGCGAGCACGGCTGTATCTACTGCTTCGCGCGGCCGACGCACAGCTATCTAGGGCTCTCGCCGGGACTCGATTTCGAAAGCCGCATCTATGCGAAGGTCAATGCCGGCGACTTGCTCGAACGGGAGCTTGCGAAGCCCAACTATCAGCCGGATCCCATCGCGCTGGGCGTCAATACCGACGCGTATCAGCCGGTCGAGCGCGACCTGAAGCTCACGCGGCGCGTGACCGAAGTCCTGCACGACTGCGGGCATCCGTTTGCGGCGATTACGAAGTCATCGCTGATCGAGCGGGATATCGACTTGCTCGCGCCGATGGCCGAGCGCGGGCAGTTCATGGCCGCAATCACCGTCACGACGCTCGATGCCGACATCGCACGCACGCTGGAACCACGCGCCGCCACGCCGTCGCGCCGGCTGCGCACGATCCGCACACTTGCCGACGCCGGGATTCCGGTGGGCGTCAGCATCGCGCCGGTGATCCCGTTCGTCACCGAGCCGGACCTCGAGCGCGTGCTGGAAGCGTGCGCGGAGGCGGGCGCGACGACGGCGAGTTACATCGTGCTGCGCTTGCCGTGGGAAGTCGCGCCGCTTTTCAAGGATTGGCTGACCGCGCACTTTCCGGCGCGGGCGGACCGCGTGATGAGCCGCGTGCGCGACATGCGCGGCGGCAAGGACTACGACTCCGATTTCGCCACGCGCATGAAAGGCGAAGGTCTATGGGCCGATATGTTGAAACAGCGCTTTCATCAGGCGACGAAGCGGCTCGGGCTGAATCAGCGCAATCGCGGCATCCTGGATATGTCGGATTTCAAGCGCCCGGCGCTTACCCGGACGCCGCCGCGCACGGGTCAACTCGATCTGTTCTGAGCGCGGCGCTCACTGAGACAAGGCCTTCGCGGCCTCGACCTGACCTTCGAAGTACGTCTGGAACGTCAGCGCGAGTCCCGTCATGAGCAGGAACGCGCCGATCAGCAGCGAAAAGATCACGACGAAGATCACGGTCCAGCCGGAGTCGCTCTCACGATTCGTGTGGGCATTGAACTGCGCGTCCCACTTTGCGTCCGGGCGCAAGCCGTACACGATGGCCGAAAGAAACGCCGCCAGCAACGAGACCGCGCCCGGAAAGGCGAGCGCCCAACCGAGCACGGAGGTGCGCTCGCTCGCCGCGAGCATCAGATAGCCGAACGCGCCCATCACGATGCCGACGATATGCGCCCAGCCGTACTTGTCGCGCATGCCATACAGATAGAAGCGGTGCAAACCAATGCTGCCGAACAGAAACGCGAGCGCCGCAGTTAGCGTCTTCGAGCGAAAGTAGGTCGGGGCGGACTTCGGGGCAGCGGGCGTGGCGACGGACGGGGAGGTCATCAGCGAAAGCAGTGGTAAGGTGTTGGCGCGCCCGTGCGATAGCAGCGCAATCCGTTATTTTACGATGCGCCCGGCGCAGCCAACAGAACGCCGCAAGCGCGGGTTTCAGCGATAGCACACAGGTCAAAATTCTTCCGAAGCACGCGCCGCTCGCGAAAAATGCGTTAAGTGTTTGTTCGTGCTTTGGATTCCCGCTATAATCGCGTGTTCTGGTAGTTCCGAACCCCGGTTTTCAAGGATTTCAGCATGGTCATCATCCGTCTGGCTCGTGGCGGCTCGAAGAAGCGCCCGTTCTACAACATCGTCGCAACCGATTCGCGTAGCCGCCGTGACGGCCGCTTCATCGAGCGCGTGGGTTTCTACAACCCGGTCGCTACGAAGGGCGAATCGCTGCGTATCTCGCAAGATCGCCTGACCTACTGGCAAGGCGTTGGCGCGCAACTGTCGCCGACCGTCGAGCGTCTGGTCAAGCAGTCGCAACAAGCTCAGCCGGCTGCTTAAGCCGTCTGATCGATTGAAGCGATGGAAACGATTGTGCGCGCCGCGAGGCGCGGCGCAGTCGCCGAATCGTTCGAAATTTGCCCAAAGGTTCGCTGATGCCCGCGCGTGATCCCAGAAACGGCCACGAATCCGGCGCTGTCAGTCAACCGAAGCCGGGGCAGGAAGAAGGCGCCGGCACGTTTGGTGCGTTTGTCCGCAAGCCGGGCACGCGCCGCGTGGCGGCCGGCGCTTCTGCGGCAGTCAAGCCGGAAGAGCACGCGGGCGGCATCGAGCCCGTCGAGCAATTGCCGGAAGACGCGGTGGAAGTCGGCTTCGTCGCGGATGCCTACGGCCTGAAGGGCTGGGTCAAGGTCACGCCGCATGCAAACGGCAAGTCGGGCGGCGATGCATTGCTCGCGGCCAAGCGTTGGTGGCTCGTCAAGAATCGCGACCGCAAGCTCGCGCGTTGTATCCAGTCGAAGGTGCATAGCGATTCCATCGTCGCGCGCCTGTCGGGCTGCGACGACCGCGACGCCGCCCTCGCGCTGAAAGGCCACACGGTGCATATTGCACGCAGCGACTTTCCGAAGCTCGACGACGAAGACGAGTTCTACTGGGTCGACCTGATCGGCATGGCAGTCGAAAACGAGGCGGGCGTCGCGCTCGGCCACGTCGCCGACATGATCGACAACGGCGCGCATTCCATCCTGCGGATCGAGTATCCGAGCGAAACGAAGGATGGCAAGCCCGTCACCGGCGAGCGGCTCGTTCCGTTCGTCGGCGTGTATGTGAAGACGGTGGATCGGGCGGCGAAGCGCATCATCGTCGACTGGGACGCCGACTATTAATCCGGTGCTCTCGTCAGCAACACGCGACACCGGCGGAATACGGAGAGGGCGATGCAGTTCGATGTCGTGACGCTCTTTCCAGAGATGTTTCGCGCACTGACCGACTGGGGCATTACCAGCCGGGCGGTGAAACAGGGGCGCTTCGGTCTGCGCACGTGGAATCCGCGCGATTTCACCACGGACAACTATCGCACCGTGGATGATCGGCCTTACGGCGGCGGTCCCGGCATGGTCATGCTGGCGCGTCCGCTGGAAGACGCGATCGCCGCGGCGAAAGCGACGCAGCGCGAGCAGGGCATCGAGGGCACGCGCGTCGTGATGATGTCTCCGCAAGGCGCGAAGCTCGACCACGATCGCGTCATGCGTTACGCGCAGGAACCCGGCCTCGTGCTGTTATGCGGCCGTTATGAAGCGATCGACCAGCGTTTGATTGATCGCGTCGTGGACGAGGAAGTCAGCCTCGGCGACTTCGTGCTGTCGGGCGGCGAATTGCCCGCGATGGCGCTGATGGACGCCGTGGTGCGCCATATTCCCGGCGTGCTGAACGACGCGCAGTCGGCGGTGCAGGACAGTTTCGTCGATGTATTGCTCGATTGTCCGCACTACACGCGCCCCGAGGAATACGAAGGCGTGCGCGTGCCGGACGTGCTGCTCGGCGGGCATCACAAGGAAATCGACGCCTGGCGCAGGCGCGAAGCATTACGCAATACCCTATTCAAGCGGCCCGATCTAATCGCACGGGCGCGCAAGCAGAAGATGTTGAGCCGCGCCGATGAAGCGTGGCTCGCAGAACTCGCAAAGGGCGCGTCGAAGTCTGAATAGACCGGCGCGAACGAGCGGGACAAGGGGGCGTCGTGAAAACGGCGTCTGAAGCAAACCCATCCTCTACCGGGGCCTCATCGACAGCAGTGCGAGGCACGCAACTTCGGCAAGATGGCACAAGGAGTCAGTAATGAATCTGATTGAACAACTCGAGAAGGAAGAGATCGCACGCGTGCTGGCCGAGA
This sequence comes from Caballeronia sp. RCC_10, assembly GCF_041360715.1. Classification (NCBI taxonomy): domain Bacteria; kingdom Pseudomonadati; phylum Pseudomonadota; class Betaproteobacteria; order Burkholderiales; family Burkholderiaceae; genus Caballeronia; species Caballeronia sp. RCC_10. The sequence continues at coordinate 69,951 of NZ_JBFUPT010000005.1, forward strand.
AGACCATCCCCGACTTCGGTCCGGGCGACACGGTCATCGTCAACGTGAACGTCGTCGAAGGTACGCGTAAGCGCGTTCAGGCTTACGAAGGCGTCGTGATCGCAAAGCGCAATCGTGGCCTGAACTCGAACTTCATCGTCCGCAAGATTTCGTCGGGCGAAGGCGTCGAGCGTACGTTCCAGACCTACTCGCCGCTGCTCGCGAGCATCGTCGTGAAGCGCCGCGGTGACGTTCGTCGCGCGAAGCTCTACTACCTGCGCGAGCGTTCGGGCAAGTCGGCTCGAATCAAGGAAAAGCTGGTCTCGAAGGACCGCGCTGCTTCCGCCGCCGAGTAAGTGGCTCAGTAGTTCGTTGCACCGGAAAAAGCACCCCTCGCGGGTGCTTTTTTCTTTGATGTGTTCCAATCGTATCTTCGACATTCAGGCTTGAGACCGTGTCCACTGGCAAGACATCGACTCCGCGCATCCTCGAACCCGAACTCATGCCGGTTCTCTCGACCGGCGAAAACATGCCGCCGATCCCGCCCGAGCGCCTGACGCCGGACGGACTCCGCGCGCATTTCGCGAAGGAACTCGAATGGACGCAGGAGCCGCCTGAACAGCGCATCAAGGCAATTGGCGGCGATCCGCGTGTGGCCTCCGTGCTGGTGCCGCTGGTGGTGCGCGAAGGCGGGCTGACCGTGCTGCTGACTCAGCGTGCGGATCATCTGTCGGACCATGCCGGTCAGATCAGCTTCCCTGGCGGGCGGCGCGAGCCCGAAGACATCGACGCCGCCGCGACCGCGCTGCGTGAAGCGCACGAGGAAGTGGGCCTGAGCGCGGAGCATTGCGAAGTGATCGGCGCGATGCCCGATTATCTGACCGGCACCGGTTTTCGTGTGACGCCGGTCGTCGCGCTGGTGTATCCGCCGTTTTCGCTGCAGGCGGACACGCGCGAAGTCGCCGATATCTTTGAAGTGCCGCTCGCGTGGCTCATGAATCCGGCGAATCACGAAGTCCGCGTATTTCGATGGGAAGGCGGCGAGCGCCGTTTCTTCGCGATGCCCTACACGCCGGCCGCCGGCAAAGCGCCGTACTTCATCTGGGGCGCAACAGCCGGCATGTTGCGCAATTTCTATCGCTTCCTCGCCGCGTGAGCGGGACGGCGCAAGCACCATGCGTGATGCGCGCGCGCCACGCGCCCGGCCGGGGTGATGCGCGCGCGAGGTGCTGTGCTATCGTTACGCGAAACTCGAATTAACCGACTGTTTCGGCGCCTCGCATGACTTTTTTCTCCGTATTGCTGGCTCTCATCATCGAGCAAGTGCGCGCGCTCACGCCGCACAATCCCGTTTCGGCGCTGCTTCACTATCATGCGGAATCCACCGCGCATGGCTTCGACGCCGGCAAGCAGAAGCACGGCATCGTCGCGTGGCTCGTCGTCGTGCTGCCGTGGACGCTGGCAGTCGGGCTCGTCTATTACGTGCTGTATCGCATCAACTTCGCTCTGGCGTTCCTCTGGAACGTGGTGGTCGTTTACTTCACGCTTGGCTTCCGCCAGTTCAGCCACTATTTCACCGATATCCACCTCGCCCTGAACAACGACGACGTGCCGCGTGCGCGCGAAGTGCTCGCACAGTGGACCGGGCTCGACACCATCGACATGCCCGTCAGCGAAATCGTGCGTCATACGCTGGTTCACGCGGTGATCGCGTCGCATCGGCACGTGTTCGGCGTGTTCTTCTGGTTCCTGATCCCGGTCGGTCCGGCGGGCGCGGTGTTCTATCGCATCGCGGAGTATCTGGCGCGTGCGTGGGCCGTGCCGAGTCCTGAACGCACGGCCGAGTTCTCGTCGTTCGCGCAGCGCGCTTTCTTCTTCATCGACTGGATTCCGACGCGCCTCACCGCGATGGGCTTCGCGATCGTCGGCAACTTCGAGGACGCGATCTACGCGTGGCGCAATCATGCGCGCCAGTGGCCCGATGCGAATCAGGGCGTGCTGCTCGCGGCGGGCAGCGGCGCACTTGGCGCGCGTCTGGCGGGACCGCTCGCGGAGCCGTTGAGCGTGGAGGCGCTGGCCGTCGGCGATGCGAGCCCGCTGCCTGTCGGCGACGACTGCACGCCGCGCACGCTGCAATCGGCGGTGGGTCTCGTGTGGCGCGCGGTCATCCTGTGGATGTTGCTGCTGCTGATGCTGACCATCGCCGTCTGGCTGGCTTGAGGCGAATCAATCGTCGAGCGGATCGCGCTCCGTCTGACACTTCCAGCATACGGTGAACTGCGGTTCGAGCCACTCGCCGCAATGCTTGCACTTCCAGGGCCGGGCGTTGACGTCCGGCCCTCTTTGCGCACGGTCGAGAAGACGCTGCGCCAGCGTTTCGTCGCGGTCATCGACGATCCAGATTTCCGGCGCGCACTGATCCGCTGGAATTTCGCCCATTGCGCCGTTCAGATAGCGGTTATGAAGTTCGCACGGCACGCCCGCCGTCTTCAGCACGTTCACCCAGTGATGCGCGGTGATGAGATTGGGCGCGCGCGTGAGCCGTTTCATCGCACGATCTGGCTGGCTTCGTGGACCAGTTGCGCATATAGCGCGTGGCGCTCTGGCCGGATCTTTCCGGCCTCGACCGCTTCGAGCACTGCGCAGCCCGGCTCGTGCAGGTGATGACAGTTATAGAACCGGCAATGCCCGAGATAGGGCCTGAAATCCGCGAACGCGCGCTCGAGCTGGCCTTCGGACAGGTGATGAAGGCCGAACTCCTGAAAGCCGGGTGAATCGATCAGCGAACCGCCGCCCGGCAGCGCATAAAGGCGCGTGAATGTCGTCGTGTGCCGGCCGCTGTTGAGCGCGGACGAGATCTCGCGGGTGGCGGCGTCGGCATCGGGGACGAGCAGGTTCACGAGCGTCGACTTGCCCATGCCGGACTGACCGAGCAGGATGGTCGAGCGATCTTTCAGATGGGCGTCGAGTTGAGGATGCACGTCGCCCGGCTGCGTTTTCGCCGATAGCTCGATCACCGTGTAACCGAGCTTGCGATACGGCGCGAGCCGCTCGCGCGCCAGCGTCAACGCGCCTTCCACGTCGATCTTGTTGAGCACGATCAGCGATTGCAGCCCATGCGCTTCGGCCGCGATCAGGGCGCGCCCGAGCAGGTCTTCGCTGAAATGAGGCTCGGTGGCGAGCACGACGAGCAGTTGATCGAGGTTCGCCGCGAACAGCTTCGACTTGAACTGGTCGGATCGATAAAGCAGATTGCGCCGCTCCCCGATCTCGACGATCACTCCCTGATCCGCCGACGACTGCTCGTACACCACATGATCGCCGACTGCGACTTCGCTGCGCTTGCCGCGCGGAAAGCACTGGAGCATCGCGCCGCCATCGCTCGGCCTGACGAGATAATGCCGACCGTGCGCGGCGATCACCGTGCCCGTGAGCCGTCCGGCCGCCGCCGCGTCGCCCTTGCGCGTCGAACGCGCGGTCATGCGGCGTGCTGCATCAGACGATCGATGCGTTGCGATGCCGGCGGATGCGAATAGTAAAACGCGGTGTAGAGCGGATCGGGTGTGAGCGTCGACGCGTTATCTTCGTAGAGCTTGACGAGCGCGTTGACGAGATCCTTCGGATCGGTCTGGCTGGCTGCGAAGGCATCCGCTTCGAATTCGTTCTTGCGCGATGTCAGGCTGCCCAGCGGCGTGATGAAGAACATGAATACGGGCAGCACCAGCATGAAGAGCACGAGCGCGAGCCCGTTATTGCTGCCGATGAGCGAAGGCCGCACGCCGAGTCCTTCGTAGAACCACACGGTCTGTGCGAGCCAGCCGAGCAGCGCGAGCATGACGAGGCTGATGCCGAACATGACGAGCATCAGCTTCAGCACGTGACGGCGCTTGAAGTGGCCGAGTTCGTGCGCGAGCACGGCTTCGATCTCGCTGCCCGACAGGCGCGCGAGGAGCGTATCGAAGAAAACAATGCGCTTGGTCGCGCCGAAACCGGTGAAATACGCGTTCCCGTGGGCCGAGCGGCGGCTGCCGTCCATCACGAAGAGGCCTTTCGCCGCGAAGCCCGTGCGCGACATCAGATTTTCGATGCGCGCGACCAGCGCCTCGTCCTTCAGCGGCTCGAACTTGTTGAAGAGCGGGGCAATGAAGGTGGGATAGATGATCATCGCGAGCAGCTGGAACGCAACCCAGACCATCCACGTCCAGAGCCACCAGTAGGCGCCCGCGCGATCCATCAGCCACAGCGTCAACAGCAGAAGCGGCGCGCCGACGAGCACGCCGATCAGCGTGCCCTTCACGAGGTCCGCGAAGAACAGCTTCTTCGTCATGCGATTGAAGCCGAATTTCTCTTCGATCACGAACTGGCGGAAGTAGTCGAATGGCAAGTCGATGATGCTCGTGATCGCCACCACCGACGCCACCAGCGCGATCTGCCCGAGATAGCCGCGCCCGAGCCACGCGGTGATCGCGTTGTCGAGCGCCTGCACGCCGCCGAGCAGCGTCAGCGCGACGAGCACGACGGCGCTCGTCACCACTTCGATCATCGTGAGCCGCGTGCGCTCGACGGTGTAATCCGCCGCGCGTTGATGCGCGGTCAGCGGGATCGTGCCGGTGAACTGCGGCGGCACGTCATTGCGATGCGCGGCGACGTGCCGGATCTGGCGTGACGCCAGCCACAGCTTGGTCGAAACCATCGCGACCAGTGCAACGACGAAGATCGTCGAGAAAGCGAGAGTGAGGTTGGTCATCCGGGAATTCCGATTGAACTATGCGAGAATTATAGGTTCTTGGCTCTGCCGCCGTTGTCACATCATGCCATTGCCAACCGGCGCGCACGCGGCCTCACTTCTTCCTCAGGCATCGTCCATGACCGACTCTTCCAACGTTCCCGGCGTCGAACCCGTGCTCGCGCGCAGCGACATGAACCTCGTGTGGCTCGACATGGAGATGACCGGGCTCGATCCCGACAATGACCGCATCATCGAGATTGCGGTGGTCGTGACGAACTCGACGCTCGACAAGATGGTGGAAGGCCCGGTCCTCGCGATTCATCAATCGGAAGAGGCGCTCGGACGCATGGACGAGTGGAACCGCAATACGCATGGGCGCTCGGGGCTGACCGAGCGCGTGAAGGCGTCGACGGTGAATGAAGCCGAAGCCACGCGGCAGATTCGTGAGTTTCTCGGCCAGTATGTGCCGCCCGGCAAATCACCGATGTGCGGCAACTCGATTTGCCAGGACCGCCGCTTCATGGCGCGCTGGATGCCGGAACTGGAGACGTTCTTCCACTACCGCAACCTCGACGTCAGCACGCTGAAGGAGTTGTGCCGCCGCTGGCAGCCGGCGATCTACAAGGGCTTTCAGAAGCGCGCGATGCACACGGCGCTCGCGGATATCCACGAATCCATCGACGAGCTCAAGTACTACCGCGAGCATTTCCTCATTCCGTCGGCGGCCGCCGACGGGTCTTGATCCTTCGGCGGGCGAATCGCGCTTTTCGGGCGGAAGGCGGCGACCACTTCGGCCCGCGTTTCGATGTACGGCCCGCCGATCAGGTCGATGCAGTACGGCACCGCCGCGAAGATGCCCGGCACGGCGGTCTTGCCCTCGGCGTCCTTCACCCCTTCCAGCGTTTCACGGATCGACTTCGGCTGTCCCGGCAGATTGATGACGAGCGCGGCATGGCCGTTCGTCTCGCGGATCACCGCGACTTGCCGCGACAGGATCGCGGTCGGCACGAAGTTGAGGCTGATCTGGCGCATCTGCTCCCCGAAGCCCGGCATCTCCTTCGTCGCGACGGCCAGCGTGGCTTCCGGCGTCACGTCGCGGCGCGCGGGGCCGGTGCCGCCCGTCGTTAGGACGATATCGCAGCCGAAGGTATCGACGAGTTCGACGAGCGTCGCGGAGATGGTCGCGGCGTCGTCCTGAATCAGCCGCGTCTCGGCGCGCCACGGCGATTCCAGCGCCTCGCCGAGCCACGCCTGCAGCGCCGGCAAGCCCTTGTCCTCATACACGCCTTGCGATGCGCGATCGCTGATCGAAACGAGCCCGACGATCAACTCGTCGGGATGATTACGCTTCGGAATCATCGCCTTCCTCGGTATCGGCGGAATCGTCGTCGTCTTCGACGCCCGCCGCGTTCTTGATCCACTGGAACAGCTCCCGATAGTAGCGCGGCGGTTTCTGCTGCTCGCGCTCCTTGCGGGCGTTGCGAATCAGCGTGCGGCCTTCCTGCGCATCGACGCCCGGATGCTGACGGATGAACTCGGTCAGCGCGGCGTCGTCGGCGAGCAGCTTTTCGCGCGTCCGCTCGATCCAGTGCATCCGCGCGGTTTCCGCCTTGTTCACGCCGCGATAGGTGTCGAGCGCGGTGCGCAGCGCAGCGACCTGTTCTTCTTCCAGCGAGCGCATGACGCGCCCGACATACTGCAACTGGCGGCGCTTGCCTTCGTGATCGGTGATGCGGCGTGCTTCGCGCACGGCGTCGTCGAGGCTTTCGGGCATCGGCATACGCTTGAGCGCGTCTTTCGGCAGCGCGATCAGCGCCTCGCCCAGCTCCTGCAGCGCGTGCATGTCGCGCTTCAGTTGCGATTTGCTGGGGCGATCGTAGCCATGATCATCGGCCTCGCCGTCGTTGCGGGCGGCTTCGATCGGTTGAATGCGGGTTTTACGGTTCATGGCGTCATTGTAGCTTGCGCCTGCGGGGGACCGGGCGCGGCGGGCGCGTGATGGCGGGTGAATGCACGCGGTCCTTGCTATGATCGCGTAACGGGCCGATGCGGCACGCGAGCGTTTCGCGCATGGGCCGGCATCGGCACTGAATGACCAGAAGGAGCGCGTCGCGCTCGGCTTTTGCAGTCAACGAAACCAAGGCAACGACAAATGGCAGCAGACATCGACGTCAAGCAACGCTTTTTCCCGCATACGCAAGACGAACTGAAGGAGATCGCCTCCGACATCCTGCGCTACGCGAAGGAGTTGGGCGCGAGCGATGCCGCCACCGAAATCTCCGAAGGCGATGGCCTCTCGGTGAGCGTGCGGCGCGGCGAAGTGGAAACCATCGAGCACAACCGCGACAAGATGGTCGGCGTGACGGTGTTCATCGGCAAGAAGCGCGGCAACGCGAGCACCGCCGACTTCACGCGCGAGGCGCTGCGCGACACGGTCGCGGCGGCGTACAACATCGCCCGCTTTACGGCGGAAGACAGCGCGGCGGGGCTCGCCGAAGAGGACTTGCTCGAGAAGACGCCGCAGGATCTCGACCTTTATCACCCGTGGGAACTCGACGCCGACGAAGCCGCCGACATCGCGCGGCGCGCCGAGGACGCGGCCTTCGCCGTCGACAAGCGCATCACCAACTCGGAAGGCGCGAGCGTGTCCGCGCAGCATTCGCAGTTCGTGCTCGCGACGTCGCGCGGCTTTATGGCCGGCTATCCGTATTCACGGCATTACATTGCGTGCGCGCCGATCGCGCAAAGCGGCCGCGACATGCAGCGCGACGACTGGTACACGTCGAGGCGCGCCGCATCGGAACTGGCCGATCCCGAAGCGGTCGGGCGTTACGCGGCCCAGCGCGCGCTCGCACGCCTGAACGCGCGCAGCCTCGACACGCGCAAATGCCGCGTGCTGTTCGAAGCGCCGCTCGCGGCGGGCATTCTCGGCGCGTTCGTGCAGTCGGTGAGCGGCGGTGCGCTGTATCGCAAGACCACGTTTCTCGTCGACAGCCTCGGCAAGCCGGTGTTCGCGCCGCACATTCAGATCGTCGAAGATCCGCACGTGAGGGGCGGCATGGGCAGCGCGCCGTTCGACGAGGAAGGCGTGCGCACGCAGAAACGCAACGTGGTCGAAGACGGCGTCGTGCAGGGCTACTTCCTGTCGACGTATTCGGCGCGCAAGCTCGGCATGCAGACGACCGGCAACGCGGGCGGCTCGCACAATCTGACGATGAAGAGCACGCAGACGAAGCCCGAGGACGATTTCGAAGCGATGCTGAAGAAGCTCGGCACTGGCCTGTTGCTGACCGAGCTGATGGGGCAGGGCGTGAACTACGTGACGGGCGACTATTCGCGCGGCGCATCCGGCTTCTGGGTCGAGAACGGCCAGATTCAGTACGCGGTCGAGGAAATCACGGTCGCGAGCACGCTGCAGGAGATGTTCCGTCACATCGAGGCGATCGGCGCGGATACGGTCGTGCGCGGCACCAAGGCGATCGGCTCGGTGCTGATCGAGCGCATGACGGTCGCGGGGCAATAAGACCGTATAGCGGATAAAAGGCCCCGGACAGTTGCGACCGTCCGGGGCCTTTGTCATTCATGCGCGCCGTTCGTAGCTCACGAAGGCGAAGCCGAAATCGTTCGGGGGCGCGGCGCGATGCGGCTCGCGGGACACTTCCCGCCACTGCGACGCATCCGGTGCTTCGAACCGCGTGTTGCCGTCGAAGTCCGCGTCGATTTCAGTGACGATCATCTTGTGCGCACGGCCGATCGCGTCGCCGTATAGCTGCGCGCCGCCGATCACGAAGGCTTCCGCGGCGCCATCGGCGGCGGCGAGGGCGAGGGCGTCGTCGATGCTTGTCACCGTATCGCAACCTTCAAAGCGTAGCGTCGAATCGCGCGTCACGACGATATTGCGCCGCCCCGGCAACGGCCGGCCGATCGATTCATGCGTCTTGCGGCCCATGATGATGGGCGCGCCCATCGTCGTGCGTTTGAAAAAGGCGAGGTCTTCCGGCAGGCGCCAGGGCAGTTGGTTATCGCGCCCGATCACGCCATTGCGCGCGCGGGCGACGATCAGAGTCAGCGTCGTCATGTGCAAGTAGGATTCAGGCCGCGAAAGGCGGGGGCACGATTCTACCCCGCGCACGCGGTCCCGCGTTCCGGCGGCAATCGTCAGGCTTTGGGGAAGTCGTCCGCGGGATCGGCTTTCGTGCTCCGCGTTTCAGGCGCGATTTCGTCCCAAAGCGTAACGCTGGGCCTTGCAATTCTCGGACGTTCGCAAGCGTTCCAACTGAAACCGTCGACGGTTGCAGCGTCGTGTGCTTCAGGCAATTGCGCCTCGGCCAGTGAGTCGCGCGGTAAAAAGTTATCGAGAGCCATCTTTGACCAAGAAAGATGCCAGCAATTTATTCCGGAATCGCATTCTGGGAATAAGGTTATTGGAGGCCCGGTATGAGCACATGCGGGAAACGATTTTCGCCGTTATGCGCGGGCGCGCAAAAGAGTCCGTCGCCAGATAAGTTCAAAGCCAAATGCGTGCCATTTGCGTTTGTGCCTTGCGGTGCAAGGCACTCGGAAAGCCGCACTCAGGAAGCCGGCTTTGTTGGGCGCGAAAACGTTTCACCCGTGAAACGCTGCACCGGAAAAGCGTGAAAGCCCGCGCGATTCGGGTTAGGCTTGAGCGCAATAGAGGCGGTCATGCGACGATTTAATAAATCGGCGTTATTACCTGCCGACGCACAGCCAGCAAGGACTTTCGGCTAATTCGGCGGCCGTTCGGCATATCTGTTTTCGCCGTTTCTGGGTTATAGTAGTCTCTCGACTGCGGCGCAGAATCATACAAAAAGGGTTTCGCGGAAGGGGCGCAGGTGTTACCTGCACCGTGTTCCCGGGGGCAACGTATTGAAATTGCAAGTCCGTTCGCAGCACGTGCGAGGACAACGAAGTCTGCATGTAGCGCGAGCCTGAACTACGCGACCTTTTCAACGAACGTTGAACCAAGGATCTGAATAATGGACGTCGCTCGGCGGCAACTCATCTATGTAACTCGCGATCCAAGCGAGACGCTATGCGCGCGATTCGAGGAACGCGGCTGGCAAATCGAAATCGTGGCGAGCGCGCGCGACACGCGTAAAGCCTTGCGCAGCGATCTGGCAATGGGCGGGCTGCTCGACCTGTCGAGTCACTTCGAATCACACGAACTGGCGGCGTTCGAATCGTCGCTGACCATGACCAATGTCGGCTGGGTCGCCGCGACCGTCTCCGGCCAACTCGAAGACGCCGCCGTGCGCCGGCTGATCCGCGACTATTGCTTCGATTATGTGACGCTGCCGACGTCGAATGACCGCATCGTCGATTCCGTCGGCCACGCTTATGGCATGGTCGCCCTGCACGACGCCGCGTCGAACGATCCGCGCACCGAAGGCCGCGCCGAAGGCGAAATGGTCGGCTCGTGCGACGCGATGCTCGCGCTGTTCCGCTCCATCCGCAAGGTCGCGATGACGGACGCGCCCGTGTTCATCTCGGGCGAATCGGGCACCGGCAAGGAACTGACGGCGGTCGCCATCCACGAGCGCTCGGCGCGCCGGGACCAGCCGTTCGTTGCGATCAACTGCGGGGCGATTCCCGCGCATCTGCTGCAATCGGAGCTTTTCGGCTACGAACGCGGCGCGTTCACGGGCGCGAATCAGCGCAAGATCGGGCGCGTCGAAGCCGCGAACGGCGGCACCTTGTTCCTCGATGAAATCGGCGACTTGCCGCTCGAAAGCCAGGCGAGCCTGCTGCGCTTCCTGCAGGAGCGCAAGGTCGAGCGTCTCGGTGGACACGGCTCCACCCCGGTGGACGTTCGCATCATCTCGGCGACGCACGTCGACATGCAGACCGCGATGATCGAAGGACGCTTCCGCGCGGACTTGTATCACCGTCTTTGCGTGTTGCAGATCGACGAGCCGCCGCTGCGGGCGCGCGGCAAGGACATCGAACTGCTCGCGAAGCACATGCTCGATCGCTTCAAAAAAGACGCGAGCCGTCGTCTGCGCGGTTTCTCGCCGTGCGCGATCGCCGCGATCCACAACTACGGCTGGCCGGGCAACGTGCGCGAGCTCATTAACCGCGTGCGGCGCGCCATCGTGATGTCCGAAGGCCGTCAGATCACCGCGCGTGATCTCGAGCTCGGCGAGTACGTCGAAGTCGCGCCGGTGTCGCTGGCGCAGGCGCGGGAAGCGGCGGAGCGGCAGGCCATCGAACTCGCGCTGCTGCGCCATCGCGGACGGCTCGGCGATGCCGCGCATGAACTCGGCATTTCGCGCGTCACGCTGTATCGGCTGCTGAGCGCGCATGGCATGCGCCACATCGAAGTCGACGCCCCGCCGGAGCACGCCACGCGCGGCTGACGCACGCCGCGTCGCTGCACGAAACGGGCGCCGCAAGGCGCCCGTTGTCTTTTGCGCGACGCAAAGCAGCGCATTGTCCCGCTTGGTAAAATTGCTCTCTTAGCGCGGCTCGTGCCGGCATCCAAGGAACATCAATGAAACAGTATCTCGAGCTCGTCCAGACGATCCTCGATACCGGCACCTGGCAGGAAAACCGCACCGGCATCCGCACGATCAGCATGCCGGGCGCGATGTTGCGCTTCGACTTGCAGCAAGGCTTTCCGGCCGTGACGACGAAGAAGCTTGCGTTCAAATCCGCGATCGGCGAAATGGTGGGCTTCTTACGCGCGTCGCGCAGCGCCGCGGACTTTCGCGCGCTCGGCTGCAAGGTCTGGGACGCGAACGCGAACGAAAATCCGCAGTGGCTCGAGAATCCGTATCGCCAGGGAACGGATGATCTCGGCGATGTGTACGGCGTGCAATGGCGCCAATGGCCGGCCTACAAGCTGATCGACGCGAGCGCAGGCGACCAGATCGCCGATGCGACCAATCGCGGCTATGAACTGGTGACGAGTTTCGTCGAAAGCGGGCGCGAGAAGGTGCTGCTTTACAAGGCGATCGACCAGTTGCGCCAGTGTCTCGATACGATCATCGAACGCCCGACCGACCGGCGCATTCTGTTTCATGCCTGGAATCCCGCCAAGCTCGACGAGATCGCGCTACCCGCGTGTCACCTGCTGTATCAGTTCCTTCCGAACGTGACGAAGCGCGAAATCTCGCTGTGCCTATATATCCGCAGCAACGACGTCGGGCTGGGCACGCCGTTCAATCTGACCGAAGGCGCGGCGCTCCTGCATCTGGTCGGGCGGCTGACGGGTTACACGCCGCGCTGGTTTACGTACTTCATCAGCGACGCGCACATCTACGAAAATCAACTCGATATGCTAGGCGAGCAGTTGAAGCGCGAGCCGTATCCCGCGCCGCAGCTCATCATCTCCGACCGCGTGCCGGACTACGCGGTCACGAAGAAATACGAACCGGAGTGGCTGGAAAAGGTCGAGCCGACGGACTTCGCGCTGGAAGGGTATCGGCATCATGATCCGATCAGTGCGCCGATGGCCGTCTGATCCGGCGTTGGGCGATGTCACGAAGCGCGGCCACGGCCGCGTTTTTTACGCCTGTCGCCCAGTGAAGAAGTCGTCGAAATGCCGATGTCCGGCGGGCGTCACGCGCAGCACGCGACGCTTCGCCGTGCGCTCGATCCAGCCGTGTTCCTCGCACGCATGAAGCAGCGCCGCGCCCAAAGCGCCGCCCAGGTGCGGACGGCGCTCGCTCCAGTCGATGCACGTGCACGCAAAGCGCCGGCGCCGCGCCCGCTGCGCCTTCATGTCGATGCCCAGCTCCGCGAACGCCTGTATGCCGTCGGGCGTGGCGTCGAGCGTGCCGGGGCCGTGCATCGCCGCTGCGAGCCAGTTGCGCGCGATCATGCCGTCGAAGATCCGCACCGCCAGTTCGCCTGCAAGATGGTCGTAGCAGGTGCGGGCGTAGCGCATGTCGAGCGGCACGGCGCTCGGGCGATGCTCCGGCGCGCGTTGCGGCGCGCTCGCGCGAGCCAGATTTGCGAGCGCTTCGATGGCCGCCGCGATATCCGCCGTCGCGATCCTGTAATAGCGATGCCTTCCGCTGACTTCGAGCGCCAGCAGCCCGCCCTCGGTCAGACGCGCGAGATGCCCGCTCGCGGCGGACGGCGAGACGCCCGCGATCATCGTCAGTTCGCCGGCGGGGCGCGCCGCGCCGTCCATCAGCGACCACAGCATGGCGGCGCGGCCCGGATCGGCGAGCAAGGCGCCGATGCGCGAGAGGCCGGGAAAATGGCGGGCGCGTGAGTCGTCGTTGTTCATGTCGCTGCTGCCACGAAGGGTAGAGGCTTCCATCGTAGCGCGCGCCGGCAACCGACGTTTCACATTGGGATGAAATGTCGATGCAGCCGCCCCGGCGCTAGAATGGCCGCATTGCCTCGAATGCACGTCTGAAGGGGATTCGCATGTCCAAACTCATCATCGCCGCCGCGCTCGGCGTTCTCGTTGTCTGCGCGGGATGCGCGGGCGGACCGTCGTCATCGTCGGCGAGGTCGGGTGGCAGCATCACGATGTACGGCACCATCGATCAGGGCATCACGGTTCACGACTAGCCGCACTTTTTGCGGCCCTATAATCGGCGCTTCGTCCATCCGCTTTGCTTCCCGCCATGAACTCGCCGATCCAACCTTCCGCATCACCTTTGCCGTCCGCCGTGCGCGAGGGCCGTGCCGAAACCACGTTCCGTTTCCTCGCCGAGCCGACATCGGTCAACTTCGGCGGCAAGGTGCACGGCGGCGCGCTGATGAAATGGATCGACGAAACCGCCTATGCGTGCGCCGCGATGTGGTCGGGCCGCTATGCGGTCACGGTGAGCGTCGGCAATATCCGTTTCAGGCGGCCCATTCTGGTCGGCAATCTCGTGGAACTGCGCGCGCGCGTGGTGACGACGGGCCGCACCAGCATGCACATCCACATTTCCGTCCATGCAGGCGATCCGAAAGTCGGCGAGCTTGCGCAGACCACGGATTGCCTGATGGTGTTCGTCGCCGTCGATGAATCCGGCCAGCCGACGCCCGTCCCCGCGTTCGTACCGGAATCGGACGAAGAGAAACGCCTCGCGCGTTACGCGATGGACGTCAAGGACGCGCTCGACGCGATCGTCGAGCTGAAGCCGGAAGAAGTGGCGGCCGGCAAGGTCTGACGGCCGCTCTTTCGCGCAGGGAGCGGCTTACTTGCTGCCGACCATGTCCTGCGGCTTCACCCACTCGTCGAACTGCTGCTCGGTCACGTACCCGAGCGCGAGCGCGGCGGCTTTCAGCGTCGTGCCTTCCTTGTGCGCTTTCTTCGCGATCTGCGCGGCCTTGTCGTAGCCGATGTGCGGATTGAGCGCGGTCACCAGCATCAGCGATTCATTCAGCAGGCTGTCGATGCGCGACTCGTTCGCCTCGATGCCCACAGCGCAGTTGTCGTTGAAGCTCCGCGCGCCGTCCGCGAGCAGCCGCACGGACTGCAGTACGTTGTGCGCGATCATCGGGCGGAACACGTTCAGCTCGAAATTGCCGCTTGCCCCGCCGATGTTCACCGCGACGTCGTTGCCGAAGACCTGACAGCAGAGCATGGTCACGGCTTCCGACTGCGTCGGGTTGACCTTGCCCGGCATGATGGAACTGCCCGGCTCGTTCTCCGGAATCGACAATTCGCCAAGCCCGCAGCGCGGCCCGCTCGCGAGCCAGCGAATATCGTTGGCGATTTTCATCAGGCTCGCGGCGACGGTTTTCAGTGCGCCGTGCGCGGCGACGAGCGCATCGGCGGCGGCCATCACTTCGAACTTGTTGGGCGCGGTCTCGAAGGGCAGGCCCGTGAGCTTGGCGATCGCCTGCGCGACTTTCGCCGCGAATTCCGGATGCGCGTTCAGGCCCGTGCCGACCGCCGTGCCGCCCTGCGCGAGCTGGTAGAGATGCGGCAGCGTCGCTTCGACGTGACGGACGCCCTGATCCAGTTGCGCGACATAGCCGGAGAACTCCTGCCTGAGCGTGAGCGGCGTCGCGTCCTGCAAGTGCGTGCGGCCGATCTTCACGATATTGGCGAACTGCTTCGACTTCTTGTCGAGCGTATCGCGCAGCGTTTTCAGCGACGGCACCAGATGCTTGACGATCGCGTAAGCGGCGGCGACGTGCATCGCGGTCGGGAACACGTCGTTCGATGACTGGCCGCGGTTCACGTCGTCGTTCGGATGCACGAGGCGCTCTTCGCCGCGCGGCCCGCCGAGAATCTCGCTCGCGCGATTGGCGATCACCTCGTTCAGATTCATGTTGGTCTGCGTGCCGGAACCCGTCTGCCAGACCGCGAGCGGAAATTCATCGGGATGCTTGCCGTCGATGATCTCGTCGGCGGCCTGCATGATCGCCTGGGCCTTTTTGGCGTCGAGCTGCTTGAGTTCCGCGTTCACTTCGGCGGCTGCGCGCTTGACGATCGCGAGCGCCGTGATCAGCTCGGGCGACTGCTTTTCGGTCGAAATCTTGAAGTTCTGCAAAGAGCGCTGCGTCTGCGCGCCCCATAGCTTGCCGTTCGGCACGGCGATCTCGCCGAACGTGTCCTTCTCCATGCGTACATCGCCTTGCGCGTTCTGTGTCATGGCCTGAATTTCCGAAAGAGGTTGATCAAAGCTGCTTGTCGACGGGCAGCATCATGAAGAGGCCCGTCATCAGGTTGCGATACAGGCCGGCCTCCGGATCGTAGTAATAGGTGACCGTCCCGGTGTCTTCTTGCGTCGTCCACACGAGGCCGGATTGCGGCGAGCCCGTGCGGCGCAGTTCCGCCATCACCGCCGCGCTCGCGAGTTCGACGCGATAGCTCGCTTGCGGCGAGATTCCGCGGTCGAACAGGCCGGCGGCTTGTTCGGCGATTGGCTTGCTGTGAATCACGAGCGCCAGTTCGGTGTTGAGCTGCGCCGAGCGCGGGTCGAGATTCATCGAACCGATCACGAGGATACTCCGATCGATCACACACGCCTTCGCGTGCAGGCTCGCGCGCGACTTCGATCCGAACAGTCCGGCGGTCGGCCGGCCTTCGCCTTCGGCCTGCATCGGCTTGAATTCGTATAGTTCTACGCCGTTTTGCAGCAGCGGAACGCGATACGGCGCGTAGCCCGCCTGCACCGCGACGGCGTCGGTGGCGGCGAGCGAGTTGGTCAACACCGCGACTCGGACGTGCCGCCGCGTGAGATCGCCGAGCGCCTTCACGCCGGCGTCGTGCGGCACGAAATACGGCGACAGGATCAGAAACTCCTTCTGCGCGTTCTTGAGCAGATCGGCAAGGCGCGTCAGCGGCGGGCTTTTGTAGTCGTCACTCGGATGCTCGATCTTCGACGGCGAATCGACATGGAATTCAGTCGGCGCCCAGTAAAGGCCCATTTGCTCGCGTGCGATCTGCTGGTCGAGCGGCGTCGCGTTGAGCGGCTTGGCGTTGAGCGGGTCGGCGTTGGCGCGCCAGTGCGCGCGGAGTTCTTCGCGCGTCTTGTCGAGATCGGCGGGATCGAATTTCTGCTTGTTCAGCACGCGCCGCGGATAGGAAACCGTGCTGTTCCAGTAGTCGTCGAAACTCGCGGATATCTGCTGCGTGACGGGGCCGGCGACGAACGCGTCGAGGTCGCGAAACTGCAGCGTCGGACTGGCGCTGAAGTATTCGTCGCCGAGATTTCGCCCGCCGACGATGGCGATCTGGTTGTCCGCGATCATCGCCTTGTTGTGCATGCGGCGCGTGAAGTGATCGAGGTTCGTGAAGAAGTTGCGCGTGCGCTCGGAGAAGCTCCGCTGCGCGCTGCCATACGGATTGAAGACGCGGATCTCGATGTTGTGATGCGAATCGAGCGCCGCCATGATGCGGTCGATATCCTTGAAGTTCAGATCGTCGACGAGCATACGTACGCGCACGCCGCGATCGGCGGCATGAAGCGCGGCGCCCAGCAACAGCTTCCCGGTGTTGTCTTCCTCGGCGATGTAGTACTGCATGTCGAGGGTTTTCGACGCTGCGCGGGCGAGCGCGACGCGGGCCTGCAGCGCATCGGTGCCGGTTGGCAGTAGGCGCACGGCGGATTCGCCGGGATGCTGCTTTTCGAGCGGCGCCAGCGCGTTGGCCAGCGGCGTCGCTGCGGTTGCGGCCAGCGCGTGCGTCTGCGGACGAGCGAAAGCCGTCGCGGGCGGGCGGGTCGCACAGGCGTTGAGAGTGACAGTAAGGGCGAGCGCGGCTAACGCTGCGATGGATCTTGCCCGTGTATTTCGCGTTTTAACGTGCGCCGCTTCTGATGCGGCTTTCGACATTCCCCGGCTTTCCGACACTTAGCGCCCTCTCTTTTGATTGTTTAGAGGCGGCTCGGCTGGTTGCGAGCGCGTTGGTTGTGTCATGGTAACGGAGCAAGAAGTGTGCGCGCCGAGAACTCGCTTATGAAAAGCAGCGACGTCCTTCGACGAACCGCCGCCCGGCCTGAGTGTCACTTCGACTTTGGCCTCATGTGCGCGCCCGGCCGCTGCAAGGACGAAGTGCTCGGCCGCGCGGCGACAGGCTCGGCAGCGCATTGCGTGGATCGGTGCCGCAACGCGTCGCCCGGTTCCTGCTGGCGCAAGCGGATGAGGACGAGGGCAAGCAATGGGTTGGCACGCGCCAGGCGGACATCGCGGATTCGCTCGGCGTCACGCGAGAGGCGGCCGCCGCCGCCCTGAGGCGCCTCAGGGATGCGGAATTGATCGAAACGCGCTACCGCAGGATCGACGTGCTGAACATCGAGGGATTGCGGTCGATTGTGGCTTTCGTTGAAAGGTCGACATGTGCATTGGATGAAGGCGGGGCGGTCCTCTCGACATTTTCAATCGCTCGCTGCCAGTTGCCAGCGTCGTAGACGGCAGCCGACCTTGAAGCTTCTTTCGCAAGTTCATCCCAGTGTGAAGACGAAAAAAAGCCCGCTCGGCAGAGCGGGCCTATAACCCCTGTTACTGGAGTCTCAAGGAGGAGACGGGTTCATCTTAACGACGACGCCCGCGCGCCCCAACCAAGCATTCCTGCTTTGCATATGCGCAGGCGACCGCAAGCCTAGGCCGCGCGACGCGGCGCCGTCTCCACGCCATCGGACCTGAGATTTGCATCGACGAGCCGCCTGCTAATGCGATGAAATCGCAGGGTCATCAAGACGGCGACGCTCGCAAGCCCTGCCGCGAGGCCCCACCACAAGCCCTTCGCGCCCAGCCCGAAGTGAAACGCGAGCACATAGCCCGTCGGGAAACCCACGCCCCAGTAACCGAACGCGGCCGCGAGCATCGGCACGCGCGTGTCCTTGAGTCCGCGCAGACAGCCTGAGCCGACCGTCTGCATCCCGTCGACGATCTGAAACACCGCCGCCACGCCCAGCAGCGACGCCGCGAGCGACACGGTACGCGCGTTGGCGGGATCGTCGAGATGCAGATACAGCCCGACGATCGCGTGCGGCGCGACGATCAGCACGAGGCCCGAGCACATCATGAAGCCGACGCCGAGCGCCAGCGCGACGAAGCCCGCGTGACGCGCCGCCACCGGCACGCCCGCGCCGATCCAGTAGCCGACGCGCACGTTCGCCGCCTGTCCGATCGCGAGCGGCACCATGAACGCCACCGACGCCACGTTGAGCGCGATCTGATGCGCCGCGAGCGGCGATTCGCCGAGCAGGCCGACCATCATTCCGGTCGCGAGAAAGAGCGTCGATTCGACGCCATAGGTGATCGCCACCGGCCAGCCAATGCCGAACAGTTCGCCGAGAAGCGGCAGATGCGGACGCGCGGCCAGCACGAAATGCCGATAGCGCGGCCGCAGATGCAGCAGCGCCACGAGAGCGAACGCCGTCAGCCAGACGGTGATGGTCGTCGCCGCCGCCGAGCCGACAAAGCCTTCGCGCGGCAGCCCGTACGCGCCGTGAATCAACCCGTAGTTGAGAAAGCCGTTGACGAACACGCCGCCGATCGATACCCACAGAAGCCGCTTCGCCGCACCGATCGCCGGCAGAAACGCGCGCATCATCCCGATGCCGATCAGGCTGCCCGGCGTTCCCCAGCGCAGCATCGCGCAATATTCGCCGACGTTGCGCGCGAGCGTCGCCGGTTCGTGGAACGCGAGCAGGAGCTCCTCGGCGTAGCTCAACAGCGCAAACGCGGGCACGGCGAGCAGCACGGAAAGCAGCAGCCCCGTCCAGTAGATGCGAGGCACGCGGTCTTCCGCGTTCGCGCCGCGCGCATGCGCCACCGACACGCTCACCGACGTCAGTACGCCCTGCAGCAGCGTCACGACGACGAAGAACAGGTTCGCGCCGAGCCCGCCCGCAGCGAGCGCGTCGGGGCCTAGCGAGCCGAGGAGAATGGTGTCGGTGACGCCCATCGCCATTTGAGAAAGCTGCGCGATGGCGAGCGGCGCGGCGAGGCGCGCCGTGTCGACGGCATGGCGGGACAGCGTCGGCGGTCCCTGATACGCGTTCGTGGCGCGCGTGGTGTGCGATGGCATGGTCGAAGGAAACGGAACGGAACTGGCCGCGAAGCAAACGCGCGGTCAGGCGGTGAACAGCGCAAAGGGCCGACGCTGAAACCAGAACGAAAGACGACTAGCTTATTGCCTCACGCACGTCATGTCGATGCCGCGCTCCGTTATGGCCGGGTTTTGGCAATCCGGCGGCGCGCCGGCGCAAACCCGACGCCATGGGTCAGGCAGGCGCGCGCACGCGGATCTTCTGGCCGTCGATCATCACGACCTGGCCCGCGCGGATCTTGCACGTCTTGCGCAGTTCCACTTTGCCGTCGACGGTGACATCGCCCATGGCGACGCGCGCCTTCGCGGCGCCGCCGCTATCGGCAAGGCCCATCAGCTTGAGCAGATTGTGGAGTTCGACGTGATCGCCAGTGAGGGTGAACTGGAGCTGCGGCATGGCGGGCGGAAGAGTGAAAGGTGCGAAGGAAGCCATCATAAGGCATCGGGTACGCCTCGTGCTCTGTCAATGTCGACCGCGAACGATCGGACGCAAAACGCTTTATGGCCGATCGTCGGCGAATTCGGTAGCAAATGTAGCCAAGTGAAACGGACGGTAACAGCGACTGATTTCGCGAAACTCCATCACCGATCGCCGGGTCTGTTAGTTTGATCGATGCAGCTTCGGTCATCTTCTAAACGCCAACGCGTCGCGCACAGCGCTTTCAGAGCGCCAAGCCGCCGGCGCCACTAAAAAGAGGACTAGCTCATGACTAAGGCTCGAATTTTGATGATCGGCACCGCATTCGCCGCCCTCGCAGCCACCGGCGCGCAAGCGCAAACCGCCCAGCCGATGCAGCCCGCACCGGGCGCGGACACCCAGGCGCAACTCGCGCCGCCGCCGCAGAACCTCGTCGCGCCGGCATCGACCGATCCGCTGGTGCAGAAGCGCAACGCCGACGCCCAGGCGAACGCGGAATACCGCGCGTCGAAGAAGGCGTCGAAGGCCGAGTTGAAGGCCGCGGACAAGGAAGCGAAGGCGCAGTACAAGCAGGAAGTGCGCAACGCGAAGATCAACAAGAAGGCCGACAAGCAGGCCGCCAAGGACGATTTGAACGCCGCAGCCGACCGCACGCCGAAGGATCAGGGCGAGCAGCACTAAACGGGTCGCCGCGACGCCCGCAAGAGGGCGTCGCGAGGCGTTGCGCAACCACACCGGGAGAACACCATGACAAGACGTACGAATGCGTTGCTGGCGGCGCTCGTCGCGGGCGCGTTGACGAGCGTGAGCGCGGTATCGATCGCGCAAACGAGCGATGCGCCGATGACGCACGCCGACAAGAAAGCCGCGAAGAAGCAGGCTGAAGCCGACAAGGACGCGGCCGTCGCGCAGGCGAAGGCCGACAAGAAGAAGACCGAGTCGCAATCGGAAGCGAACGAAGCCGCAGCCGATGCCAAGCTGAAGAACGCGAAGAAGGCCGACTAGGGCGTCTTCTTCCGTCGATACGGCCCGCGCCTTGTTCGCGGGCCGTTGTCGTTTTAGGGCCAAAAGGCTAGCGTCGACAAAGGCTTGCACGCGTGGGTTGTATGGATATACAGTGTCGCGTCACTTCTATCCACCGCTCAAGTCCTCGTGCTCACGCTCCCCGACACCGCCGCCGAATCATCCCGCACTCAAGATCAGGCCGCAGCGGCGTATCTCGCGAAACTGAACGACGGGCAACGCCGCGCCGTCGAATTCGGCGTGGACGAACCGGGCCGCACCGGCGGCCCGCTGCTCGTCATCGCGGGCGCGGGATCGGGCAAGACGAACACGCTTGCGCATCGCGTCGCGCATTTGCTCGTGAAGGGCGCGGACCCGCATCGCATTTTGCTGCTGACGTTTTCGCGCCGCGCGGCGCTCGAAATGACGCGGCGCGTCTCGCGCATCGCCACGAACGCGCTCGGCAACCGCAGCGCCATCGCGCAAGGTCTTACGTGGTCGGGCACGTTTCACGGCGTCGGCGCGCGGCTGCTGCGCGATTACGCCGATATCGTCGGGCTTGCGCCTTCGTTCACCATCAACGACCGCGAAGACTCCGCCGATCTCATGAACCTCGTCCGGCACGAACTCGGGCTGTCGTCGAAGGAAAAGCGTTTTCCGGCCAAGTCGACGTGCTTCGCGATCTATTCGCGCGTGGTCAACACCGGCGCGTCGCTCGCGACGGTGCTCGATCAGTCGTTTCCGTGGTGCCGCGAGTGGGAAGCCGATCTGAAGCGCCTGTTTGCCGCCTACGTCAGCGCGAAGCAATCGCAAAGCGTGCTCGACTACGACGACCTCCTGCTCTACTGGTCGCATCTCGCGGCGGAGCCGGCGATTGCCGCCGATCTGTCGAGCCGCTTCGATCACGTGCTCGTCGACGAATATCAGGACACGAATCGCTTGCAGGCGAGCATTCTTCTCGCGATGAAACCCAACGGGCGCGGCCTCACCGTCGTCGGCGACGATGCGCAGTCGATTTATTCGTTCCGCGGCGCGACCGTGCGCAATATCCTCGATTTCCCGCAACACTTCGATCCGCCCGCCGCGACCGTCACGCTCGATCGCAATTACCGCTCGACGCAGTCCATTCTCGAAGCGTCGAACGCGGTCATCGGGCTTGCCGCCGAGCGGTACACGAAGGACTTGTGGACCGACAAGGCATCGGCGCAGAAGCCGCGCGTCGTCTCCGTCGCCGACGAGGCCGATCAGGCGCGCTATGTCGTCGAAAAGGTGCTGGAGGCGCGCAAGGGCGGCATGAAGCTCAAGTCGCAGGCCGTGCTGTTTCGTGCGGCGCATCACAGCGCGACGCTCGAAATCGAGTTGACGCGCAAGAACATCCCGTTCGTGAAGTTCGGCGGGCTCAAGTTTCTGGATTCGGTGCACGTGAAGGACGTGCTCGCGGTGCTGCGCTGGGCCGAGAATCCGCGCGACCGCGTCGCGGGCTTTCGGGTCGCGCAACTGCTGCCGGGCGTCGGGCCGGCGATCGCGGGACGCCTGCTTGACGGCGTCGCCCAGAACGCGCGGGCAGCCGATGCCATCGCAGCCTTCAGCGCGCCCGCACGCGCGAGCGAGGACTGGCCGCGCTTTGTCGCCCTGATGGGCAGGCTTTGCGGGCGGGAATCGGGCTGGCCCGCCGAGTTCGAAATGATCCGCCGATGGTACGAGCCGCACCTGGAGCGCAACCACGAGGACGCGGCCATTCGCATCGGCGATGTGATGCAGATGGAGAGCATCGCGTCGACGTATCCGACGCGCGAGCGCTTTCTCACCGAACTGACACTCGATCCGCCCGACGCGACAAGCGATGAATCGGGCGTGCCGCTCATCGACGAGGATTATCTGATTCTCTCGACCATCCATTCCGCGAAGGGGCAGGAGTGGCGCAACGTGTTCGTGCTTAACGGCGTCGACGGTTGCATTCCGTCCGATCTCGGCACGGGCAGCGAAGAGGAACTCGACGAAGAGCGCCGCCTGCTGTATGTCGCCATGACGCGGGCAAAGGAAGACCTGCACGTGATCACGCCGCAGCGGTTCTACGTGCACAACCAGACGAACCTCGGCGACAGGCACGTGTGGGCGCAGCGCACGCGCTTCATTCCGCCGCATCTGATGCCGCACTTCGAGGCCGCCGCATGGCCGCCCGTGCCGGTCGCCGCCGCGCCGACGGCGGCAGGGCTAGCGGCGGCGGCGAAAGCGAAGATCGATATCGCCGCGCGGCTCAAGGGAATGTGGGAGTAGGGCGCGCCCTCGTTAGCGCGAGGCCCGCGTCGCGCCTGCCGCCCGCGGCGCGTGACCGAAGATGCTCCGCAGCCACGCCGCGAACCGCGTGAAGCCGTCATACGGCTCTTCGACGAACAATTCCGGCCGCAGCGAGCGCAGATATTCGAGCAACTGCTGCGCTTCCTGCTTCTGCACCGAACCATAGAAGATGCTGAGGCGCAGCAGCGCGCGCAGTTCGCCGAGCTTTTCGCGCGCCGTCGAGCCGACGTTGGTTTCCACGGCGACCTTCGCGTCATGGACACGCTGACGAAGCGAATCGGCGAGCCGCCAGGCCGGCGTCTGCATCTTTTCCTCGACCGTGCGGATATCCGCCGCCGCCGACTTGATCTGCGAGGCGAGCACATCGACTTGCGATACATCGCCCTTCGCCTCGGTGACGATCGCCGCCGCCCATTCGCGCGATGCCTTCAGCAGATCTTCCGCGCTCCAGTCCGAACGAATCGCGAACGCGAAGCCGTGCTCCGCCGCCTGACGAATCAGGATTTCGACGACGTCCGGAAACTCCTTGTCGAGCGCGCGCTTCGCCCAGGCGTACTGGCCGTGCGTGAGCATGCGCTGCACGGCCTGCTCGGTGAGCGGCGTGGGGTTGTCGAGCAGCTTCGCGCGCAGGAAGTCCTCGAACGACGGCGTGATGAACTGAGGGTCGAGCTTCAGCGAGAGACGCAAGAACGCTTCGAAGTCGCGTTGCAGCGAAGCGATCGTCTCGTCGCGAAGCGAAAGGGTGATTTGCGGCATGTCGGTTTCCGGTTCCGCGCTCGGGGCAGCCCGATGGCCCACTCGCGGGAGATGCTGTCGGCCCGCCGGCAGAGCGGAGGCCATTCGATTCTGATATCGGCGCGGGAGCCGGAAACTTGAGTGGCTTCTGTAAGGCGCGCACTGCGCAACGCCTAACGCAACACGACCAGTTGCCAGAAGAAGAACACTGCGAGCGACACGGCGATCGTCAAAAGCGTGCGCTTCGTCAACGCGCACACGACGACGGCGACCACCGCCGCGACGAGCTGCGGATTGCGCCAGGTCAGCTCCGCGCCGGTGCCGTGCGGCGACACGGTCATCGGCACGATGATCGCGGTCAGCACCGTCACCGGGACGAAGCCGAGCGCGGTACGCACGACGGGCGCAAACGTGAGCCGCTCGCCGAGCACGAACACGGCGGCGCGGATCACATAGGTGACGAGCGCCATTCCGAAGATCAGCAGCACATAGTTCATCGCACGCGCTCCTTGTCGAGTCCCGCTTTGGCGTCCGTCATCGTCAGCAGCATGCCGACGACGACGCCCACGAGCACCGCCGCGAGCAGGCCGAGCTTGTACGGCCAGCCTTGCCACGCGAACGACAGCACGCCCGACGCCAGCGCCGCCGCCACGAAGCGCGCCGCGACGAGTTGCGGCACGATGATCGCGATGAACGTCGCGACCATCGCGAAGTCCAGCCCGAGTGATTTGAGGCCCGGAAACGCCGCGCCGAAGAACAGGCCGATGAGCGTCCACACTTGCCAGTTGAGGTACATTGCGACGCCGGAGCCGAAGAAGTAATGCGGCCCGATTTCGCCCGCCGTGCGTTTTTGGTAATGCGCGTAGGCCACGGCGAAGACTTCGTCGGTCATGAGGCCGGCCAGCGCCCAGCGCCAGCGCGCGGGCAGATGGGCGACGTAGGGCGCGAGCGTCGCCGAATACAGGATGTGCCGCAGATTGACGACGAACGTCGTCGCCCAGATGACGGCGAAGCTCGCATTCCCGGCAATCATGCCGGCCGCGATGAACTGCGCCGAGCCGGCGAACACCACGAGCGACATGAGCTGGCCGTGCCACAACGCGAGCGGACTCGCGGTGACGAGCGTGCCGAAGATGACGCCGAAAGGCGCGGCGCCGATCATCATCGGGATGGTGTCACGCGCGCCGGCGGCGAATTCGCTCAGCGCATTGGTGGATGATGATGCGGTCAAGGTGGTCCTCCCTCCAGTACGACATGTGCGTGTTGCCAGCTTGCGGAGGATAACCAGTCGTGCCCTGGCCGGCTTGTACGTTCTTGCGGTCGCGAAGCGGAAACGGCGAACTTAGCGCCAGCGTCCCGGCGCAACGCCGAACGCGCGCTTGAAGTGCCGCGTGAAATGACTCTGATCGGTGAACCCGCTGGCCGCCGCGACATGCGCGATCGACGTCCCCGCGCGCAACGCCGGCAACGCCCGCGCGATGCGCAATTGATTGCGCCATGCATGCGGCGCAAGACCCGTTTCGCGGGTGAAGAGCCGCGCCGCATGGAACATCGACAGCCCGACCGTGCGGGCGAGTTCCGCGAGCGTAACGGGTTCGAGAAGATCGTCGGCGAGGCGGGCTTTCATCGTTGCGACGCGCACCGCATCGGCAGCGAGCGGAGCGGGCGAGGGCCGTTCGAGCGCATCGCGCGCGAGCAGCGTGCTGACCGCATCGACGAGTGCGGTTTCGGCGGCGAGCGGGTCCGCGCTGGCCGCTTGTCCGGCGCGCTCCAGCGCCCGATGCGCGGCCACGAGCCGCCTGGCCAGATCGGTATCGCGGATGATGCCTGCGACGAACCACGGCGCCGCCGTCGCGCGCCCCGACATCTCGCGCGCCAGATTTTCGACGAATGGCACCGGCAGATAAAACACGCGATAGCGCCAGCCGGCATCCACGGCCCGCGCGCCGGTATGCAGCTCGCCGGGATTGATCACCGGCACCGAGCCCGCTTCGGCCACGTACCGCGAGCCGCGATAGTCATAGCATTCCGCGCCCGCTTCGATGACCGGCACCGTGTACGCGTCGTGCCAGTGCGGCGCGAATTCGTGGTCGTAGTACTCGGCGGTGACCATGTCCGCGTCCGGCACGAGCGGCGAGCGCCAGTAGCGTGCGGCGTTGGAGAAACGTGGCGCGTTCATTGAGCGGATCGTTCGAAGGCGAATTGGTCAGTTTACAACTTCGCCTGCCCGCGAGCCGTGCTCACTTCACCGGAATCGCCGTTCCCTGCGGCACCGGCACGGCCGTCACGCTGTTCTTCGCGCTGCCGCTCGCGATACGGTCGCTATACGTCAGATACACGAGCGTGTTGCGTTTCGCATCGACGATCCGCACGACATGCAGCGTCTTGAAGATGAACGACATGCGATCCGTGAACACATCGCTCTTCTGCCTGAGCGGTTCCTTGAACGCGACCGGCCCGACCTGGCGGCACGCGATCGACGCTTCCGTCGGATCTTCGGCGATGCCGAGCGTGCCTTTCACGCCGCCCGTGCGCGCCCGCGAGACATAGCACGTCACGCCGCCGACGAGCGGATCGTCATAGGCCTCGACGCTCACGCGGTCCGAGCCGGTGATGCGGAAGTTCGTGTTGACGCTCGCAATTTCCTCCGCGTGCGCGGCAGTCGCGCCAAGCAGAAAAACGAGCGATGCGGTCGAAGTCAGACGGGCGGCGCGGTTCATCACGATCCTTCGGAAAAAAGAAAAGGGCGCCGTATTGTAACGACGCCCTTCGGTGCTTTTGATGCAGTCTGTTGCTGCCGGTTCAATGGAAGATCAGATACAGAATCACGAGCACGATAACCGGCACGCCGAGCAGCCATCCGAGTAGATAAGGCATCTTGTCCTCCTTGCGCATGTTGTTGACGACGGTTTCAGTATCGCGAGTTCGTTCATCGCGCGTTAGCCGTGTGCGTCCGAAATGCGTGTAGGCGAAGTCCTATCGAATCTTACGAGCACGTTACGAATTCGTCATGTCATCGTGAGAAACGCGGCTGCGCGCCTTCCCCTTTGCGCCGTCGCGATAGAGCGCCCGCACGTAGTCGAGATGCGCGCCCGCGCAGTCCCGGGCGCGCGCCGGATCGCGGGCGATGATTGCGTCGAGCATCGCGCGATGCTGAACGAGCAGGTCGGCTTCGACTTCGTCGTCATAGTCGACGAGACGGTGCGAAGTCAGCATCGATTCGCGCACGAGTTCGTTGAGCCCGTGCATCACGTGGGCGAGCGCGACGTTGTGAGTTGCATCGGCGATGGCGAGGTGGAACGCCGCGTCCTTTTCCGCGATGCGCGCGCTTTTCTGGGCGACGGCGGCTTCGAGCGCATCGAACGCGGCGCGGATTCGCGCGAGATCGGCTTCGGTCGCGCGCTCGGCGGCGTAGGCCGTGGCGAGCGTTTCGAGGCCGTGACGCAGTTCGAGCACGTCGCCGCTGGCGTCCGGCTGCTGTTGCAGCAACGCCGCGAGCGGCAGCGACACCAGCGGCGCGGTCACGTCCGACACGACGAAGCCGCCTCGCGCCACCGCGCGAATGAAGCCATCGGATTCGAGGCGGATCAGCGCTTCGCGCAGCGACGGCCGGGACACGTTCAACTGCTCGGCCAGATCGCGCTCGGCGGGCAGGCGCTGGCCGGGCAGCAGCGTGCCGTTCGAGATCAGTTCCCGAATCTGGCCGGACACGACATCGGACAGGCGCACGCGGGCGTAGGAATGCGAGTGGACGGGCTGGAAGGTCATCGGTCGAATGAAATGCACAGGCAAAGACGCTGGATTAACCTAGTTTGACACGAAAGCGCCGGATCCTTAAAGTCTTGGTCAGACCAAGCTGACCAGACACGCGATTTCCTCCCACGATACGCCATGAAAGTTGCCCTGTTCGTCCCCTGTTTCATCGATGCGTTCTATCCGCAGGTCGGCATCGCCACGCTCGAATTGCTGGAGCGGCTCGGCGTCGATGTCGACTATCCGCAAGATCAGACCTGCTGCGGCCAGCCGATGGCTAACAGCGGCGCGCACAAGGAAGCCGCCGGCGCCGAGCGTGTGTTCGCGCGCAACTTCGCGGACTACGACTACGTGGTCGGGCCATCGGCGAGTTGCACACACCATGTGCGCGAGCACTTCACCGCCATCGAGCAGACGAGCGACGTGCAGAAGGTGCGCCGCAACACCTTCGAACTGGTCGAATTCCTGCACGACGTATTGAGGGTCCGCGAGTTTCCGTGGGCCGAGTTTCCGCATCGCGTCGGGCTGCATAACAGTTGCAGCGCAGTGCGGCATCTTCGCGAGACATCGAATTCAGAAGTCGCCGGTGTTAGATATTCGAAGCCGCGCGCATTGCTCGAGGGCGTGAAGGGCATCGAGTTCGTCTCGCCTGCGCGCCCCGATGAATGCTGCGGCTTCGGCGGCACGTTTTCGGTGACGGAGGAAGCGGTGTCCGTGCGCATGGGCCAGGACAAGGTGCGCGACCACATCGGTGCTGGGGCGGAGTACATCGTCTCGGGCGACATGTCCTGTCTCATGCATCAGCAAGGCTGCGCGGAACGCATGAAGCTCGACGCGCGGTTCATCCACATCGCGCAGGTCCTGAATGGAGCGCGGGCATGAGCAAGACCGTACGAATCGATCACGCCAAGGCGGCCGGCGCGTTTCTGCAGAAGACCGATCACGTCGCGTTTCACGACAAGCGCCTGTGGGATCTGCGCAGCAAGCGCGACGCGCAGGCGCACGGCATCCCCGAATGGGAAGCGATGCGCGAGCTGGCTTCGGGCATCAAGGAACACACGCTGTCGAATCTTGCGGACTACATCGCGCAGTTCGTCGATCAGGCGGAGAAGAACGGCGTCGTCGTGCATTTCGCGGCGAACGCGGAAGAGCACAACGCGCTCGTTCACCAGCTGATGAGCGAACGCGGCATGACGACGCTCGTGAAAAGCAAGTCGATGCTCACCGACGAGTGCTACATGCGTGACTATCTGGAGCCGCGCGGCATCACGGTGATGGAAACCGATCTTGGCGAGCGCATTCAGCAGCTCGATCATCAGGACCCGAGCCATATGGTCGTGCCGGCGGTTCACAAGCTGCGCGCGGACGTGGCCGAACTCTTTGGCCGCACCATCGGCACCGATCCCGCCAACAGCGACATTCACTATCTCGCCGAGAGCCAGCGCATGCACACGCGGCCGTACTTCGTGCGCGAGAAGACGGCGGGCATGACGGGATGCAACTTCGCGGTGGCCGAAACGGGGACGGTCGTGGTCTGCACGAACGAGGGCAACGCCGATCTGTCCGCGAACGTGCCGCCGCTGCATATCGCGTCGATCGGCATCGAAAAGATCATTCCGACGATCGCCGATCTCGGCGTCTTCGTGCGCATGTTGTCGAGAAGCGCGCTCGGCTCGCCGATCACGCAATACACGTCGCACTTTCGCGCGCCGCGGCCGGGGACGGAGATGCACTACATCCTCGTCGACAATGGACGCTCGGAGCGGCTCGCGCTCGACGACTTCTGGTATTCGCTGAAGTGCATCCGCTGCGGCGCGTGCATGAATACGTGTCCGGTGTATCGGCGAAGCGGGGGACTGTCGTATGGCGGCACGTATTCCGGGCCGATCGGCGCGATCATCAACCCGACGCACGACCTCAAACGCTATAGCAGCCTGCCGTTTGCCTCGACGATGAACGGCAGTTGCACCAACGTGTGTCCAACGAAGGTCAATATCCACGAGCAGATTTACAAGTGGCGCGAGGTGATCGCGGAGCGTCACGAAGTGCCGTTCGTGAAGAAGGAAGTGCTCAGGATGGCGGGGCGACTGCTCGCGAGTCCGACGCTTTATCGCGCGACGGTCGCCTCGCTTGGCGGCGCGTTGAAGCGGCTGCCCAACTTCGTGCTGTACAACCCGCTCAACATCTGGGGACGCCAGCGCGACTTGCCCGAAGCGCCCGTCCAGACTTTTCACGAGTGGTACAAGAAGAACCGGAAGCAAGCCAAATGACGACTCGCGAAGCATTTCTCTCGAAGATTCGCGCGGCGCAACCCGCGTCGCGCCCGCGCCCCGATCTGCCGGTTTTCCCGTCGCCCGAAGGCGATCTGATGACGCGCTTCATCACCGCGCTCACCACAATGGGCGGAACCTGCGCCCACGCCCACACTCTCGCCGATGTCGACGCGATGATCGCCGCGCGCTTCGGTGAAGGCGCGGTAGTGGCGTCGGCGGTGGAGGGCATCGCGGCCACGCGCAAGCTGTCGCCGGATACGGTGCCCGCGTCGCTGCAGGATGTCGATGTGGGCGTCGTGCGCGGACGCTTCGGCGTTGCAGAAACGGGTTCAGTGTGGTTCAGCGAGAAGGAATACGTCGTCAATTCGATCGGCTATCTCGCGCAGCATCTGGTCGTGCTGCTCGATCCCGCGCAACTCGTCGACGGTTTGCAGCAGGTTTATCGACGGCGCGATTTTCAGTCCGCGCGTTATGCGGTGCTGGTCACGGGGCCATCCGCGACGGCGGATATCGAAGGCGTGCTGATTCGCGGGGCGCAGGGCGTGAGGTCGCTGACGGTGGTGTGGATGGCGCAGGGGTGAGGGTGGGGCCTGCGCGCGGACAAAGGCGGGCGGGCGTGCCGACTGACAAAATGCTAGGAACCGAGCCGGAAACGCTGGATCGCGCACCGCGAATGGAAACGTCGCCCTGTCGCATTGCGTAAAGCGTCGCGCAAAAACAAAAAGCCCGGTCGAATGACTGGGCTTTTTGATAATGCTTTTTGGCTCCCC
>NZ_JBFUPT010000005.1:100480-147860 GCF_041360715.1 Caballeronia sp. RCC_10
CCCGACCTGGGCTCGAACCAGGGACCTACGGATTAACAGTCCGGCGCTCTACCAACTGAGCTATCGGGGAACATCTACCACATGAAACTGATTAAAAAGCCCAGCAATCCGACTGGGCTTTTTGGAAACTGCGTGCTGGAGTTTTTTGGCTCCCCGACCTGGGCTCGAACCAGGGACCTACGGATTAACAGTCCGGCGCTCTACCAACTGAGCTATCGGGGAACATCTACAGCAGAGAAGCGGAATTATAGGGAGCGTCTGCTACCCTGTCAACGGCGAATCTTCACTCGATACGACTTGTTTCATTGCGTCGAACTTCTCCCAAGACCATTCCCCTGGCCGACGCACAAGCCCTCAACGCTCGAGCAGATTCAGCTTGTCCTTCACGTCCTTGAACTCTTCGGCTTCGGGCAGCGGCGCCTTCGTCTTGGTGATGCTCGGCCAGTTGCGCGCAAGTTCGGCGTTCAGCTCGGTGAAGTGCTGCTGGTCGCCCGGCACGTCTTCCTCGGCGTAAATGGCATTCACCGGGCATTCGGCCACGCACACGGCGCAGTCGATGCACTCGTCCGGATCGATCGCGAGAAAGTTGGGACCTTCACGGAAGCAATCCACCGGGCACACATCCACACAATCGGTGTAGCGGCACTTGATGCAGCTTTCGGTCACAACGTGAGTCATTCAGGCTCCTGCATGCGAAATTCGTGGGGGCGCCGCCGGGCGGGCTGCATGGGCGCGCCGGGTCGTTCGTCGAAACGCATATTGTAGCGTAACGGTAAAAAGCGGCGCGAGGGCCACGGCGTATGGCTTATATCGATTCGCAATGTATGTATGCCCGGTTCTTAAAAAGGGCGCGCATTCGGGTAACATGGACCAAAGGCTCGCGGCGCGTCGTCGCGCGGTCTGCTCGCTTCGATGTGTCCTAGTCAGAACCATGATCATCAATTCGCTGCTCGATACCGACCTCTACAAGTTCACGATGATGCAGGTCGTGCTGCATCACTTCCCGGCCGCGCATGTCGAGTATCGCTTTCGCTGCCGCACGCCCGAGGCCGACCTCGTGCCGTATATCGACGAGATTCGCGATGAAGTGCGCCAGCTCTGCAGCCTGCGCTTCAGGGAAGAAGAGCTCGACTATCTCCGGCGCATGCGCTTCATGAAGAGCGATTTCATCGACTTCCTCGCGCTCTTTCATCTCAACGAGAAGTCCATCCGTATCTCGCCGTCGCCGAAGAACAATGGTGAGATCGACATCATGATCGAAGGGCCGTGGCTGCATACGATTCTCTTCGAGATTCCGGTGCTCGCGATCGTCAACGAGGTGTACTTCCGCAACACGCAGCGCAAGCCGGAGTACGAAACCGGGCGCGAGCGCCTGCGAGACAAGATCAAGCTGCTCGCCACGCCGCCCGAATACTCCGATTGCAAGATCGCCGATTACGGCACCCGCCGCCGTTTCTCGAAGCAGTGGCACGAGGAAGTCGTGCTGACGCTGAAGGAGCGGCTCGGCGAGCAGTTCGCGGGCACGAGCAACGTCTTCTACGCGATGAAACACGGCCTGCGTCCGCTCGGCACGATGGCGCACGAATATCTGCAGGCGTGTCAGGCGCTCGGCCCGCGCCTGCGTGATTCGCAGATCTTCGGCTTCGAGATGTGGGCGAAGGAGTATCGAGGGGATTTGGGTATCGCGCTGTCCGACGTGTACGGCATGAAGGCGTTTCTGCGCGACTTCGATATGTACTTCTGCAAGCTCTTCGACGGCGCGCGCCACGATTCGGGGGATCCGTTCGACTGGGGCGAGCGCCTCATCAAGCACTACGAGGAGAATCGCTGCGATCCGCGCACGAAGGTGCTCGTGTTCTCGGACGCGCTCGATATCCCCAAGGTGCTGCAACTGTACGAACGCTTCCGCGGGCGCTGCCAGCTCGCGTTCGGCGTCGGCACGAACCTTACGAACGATCTGGGTTATCAGCCGCTGCAGATCGTCATCAAGATGGTTCGCTGCAACGGGCAGCCGGTCGCCAAGCTCTCCGATTCGCCGGGCAAGAACATGTGCGACGACAAGGCGTATCTTGCCTATCTGCGTCAGGTGTTCGGCATCGAGCAGCCCGTCGGGGAAGGCTGAAGCGCACGCGGCCTATGCCGTTCGGCCGAGGTCCGCGCGCGCGGACCGGTCGATATAATCGGCTCCTCATCGCGGATTCATCGCCGCGAACGTTTCCCCGCACGCAACATGAGGACGGCACCATGGATACATCGGCCGCGCGCCGCAACATTCTCGCGCGCATTCGCAGCGCGCAGGGCAGAAAAGGCGCGCCGACGGACGCCGAACGCGCCGCCGCCGACGACTACGTGCAGCGGCATCCCGCCGGTCCCCGTTCGCCGCTTCCCGCTACCCGCGACGAACTGATCGCGCGTTTTACTCTGGAGGCCGAACGGCTTGCGACGACCGTGGCCGAAGTCGGCACGCTCGACGAAGCACCGGCCGAAGCGGCGCGCTATCTCCACGCGCTCGATCTTTCCTGCGATGCCGTCGCGTGGCCCGCGCTCGCCGAATTGCCGTGGGCGCAGGCGGGCATCGCGGCGTCGCTGCGCAAGCCGGCGGACGCGGACCTCGTCGGCATCACCGGATGCTTCTGCGCAACCGCCGAGACTGGCTCGCTCGTGTTGCTTTCGGGAGCCGACACGCCCGCATCCGGCGCGTTGCTGCCGCAGACGCATATCGCCATCGTCCCGGCATCGCGCATCGTCGCATCGCACGAAGATGCGTTCGCGCTGATCCGCGCGGAGCGGGGCGAACTGCCGCGCGCCGTCAACTTCGTGTCGGGACCGTCGCGCACGGGCGATATCGAGCAGACCATCGTGCTCGGCGCGCATGGGCCGTATCGCGTGCATGTGATCGTCGTGCGGGGAGCGTGAGCGGCATGCGGCGTTTCGTTTTTGGCTTGCTGTCGCCGTTGCTCGCGATGTCCGGCGCATCGGCGGCCACGCTCGATGGCGCGTCGCTGTCGGCGGCGTGGGGCATTCCGTTCACCGGCGTTCTGCTTTCGATCGCGGTATTTCCGCTCGTCGCGCACCGGTTCTGGCATCACCATTTCGGCAAGATCGCGGCCGCGTGGGCGCTTCTGCTGCTCGTGCCGTTCGCGTTCGCATTCGGCGCCAGCGCGGCGTTCGGCTTGCTCGTCCACGCGATGCTCGAGGAGTACGCGCCGTTCATCATCCTGCTCGCGTCGCTTTATACGGTGGCGGGCGGCATCTGCGTGCGCGGCAACCTGCACGGCTCGGCGCGCGTCAACACGGCGCTGCTCGCGCTCGGCACCACGCTCGCGAGCGTCATGGGAACGACGGGCGCGGCCATGCTGCTCATCCGTCCGCTTCTGCGCGCGAACGACAATCGCAAACACGTGGTGCACGTCGTCGTGTTCTTCATTTTTCTGGTGGCGAACGCGGGAGGCTCACTGTCGCCGCTCGGCGATCCGCCGCTCTTTCTCGGCTTTCTCAACGGTGTCGGCTTCTTCTGGACGACGCTGCATCTCGCCCTGCCGATGCTGTTCATCTGCGGCATCCTGCTCGCGCTCTTCTATGCGCTAGATAGCTATTACTGGCGCAAGAAGGAGGAAACGCGATCCGGCTTTCTCGATCCGACGCCCGATACGCGCGGCTTCAGCATCGACGGCAAGGTCAACTTCGTGCTGCTCGCGGCGGTCGTCGCGCTCGTGCTGATGAGCGGCGTGTGGAAGCCGGGCGTCGAATTCAGCGTGTTCGGCGCGCACGTCGCGCTACAGAACATCGTGCGCGACGCGGCGCTGGTCGCCGTGCTGGTTGCATCGCTCATGCTGACGCCTCGAAGCGCGCGCGCAGGCAACGCGTTCGACTGGGCGCCGATCCAGGAAGTCGCCAAGCTGTTCGCCGCCATCTTCGTGACGATCGCCCCGGTCATCACGATCCTGCGCGCGGGCGAGGCGGGTGCGCTCGCGGGCATCGCGCACGCGGTATCGGATGCGAACGGCAAGCCGATCGACCTCGCGTACTTCTGGGCGACCGGCCTCTTGTCCTCGTTCCTCGACAACGCGCCGACGTATCTCGTGTTCTTCAATCTCGCCGGTGGCGACGCGCAGACGCTGATGAGCTCCGGCGCCACGACGCTCGCCGCGATATCGGCGGGTGCGGTCTTCATGGGCGCGAACACGTATATCGGCAATGCGCCGAATTTCATGGTGAAGGCGATCGCGGAATCGCGCGGCATCCGCATGCCGGGTTTCTTCGGTTATATGGGCTGGTCGTGCGTCGTCCTGTTGCCGCTCTTTGCTGTTTCCGGCTGGCTATTTTTCTAGGAGCAATCGATGAAGAAGGTACTTGTCGCACGTCCCACCTTTCCCGATGTGATCGAGCGCCTGAAGCAGTATTTCGAAGTCGATCTGAACCCGGGCGACGTGCTTGCGCAAGACGAGTTCGCGCGGCGTCTTGCCGACAAGGACGGCGCGTTCACGGCCGGTGAGATGGTCGGCGAGAAGGAACTGGCGGGCGCGCCGAACCTGAAAGTGGTCGCCAACATGGCGGTCGGCTACAACAATTTCGCTATGCAGGCATTCGACGCGCACAAGGTGCTCGGCACCAACACGCCGAACGTGCTGAACGAAACCACGGCCGACTTCGGCTGGGCGCTGATGATGGCGGCGGCGCGCCGCATCACCGAGTCCGAGCACTTTCTGCGCGCGGGCAAGTGGCAGAAGTGGTCGTTCGATTCCTTCCTCGGCGCGGACGTCTACGGCTCGACGCTCGGCGTGATCGGCATGGGACGCATCGGGCAGGCGCTCGCGCGGCGCGCAAGCGGCTTCAACATGCGCGTGATCTATCACAACCGCTCGCGCGTCGCGCCGGAGATCGAGGCCGAACTGAACGCCGAGTATGCGTCGAAGGAAGACCTGCTGAAGCGCGCGGATCACGTCGTGCTCGTCGTGCCGTATTCGAAGGAAAGCCATCACACGATCGGCGCGGCCGAACTCGCGCTGATGAAGCCGTCGGCGACGCTGACGAACATCGCGCGCGGCGGCATCGTCGATGATGCCGCGCTGATCGAAGCCCTGCGCGAAAAGCGCATCGCGGCGGCGGGCGTCGACGTGTTCGAAGGCGAGCCGAATCTGCATCCCGGTTTTCTCGCGCTGGAGAACGTCGTGCTGACGCCGCATATCGCGAGCGCGACCGAAGCGACGCGCCGCGCGATGGCCAATCTCGCCGCCGACAACCTGATCGCCGCATTGGGCGAAGGGCCGCGCGCCGGCAATCCGCCGAATCCGATCAACCCTGGTGTGCTCGCGAAATGATCGAAGTGCTGTATGGCGCGGTCGCCGTGCTGGCGGTGGCGCTGGTCATCGTGCTGTTCGCGCTGCTGTCGATGATGCGGCGCGGATCGAACGTCGATATCGAAGAGGAGTTCGCCGCGCTCACCGATCGCGTCAACGACATGGGCGAAGCGCACGCGCGCGCGCAGGAGCGGCTCGAACGCGGCTTGCGCGGCGACATCGCGGAGAGCGCGCGCGTGTCACGGATGGAATCGCAGGGCGGCTTCGCGCAGTTCCATCAGACGCTGGCGACGCAACTGGCGAGCACGTCGAGCGTGCAGAACGCGCAGTTCGACGCGCTCGCGCAGCAACTCGCCCAGCAGAGCCAGCAGGCGCGCGAGGATCAGGGCAACGCGCTCAAGCGCTTCGCCGATTCGATGACGCTGCATCTCGCGCAAATGTCCGAGACGAACGATCGCCGGCTCGCCGAAGTGCGCGCGACGCTCGAAGCGCGTCTCAAGGACATCGAAGCGAACAACGCCGCGAAGCTCGACGAAATGCGCCGCACCGTCGACGAAAAGCTGCACGCGACGCTGGAGCAGCGGCTTGGCGAATCGTTCAGGCTGGTATCGGAGCGGCTGGAGCAGGTGCATCGCGGACTTGGCGAGATGCAATCGCTGGCAGCGGGCGTCGGCGATCTCAAGAAGGTGCTCACCAACGTCAAGACGCGCGGCATCTGGGGCGAAGTGCAACTCGAATCGTTGCTGGAGCAGTTGCTGACGCCCGATCAGTACGCGAAGAACGTCGCGACGATCCCGAACAGCACCGAGCGCGTCGAGTTTGCGATCAAGCTGCCGGGCCGGCACGACGCGCCCGGTGTAGCGGGTTCATCCGGCGATGTCGCCACGCCCGTGTGGCTGCCGATCGACGCGAAATTTCCGCGAGAGGATTACGAGCGCCTCATCGATGCACAGGAGCGCGCGGACCCGGTTGCGGTGGAAGAGGCGTCGCGTGCGCTGGAAGGGCGCTTGCGCGCCGAGGCGAAAGTCATCGCGCAGAAGTACGTCGCGCCGCCGCATACGACCGACTTTGCCTTGCTCTTCCTGCCGACCGAGGGTCTGTATGCGGAAGTGCTGCGTCGTCCGGGGCTGAGCGACTTTCTACAGCGCGAACATCGGGTGACGATCGCCGGTCCGACGACGCTGACCGCGTTGCTCAACAGCCTGCAAATGGGCTTCAGGACGCTTGCCATCGAGAAGCGTTCGAGCGAGGTGTGGCAAGTGCTCGGCGCGGTCAAGACGGAATTCGGCAAGTTCGGCGACGTGCTGGCGAAAACGAAGGCGCAGCTGGAAACCGTCACGCGGTCGATCGAGGCGGCGCAGACGCGCACGCGTCAGATGGGCAAGCGCCTGCGCGACGTCGAAGCGTTGCCGCACGAACAGGCGGCGGGGCTGCTTGGGGATGCGTCGTCGCCCGAAAGCGACGACGAAGTCTGAGCGGCGTTCAATCCGCTGCGTTGGCGAGGCGATTCAACGAATCGCCTGTCACGCGCACGACGCGCCAGTCGGGCAGCACGGTCGCGCCCATCTTCTCGTAGAAGTCGATCGCGTTCTGATTCCAGTCGAGCACCGACCACTCGAATCGTCCGCACTGCCGTTCGACCGCGAGGGCGGCGAGCTTCTTGAGCAGCTTCGTGCCGAGGCCGCTGCCGCGCAGCGCGGGGCGCACGTACAGGTCTTCCAGATAGAGGCCGCGCTTTGCGAGGAAGGTCGAGAAGTTGTGGAAGAAAAGCGCATAGCCGACGACTTCGCCTGCCTGTTCCACAACGAGCGCTTCCGCTGCAGGCCGGGTGCCGAAGAGCGCGTCGTGCAGGCTGCTTTCGGTCGCGACGAAGAGATGCGTGAGCTTCTCGAATTCGGCCAGTTCGTACATCAGCGCGAAGACCGCGCCCACATCGGCGGGTTTGGCCGCGCGGATCGACGCGGCGCTCATGCTTCCTCCGGCGCGTCGGACAACACGATCTCGATGCCGCCGAAGCGCGACGCCACCCAGTTGTACGCGTGGCACGCGATCCACAGCAGGATGAAGCCGAGAATCGCGTTCAGCAGCAGGGCGCTCGTGACCGTGCTGAATTCGACGGAGCCGTATCGCACGAACGCGACCACCACGCCGAGCAGCACGATCGGCACGCTGAACGTGAGGTACACGAGGATCAGCGCCTTCGCGGTCTGCCCCGGCGCGATGAAAGAAATCTGCTTTTTCATGAAAGGAAAGCCCCGTCTGTCGATGATTGGGAGTGAGTGCCGCGGCGGCGCGTGCCAGTCTTGCCCGCCGTCAGATGAGTCCGTCGAAGGGAACGATGTTCACTTCGTCGCCGGCGGCGACGTCGGCGCGGTCGTGTTCGAGCACGATGAAGCAGTTCGCTTCGCTCATCGAACTGAGCACGCCCGACCCTTGCGGGCCGGTCGTGACGACGCGCCAGAGGCCGGCGTCGTCACGCGTCGCGATGCCGCGCTGAAATTCAGTGCGGCCTGAGCGCTTTTTGAGCGGCTCGTCCGAACGCGCGCGGATGGTCGTCAGCGTTTGCTGCGTCGCGCCCGACATCGCGAGCAGCGCCTCGCGCACGATGAAGTAGAACGTCGCCATGACCGCGACCGGATTGCCCGGCAGCCCGAAGAACAACGCCGGCTTGCCCGCACCCGCGCGCTCGCCCGACCACAGGCGGCCGAACGCGAGCGGCCGTCCGGGGCGCATCGCGATCTTCCAGAACGCGACGTCGCCGAGCGAATTCATCAACTCGCGCGTGAAGTCCGCATCTCCGACCGATACGCCGCCCGAACTGATGACGACATCCGCCGCTTCCGTCGCACGGCGCAGCGCGCTTTCGAGCGACGCACGATCGTCGCGGACGATGCCGAGGTCGACCGTCTCTACGCCGAGGCGGCGGAGCATCGCAAAGAGCGTGTAGCGGTTGCT
This sequence comes from Caballeronia sp. RCC_10, assembly GCF_041360715.1. Lineage (NCBI taxonomy): Bacteria > Pseudomonadati > Pseudomonadota > Betaproteobacteria > Burkholderiales > Burkholderiaceae > Caballeronia > Caballeronia sp. RCC_10. The sequence continues at coordinate 108,736 of NZ_JBFUPT010000005.1, forward strand.
GTCGTAGAGGCTGCCTGGAGTCAGCGGTTCGCCGACCGAGCGCAACTCATCGCCGGTCGAAAAAAACGCGACGACGACGCGCTTCTTCACCGCCACATCCGCGATGCCGAGCGATGCGAGCAAGCCGAGATCCGACGCGCGCACGACGCGGCCCGCGCGCAACGCCGGTTTGCCGCGTGCGAGATCTTCTCCCGACAGCCGCCGGTTCTGGCCCGCGCGCACGGCGGCAGCGGCAAAGCGGATCGAATCGCCTTCGCGCGTGACGAGTTCCTGTTGGATAACCGTGTCGCAACCGGGCGGCATCAGCGCGCCCGTCATGATGCGCACGCATTGACCGTCAGTTGGCTGCGCGGTGAAGGGCTGCCCGGCGAGCGCGGCACCCGCGACGCTCAATTCGACGGTCTTCCGCGCGGAAGCCAGCGCCGCGCCGGAGAACGCGTAACCGTCCATCGCGGAGTTGTCGAAGGCGGGGACATCGATGGGCGAAATCACGTCTTCCGCGAGCACGCGGTCGAGCGCATCGAACAGGCTGACCCGCTCCACGCGCCCGTCGTGCGCAAGCGGCAACGCCCATTGACGCACGATTTCCTGCGCTGCTTCGACGGGCAACGCGTTCGGATCGTAATGAGCGACGCAACCGGAAAGTGGCTTCAACGTGATCATGAATCGGAGAGAGGCGCGACGAACGCGGGCGAGGGACCGGTTGCGAAGATGCCAGGGCAAGCGGGACAAGCGGGCGCCGATGTCTTCGACTAGCGGCGCTCCAGCTCCGCTAGCTGGCGCAAATCATTGATATTGTAAAACGCACGGTCATCGTCAAATGGCACTTGCGCCGCCTTGTGGCGTGCGTACCACGCGCGCACTTTGCGCTCGCCGGATGCGAGCCAGGCGTCGAGATCGTCGGCGAGGGACGCGCGCACGAGCGCGAAAACCGGATGCGCGATGCGCTCGCCCGAAGGCTCCGTCGTCGCGGCATAGGCGATATCGACTTGCGCTTCGTCGAGTGCGCGTGCGAGCAAAAGGCCGAGCCGCTCATTGACGAAAGGTGCATCACACGGAGCGGTCAGCACGAACTCTGTCTGCGCGGCGCGCAAGCCCGCCGCGATGCCCGCGAGCGGGCCGGGATAATCGCCGAGCGTATCGGCGATTACGCGGGCATCGAACGGCGCAACGAGCCGCTCGTACGCCTCGATGTTGCGGTTCGCGCTGACGAGCATCGCGCCGGCTTGCGGCGCGAGCCTGCGCAGCGCGTGCAGCGCGAGCGGCTCGTCGCGATACAACTGCATGCCCTTGTCGACGCCGCCCATGCGCGAGCCGCGTCCGCCCGCGAGCACGAGACCGGTGATATCGGAGCGGGAAGTGCCAGCACTCACGAGCGGCGCGTCCGTTCAGCCGCCGATATACGACATTTCGACGCGCGGCCCGTCTTCGCGCACCGCCGCCGAAGCGCTGCCGCGCAACTGCGAGTAGCGGTCGCCGCGCGCTTCCCACACTCGCGCGATTGCGGTCGCGACGGTCTCGTCGCTTGCGCCGCCGCGGATGAGTCCGCGCAGATCGTGGCCGGACGTTGCGAAGAGGCAGAGGTACAGCTTGCCTTCGGTCGACAGCCGCGCGCGCGTGCACGAGCCGCAAAACGCACGCGTCACGCTCGAAATCACGCCGATTTCGCCGCCGCCATCGCGATAACCCCAGCGCTGCGCCGTTTCAGCGGCCGTGTGTGCTTCGAGCGGCACGAGCGGAAAATGCTCCGCGATCCGCTCGACGACCTGCGCCGACGCCAGCACTTCGCTCATGTTCCAGCCGTTCGACGCGCCGACATCCATGTATTCGATGTACCGCAGAACGGCGCCGCTTCCCTTGAAGTGCCGCGCCATCGGGACGATTTCCTGATCGTTCGTGCCGCGCTTCACGACCATGTTGACCTTCACAGGCGCGAGTCCCACCGCTTGCGCAGCCGCGATGCCGTCGAGCACGTCGGCGACGGCGAAATCGGCGTCGTTCATGCGGCGAAATAGCGCATCGTCGAGCGCGTCGAGACTGACGGTGACGCGCGACAAGCCCGCATCCTTGAGCGACTGGGCCTTGCGCGCGAGCAGCGAACCGTTGGTGGTCAGCGTGATGTCGAGCGGGCGGCCTTCGGGCGTGTGCAGGAGCGCCAGGCGTTCGATCAGGAATTCAAGGTTCTTGCGCAGCAGCGGTTCGCCGCCCGTGAGCCGTACTTTCTCGACGCCATGCGCGACGAACACCCGCGCGAGCCGCTCGATTTCCTCGAACGACAGCAGCGCCGAATGCGGGAGAAACTGGTAATCCTTGTCGAATACTTCGCGCGGCATGCAGTAGACGCAGCGGAAGTTGCACCGGTCCGTCACCGATATGCGCAAGTCGCGCAAGGGGCGCGCGAGCGTGTCCGTCAGCAGCCCGGAAGGCGACGATGCATCGCCGGAGTAATCCGGAATCGCGCTGACATCGGCGAGAGGGATGATGCGTCGGGACATAAGGCGTTGGAACTCGGTGGGAACGATGCGGAATCATTTCATTTTAGCGGAAGCGCGCCTGCCGGGTCGGCGCCGCCCGCGACGCGTCGCCTCGGGCTTTCCACTATCGCTGCGCAATAAAAAACGCCATCGACCGAAATCGATGGCGTTTTCGTTACTGCTCACACAGCCGGCGTTGCCGGCGGCGTGATTGCGCTCAGTGCGCGTCCTTGCCGGTTTCCACTTGCTGCATCGGCGCGGAGTCGAGCGGCGGGAGCGGCTTGCGCTCGCGCGGCACGCGCGCCGGCTGCGGCTCGCTCGCGGCTGCGGCGCTTGCTTCGCGCAGCTTGTTCGCGTCCGTGCCAACCCACACGAGGCCGGCGGTTTCGAGCATCGGCTTCAGGGCGTCCGTTCCCGTCGACGTTGCCGGCGCTGCCGGCTTTTCCGTCGGCGCGGGCGTTGCAGCCGTTGCGGGCGTTGCAGCCGTTGCAGCCGATACCGCCGTGGCCGCCGGCGTCGGTTCGACCGCTTCGCTCTTCACCGGCTCGGCTTCGATCGCCACCGGTTCCGCGCGCTCCGTCGCTGCCGCTGCCGGATCGGCCTTGATCGGCTCGACTGCGGTCGCTTCCGGCGTGCTGGCGATGGCCGCCGGCTTCAGCGGTTGCGACAGCTCCGCAGCTTCCGGTTCGGCTTCGGCGGCCGCCTGAGCAGGCACGGACGCTTCTGCCGGAGCAGAGGCGAAGGGGTCGGCCGGCTTCGTTTCCGACATGTGCGGCGTCGGACCGAACGGGTTTTCGACTGCCACAGCGGGCGCGGGCTTCGCGAAGATGTCCACCGTCGACGCGACGGCTTGCGGCGCTTGCACCGGTTCCGGCTTCGTCTCAGGCTTCGTTTCGGCGTTTGCCTCAGCCGCACGCTCGGCCTGCGCGGGCGGCACTTCGGCGATGACCGGCGCGGATTCCACCGGCTTCACGTCGCGGCTTTCCGTAACCGGCTTGTCGGCGGCGGCAGGACGCGGTTCGCGACGAGCGGACGCTTCCTGCGCGGCTTCGGCGTCGAACACGCCGGCTTGCGCGGACATGCTGTCGGCTGCGCCTTCGGCTTCCGCGACATCGGCGGCGTGATTCACCGTCGTGCCTTCTTCGTCACGATCGCGGCGGCCGCCACGACGGCCACGGCGACGACGGCGGCGCTCTTCGCCATCGCGTGCGGCGGCCTGATCCGCGAACGCGTCGACGCCTTGCTCCGCATCGGCGTTGAATTGCGCTGCATCGACGATATCGGAATCGATCGGCTCCGACGGCGTCAGCGCCTCGACGGCTGCTTCGGGCTGAGGCTTGCGGCGCTCGCCGCGCTCCGGACGCTCGGCGCGCTCAGGGCGTTCCGCGCGCTCGGCTCGTTCCGTACGCTCCGTGCGTTCCGTACGTTCCGTACGTTCCGTACGTTCGACGCGCTCACCGCGTTCCGCACGTTCCGCACGCTCGGGGCGCTCCGCACGCTCACGGCGTTCCGGACGCTCGGCGGCTTCAGGACGCGCTGCGCGTTCGGCGTTGCGATCCTGTCCGCGTTCGCGGGTTTCACGCGGCTCGCGCGCCTCACGCGGCTCGCGGGCCTCGCGCGGTTCACGCACTTCGCGCGGTTCGCGTGCTTCACGCGGTTCACGGGCCTCGCGTGCTTCGCGCGGCTCACGCACTTCACGCAGCTCGCGGCCTTCGCGTCCGCTGCGCACTTCGCGGTCTTCGCGACGCGCGCCTTGACGGCCAGCGCCATTGCCGCCGGTCGCGGCGCCAGCGGCGCCCGCCGCCGCGCCTTCGCGTGCGGCGCCGCCACGGCGATTGCGATTGCGGTCGCCGCCGCCTGTGCGCTCGCCACGCTCACCGCGTTCCGTGCGTTCACGTTGCGGACGCGTCGCCGGTTGAGCTTCGACGGGTGCCGGAGCCGGCTTCGCTTCCGGCTGAATGCCGAACAGGTTCTTGATCCAGCCGATGAAACCGCCGCTCGCCGCAACCGGGGCCGGCGCAGGCGCGGGGGCCACGGCTTCGACAGGCGCGGGCTTCACCGGCGCGCTCGGCGCCGGCTTTTCGGGCGTGATGCCCTTGACCGCCGCTTCCTGCTTCGGCTTCACTTCCTCGCTGCGCTTGCTGTAGCCGGTTTCCGACTCGAGTTCGCTCGCCGCTTCGACGGCCATCTTCCACGACGAGCGCGGCTCGTCGAGGCGGGCATCGTCGTGACGCAGACGTTCCAGTTTGTAATGCGGCGTCTCCAGATGCTTGTTCGGGATCAGCACGACGTTGACCTTGAAGCGCGACTCGATCTTGTTGATCTCCGAGCGCTTCTCGTTGAGCAGGAAGGCGGTCACTTCGACCGGCACCTGGCAGTGAATTGCCGCGGTGTTTTCCTTCATCGCTTCTTCCTGAATGATCCGCAGCACTTGCAGCGCGGACGATTCGGTATCGCGAATGTGGCCCGTTCCGTTGCAGCGCGGGCAGGTCACGTGGCTGCCTTCCGACAGTGCCGGACGCAGACGCTGGCGCGACAGTTCCATCAGGCCGAAGCGCGAAATCTTGCCCATCTGAACGCGTGCGCGGTCGTGTTTCAGCGCGTCTTTCAGGCGCTGCTCGACTTCGCGCTGGCTCTTCGCCGACTCCATGTCGATGAAGTCGATCACGATCAGACCGCCGAGGTCGCGCAGGCGCAACTGGCGCGCGACTTCGTCGGCGGCTTCGAGATTGGTGCGCGTGGCGGTTTCTTCGATGTCCGCGCCCTTGGTCGCGCGGGCCGAGTTCACGTCGATGGCGACGAGCGCCTCGGTGTGATCGATCACGATCGCGCCGCCCGACGGCAGCGGCACCGTGCGCGAGTACGCCGTTTCGATCTGATGCTCGATCTGGAAGCGCGAGAAGAGCGGCACGTCGTCGTGATAGCGCTTCACCTTCGAGAGGTTGTCGGGCATCACGATGTCCATGAAGGCGCGCGCCTGGTCATGGATTTCGGTCGTGTCGATGAGAATTTCGCCGATGTCCGGCTGGAAGTAATCGCGAATCGCGCGGATGACGAGGCTCGATTCGAGATAAATCAGCATCGGCTGGCCGGCGACGCCGCTCTGCGACGCAGCTTCGATCGCGCGCCACAGTTGCATCAGGTAGTTCAGGTCCCACTGGAGCTCTTCCGCCGAACGGCCGATACCCGCCGTGCGCGCGATGATGCTCATGCCTTCCGGCAAATCGAGCTGCGCCATGGTTTCGCGCAGTTCCTGCCGCTCGTCGCCTTCGATCCGGCGCGACACGCCGCCGCCGCGCGGGTTGTTGGGCATCAGGACGAGGTAACGGCCGGCCAGCGAAATGAACGTGGTCAGCGCCGCGCCCTTGTTGCCGCGCTCTTCCTTTTCGACCTGAACGATGAGTTCCTGGCCTTCGCGCAGCGCGTCCTGGATACGCGCGGAGCGCATGTCGACGCCATCGCGGAAATACTGGCGGGCCACTTCCTTGAACGGCAGAAAGCCGTGGCGATCCTCGCCGTAGTTGACGAAGCAGGCTTCGAGCGACGGCTCGATGCGGGTGACGACTCCCTTGTAGATGTTGCCTTTGCGCTGTTCGCGCCCGGCGGTTTCGATGTCGATATCGATGAGCTTCTGCCCATCGACGATGGCGACGCGGAGTTCTTCCTGCTGCGTCGCATTGAACAGCATGCGTTTCATTGAACGGCTCCAGAGCAGCTCTGCCGTCCCTCGTCTTGCGAATCGCCGCCGGTGAGTCGACATCGGGCGCGCGAAGCGGGAGGGCGTGCATGCCACGCTTTTTGTGTGTTGTCACAAAGCACGCTGGAGCGGAATTTCTGGCGGGAGAATTGCCGAAAGCTGGCTGCGGCGCCGGAAAGCGGCGGCGAAGCCATGGGGCACATGCGACAACAGAGGCGCCGAGGGCGATGCAGCCCGCGCGAGGATGACGGCGGCGCGGAGGTTCCGCGTCTCAAAATGGACGCGCCGAAGCCGCTGCGCTCTTGATACAGAGCCTTTCTTCCTCCCGACAGCGACCACGATGCAAAGAGCGGCCGAGGCAGTCCCGCGCAACCGGCGCGATGCTTCGTTGCCCATCTTCACCATCGCGGCCATGCCGCGCCGGCCGCCGCAGGCCAGGTGCTCCCGGCGGCGTGCCGTGTCTCGCCTCATGCGACGCTTATTTCGCCTCTCGCGCTTCGCCGGAATCAGCGCAGCAGCGGGTTGCGTCGTCAGTTGTTCGCAAACCGGCGAGCCGCGATGTGCCGTTTTCGCCCCATGCGCGATGGCAGGGCTGAATCGGGCGGGCAACCGGGTGTACGTCCGGACGCCAATCGCTTCTCGCCGATGAAATTCTTTTTGACCAGAAATCCGTTACCGTCGGCGATCGACACGACCGAACGCGCCTGTGGGCTCCGTCCCTGCCGGTGATATCGCCGTGCGTGCAACTCGTCGCTCTATTTTCCGGGCGAGCAACTGACCCTGGGCGCAAGTAAAATAATGATTTATTGCTTGCACCGGAACAGTCTGAACAATCTCGATTGCGGTATTCGTCTACCGCGCCCGTTTCAGGCTGCTCGCAAATTATATTCAGAATGAATGAGTTAGGCAAAAAATCCCATAAACCGGTCGCAAGTGAGCAGGTGTCGATGATCGAAATCGACGAAAACGCCGCCGGTCAGCGCATCGATAACTTCCTTTTACGCGTCTGCAAAGGCGTCCCGAAAAGCCATATTTATCGCATTCTTCGCAGCGGCGAGGTGCGGGTGAACAAAGGCCGCATCGACGCCGCGTACCGCCTGGAACTGGGCGATCTCGTGCGCGTGCCGCCGATCCGCGTCGCCCAAGCCGACGAAGCGCCGGTGTCGTCCAATGCGCCCGCCGCCGAATTTCCGATTCTTTTCGAAGACGACCATATGATCGTCATCGACAAACCGTCGGGCGTGGCGGTGCACGGCGGCAGCGGCGTCGCGTTCGGCGTCATCGAACAATTGCGCAATGCGCGGCCGCACGCGAAGTTTCTGGAACTCGTGCATCGGCTGGACCGGGAAACGTCCGGCGTGCTGATGCTCGCGAAAAAGCGCGCGGCGCTCGTCAATCTGCATGAGCAGATTCGCGAAAATCGCATGGACAAGCGTTATTACGCGCTCGGGCACGGTGACTGGCCGAGCGACTGGGGACGGCGGCGCATCGTGAAGGCGCCGCTGCACAAGTACGTCGCGGCCGACGGCGAGCGGCGCGTGCGCGTCCAGGAAAACGGATTGCCGTCGCACACGGTCTTCAACCTGATCGAGCGATGGGACGATTACGCGTGGGTCGAGGCCGAACTCAAGACCGGGCGCACGCATCAGATTCGCGTGCACATGGCGAGCATCGGGCTGCCGATCGCGGGCGACGCCAAATACGGCGACTTCCCGCTGAACAAGGAACTCGCGCGGCCGAGCGCGAATCCGTCGCTCAAGCGCATGTTTCTGCACGCGTATCGCCTGAAAATCACGCATCCGGCGACGGGTGCGCCGCTGCAATTCGAGGCGCCGCTTCCGGCGGAGTGCCGGCGCTTTATCGAACAACTCAAAAATCGAGAGACATAAATGGCGCGGCAGCAATTCGATTTGATCGTATTCGACTGGGACGGCACGCTGATGGATTCGACCGTCCACATCACGCGCAGCATTCAGGCGGCCTGCCGCGACCTGGGGCTGCCGGTTCCGGCCGATGAGTCCGCGAGCTATGTCATCGGCCTCGGGCTCAAGGACGCGCTGCAAATCTGCGCGCCGACGCTCGATCCGAAGGACTATCCGCGTCTCGCGGAGCGTTACCGCTTTCACTTCCTCACGACGGGCCAGCAAACCGAGCTGTTCAAGGGCGTGCGTGAACTGCTGCAGGAATTGCGCGACGAGGGCTATTTTCTCGCCGTCGCAACCGGCAAGAGCCGCGTCGGTCTGAACCGGGCGCTGGATCAGTCGCGGCTGACGAGCCTGTTCGACGGCACGCGCTGTGCCGACGAAACCTTCTCGAAGCCCCATCCCGCGATGCTCCACGAACTCACGCGCGAACTCGGGCAGGACTTGTCGCGCACGGTGATGATCGGCGACACGACTCACGACCTGCAAATGGCGATCAACGCGGGGGCGGCGGGCGTGGGCGTCGCGTATGGCGCGCACCCGGCGAATTCGCTCACGGCGTTGCAGCCGCGTTTTTGCGCGGATAGCGTCGCGTCGCTGGCGGGCTGGCTGCGGGAGCACGCATGAACGAATCGCTGCAGCCTGGACATGAAGCGGTGCGCGTCTGCGCATCGGACGAACTGGCCGATGGCGGCGCGGGCGTGCGCGTGGCGGCCAGGGAAGCGAGCGGCGAGGCCGTGGTCTTCTTCGTGCGCTACGACGGCAAGCCGTACGGCTATCTCAATCGTTGCGCGCACGTGCCGATGGAACTGGACTGGAACGAGGGCCAGTTCTTCGAAAGCTCGGGCCTATACTTGATGTGCGCGACGCACGGCGCCATCTACGAGCCCGACAGCGGCAAATGCGTCGGCGGACCGTGTCGCGGCGCGCGCCTTCGGCCCGTGAGCGTGGAAGAGCGCGAAACGCCGGAAGGCCGCGCGGTCTTCTGGCTGCCCGATGACACGCTTCGCCCCGCCTGATTTCCTTCTTTCTTTTTGACGCGGCTGCACGCCCGGAAGACCACGCATGTCCGATAACCTTTCTTCCAACCCGCGCGGCAACGACCACTGGGAGCGCGACGCGCTCGAGCGAATCGCGCTCGCCGCCATCCGAGAGCAGCGCGCGGCGCGGCGCTGGCGCATCTTTTTTCGCTTCGTGTTTCTGGCGGTGATCCTCTTCATCGCGTGGGGCGTGTTCGACTTCACCGGCGATCACGTATCGAAAACCGCGAAGCACACGGCGCTGATCGACCTGCAAGGGGAAATCTCCGCCAACAGCGACGCCAGCGCCGACAACATCGGCGCGGCGCTCGAAAGCGCGTTCGAGGACGAAGGCACGGCCGGCGTGATCCTGCGCATCAATAGCCCGGGCGGCAGTCCGGTGCAGGCGGGCATCGTCAATCGCGAGATCGGGCGGCTGCGCGCGAAATATCCGAAGACGCCGCTTTACGTCGTCGTCGACGACATGTGCGCGTCGGGCGGTTATTTCATCGCGGCGGCGGCGGATCGTATTTATGTCGATCGCGCGAGCATCGTCGGGTCGATTGGCGTGCTGATGGACGGCTTCGGCTTCACCGGCCTGATGGACAAGCTGGGCGTCGAGCGCCGCATGCATACGTCGGGCGCGAACAAGGGCGCGTTCGATCCGTTCTCGCCCGAGACGCCGCAGATGACCGCGCACGCGCAGGACATGCTGAACGCAATCCACAAACAGTTCATCGACGCAGTGAAGCAGGGCCGCGGCAAGCGTTTGAAGGACGATCCGGAGCTCTTCTCCGGCATGTTCTGGACGGGCGAGAAGAGCGTGGAGCTCGGTCTTGCCGATGGTTTCGGCGACGCGAATTACGTCGCGCGGGAAGTCATCAAGCAGCCGGATATCGTCGATTACACGCAGAAGGAAAGCATCGGCGAGCGCGTGGTGCGGCGCTTCGGGGCTTCCGTCGGCGATGCCGCCGTGCGCGCGCTGACGCTCGGCGGCAAACCGCAACTGCGCTGAGAGTTACGAAGCCAGCAGCAGGAAGATCGCCGGGCGCTTGTGCAAATCGGGCGCGGCGGCTTTCTTCCAGTCCGCCGCCGTGCGCGTGACGATGGTTTCGCCCGGCAGCGTCAGATCGACCGCGACGGATATCAGCGTCGACGGCGCGCAGGTCGCAATCAGCGTGTCGAGCATCGCGCGATTGCGGTAAGGCGTCTCGATGAAAATCTGCGTCTGGTTCGCCTTGCGCGACAGTTGCTCCAGCTCGCGCAGGCGCTTGCCGCGCTCGCTTGCATCGACTGGCAAGTAGCCGTTGAACGCGAAGCTCTGGCCGTTCATGCCCGATGCCATCAGCGCGAGCAGAATCGAACTCGGGCCGACGAACGGCACGACCTTCACGCCACGCTGATGCGCGCGCCGCACGAGCAGCGCGCCGGGATCGGCGACAGCGGGGCAGCCCGCTTCCGAGACGAGGCCGGCGTCCGCGCCCGCGAGAATCGGCGCGAGCAGCTTGTCGATTTCGGCGGGCGGCGTGTTCCCATTCAGCTCGCGGATTTCGATTTCCTGAATCGGCCGCTCGGTGCCAACTTTTTTCAGAAACGCGCGCGTTGTCTTCGCGTTCTCGCCGATGTAGTAGCCAAGCGCTGCGGCGCGCGCACGCACCGGCTCCGGCAAGACTTGCGCGAGCGCGTCGGCGTCGCCTTCACCCAGGGTGTTGGGGATCAAATAGAGGACGCCGGTCATGCCGCCTCCAGCGGTGAAAAACCGGCGGCGCGCAGCATCTTCGTCAGCGCGATGAGCGGCAAGCCGATGAGCGCGGTCGGGTCGTCGGACTCGATGGCATCGAGCAGCGCGATGCCCAGTCCCTCCGATTTCGCGCTTCCCGCGCAGTCGTATGGCGTTTCCGCCCGCAGATAGGCTTCGATCTCGTCGTCGGTGTAGTCGCGAAAGCGCACGCGCGTCACGATGTCGGCGGATTGCACGCCGCCCGTGCGCGCGTCGAAAACGCAAAGCGCGCTGTGGAAATCGACGGTGCGTGCGCGCATCGCCTGAAGCTGTGCGACGGCGTTCTCATGCGTGCCGGGCTTGCCGATCTGGCGGCCGTCGAACGTCGCCACCTGATCGGAACCGATCACGATGGCGTCGCGCGTATCGCCGATGCGATCCGCCGCTGCACGCGCCTTCGCGATGGACAGCCGCACGGCCGTCGCCTCGGGCGTTTCGCCGGGAAGCGGCGTTTCGTCGATATCGGGCGATATGACGTCGAAGGGGACTCGAAGGCGTTCGAGCAACTCGCGCCGGTAGGGCGAGCTCGACGCGAGAACCAGGCGCACTGGACGCTTCGGTGAAAGGGGCGGTGAATCGGTAGCCGGCATGAGCGAAATCAGCAAGAAGTCAGCGGAAGTGGGAGAAAAAGCGGCGGGACGCCGGTGCAACAGTGGCGCACCCTTAAGTGTTTGACTCGAAAGAACAAAGCCTATATGATTTTGGGCTTTTCATCGGCTGGCGGTTAGTCATCGCTCGATGAAGCGAGCCGGGAAGGCCGGAGCAGGCGCAAGCAGGCCGGAAGAGCGCAGCGGAAAAGTCATGCGAGCCTCGCGTTGCTTTATCCGGGCAAGCCAGGCCTGCCCTCCGGCTTCGGACGGTGCCATACTGAGCGCCACGGCATGTCCGGCGCGCCGGACATGCAGAAGACGTACGAACCCACGCAAGATTAACGAACGGCATAAGCAGGAGCGCACATGACTCAGAATCCTGGCAAACCTGCGAGCCCCGCCGATCTGCGCGCGCTCGACCTTTACGACTGCGCCGAGAACAAACGGCAGGCGGCGGGCGCGCTGCGCGTTTCGCAATTGCCGCGCATGTTAGCCGAAGTCCCGGCGGATGCGCCAGATCGCGACACGGTGTTCACCTGGCAGGGCGAGGGTTCGACCCAGCCGGAATTGCAGGACGACGGCACGGAAGCGCCGCAGCCGTATCTGCGCCTCGCGGTGCACGGTTCGGTGTGGCTCATGTGCCAGCGCTGTCTTTCTCCGTATTCGCAGCATCTCGACGTCGATGCGACGTATCGGATCGTCGCGACGGAAGAAGAAGCGGACGAATATCCGCTCGAGGACGATGAAGTCGAAGTGATCGTGGGCTCGCGCCAGTTCGATCTCGTCGACTTGATCGAAGAGGAGTTGTTGTTGTCGTTGCCGCTCGTGCCAAAGCACAACGTCTGTCCCAAGGTGCACGAGAGCCTGCTCTCGGGCGGCGAAGAGGACGAGGCGGCCGAGGGCGGCGAGAACGACGTCGAGAAACCGAATCCGTTTGCCGTGCTGGAGAAGCTCAAAAAGAGCGATCCGGACGACAAGAAGCATTGATGTGGCGGTGTGGCCAGGCAATGGCCGCACGGCGACCTCCCGCTTCAGGCGGTTGGCCAGACGGCCCGGCAGTTCCTTCGCGAACGCGAAATTGGGCCTGTGTTAGAATTCGCAAAATTTTTCTGGAGTAATCATGGCAGTTCAGCAAAACAAGAAGTCGCCGTCGAAGCGCGGCATGCATCGTTCCCACGACTTCCTCCCGTCGGCTCCGCTGGGTGTCGAGCCGAGCACGGGTGAAGTGCATCTGCGTCACCACGTGAGCCCGAACGGCTACTATCGTGGCAAGAAAGTCGTCAAGACGAAGAACGACTAAGCGTTCGTTCTGCGCATTGCTGCGGGCGCGCTGCCGGTCTTCGGCCGTGCGCGCCTGGCACGCTTTGACACTTTCCCGGTACGACAAGAAGGCGGCATTTCACTGCCGCTTTTTTGTGCCTGAAATTCGTCGCTTTCCATGACCGTAAAGATAACCATTGACTGCATGGGAGGCGACCACGGTCCGGCCGTGACCGTTCCCGCCGCCGTCAATTTCGTGCGCTCGCATCCCGACGCGCATCTGATGCTCGTCGGCATCGAGCAAGCAATCCGCGCCCAGCTGAAAAAAGCGAAGGCGGTCGACGAGCCCCGGCTGACGGTCGTTTCCGCGACGGAAGTGGTCGCCATGGACGATCCCGTCGAAGTCGCGCTGCGCAAAAAGAAAGATTCATCGATGCGCGTCGCGTTGAACCTCGTGAAGGACGGCGAGGCGCAGACCTGCATTTCCGCCGGAAATACCGGCGCGCTCATGGCCGTATCGCGCTACGTGCTCAAGACGCTGTCGGGCATCGAGCGTCCGGCCATCGCGTTTGCCATGCCGAGTCAGAAGGGCTATACCACCGTGCTCGATCTCGGCGCGAACGTCGATTGCGAGCCGGAGCATCTGCTGCAGTTCGCGGAGATGGGGCACGCGCTCGTGTCGGCGATCGAAGGGCGCGAGCGGCCGACCATCGGGCTGCTCAATATCGGCGAAGAAGTCATCAAGGGCAATGAGACGATCAAGCGCGCCGGCGAACTGCTGCGCGCGAGCACGCTCAACTTCTACGGCAACGTGGAAGGCAACGACATCTATAAAGGCACCACGGATGTCGTCGTCTGCGATGGTTTCGTCGGCAATGTCGCGCTGAAGACCTCCGAAGGTCTCGCGAAGATGCTCTCCGACATGATCAAGGAAGAGTTCACGCGCTCGCTGTCCAGCAAGCTGATGGCGCTCGTCGCGATGCCGGTGCTCAAGCGTTTCAGAAAACGCGTCGATCCCGCGCAATACAACGGCGCGGCGCTGCTCGGCTTGCGCGGCCTCGTCATCAAGAGTCACGGTTCGGCGGAAGCCTACGGTTTTGAGTGGGCGATCAAACGCGGGTATGATGCGGTAAAAAATGGCGTGCTTGAACGCCTGGTGCGCGCGATGGAAGAGAATGCTCAGCCCGCGCGCGACGCCGGCGCGAGCACAACGGCTGCCCATGCCGCCAGCCCCGCCGATTCAGCGGGCGCCGCCGCGGCGTCTCAGCCAAACTCCCTGCCAAACCCGCCGGACACGTCCGGCACCGCGCTACCCACGAAGGCATAATGGCTCACTCCAATCTTTACGCTCGCGTGCTGGGCACCGGCAGCTATCTGCCGTCCGAGCGCATTACGAATCAGGCATTGGCGGATCGTCTCGCGACGCAAGGTGTCGAGACCAGCGATGAATGGATCGTCGCGCGCACTGGCATCCACGCGCGCCATTTCGCGGCGCCCGACCAGACGACGAGCGATCTCGCGCTCGTCGCATCGCAGAAAGCGATTCAGGCCGCGGGCATCGATCCTCAGTCGATCGACCTGATCATCGTCGCGACTTCCACGCCCGATTTCGTGTTTCCGAGCACGGCCTGCCTGCTGCAGAACAAGCTCGGCATCAAGAACAATGGCGCGGCGTTCGACGTGCAGGCCGTTTGCTCCGGTTTCGCGTACGGCATGGCGACGGCGGACAGCTTCATCCGCAGCGGGATGCACCGCACGGCGCTGGTCGTCGGCGCTGAAACCTTCTCGCGCATTCTCGACTTCAAGGACCGCACCACCTGCGTGCTGTTCGGCGACGGTGCGGGTGCGGTCGTGCTGCAGGCATCGGAAGAGCCGGGCGTTCTGGCGAGCGCGTTGCATGCTGACGGCAGTTACGCGGACATTCTCTGCACGCCGGGCAACGTGAACGGCGGCGTGGTCGCGGGCAGCGCGTTCCTGCACATGGACGGCCAGGCGGTGTTCAAGCTCGCGGTGAACGTGCTGGAGAAGGTGGCCATCGAGGCGCTGCAGAAGGCGCAACTGACGCCGCAGGACATCGACTGGCTGATTCCCCATCAAGCCAATATCCGCATCATGCAAAGCACTTGCCGCAAGCTGCATCTGCCGCAGGAGCGCATGGTGGTGACGGTCGGCGAACACGGCAATACGTCGGCGGCATCGATTCCGCTCGCGCTCGACGTCGCGGTGCGCGACGGCCGCATCAAGCGCGGACAGAACGTGCTGATCGAAGGCGTGGGCGGCGGCTTCACGTGGGGCGCGTCGATCTTCCGCTATTGATTCGTTCAGCCATCCCCTCTACTCATTCGTAACTGATCCCCTTTACGGCAGCCGCCGCGCGCCACACGAGCGCGCGGCCCGTGCGCAAGCCGTGTAGCCATACGGGATCATTCCAATTCAAACGAGGACGACATGAAATTCGCGTTCGTTTTTCCGGGCCAGGGCTCGCAATCGATCGGGATGCTCAACGCATTCGCCGATCACGCCGTGGTGCGCGAAACCGTGCAACAGGCATCCGACGCGCTTGGCCAGGATCTGGGCAAGCTGATCGCCGAAGGCCCGGCAGAAGAGCTCAATCTCACGAGCAACACGCAGCCGGTCATGCTGACCGCCGCTTACGCGATCTATCGCGTGTGGCAGACGGAAACGGGCCTCACGCCGGCGCTCGTCGCGGGCCATAGCCTCGGCGAATATACGGCGCTGGTGGCGGCGGGCGCGCTTGCTTTCGCCGATGCCTTGCCGCTCGTGCGTTTCCGCGCCCAGGCGATGCAGAACGCGGTGCCGGTGGGCGAGGGCGGCATGGCGGCGATCCTCGGTCTCGACGACGACACGGTGCGCGCGGTGTGCGCCGAAGCCGCGTCGGCGGGAGTGGTCGAAGCGGTCAACTTCAATGCGCCCGCGCAAGTCGTGATCGCCGGCGCGAAGGCCGCAGTTGAAAAGGCGTGCGAAGTGGCGAAGGCGAAGGGCGCAAAGCGTGCATTGCCGCTGCCTGTGTCCGCGCCGTTCCATTCGTCGCTGCTCAAGCCCGCGTCCGACCAGTTGCGCGAGTATCTCGCCAAGGTCGAAATCAGGACGCCGGCCATTCCGCTAATCAATAACGTCGATGTCGCGATTGTCTCCGATCCCGCCGCCATCAAGGACGCGCTCGTGCGTCAGGCTGCCGGTCCGGTGCGCTGGGTCGAATGCGTTCAGGCGATGGCGCGAGAAGGCGTCACGCACGTCATCGAATGCGGGCCGGGCAAGGTGCTCGCCGGGCTGACGAAGCGTATCGACGGCAATCTGGTCGGCGGCTCGATCTTCGATCCGGCTTCGCTCGAGGAAACGCGCAAACTGATCGCTGGATAAGAGAGAGAACGACATGAACTTGGACAATCAGGTAGCGATCGTCACCGGCGCATCGCGTGGCATCGGACGCGCGATCGCGCTCGAACTGGCGCGTCAGGGTGCGACGGTGATCGGCACGGCCACGAGCGAAAGCGGCGCGGCGGGCATCAGCGACGCGCTGGCGCAAGCGGGCGGCAAGGGCCGCGGCGCGGTGCTGAACGTGAACGACGCCGCAGCCGCCGATGCCTTCATCGACGCAACCGTGAAGGAATTCGGCGGCCTCAACGTTCTCGTGAACAACGCGGGCATCACGAAGGATCAGCTCGCGATGCGCATGAAAGACGACGAGTTCGACGCCGTCATCGACACGAACCTGCGCGCCGTCTTCCGCCTGTCGCGCGCCGTTCTGCGTCCGATGATGAAGGCGCGCGGCGGCCGCATCATCAACATCACGTCGGTGGTCGGGTCGTCGGGCAATCCCGGTCAGGCCAATTACGCGGCGGCGAAAGCCGGCGTCGCGGGCATGACGCGCGCGCTTGCACGCGAGATCGGCAGCCGCGGCATCACGGTGAACTGCATCGCGCCGGGCTTCATCGATACGGACATGACCAAGGTCCTGCCGGAAGAGCAGCGCACCGCGCTGACCGCGCAGATTCCGCTCGGCCGGCTCGGCAGCCCGGACGATATCGCGCATGCGGTCGCCTTCCTGGCGTCGCCTTTCGCCGGTTACATCACGGGCACGACGCTGCACGTGAACGGCGGCATGTACATGTAATAGGCATTTCGCCGAAATTCGCTTAATATCCGCGCGGCAGACGGGCGCGCGAAATGCTCTGACGGCCATGCGCGCACGGTCGACAGCGTGACCGCAACAAACGATGCAACCCGCCGCGAGCGCCTTGATGAAGCGCAGCAGGCGGCGGAGCACGGAACAGAAGCGCCGTATTTTGCGGGACCAAACCTGATAAAATGCGCGCACTTGTATTTTTGAACTTTTATTCCCTCGGAGGGTTGCATGGACAACATCGAACAGCGCGTGAAGAAGATCGTCGCCGAACAACTGGGCGTGGCCGAAGCCGAAATCAAGAACGAAGCATCGTTCGTGAACGATCTGGGCGCTGACTCGCTCGATACCGTTGAACTGGTGATGGCGCTGGAAGACGAGTTCGGCATGGAAATTCCCGATGAAGAGGCCGAAAAGATCACCACGGTTCAGCAAGCGATCGACTACGCTCGCGCGAACGTCAAGGCCTAAGGCCGGACGCGCCGGCGACTCGTCGCTTTTCAAGCTTGAAGCACCGTCGCTGCGAAAACCGATTTAACAGCCACAGGGCACACAGGGCGGTTTCCTGTGGCCGCTGTGGCTTTTGCTTTTTGTCATTCTATGGATAAGGGGTTACCGTGAGCCGTCGTCGAGTTGTTGTTACAGGCCTTGGGCTCGTTTCGCCTGTCGGCAATACCGTTGCCGACGGCTGGGCCAATCTGGTGGCGGGCAAGTCCGGCATTGCCAATATCACGAAGTTCGATGCCACGAACTTCTCGACCCGTTTCGCGGGCGAGGTGAAGGGCTTCAACATCGAGGACTACATGCCCGCGAAAGAAGCGCGCCACATGGATACCTTTATCCATTACGGCTTCGCGGCGGGTGTCCAGGCCATGCAGGACAGCGGTCTCGAGATCACCGAAGAGAACGCGGAGCGCGTGGGCGTCGTGGTCGGCTCGGGCATCGGCGGGCTGCCGATGATCGAAGTCACCCAGACCGAGCTGCTCAATCGCGGCCCGCGCCGCATTTCGCCGTTCTTCGTTCCCGCGTCGATCATCAACATGATCTCGGGCCATCTGTCGATTCGCTTCGGCCTCAAGGGCCCGAACCTGTCGATGGTCACGGCGTGCACGACCGGCCTGCACTGCATCGGCGAGGCGTCGCGTCTGATCGAATACGGCGACGCCGACGTCATGATCGCGGGCGGTGCGGAAGCGACGGTATCGCCGCTCGGCATCGGCGGCTTCGCTGCGGCGCGCGCGCTCTCGCAGCGCAACGACGATCCCGCCACCGCCAGCCGCCCCTGGGACACGGACCGCGACGGCTTCGTGCTCGGAGAAGGCGCGGGCGTGATGGTGCTCGAAGAGTACGAACACGCGAAAGCGCGCGGCGCGAAGATTTACGCGGAAGTGCTGGGCTACGGCATGAGCGGCGACGCGTACCACATGACGGCACCGCCCGAGGACGGCGACGGCGGCCGCCGCGCGATGGTCAACGCGCTCAAGAACGCGAAGGTCAACGCGGACGAGGTCAACTACGTGAACGCGCACGGCACGTCGACGCCGCTCGGCGACATCGCGGAAACGATCGGCATCAAGCGGGCCCTCGGCGACCACGCTAAGAACGCCGTCGTGAACTCGACCAAGTCGATGACCGGCCACCTGCTGGGCGGCGCGGGCGGCCTGGAGTCGGTGTTCACGGTGCTTGCCATTCACAACCAGATCTCGCCGCCGACCATCAACATCTTCAACCAGGACCCGCAGTGTGACCTGGACTACTGCGCGAATACCGCGCGGGAGATGAAGATCGATGTCGCGGTGAAGAACTCGTTCGGCTTCGGCGGCACGAACGGCTCGCTCGTGTTCAAGCGTCACTGAGCGCAACGCGCTCGGCGGATCGGGGACCGTGATGACGGGCGCGCAGCAGCATCGGCCGCATCGGGAAGCAGGCAATCTGCCGCGCATCCCGATGCGGTCGTCTCGTTTCGTACTGGTCGCGCTCGTTGTGTTCATGGCAGTAGCGGGCGCGGCGGTTTTCGAGTGCATCGCAGGGCATTTCGGCGCTTTCGATGGCACCGTCGCGGCGCTCGTCGTGACCGCGCTGTTAGGGTTCGCAGCGTCGCGCTGGCGGCGTCGCCAGCCGGTGGCGATCGCGCTGCGCGCCGACGGCCTGACCGTCTGGGACCGTGCGGGGCGGTGCGCAGTATTTCTCCATCATCGGCTGCGCGCAATGGAGCGGGCGGCTGCTGGCGCTGACCTTGTCGTCGGGGAAAAACGGGCGGCGCACGCTGCTCGTCGCCGCCGATGCCGTCGATTCCGACACCTTCCGCCAGCTTGCAGTGCGCGCCCGCCGCGCCGCGAGCGCATACCTGTAACGACTGTAACGGTGCATGAGCATCGGGGATAACGCGAAGACGGTAACGCTACAATAGCCGTCCGCGAACAGCCCCCATGTCAAACGGATTTCCAGGTGAGCGAAAAAGAAATCGACCAAGTGCTGGTCGAGCGCGTGCAGAAGGGCGACAAAGCCGCGTTCGAACTGCTGGTCGCCAAATACCACCGCAAGATCATTCGACTGATCTCTCGCCTCGTGCGCGACCCCGCCGAGGTCGAGGACGTCGCCCAGGACGCCTTCATCAAGGCTTATCGCGCGCTGCCGCAATTTCGGGGCGAATCCGCGTTCTACACCTGGCTGTACCGGATTGCCGTCAACACGGCAAAGAACTATCTTGCCACGCAGGGCCGCCGCGCTCCGACTTCTACCGAAGCAGATGCCGAAGAGGCGGAAACTTTCTCCGACGCCGACCAACTAAGGGATATCAACACGCCCGAGTCGATGTTGATGAGCAAGCAGATTGCCGAAACGGTCAATGCTGCGATGGCGCTGCTGCCGGAAGAACTGCGCACCGCCATCACGCTCCGGGAAATCGAAGGGTTGAGCTACGAAGAAATCGCCGAGATGATGAATTGCCCGATCGGCACCGTCAGATCAAGAATTTTCCGTGCTCGGGAAGCCATTGCGGCAAAATTGCGTCCGTTGTTGGACACTCCCGAAGGCAAGCGCTGGTAGGCGGCGAAAAACCACGGGACAGGGACGCGATATCTGGGTTAGTTGGTGTCACTACGGGGTGGTATCACAGGATTGGGGAGCATCATGGGGTCGGTCTCGATGCAAGCGCACGGAAATTCGCAGTCAAATTCTCAGGCGGGCACGCGCGGCGAGCGCTTGTCGGCGTTCGTCGACGGTGAGTCGCTCGACGAAATTCAGAACATCAGCCAGTTCCTTGCGGGACTGACGAGCCAGGACCGCGCGTCGTGGTCCGACTATCACCTGATCGGCGATGCCCTGCGCTCCGACGATCTCGTCGAAAGCCCGGGGCGCAGCATCGCGTTCATGTCGGCGTTCTCCGCGCGCTTCGAAGCCGAAGCGCACGTGCTCGCTCCGGCGGCGCAGAAGGCGCGCGGCGGCATGCTGCGCCGGCGCGTCGTGCCGGCTTTCGCGGTGGCCGCCGCTGCCGCGACGCTGACGTGGATCGTCGTGCCGCAGTTGCAGGGCGTCGGCAGCCAGCCGGTCGCGCAAGTGGCGAGCGTCGCGCAGACGGAGCCGGTGCAGCGCGTCGCGCTGGCGTCGGTGCCGGCGGTGAGCACGGCTTCGCCCGTCGTGGAGGCGAACATCATCCGCGACGCGAGTCTCGATCAATATCTCGAAGCGCATCAACAGTTTTCGCAGCAACCTGCGATGCCCGGCTCGATGCCTCTGATTCGTGCGGCCGCGACTTCGCAGGGCCAATAACCGAGGGTAAGTGTGCGGTTGAATAAAACTAGAACCTGGGGGCGGCTGCCGGCATTCATGTTGTGCGCAGCCGCATTGTTGTCGGCGGCATCGAGTTCGTTTGCCGACACTACCGACGCCGCACAGCGCAAGACCGCGGCCAGCCTGCTCAATCGCATCCACGACGCGGCCCAGCAGCAGAACTACGAGGGCACGTTCGTCTATCAGCGCGGCACCACGGTGCAGTCGTCGCGCATCACGCACGTCGCGACGCGCGGCGACGGCGAATACGAATCGCTCGAAAGCCTCGACGGCGCGCCGCGCCGCATGCTGCGCCATGACGACGACATGGTCACGTTCGTCCCCGAGCGGCATTTGCTCGTGATGGAGCATCGGCAGAGCCGGGACTCGTTCCCGTCGCTGCTCGCGACGAGCGGGGATCAGGTGCTGAATTACTACGAGCCGAAGTTGCTCGGTAACGACCGCGTGGCGGGCGTCGACAGCCAGGTCATCGAACTCGATCCGAAGGATACATACCGCTTCGCCTACAAGCTTTGGGCGGACGCCAAGACCGGCCTTTTGCTGCGCGCCCAGACGCTCGATCCGGACGGCGAGGTGCTGGAGCAGCTTTCGTTCTCGCAAGTGCGGATCGGCGGGGCGATCGACAAGACGTCGATTGCGAACGCCATGCGCAGCACGGCGGGCTGGACCATCGTGCGGCCGCCCGTGCAGCCGGTCGACATGGAAGCGCAGGGCTGGCAACTGAAGCCGAACATTCCCGGCTTCAGGAAGATTCGCGAGCTGCGCCGGCCGATGGCGTCGAGCCAGCAGGGCCAGGCGCCGATTCCCGTCGATCAGGCCGTGTTCTCGGATGGCCTCGCCGCCATTTCCGTGTTCGTTGAGCCGGTCGAGAAAAGTTCGCGCAAGGAAGGCGCGGGCAACAGCGGCGCGACGCATGTGCTCGTGAAGCGCCGTGGGGATTTCTGGATTACCTTGCTCGGTGAAGTGCCGCAAAGCACGTTGCAGCAATTTGCCTCTACCATAGAATACAAGCCTTCCCGGTAATCGAATCCCTCGCCTCCAGCCTATGAGCTACTACTCGCTGCGCAAGTTCATCGCGGCCGCGGCGCTCGCCGTGTGCCTGCCGCTCATCTCGCATACGGCAGTGGCGGCGGCGCCAGCGGTGAACCTGCCGGATTTCACCGTGCTCGTCGACCGAGTCGGGCCTTCGGTCGTCAATATCCGCACGACCTCGCGCGTCGGCACCGCCAACGACTTGCGCGGTCTGCCGCCCGGTATGGATGAGGGCGACATGTCCGAGTTCTTCCGCCGCTTTTTCGGCATTCCGATGCCCGGTCAGCCGGGCTCGCCGCGCGGCGGTGGCGGAGGAGGCGGTGGCGGTGGCGGCGGCGATCAGGGCAAGGGCGGCAGCCGCAGCGCTCCCGATGACAACCAGGACAACTCGGAACAGAGCAGCGGCGTCGGCTCGGGGTTCATCCTGTCGACGGACGGCTACGTGATGACGAACGCGCACGTCGTTGACGACGCCGACACCATCTACGTCACGCTGACCGACAAGCGCGAGTTCAAGGCGCGTCTCGTCGGCGTCGACGAGCGCACGGACGTCGCGGTGGTCAAGATCAGCGCGTCGAGCCTGCCGGCGATCACCATCGGCGATTCGAACAAGGTGCGCGTCGGCGAATGGGTGCTTGCGATCGGCTCGCCGTTCGGCCTCGACAACACGGTGACGGCGGGCATCGTCAGCGCGAAGGGGCGCGATACGGGCGACTACCTGCCGTTCATCCAGACCGATGTCGCCGTCAACCCCGGCAATTCCGGCGGTCCGCTCATCAACATGGCGGGCGAGGTCATCGGCATCAACTCGCAGATTTATAGCCGCACCGGCGGCTTCATGGGCATCTCGTTCGCGATTCCGATCGACGAAGCCATGCGCGTCGCCGATCAACTGAAGACGTCGGGCAAGGTCGTGCGCGGCCGGATCGCGGTGGCGATCGGCGAGGTGACGAAGGACGTCGCCGATTCGCTCGGCTTGCCGAAGGCGCAGGGCGCTCTCGTCAGCAGCGTCGAGTCGGGCGGTCCGGCGGACAAGGCGGGGATTCAGCCGGGCGACATTATCCTGAAGTTCAACGGGACGAACGTCGAGACGGCGACTGATCTGCCGCGCATGGTCGGCGAAAGCAAGCCGGGCTCGAAGGCAACCGTCACGATCTGGCGCAAGGGTCAGTCGCGCGATCTGCCGATCACCATTGCCGAAATGCAGCCGGACAAGGTCGCGAAGGCCGAGCAACGCCGCGCCCCGCAGCCCAAAGAACGTGCGAGCAACTCGCTCGGACTTGCCGTGAGCGACCTCTCCGCCGAACAAAAGAAGGCGCTGAAGCTCACGAGCGGCGTGCTGGTCGATGCAGTCGAAGGACCGGCCGCGCGCGCGGGCTTCCAGAAGGGTGACATCATCATGCGGATCGGCGATACGGACATCACGAGCGCCAAGCAGTTCGAAGCCATCGCGCAGAATCTCGATGCCAGCAAAATGGTCGCGGTTCTCGTGCGTCGCGGCGACAACACGCAGTTCGTGCCGTTGCGTCCGCGCGTGCCGTCGCAGAAGTGAGGTTCAGCGTTGAGTGATGCGAGCAGCGCGCCTTTCGTCCTGTACGGGCGCGCCTGGTGTCATCTGTGCGAGGACATGCGCGCGGCGCTCGAGCCGATCGCCGCGCGCTTCGGCGTGGCGATTGAATGGATCGACATCGACGAAGATGCGGATCTCGAAGCGCGCTACAACGAGCGCGTGCCGGTGCTGATGCTCGACGGCGTCGAGTTGTGCCATTACCGGCTGGACGAAAACGCCGTCCACGCGGCGTTGGAGAAACGCCGCCGTTGATCCGTCGGACGCCGAAAACGCCTGTACACCCCCTTTTCGGCTAAAATGCAGAAGTTTTCCCAATTTTTCAAGGCGTGCTCCGCGTATGTGAGGGCGCGCCTTTTTCGCTTGATCGGCACTGAATGAATCATATTCGTAACTTCTCGATCATTGCGCACATCGATCACGGCAAGTCGACGCTCGCGGACCGCATCATCCAGTTGTGCGGCGGGCTCTCCGATCGTGAGATGGAAGCGCAGGTGCTCGATTCGATGGACCTGGAACGCGAGCGCGGCATCACGATCAAGGCGCAGACGGCGGCATTGACATACAAGGCGCGCGACGGTCAGGTCTACAACCTCAATCTGATCGACACGCCCGGACACGTCGACTTCTCCTACGAAGTCAGCCGCTCGCTGTCGGCGTGCGAGGGTGCGCTACTCGTCGTCGACGCCAGCCAGGGCGTCGAAGCGCAGACCGTCGCCAACTGCTACACGGCGATCGAACTCGGCGTCGAAGTCGTGCCGGTGCTGAACAAAATCGACCTGCCGGCTGCAAACCCGGACAACGCGATTTCCGAAATCGAAGACGTGATCGGCATCGACGCGACCGACGCCGTGCATTGCAGCGCGAAAACGGGGCTTGGCGTCGAGGACGTGCTGGAATCGCTGATCGCGAAAGTGCCGCCGCCCAAAGGCGACACGGAAGCGCCGCTGCAGGCGCTGATCATCGACTCGTGGTTCGACAATTACGTCGGCGTCGTGATGCTCGTGCGTATCGTCAACGGCACGTTGAAGCCCAAAGACAAGATCAAGATGATGGCGACCGGCGCGCAGTATCCGGTCGAGCATCTCGGCGTGTTCGCACCGAAGTCCACGAACCTCTCGCAGTTGTCGGCGGGGCAGGTGGGCTTCGTGATCGCGGGCATCAAGGAACTGACGGCCGCGAAGGTCGGCGATACCGTCACCGTCGCGAATCGTCCGGCGCAAGAGGCGCTGCCGGGCTTCAAGGAAGTCAAGCCGCAGGTGTTCGCGGGCCTTTATCCGGTCGAAGCGAATCAATACGACGCGCTGCGTGAATCGCTCGAAAAGCTGAAACTGAACGACGCCTCGCTGCAATACGAGCCGGAAGTCTCGCAGGCGCTCGGCTTCGGCTTCCGCTGCGGCTTTCTCGGCCTGCTGCACATGGAAATCGTGCAGGAACGGCTCGAGCGCGAATTCGACATGGACCTCATCACCACGGCGCCAACGGTGATCTACGAGGTCCTGCAGCGCGATGGCACCACGATCACCGTCGAAAATCCGGCCAAGATGCCGGAGCCGCCGAAGATCGAGGAAGTGCGCGAACCGATCGTCACGGTGAACCTGTACATGCCGCAGGAGTACGTCGGCTCGGTCATCACGCTGTGTACGAACAAGCGCGGCCAGCAGATCAACATGCAGTATCACGGCCGTCAGGTGCAACTCACCTATGAAATTCCGATGGCGGAAATCGTGCTCGATTTCTTCGATCGACTGAAGTCGACGTCGCGCGGCTATGCGTCGATGGATTACGAGTTCAAGGAATATCGCGCGGCGGATGTCGTTAAAGTCGACATGCTCATTAACGGCGACAAGGTCGATGCGCTCTCGGTCATCGTGCACCGTTCGCAAAGCCAGCATCGGGGCCGCGAAGTGGCGTCCAAGATGCGCGAGCTGATTCCGCGCCAGATGTACGACGTGGCGATTCAGGCGACCATCGGTTCCAACATTATCGCTCGTGAAAACATCAAGGCGTTGCGCAAGAACGTGCTCGCGAAGTGTTATGGCGGCGACATCAGCCGCAAGAAAAAGCTGCTCGAAAAGCAGAAGGCGGGCAAGAAGCGCATGAAGCAGGTCGGATCGGTCGAGATTCCGCAGGAAGCCTTCCTCGCGATCCTCCGCGTGGACGAATGATGTCCGCGCGCCGCGAGGCGCAGAACAACAACAACCGACGATAACAACCGGAAGCGTTTGATGAATTTCGCACTGATTCTCTTGATCCTCGTCCTGGTGACGGGTATTGCATGGGTGCTCGACAAGCTGGTCTTTCTGCCGGGACGCCGCCGCGCGGCGGAAGTCGCAGTGGCCGACTTCGACCGCCAGCAGGAACGCGTCGGCGAGCGTTTCGCCGATGAAAACGCGGCCGAAACGCGCGCCCGCCTGCGTGACGAGCGGCTGCGCCAGCCGTGGTGGCTCGAATACACGGCGAGCTTCTTCCCGGTGATTCTCGCGGTGTTCGTGGTGCGTTCGTTCATCGTGGAGCCGTTCAAAATTCCGTCGGGCTCGATGGTGCCGACGCTGCTGGTCGGCGACTTCATCCTCGTGAACAAGTACGAATACGGCCTGCGCCTGCCGATCACCAACACCAAGCTGACCGAGGGCAAGCCGCTCACGCGCGGCGACGTCGTGGTGTTCCGCTATCCGAAGGACGAATCGGTCGACTACATCAAGCGCGTGATCGGCCTGCCGGGCGATACCGTCGCGTACGAGAACAAGCAGCTCACGATCAACGGCAAGCCGGTGCCGGAAGCGCCGCAGCCGGACTATTTCGACGACGAGCGCATCGGCTATGCGAAGCAGTTCATCGAAGATCTGGACGGCCGCAAGAACGCCATCCTCAACAATCCGCAAGTGCCGCCGTTCGTCGTCGGCGCGGACGATTTCCCGTACCGCGACAACTGCGTGTACAACGCGCAAGGCGTGACGTGCAAGGTGCCGCCGGGCCATTACTTCATGATGGGCGACAACCGCGACAACAGCGCCGACAGCCGCTACTGGGGCTTCGTGCCGGACAAGAACATCGTCGGACGCGCGTTCTTCATCTGGATGAACTTCAGCAACCTGAAGCGCATCGGCTCGTTCCAGTGATGCACTGCGCGCGCTGCCGTCACAACGCCGGCGCGCGCTTCGAAACGGCGTGAAGAAGCGCGGCTAACACCGTCTCGCCACGCGTTTTCCTGGCCCGCCAGGCGGAATCAGCCGCCTTGGCGGGCGCGTTATACTCTGTCCATGCCCTCTTCTCCGTTGGAAAGCCGGCTGCGGTACGAATTTCGCAATGCGGAATTGCTGCGCCAGGCGATGACCCACCGCAGTCACAGCGCCACGCACAACGAACGGCTCGAATTTCTCGGCGATTCCGTTCTCAATTGCGTGGTGGCTGCCCTTTTGTTCCAGCGTTTCGGCAAGCTCGACGAAGGCGATCTGTCGCGCGTCCGGGCGAATCTGGTCAAGCAGCAATCGCTCTATGAAATCGCGCAGGCGCTGAACGTCTCGGAAGAACTGCGTCTCGGCGAAGGCGAATTGCGCAGCGGCGGTTTCCGCCGCCCGTCGATTCTCGCGGATACCCTCGAAGCGATCTTCGGCGCCATCTTCCTCGATGGCGGTTTCGACGCCGCTCACACCGTCATCAAGCGTCTGTACACGCCGGTGCTCGATCACATCGATCCGCGCACCATCGGCAAGGACGCGAAAACGCTGCTGCAGGAATATCTGCAAGGGCACAAGATCGCGCTGCCGACTTACACGGTCGTGGCGACGCACGGCGCGGCCCACAACCAGCAGTTCGAAGTCGAATGCTCGGTGCCGAAGCTCGACGTGAAAGTGTCGGGCTCAGGCGCGAGCCGTCGTGCGGCGGAACAGGCCGCGGCGAAAAAGGCGCTCGACGAAGTGGCCGCCGCTGCGCCGTCGCTCGGCGTGAAGCCGAAGCGCAAGGGCGCGCGGGCGGCGAAGCTCGCCCAGGCCGACATGATGCCGGACGGAATCGGCGTGCAAGCCGCGCTCGATTTGCGCTCGCCGGACCGGCGCGAGCGGGATCGTCATCGCAGCCACGCGGCGGACGAATCGCACGAAACCGCGCCGCTCGCCGTGATCCGCGCGACGCACGTCGAACCGTCCGCGGGGGCCTTCGCCGCCGCCGACAAGCCCGAACGGCACGTTATTCATCGTCCGGAGAAGGCGGCGAAGGGCGAAGCGGCAGAGTCATCCACGGAGCGCGGCGAGTCCGAAACGAACAGCGGCGCGAGCCCCGACGCACCGGCCAGCCGAGTCGTGCGCGCCGCCGACGCCGGCCACTGACGCGCGCACGCGCATTGCGTCTTTCGCTTAGACGCGCCAACGAATCCAGGCTGCACACACTATGAACGCTCCCACATCTTCCGGTTTCCGCTGCGGCATGGTCGCTATCGTCGGCCGGCCCAACGTCGGCAAATCGACGCTCATGAACGCGCTCGTCGGCCAGAAGGTGAGCATCACCTCGCGCAAGGCCCAGACGACGCGCCATCGCATCACCGGCATCAACACGATCGACGACGCGCAGTACATCTTCGTCGATACACCCGGCTTCCAGACGCGCCACAGCGGCGCGCTCAACCGCTCGCTGAATCGCGCGGTGACGTCGACGCTCAGTTCGGTCGATGCGATTCTCTTCGTCATCGAAGCCGGCCGCTTCGGCCCCGACGATCAGCGGGTGCTCGACCTTATTCCGGCCGGCACGCCCACGCTCTTGATCGCGAATAAGCTCGACCGCGTCGGCGATAAAGATTCGCTCTTTCCGTTCATGCAGCAGATGTCGGCGTTGCGCGAGTTTCGCGAGATCGTGCCGCTAGCGGCGAAGCATCCCGAGGACATCAAGCGCCTGATGTCGGTAATCAAGCCGTATCTGCCGGAAGGCGAGCCGATCTACGGCGAAGACGACCTCACCGACCGCAGCGAGCGGTTCCTCGCCGCCGAAATCCTGCGCGAGAAAGTGTTCCGCTGGACCGGCGACGAGTTGCCGTACACGAGCACCGTGCTCATCGACAAATTCGAAACCGAAGGCCGCCTGCGCCGCGTGTTCGCGACGATTCTCGTCGACCGCGACGGCCACAAGGCGATGATCATCGGCCAGAAGGGCGCGAAACTGAAGCAGATCAGCACCGAGGCGCGGCTCGACATGGAGAAGCTCTTCGACGGCCCTGTGTATCTCGAAACCTTCGTCAAGGTGAAGAGCGGCTGGGCGGACAACGAAGCAGGCTTGCGCGCATACGGTTACGAATGACGCATGGACCGAAATCATGGACGCCGGCACCACCGACGCGTGGATGACTCCGCCCGCCGACGGTCGTCCTGACGACGACCTGGACGCCACCGCGCAACCCGAGCGGCCCGCGCGGGCCACGCGGGCCGTGGCGAAGCGCCGCCGCGCGCCTTCGTCCGCTGCCGGCAGCGCGGACAAGCCGAAACCGCGCGCCGCGCCGCGCTCCGACTTTCGCGTCAACGAACAGCCGGGCTTCGTGCTGCATAGCTATCCCTATCGCGAGACGAGTCTCGTCATCGATGTCTTCTCGCGCGATCACGGGCGTGTCGCGCTCGTCGCGAAGGGCGCGAAGCGTCCGCATTCCGCGCTGCGCGGCGTGCTGCAGACCTTCCAGCCGCTCGGACTCTCGTGGACGGGCAAGGGCGAAGTCCGCACGCTGACCACGGCGGAATGGGTCGGCGGCATGCTGCCTTTGACGGGCGACGCGCTGCTCTGCGGCTTCTATGTCAACGAGCTGCTCGTGAAGTTCTGCGCCCGCGAGGACGCGCATCCCGCGCTCTTTAATCACTACGTGCTGACGCTCTCGCGCCTCGCGCACGGCGAACCGGCGGTGCAGGTGCTGCGCTCGTTCGAGCGCGTGCTGTTGCGCGAAACCGGTTATGCGATGGCGCTCACGCGCACCGTCACGCGCGAGAGTGTGGTCGCGGAAGGCCGCTACACGTTTGATCCGGAACGCGGCGTGCGCGAAGCGTCCGACGATTTTCCTCCGCAATGGCCGGTCATCGCCGGGCAGACGCTGATCGACATGGAGCGCGACGACTACGGCAGCGCCCAGACCGCCGTGCAAAGCAAGACGCTGATGCGCTTCCTGCTGAACTATCACCTGGGCGGCGCGCCGCTCGCCACCCGTCAGATTCTGATCGACCTGCAAAATCTATGAGCTTCTTTCTCTCTTCGCCCGCGAGCGTGATCGATCTCGGCGTGAACATCGATCACGTCGCCACCTTGCGCAATGCACGCGGCACGTCCTATCCCGATCCGATCCGCGCCGCGCTCGCCGCCGAGGAAGCAGGCGCGGACGCGATCACGCTGCATTTGCGCGAGGACCGCCGTCATATCGTCGATGCCGATGTCCGCACGCTGCGTCGGCTCCTCAAGACGCGAATGAACCTCGAATGCGCGGTGACGCGCGAGATGCTCGACATCGCGTGCGAGATCGGGCCGCACGATGTCTGCCTCGTGCCGGAGAAGCGCCAGGAGCTGACGACCGAAGGCGGCCTCGACGTCGCCGGCCAGTTCGAATCGCTGAAGGCCGCGTGCAAACAGTTGGCCGATGCGGGCATCCGCGTGTCGCTGTTCATCGATCCGGACGAGACGCAGATTCGCGCGGCGAAGGAAGCGCAGGCGCCGGTCATCGAACTGCATACGGGCCGTTATGCCGAAGCCCACGACGAAGCCGCGCAGCAGCGCGAATTCGAGCGCGTCGCGAAGAGCGTCGATTTCGGCAACTCGCTCGGGCTGAAGGTCAACGCGGGCCACGGCCTGCACTATACGAACGTGCAGCCGATCGCCGCGCTCGATGGCATCGTCGAACTGAACATCGGCCATGCGATCGTCGCGCACGCGATCTTCGCCGGCTGGGATAACGCGGTGCGCGAGATGAAGGCGATCATGGTCGCATCGCGGCTCGCGTCGCAAACGAAACGCTGAGCGCGGCATCATGGCGATCTACGGAATCGGCACGGACCTCGTGCAAGTAAGCCGCGTCGCGGCGGTCATGGAGCGCACGAAAGGGCGCTTCGCCGAGAAAGTGCTCGGCCCCGACGAACTGCGCATCTATCACGCACGCCGCGCCCGCTCGGAAGTGCGCGGTCTCACGTTTCTCGCGACGCGCTTTTCCGCCAAGGAAGCGTTCTCGAAGGCGATCGGCCTCGGCATGCGCTGGCCGATGACATGGCGCGCGCTGCAGACGCTCAACGAGCCGAGCGGCAAGCCGGTCGTCGTGGCGTCGGGCGAACTGGCCGAATGGCTCGCGCAACGCGGCATCACCGCGCAAGTTACCGTCACCGACGAGCGTGACTACGCGGTGACCTTCGTCGTCGCGGAAGTCGCGGACAAGGCGTGAC
This sequence comes from Caballeronia sp. RCC_10, assembly GCF_041360715.1. Taxonomy (NCBI): domain Bacteria; kingdom Pseudomonadati; phylum Pseudomonadota; class Betaproteobacteria; order Burkholderiales; family Burkholderiaceae; genus Caballeronia; species Caballeronia sp. RCC_10. The sequence goes on from NZ_JBFUPT010000005.1 coordinate 139,407, forward strand.
AGCACAATCCACCACCACAAGAAAGCCAATTGAATCCGATGAAACGCACTCCCGGCCCCGTCATGCTCGACGTCGCCGGCACGACGCTCTCCGACGCGGATATCGAGCGCCTCACGCATCCAATGACGGGCGGCATCATCCTTTTCAAGCGCCATTTCGAGGACCGCGCGCAGCTCGTCGCGCTCACCGATGCGATCCGCGCGGTGCGCGATGACATCCTGATTGCCGTCGATCACGAAGGCGGGCGCGTGCAACGCTTTCGCACCGATGGCTTCACAGTGCTGCCCGCGCCCGGCAAACTCGGCGCGTTGTGGGACAAGGACGTGCTCGCGGCCACCAAAGCGGCGACTGCGTTCGGCTACGTGCTCGCGTCGGAGTTGCGCGCGTGCGGCATCGACATGAGCTTTACGCCGGTGCTCGATCTCGACTACGGCCAGTCGCAGGTGATCGGCGATCGCGCGCTGCACAGCGATCCGCGCGTGGTGACGATGCTCGCCAAGAGCCTGAATCACGGCCTCGCGCTCGCCGGCATGGCGAACTGCGGCAAGCACTTTCCGGGGCACGGCTTCGCATCGGCGGATTCGCATGTCGCGCTGCCGACCGACGATCGCCCGCTCGATGAAATCCTCGCCGCCGACGTTCGTCCCTACGACTGGCTCGGGCTGTCGCTTGCGTCGGTGATTCCGGCGCACGTGATCTACACGCAAGTCGACGACAAGCCCGCCGGCTTTTCGCGCATCTGGCTGCAGGACATTCTGCGCGCCAAGCTGGGCTTCACTGGCGCAATCTTCAGCGATGATCTCTCGATGGAAGCCGCGCGCGCGGGCGGCACGCTTACCGAAGCCGCGACGGCCGCGCTGACGGCGGGCTGCGACATGGTGCTGATCTGCAATCAGCCGGAGGAGGCGGGCAAGGTGCTGGAGCAACTGCGCTTTACGCCGTCGAAGGCATCGCAGCAGCGCATCCGGCAGATGCGTCCGCGCGGCAAGGCGTTGCGCTGGAGCAAGCTGCAGAATCAGCCGGAGTATCAGGCGGCGCGGACGTTGATCGCGAGGGCGTTGGGCTAAAGTCCGTCGGATGGACACAAAAAAACGCCACGGCATGCAAACTGCCGTGGCGTTCTTTCTTGGCGGCTGTGAAGCCTACGGTTCCAGCTTCATCCGCTGCAGCTTGTTGTAGAGCGTCTTCGGGCTGATGCCGAGCAGCGTCGCCGCGCGGTGCCGCGTCCCGCCGACCGCTTCGAGCGTCGCGCGAATCAGCATGTCTTCGACATCCGCGAGCGCCGTGCCGACGGTCACCTGAACGCTGCTGCCGTTGAGGCCGCGCCCGCCCGGACCGCCTTGCTCGTCGGCGCGCAGTGTTTCGATCGTCTCGCCCGATGCGTGATACGCGCGCCGCACGCGATCCCGCATTTCGCGCACGTTGCCCGGCCAGTCATTCGCGATGCACTCGCGCAGGAACGACGGGCTGATGCGCTTCGGCGATCCGCTCGTGATTCCGGCGATGTGATTCTCGCGATTGAGCTCATCGACGAATTGCTCGGCCATCAGCGCGATGTCGTCGTCGCGTTCGCGCAGCGGCGGCAGCACGATCGACGACACGGACAGCCGCTGGAACAGGTCCTCGCGCAGCGCGCCGCTCGTCACGGCATCGCGCGCCGGCGTGCGCGACGATGCGATCAGACGGAAGTCGGTCATGATGCGATTGCTGCCGCCGACGCGCATGAACGTCTGCGAATCGAGCGCGCGCAACAGCGCTTCCTGCTGCGGGGCGGGCAAAGAATCGATCTGGTCGAGGAAGAGCGTGCCGCCGCCGGATTGCTCGAGCAGGCCCGGCTCGCGATTCTCCGCTCCCGCAAACGCATTGCGCTCGTGGCCGAACAGAATGCTTTCCATCGAGCGGTGCGTGCCGTCAGCGCGCGCGGTCGAGCAGTCGAAGCTCACGAACGGTCCCTTGCGGCGGCGGCTCAACTGGTGAATGGTGCGCGCCGCCAGCTTCTTGCCCGTGCCCGGCTCGCCGCAGATCAGCACGGCGGCTTCGGTCGGCGCAGTGTGCTCGATCTGATCGTAGACCTGCTGCATGACTGCGCTGCGGCCGAGCATGTCGCCGAAATGGCCGAGTTCGCGCAGCGTCGAGCGCAGCGACTGCACTTCCTCGGTCAGCTCGTAGGGACGGGGAATCCGCGCGAGCAGGCTGCGCAAACGCGGGATGTTGACCGGCTTCAGCAAGTAATCCCAGATGCCGTGCCGCAGCCCTTCGATCGCGCTTTCGACCGTCGCGTTACCGGTCATCACGATGACGGGCAGCGCTCCGTCAGGCGGTTGCGACGGCAGGCTCGGCAGCAGATCGAGGCCGCTGCCGTCGGGCAGGTTAAGGTCGATCAGTACGACATCGGGGATGAAGCGCGTCAGCGCGGCGCGCGCCTCGGCGAGCGTGGTCGCGGTATCGACGGAAAAGCCGTCCGCCGACAGGATCGCGGACAGGCCGGACAGGCTGTTGGGATCGTCTTCGACAATCAGTGCGTGTGGCATGGCAGACACAACGTATCAAAAGAGACTGTAATTGCCGTTGCAGCATGCGTCGCCGGTCAAGGGCGATGCTTGGAACTCGGGCGCTCGTGGGCGGGCTGCGGCGCGTTGTCATGCTTCGACTGCGCGGCGCGTTGGATCCCGCTGCGGTTTGTTCTTGTCCTGCGCTTGGGTATCGACTACTGCGTCACTGCGGCTTGATGTGCAGATCGTTGCTGATGGATTGCACGCCCGACACGCTGCGGGTTACGGCGACGGCCTTCTGAATCTGTTCCTCCGAATTCACGTTACCGGACAACTGAACGACACCGCGATAAGTCGCCACGCTGACCGCGAGCGATTTCAATCCCGGATCGGCAAGCAGCGCCGCTTTCACGCGCGCAGTCACCGAGGCGTCCGATGCGTAATCTGCGGCCGGCTCGCCGGTCGAAGCGGTCTGGCATCCCGCGGTCAAAGCGAAAGCAGGTAGCGCAAGCGCCGCGACGATCGTCCATTGGCTAAAGCGGAAGCGCTGGAAGTGCATCTGATGCCGTGGTTTAGTCCCGATGCGCGGATAAAGCAGGAATTGTGCCAAATTGTAAAAAGCAGCTCGCGCGGCAAGGTACGGCCATGTAGTTACAACAAAAACAGCAACATAGGCGAGGAGAAGGCCCGCTTGCTGCATCAAGACAATTGCTTCCAAGCGGTAAAGTTTGCCTGAATTTGCCAAAAAATTCATGCAAAAGAAAAAGCGCCCGCGATGGGGCGCTTTCATTGACAGCCTTGACCGGCGGTTCCGTCACCGCCGCCCTGCGCCGGGCGTGGCCGGCGTAAGGCTTACGCGCTGCCGCTTTAGGCGCGGCTGCGGTATTCGTTCGTGCGCGTGTCGATTTCGATCTTGTCGCCGATGTTGCAGAAGAGCGGCACTTGTAGTTCAAAGCCGGTGTGCAGCTTCGCGGTCTTCAGCACCTTGCCCGAGGACGTATCTCCCTTGACGGCCGGTTCCGTGTAGACGATTTCGCGAACCAGCGTGGTCGGCAGTTCGACCGAAATGGCCTTCTCGTTGTAGAACACAACTTCGCAAGCCATGCCGTCTTCGAGATAGTGGAGCGCGTCGCCCATCATTTCGGCTTCGACTTCGTACTGGTTGTAGTCGGCGTCCATGAAGACGTACATCGGATCCGCGAAGTACGAGTACGTCACTTCCTTGCGGTCGAGCACGACGACGTCGAACTTGTCGTCGGCCTTGTAGACCGTTTCCATGCCGGCGTTCGTCAGCAGGTTCTTGAACTTCATTTTCACGACCGCTGAGTTACGGCCGGACTTGTTGTATTCGGCACGTTGCACGACCATGGCATCGTTACCGATCATGACGACGTTGCCGACGCGGAGTTCTTGTGCGGTCTTCATAAAAACTGGGTCCTTACGATTGAATTTGGCTTCAGTGTTGCCGTGGATTGCTGATCTGCGGATTGGATCGATTCGGGTGGAGCGCCGTCCGCGGTAACAAAACTGCGGCCTGCGCTCGGATAACCGCTTATTTTAACTGAGCTTTTGCTGATTTGGCCAGCCGCCGGGCAGGCGCGCCTGCGTCAGCCGCCCATGCGCGCAGCCACGTGCGCGACCAGGTTGCCCGCCAGATCGCCGACGTCCGCGAGTTCATTGGCCCATCGCGACGCACGCGCCTCTAATTCCCGTCGATGCCGCCAGAAATCTGCCCAGTCCGGCGTGCCCGCGCCGTTCCACGCATGCCAGAAGCGATTGATCGCATCGCGCGCCAAGGGCGAAAGTCCGCTGGAGTAATGGGCGAGGGCGGCATCGAGTTTCGGCAGATGCGCGTCGTCGGCTTGCGGGTAGATGTGCCACGCGAACGGCTTTTGCGCCCATTGCGCGCGCACGAACGAGTCTTCGCCGCGCACGAAGTTGAAATCGGCGGCCCAGAGCAGTTCGTCGAAACGCGGCTGCTCGACGAAACCGAGCGCGTGCGCCCGCAGCGCGCCCGCACGCGCCGATGCTCCCGCAGCGAACTTCGGCAGGCCGAAGAAGCGCGCGACCGCGCCGGAAATGCGCCCCTCCGGCACCAGCAGCACGACGGGCGACGCGCCATCGCGCCACTGCGCGAGCAGCGCATCGACGGCGGGATTCTCGTAGGCGAACAGCGAGATCACCGTCGATGCCGCGTCCGGCCGCTCGATGCCCACGCGCTCCCGCCACCACGTTGCGGCATCGAAGCGTTCGCGGGCGGCATCGAGGCCGCGCTCCTTCAACACGCCGCCCGTGCCCGCGCCGAGGCCGGGGAAGAAGAAGCTTTTTTCGAGCGGATAACGCGGATGCGGCGACGGCCGCAGGTGGAAATCCGCGACCCAGTCTTCGCCGCTCAGATACTCCAGGTTGACCCACACGGGTTTCGGCTTGCGACGCGCCATCGCGGCGATGTACGCATGCGGAATCTCGCACGCGAACGCTTCGACGACGACATCGGCGATCTCGAGCGCGTCGCCTACATGCGCCGGTTCGCGCCAGTGTTCGATGACGACGCCCGCCGCTTCCTGCCGCGCGAGCGACGTATCGACGGCGGGGCAGAGCGCGTGGAAGACGGCGAGATCGTCGACGAAGAGCCGCACGCGCCAGCCGTGCTCCGCGCGAAGCTGACGCGCGAGCCGCCAGCACACGCCGATGTCGCCGAAGTTGTCGACGACCGCGCAGAAGATGTCGCAGGCGAGTTCCGGGCCTGCTTGATGCGACGGGAGCGTGGACATGGCGGCATGAGCGGCGGCGAGACCGCGTCGTAATGTTCTAAACTGGCGATTCTAAGACACGGTGCGCCGCCTGCCTTGTCCCTTCCGCGCATCGTCACGATATTCGCTGCATGACTCAGACCGACGCCCCCGATCCGACTTTCGACCCAAAGAAGACGCTTGTGCAGTTGCCGCATCTGCCGGGCGTGTACCGCTATTACGACGGCGACGGCAACGTGCTCTACGTCGGCAAGGCGCGCAATCTGAAGAAACGCGTGTCGAGCTACTTCACGAAGACGCTGCATTCGCCGCGCATCGCGATGATGGTCACGCGCATCCGCAAGATCGAGACGACCGTCACGCGCTCCGAAGCCGAAGCGCTGCTGCTCGAAAACAACCTGATCAAGGCACTCGCGCCGCGCTACAACATCCTCTTTCGCGACGACAAGTCGTACCCGTTCCTCAAGCTGACCGGGCACGCGTTTCCGCGCATGGCGTATTACCGCGGCGCGGTCGACAAGAAGAATCAGTACTTCGGGCCGTTTCCGAGCGCCTGGGCGGTGCGCGAGAGCATTCAAATCTTGCAGCGCGTATTTCAGTTGCGCACGTGCGAGGACTCGGTGTTCAGCAACCGCACGCGTCCGTGTCTTCTGCATCAGATCGGGCGATGCACCGCGCCTTGTACCGGTCTCATCAGCAAGGAGGATTACGCACGCGATGTATCGAACGCGTCGCGCTTTCTGCTTGGCCGGCAGGGCGAAGTGATGAAGGAGCTAGAAGAGAAAATGCATGCGTTCGCAGCCGAGCTGAAGTTCGAGCAGGCGGCGGCGGTGCGCAACCAGATGAGTTCGTTGTCGACGGTGCTGCATCAGCAGGCCATTGAAGTCGGCGGTGAAAGCGATGTCGATATCCTCGCGGTCGTCGCGCTGGGCGGCAAGGTGTGCGTGAATCTGGCGATGGTGCGCGGCGGTCGCCATCTCGGCGACAAGGCGTATTTCCCGGCGCACGTGGAAAGCGCGATGCCGCTTCCCGAGGACGACGAAACGGGCCTCGAAGACGACGAAGCGGGCCTCGAAGACGATGAAGCCGTTGAAGCCGTCCAAGCGGTCGAAGCGGATGCGACAGCACTCGTCGATGTTCCCGCGCCGGAGATCGAAGCAATTGCGCAAGCCGCACGAGACGAGGCACAGGCGCAAGACGGCGTGCAGTCGACGACGGAAGGCGATGCTGACGCGGCGCGCGTCGAAGCTCAGCTGGACGTCGAAGACCAGACCGAACCCGCCACGCGCGAAGGCGCGCTCGAATCCGAAGTGCTGGAAGCGTTCATGGCGCAGCACTACATCGGCAATCGCGTGCCGCCGGTGCTCGTCGTGAGTCATGCTCCGGCGAGCCGCGAACTCGTCGACCTGCTGATGGAGCAGGCCGGGCACAAGGTCACGCTGCTGCGTCAGCCGCAAGGTCAGAAGCGCGTCTGGCTGTCGATGGCCGAACAGAACGCGAAGCTCGCGCTCGCGCGTCTCCTGTCGGAGCAGGGCTCGCAGCAGGCGCGCACGCGCTCGCTCGCGGAAACGCTCGGGCTCGACATGGACGACCTCGCGCTGATGCGCATCGAGTGCTTCGACATCAGCCATACGATGGGCGAGGCGACGCAGGCGTCGTGTGTGGTGTATCACCATCACAAGATGCAGTCGGGCGAATATCGGCGCTACAACATCACCGGCATCACGCCCGGCGACGACTACGCCGCGATGCGCCAGGTGCTCACGCGCCGCTACGAGAAGATGGTCGCGCAGGCGGCGGCGAACGCGAACGAGGAAGCCGCGACGATGCAGCCGGATGACGCCGCCGATCCCAACGTCACGCCCGACGCCGCGCCGGCCGTGGCGGCGGGCGGGACGCTGCCGAATATCGTGCTGATCGACGGCGGCAAGGGGCAGGTGGAAATCGCGCGGCAAGTGTTTTCGGAGCTTGGACTCGACCACGGCATGCTGGTGGGCGTCGCGAAGGGCGAGGGGCGCAAGGTCGGCCTCGAGACGCTGATTTTCGCGGATGGCCGTCCGGCGCTCGAACTCGGTAAGGAAAGCGCGGCGCTGATGCTGGTCGCGCAAATCCGCGATGAAGCGCACCGTTTCGCGATTACCGGCATGCGGGCGAAGCGGGCGAAGACCCGCCAGACATCGCGGCTGGAAGAACTCGAAGGCGTCGGCGCGAAGCGGCGTCAGCGCCTGTTGTCGCGGTTTGGCGGCTTGCGCGGCGTGCAGGCGGCGAGCGTCGAGGACCTGGCGAGCGTCGAGGGCATATCGCTTGCGCTCGCACAGCAGATTTACCGGCAGTTGCATTGACGAGCGGCCCCGCTGCGCGCCGCTTCGGGGCCTTCAACCGCGCCTTGTGAGCGTCGGATCGACGCGGCACAATGGCGCCTCCAACCCCTCACGCACTCGATCTCACTTTCGCCCATGCCGTTCAACCTACCGATCTTCCTGACGTGGCTGCGAATCGTGCTGATTCCGCTCGTCGTGGGCGTGTTCTATCTGCCGGACATGATGTTGAGCCTCGAGCATCGCAACCTGCTCGCGATGGTCATCTTCGTGCTCGCCGCGCTCACCGATTGGTTCGACGGCTTCCTCGCGCGCAAGCTCAATCAGACGTCGGCGTTCGGCGCGTTTCTCGATCCGGTCGCCGACAAGCTGATGGTCACCGCCGCGCTGCTCGTGCTCGTTCAGAGCGCGCGGCTCAACGCGGTAATCGCGCTCGTGATCGTCGGACGCGAAATCACCATTTCGGCGCTGCGTGAATGGATGGCGCAGATCGGCGCATCGAAGAGCGTGGCGGTGAATTCGCTCGGCAAGTTCAAGACGGTCTGCCAGATGGTCGCCATTCCGATGCTGCTGTTCTACGGTCGCCTAAATATCCCGGGCACGCAGTGGGTGCTCGACTCGCGCGTGTGGGGTTTGTGGCTTATCAATGTCGCGGCGTTTCTCACCGTCTGGTCGATGTTCTACTACATGAAGCTGGCCTGGCCGCAGATTCGTGAGCGTGGCGGCATGCTTTGAAACAGTCGGCAGGGTAAGCGCAAAAAATTGCGTCGAAGCCGAAAAAACCGCAGACAAAACAGTTGACAGGTCTCTTTGGCTTCTACATAATCTCGTTTCTCTGATGCGCGACGCGGAGCAGCAACGAAGCGAAGCAGTCAGTTAAGCAGCAAATGC
>NZ_JBFUPT010000005.1:147956-374262 GCF_041360715.1 Caballeronia sp. RCC_10
ATGCGGGAGTAGCTCAGTTGGTAGAGCGCAACCTTGCCAAGGTTGAGGTCGCGAGTTCGAGCCTCGTCTCCCGCTCCAGTTTGAAAGTTTCGGTGTAAGCAGCGCCCATCTGTTCGGTCGGCGAAGCGGCATCGGAAAAGCAGTAGCAGCGCAGGATATGCGGGAGTAGCTCAGTTGGTAGAGCGCAACCTTGCCAAGGTTGAGGTCGCGAGTTCGAGCCTCGTCTCCCGCTCCAGTCAAAGGGGAAGCAAAGCTTCCCTTTTTGTTTGGTAGACTGGCCGACTCAGATTGGCTGGCAAGCCACACCGCTTATGGCGCGATAGCAAAGCGGTTATGCAGCGGCCTGCAAAGCCGTTTAGACCGGTTCGACTCCGGTTCGCGCCTCCATTTAAAAAGCCCTGACTCGTCAGGGCTTTTTCTTTTTCCGCGGCGTTTTGCTCCGGCTGCCTCGCGGCATAATTGCGGCACGCCGCAAGGCCTCCGATACCTACAACGATGACCACCCAACTCTCCGACCTCGAGTGGCACTGGAAGCGCTTCGATGACCTGACCACCGCCGAAGTCTACGACATGCTCGCCGCGCGCAGCGCCGTGTTCGTCGTCGAGCAGAACTGCGTGTACGGCGATATCGACGGGCTCGATACCGACGCATGGCATCTGCTGGCCTACGGCAAAGGCGAGACGCGCCCGAAACTCGCCGGCTATCTGCGCGTGCTGTTGCCGGGTCATCCGGACGAAAACGAAAAGGACGTCCGTATCGGCCGCGTGCTGACGACCGTCGGCTTCCGCGGCATGAAGCTCGGCAACGCGATGCTTCAGCGCGCGCTCGAGGAAATCCTCAAGCAGTGGCCCGACCAGCCGGTCAGCCTGCATGCGCAGGCGCACTTGCAGCGCTTTTACGGCGCGTTCGGGTTCGTCGCTTCGTCGGGGGTGCACGACGAAGATGGCATCCCGCATGTCTGGATGCGCCGTCCCGGCTTCGACTCCTGACGCAACCGCGCGCGCGCCGACAATCGCAGCCAGTGGCGCAGCGCGATCAGCGCGCCGATCACACTCATCATCGAGCCGGGAATCCAGAGCAACAGTCCGCCGATCTGCTGGTCGCGCATCGGCGTGATCCAGGTGAACGCACGGCCGCAAATCGAATAGATCGGATACAGCTCGCGCGGCGTGAAGAAGATGAACGCGCCGAGCATGATCTGCGGCGGAATCGCGGCGATCACCACGAGAATGCGCCGGCCGGGTGCGAGCCGCGCGGGCGGCGCGGGACGCGGGTCGAGCACGAGCCACCAGAAAAGCAGGCCGTCGATCACCATGCTCCAGTTCATTACGCGATAGAGCCGGTAATCGAGCATCGCCTCGAAGTGAATCGGCGATAGCAGCCAGAAGTAGATCAGCCCGACGAACAGCGTCAGCGCGACAACCGGGTTGAACACGATATCGAACATTGTGCGTACGACGCGAGTCTGCGCGGCCGGACGCAGCCAGCGCCGCCGCCATTGGAACGGCACGCCTGCGCGCAGCGCCGCCCCCGGATACGACAGCGCAGTCAGGAAGGGCCCGAGGTGATGCAGCACCAGATGCTGCAGCCGATGCATGAAGAACTCGTGCTCGAAAAAGTAATCGAGCCGCGTGTGCAGCGCCACGTAGAGCGCACTCAATCCGGCCCAGAAAGCGATACGGCGCGATATCGACACGCGCGCATGCCGTGCGCCGCGCGCAAACAGCACGGCGGCGACGAGTATCGCGATCACGACCGTCGGCGACGGCTCCCACGGATCGAGCCAGTAGAGCAGCGTCGTCATCGTCAGGCGTCCTTCGCGTGGATGACGCGGCGCAGATCGGCAACGATGGCGTCGATCGAATCCCGGTCCGTGGCGAGCAGGCGCGCGTGGCCGTCGCGATCGAAGATATACACCGCCGAACTGTGCGTCACTTCGTATGCGCCGTTCGGATCGCGCTTCTCCATCTGATACGCCACGCGATAACGCTGCGCGATGGCTTCGATCGCGCGATCGGCGCCTGTCAGGCCGACGGCGTGCCGGTCGTCGAAGGCGCGGACATACGCGTGCAGGAGCGCGGGCGTATCGCGGGCGGGATCGACGGAAACGAACGCGATGCGCGCCGCGTCGGCATCCAGCCCGAGTTGCTGGAGCACCTGCATGAGACGCGCCATCGTTTCCGGGCAGACATCGGGGCAGTGCGTATAGCCGAAGTAGACGAGCGTCGCGCGGCCCATAAAAGATCGGCCGGTGACGTGCGCGCCGGTGTCATCGGTGAGAGAGAAGTCGAGGTCGGGCAGATGCCCGGAGACGTCGGTCAGATGCCACGGTTCGGCAGGCCGCGAGCACGCGGCCAGCGCCCAGAAGAAAACGAGAGGGATGAACCTGCGCCAGCGCAGAACACGCGAAACCGGCGAAACGGGGAACGAAGCGTGCATCGAAAACGGTGAAAGCGGCGTGCGGCGGGGGTTTGATGGCATGAACATCTATCGCAAAATACACGTCTTCGAGGCCGGAGGTGGCGCATCATCTATCCTGCGGCCTATTTTTGAGACGATTTGCCGCATACTTCAGGCTCGCCGAAAGCCGGACGAGCGAATCCGTAAGTCGCGCGTGTCGGAAATCGAAAGCTGGCGCACGTAACATGCGCGCCTCGGCCTTCGGCTCGCGCCACACGAGGCAAACCACAGGCTAAAGATCGATGCAAATTCTTCCCGATTCCCTGTCTCTTGCCGAGACCGCGTTCTTCTTCGATTTCGACGGCACACTCGTCGAACTCGCTTCGACGCCCGACGGCATTTTCGTGCCGCGTTCGGTGCCCGACATCCTCGCGTCGCTGCGGCGCGCGACCAATAATGCGGTCGCGGTCGTGTCGGGACGCGGCATCGACAATATCGATTCGTTCCTGCAGATGCCCGATCTGCCCGTCGCCGGGATGCACGGCGCGGAGCGGCGCGACGCCAATGGCGACGTGCAACGCATCGGCTTCCACGACGAGCGGCTCTTGCGCATGGAACACGTGCTCGAAGGCGTCGTCAGCGCGAATCCCGGCATGCTGCTCGAAATCAAGGGCGCGGCGCTCGCGCTGCATTACCGGAATGCGCCCGAGCGCGAGCCGACCGCGCGCGCGGCCACGGAGCGCCTTGTCGCGGAATACGCCGACGCCTACGTGCTCCAGCCGGGCAAGATGGTGTACGAGATCAAGCCGATGGGCGTCGATAAAGGCCGTGCGTTGCGCGCCTTCATGGCCGAGCCGCCGTTCACGGGCCGCAAGCCCGTCTTCATCGGCGACGATCTCACCGACGAGAAGGGCTTCGCGGTCGTTAACGAATTCGATGGCCTGTCGATCAAGATCGGCGCGGGCGATACCGTTGCGCGGGCGCGCATCGAATCGGTCGAATTGCTGCTCGACTGGCTGCAAGTGATCGCGGGCACCGCCGGGAAACACGCCTGATGGGCCGTCTGATCATCGTGTCGAATCGGGTTGCGCCGATTTCGGAAGGCGGCCCGGCGGCGGGCGGGCTCGCGGTCGGCGTCTACGACGCGCTCAAGGAGACCGGCGGCGTGTGGTTCGGCTGGAGCGGCGACGTGCTCACCGAGCCGCCCGAAGCGATAAAGCTGGAAGAGCAGGGGCCGGTGACGTTCGCGACCATCGGTCTCGTGCGCCGCGATTACGATCAGTACTACCGCGGCTTTTCGAACGCGACGCTGTGGCCCGCCTTTCACTATCGCCCGGATCTCATCGAATTCGATCGGGACGAGTACGACGGCTATTGCCGCGTGAATCGCTGGCTCGCCGCGCAACTCGCGCCGCTGCTCAGGCCCGATGACGTCATCTGGGTCCACGACTATCACCTGATTCCGTTTGCGCAGGCGCTGCGCGAGCTGGGCGTGAAGAACCGCATCGGGTTCTTCCTGCATATCCCGTTTCCGGCGTCGCAGATTCTGCTGAGCGTGCCGCGTCATCGCGAACTCGTCGAGGCGCTGTGTGCGTTCGATCTGCTCGGCTTCCAGACGGAGCCTGATCTGCACGCGTTTTGCGATTACGTCGAAACTGAAGCGGGCGGCACGCTCACCCGGCACGCGGCGAAGCCTGTGGAAGTGCGCGCGTTCGGCCAGACGCTGAAGGCGGCCGCGTATCCGATCGGCGTGTATCCCGATGAGGTCCGCGCGCTCGCGAAGGACGGCGAAAGCGGCCGCGACGTGCAGACTGTCAAGGCGACGCTGCACCAGCGCAAGCTCGTGATGAGCGTCGATCGCCTGGATTATTCGAAGGGACTGGTCGAGCGTTTCCGTGCGTTCGAGCGCCTGATGGAGCACGATCCGCAGCAGCGCAACAACGTGTCGTTTCTGCAGATTGCACCGCCGACGCGCTCGGACGTCGACGCCTATCGCGATATCCGCTTGCAACTGGAAGCGGAATCGGGCCGCATCAACGGCCGATACGCCGAGCTCGACTGGACGCCGATCCGCTATATCCATCGCCAGTACGAGCGGCCGGTGCTCGCCGCACTGTTTCGCGAGGCGCACGTCGGCTTCGTCACGCCGCTGCGCGATGGCATGAATCTCGTCGCCAAGGAATACGTGTCGGCGCAGGATCCGGACGATCCCGGCGTGCTCGTGCTGTCGCAATTCGCGGGCGCCGCGCGTGAGCTGAAAGCGGCGTTGATCGTGAATCCGCTCGACATCGACGGCATGGCGGAAGCGCTCGCCACTGCGCTCGCAATGCCGCTGGACGAGCGCCGCGCAAGGCATCGCGAGATGTATGCGCTGCTGCGGGATAACAACGTGTCGGTGTGGCGAGACAACTTCCTGCGCGATCTGAAGGCGCGCTGAGCGATAAAAAAGCCGCGTTTCTTTCGAGAACGCGGCTTGTTTTTATGCCGGCTGCTTATGCGGCGTCGCGACGATCGACGGCAGCTTGCCGTGCTGTTTCGCCAGCAACTCGCGATACAGCCCCGGCCGCTCGCGCAGTTCTTGCGGCGGGCCGTCGTCGATGACCTTGCCCGCGCTCATCACGATGATGCGATCGAAGTTCTGCAGCGTCGACAGACGGTGCGCAATCGCGATCACCGTGCGGCCGACCATCAGCCGGTCGAGCGCCTGCTGGATCGCTTCTTCCGATGCGCTGTCGAGCGCGGAAGTCGCTTCGTCGAGCAGCAGGATCGGCGCGTTCTTCAGAATGGCGCGCGCAATCGCTATGCGCTGCCGCTGGCCGCCCGACAGCTTCACGCCGCGATCGCCGACGATCGTATCGAAACCTTCCGGCATCGCTTCGATGAAATCCGTGCAGCGCGCCTCGCGTGCGGCGGCGAGCACTTCCTCGCGGCTCGCTTCCGGACGCCCGTACGCGATGTTCTCGAACACCGTGCGATGGAACAGCGAAATGTCCTGCGGCACCAGCGCGATCGCGTGGCGCAGGCTGTCTTGCGTGATCGTGGCGATATCCTGGCCGTCGATCTTGATGCTGCCTTTCTGCGGCTCGTAGAAGCGTTGCAGCAACGCCAGCACGGTGGACTTGCCCGCGCCCGACTTGCCGATCAGACCGACGCGCTGGCCCGGCTCGATGTGCAGATGGAAGTTGTCGAGAATCGGACGGCGGCGCGGATAGGCGAACGTGACGCCTTCGAAATCGACGCGCCCGCCTTGCGGCACCAGTTCCGTCGCGTCCGAACGATCGGGCATGCCGTGCGGTTCGAGCAGCGTCTGCACGGCTTCGGCGAGACGCGCGACGTGCTGGGTCACATCGACGAGCGCGACGGCGAGGTCGCGCGTGCCGTGCAGAATGGTGAAGCCGAGCGAGCTGACGAGCACGATATCGCCGGAAGTGGCGCGGCCTTCCGACCACAGCCACAGCGCCCAACCGAGCAGGCCGGCGGAGAGGATCGCCGTGACGACCGCGTGGAAGAGGCGCAGCTTTTCCAGATACAGCAGGCTCTGCTGGCGCGCGACCATTTCGGCCTTCACGGTCGAGCCGAAGCGCTTCTGCTCGTTGAAGGTCATGCCGAACGCGCGCACGAGCGACATGTTGCCGATCACGTCGACGAGCTCGCCGTCGACCGACGCCGCCTTCGACGCAAAACTGTGATGCCGTGCAGAGCCGCGTTTCGCGAGCCGGTACAGGATGAACGCAAGCACCAGCGAACAGCACATCAGCCCGGCGGCCATCAGCGGATTCACCGCGACGATCATCACGATCGCCCCCAGCACCGCAATGCAGGGCGGCAGGACGTTCCACGCCATCACGTTTTCGGACGTGTAGATCGCGTTCGAGGTCGCGGTGATGCGGCTCGCGAGCATCCCCGGCTGCTTCTCGGAGAAGTACGTCGGCGAGTGACCGGAGAGATAGGAAAAGAGATCCTTGCGCAGGTCGCCGGTGACGATCACGAACACATGAGCGCCGACCCAGCCGCCGACCCGCCAGAGCAGGTTGTCGGCGGCGATCAGGCCGACCAGGATCATGAAGGCGCCCCAGAGCGGACCGGGATGGCCGCGCCCCTGGCCGAGCACGTCGATCAGATGCTTGATCGCATATTGCGATGCGAGCGCGCAACCGACTGCGGCGAACACGCTGGCGAGCACGATGGCGTGCGCGACCGGATGCCGGCGGATATAGCGCATCAGGAACGCAAGCGGGCGGTTCGCGTAGCTCGCGAGCTTCGCGTTGTGCGCGTTACGCTGGGAGACGGTGAGTTGGTCCAATGGTCTTTTTTGGTCGTAAAGCGGTTGAGCGTGTGCTGCGTCCTGGGGCGATG
Source organism: Caballeronia sp. RCC_10 (assembly GCF_041360715.1). Lineage (NCBI taxonomy): Bacteria > Pseudomonadati > Pseudomonadota > Betaproteobacteria > Burkholderiales > Burkholderiaceae > Caballeronia > Caballeronia sp. RCC_10. The sequence goes on from NZ_JBFUPT010000005.1 coordinate 154,714, forward strand.
CCATTCACATTGCACGTCCTGTCCGATGCGTCCGCCGTCGCGGCGCGATCGCATCGAACCCGGCGACGACGCGCCGTCTTCACTGGCTGAATTGTAGCCAGTAACCGGGGAGGCGAACGTCGTTCAGGCAAATGATGCGCGGACTTTCCTTCCGTCCGGCATCGAACCGTCGTTGTTTCAGCGAGCGAGGCTTCGTTGCTGCCCGCATGAAACCGACGCACACAGCTTTGGGCTTGGGCGCGCATTGTAAGCACAATGCGCGCTTTTTTGCGATGGAGCGTGGCCACGCGTGGAAATAGTCCACAAGGGCCGCGCTCGCAATCCGGAGCGCCTGCACGACAGCGACGACGAAAGCACGCGGCGCGCCAGCATCGCCAGGCGCGCCGCAACGGCCCCGAAAGCGCGAACCCGCTCCCGTGCGCCGTCGAGGGCACGTGCTCCAATGTAGAACAACCTTAATAAACAGGGGTTTCCAAAGTGTATCCCCCGTGTAACAAGGTAAATAAGTTGAAATGCCCCGCCTGCCGCCGCCAGCACAGGCTTCATAATCCGCCCCGGCTCGACCTCTGCCTTTTTCGACAGCTTTCTGTAGGACGCCGTCAACCTGCGGGGCAGAAGCGCGTTATTTCCATGCGCGGCGCTTTTTGAGATGTCGTCTCTGACTCGCTCGTTCTAAGTCGCGCCCAACAGTGATCGGCGACCCCGCTTTTTCACTCGAGCACCAGCTTTCACGCCGCGGCGAATGCGCGGCGGCCGCTTTCGCCCGAGGCGAGCGAATTGCTCCCGACGTAAACATGACAGCAGTACTTTGCCTGACCTTTCATTAGGAGTTTCACGACAATGCGAATCGCTCAAATCGCGCCCCTCCACGAGGCTGTTCCGCCGAAGCTGTATGGCGGCACGGAACGCGTGGTGTCATATCTGACCGAGGCACTCGTCGAGGCCGGACACGACGTCACGCTCTTCGCGAGCGGTGATTCGCAAACGTCCGCGAAGCTGGAAGCGTTCTGGCCGCAAGCGTTGCGTCTCGATCCGACGATCCGCGACACGATGGCTCCGCACATGCTGCTGCTCGAAGAAGTCCGCCGCCGCGCCGACGAATTCGACGTGCTGCATTTCCACATCGACTATTACCCGTTCTCGTTGTTCGCGCGCCAGCCGGTGCCGTTCCTGACGACGATGCACGGCCGCCTCGACCTGCCGGAACTGCAACCGATCTTCAACACGTTCAATGACGTGCCGGTCGTGTCGATCTCCGACAACCAGCGCCAGCCGCTGCCGCAGGCGAACTGGCTGTCGACGGTGTATCACGGCCTGCCGGAAAACCTGCTGACGCCGATCCCGAACGTGAAGCCGGGCTACCTGGCGTTCCTCGGCCGCATCTCGCCTGAAAAGCGCGTCGACCGGGCGATTCGCATCGCGCAGGCGGCAGGCATGAAGATCAAGATCGCGGCCAAGCTGGACAAGGCTGACCGTGCTTATTACGAAGACGAGATCAAGCCGCTCTTCGCGCTGCCGCACGTCGAGTACATCGGCGAAATCAGCGAATCGGAAAAGACCGAGTTCCTCGGAAACGCGCATGCACTGCTGTTCCCGATCGACTGGCCGGAGCCCTTCGGCCTCGTGATGATCGAAGCGATGGCCTGCGGCACGCCGGTGATCGCGTTCAATCGCGGCTCGGTGCCGGAAGTGATCGAGAACGGCGTATCGGGCTTTGTCGTGGAAGACGAGTTGTCGGCGATTGCCGCGGTGAAGCGTCTCGACACGCTGTCGCGCGCGAAGGTGCGCGAAACCTTCGAAACACGCTTCTCGTCGAAGGTGATGGCTGCGCGCTACGTCCAGAACTACGAGGAACTGCTGCGTCAGAAGCGCCGCACCGTTCTGCGCGAAGCCAGCGCCTGAGCGTCGTTGCATCGCTCGTGCCGCAGCGATGCGGCATGAAAACGCCCCGCGTGCCCCCAAGGTGCGCGGGGCGTTGTGCTATCGGCACAGTAAAACGACGATTTCGAGTGGCGGGCCGCGTTCGCGTTGCGAAACCTCTGACGACATCCGTAATCTCCCTATAATGTTCGGGCTTCGCAATGCGAAGCGCACGGCCGCGCGACGGCGTGCAACTGTATCGATAGCAATTAATCGCATGGGACCGAGTGCGGCGTACAAAGAGCGCCCGCTCCGGTCGAGAGGAGCGCACGTTTTGGCGAGAACCAGGCAAACCAGCGCGGCGCCGGCACCGGGCGCGGGCACCGTTTTCGCGCTGCGAGCGATCGGAGTGGTGCTCGCGGCGCGATGGGTGTTCGCCATGTCGCACACGGGCTATCTGTCCTCGCTGCGCGCGATGACTTTGTCGCCGTGGGCGTGCCTGAACCTCGTGCTGTTTTTCCTGCTGATCGTCCTGCCGGGCGCCAAGGCGCGCATGGACCGGCCGCTGCATCCGTTGCCGCAGTGGCTCAGGCAAGCGTTGCGCTTCCTCGCGCTGCTCACTTTCGGATTCGCGGTGTTTTCGCTTGTCCCTTTCGTCTGGACGGCGGGCTGGCGGGGCTTCGTGGAGGCGCTCGCGGCGACTAACGGCTGGCTCGTCGTCGGTCCGGCGCTCTATGCGGTCGTGATGTGGATCTGCCGGCCGCGCGCGCTATGGCGCACGAACATCGCGGCAAGGCGTTTCGCGATTGGCCGATACGCCATCTCCCTCGATCCCGTCACCCGCACCGCGATGGTCTGGGCCGAAAGCCGCAAGCTCGGCCAGTACGATGCGCGCGAGCTTTCGGTGAAATGGCCGACGCCGCCGGGCGCGGGTGCATCGTCAGCGACGATGCTCACGCCAGTGACGCAGCCGGCCGCATCGACACTGCAATCGAACGGCACCACGCGGCGGACCTGGTTCGCGCGCCGGCCCAAGGTCGAACTCATGTGGGATTCGCCGGCCGCCGCCGGGCACAACCGCACCACGGTGTTCCGTGCGCCGCTCGCCACGGAAGGCGATCGCAGCGCGGCCCGTGCGCTGGACGCCACTCTGCATCAGGTCTGAGCCGTTGTAGCGAGCAGGTCTTCCTTGTCGATGGTGGGGGAAACGATGCTGATACGCTGGTTGCTTGCCGCACTTCATCTGCTTGCTTTCGGCTTTGCGCTCGGTTCGGTGCTCGCGCGTGCGCGTGCGCTGCGAAGGCTCGACGTGGTGCAGTCGGTGCAAGCGAATGACACGCGTCTGCGCGACGTGTTCCGCTCCGACTCCGTGTGGGGCGTGACGGCCATCGTGCTGATTGTGACAGGCGTGATGCGCGCGTTCGGCGGCTTCGAGAAGGGCGCCGCGTACTATCTGCATGAGCCGCTTTTTCACTTGAAGATGACCGCGCTCGTGGCAATTCTCTTGGTCGAAGTGTCGCCGATGCTCGCGCTGATCCGCTGGCGGATTGCGCTTGCGCAGGGCGGGGCGATCGACCTCACGCGCGCCCGGCGCTTCGCATGGATGAGCGATGTACAAGCGGCGCTCGTCATCGTGATGGTGATTGCGGCGAGCGGAATGGCGCGCGGCGTGTGGGCGCATTGAAGCGGAAGCGCCGGACAAATGAAAAAGGCCCAAGTCGTGAGACTTGAGCCTTTTGATCTTCGGTGTCTTGGCTTTACCAGCACCAGAATTCTGGTGGGTAGTACTGGGATCGAACCAGTGACCCCTGCCGTGTGAAGGCAGTGCTCTACCGCTGAGCTAACCACCCGAAGAGATTGAGATTATGTCAGGACTATCGCTCTTCGTAAAGCCATTCTTTAAGAAACTTCGAAAAATTATGCGGCAACCGCGTCAGGCTCGGTTTCGGCCGCTTCTATGCGCCATACGCTCGTGCCTTTGACCGCCTTGTCTAGATCGTTGAGGACGGCTTCGTGGGCAGCGAGTTCGTCGGCGGTGGCGACGAGCACCGGCAGATCCAGATCGTCGAGCGAGATGCGCGGTGCGTCGCCCGCGCCTTCGGACTGCGTCTCGCCGAGCATGTCGATGACGAGGCTTTCCTGGCCGCGCGTCATCGCCAGATAGACTTCGGCGAGCAGCTCCGAGTCCAGCAGCGCGCCGTGCAGCGTGCGATGCGCATTGCTGATGCCGAAGCGGTCGCACAGCGCATCCAGCGAGTTGCGCTTGCCGGGGAACATCTGCTTGGCGTTGACGAGCGTATCGATCACGCCGGCGCACATCTCGGTCGTCTTCGGCAGCCCGAGCAGCGCGAATTCCATGTCGAGGAAGCCGATATCGAACGGCGCGTTGTGGATGATCAGCTCCGCGCCAGAGATGAAGTCGCGCAACTCGGCGGCAATCTCCGCAAACTTCGGCTTGTCACTGAGAAACTCGGTCGTGAGACCGTGCACCGCGAGTGCGCCGGGGTCGCTATCGCGCTCCGGGTTCACGTAGAAATGCAGGTTGTTGCCGGTCAGCCGGCGATTCACGAGTTCGACACAGCCGATTTCGATGATCCTGTCGCCCGTGCGAGCGTTCAGGCCGGTGGTTTCCGTGTCCAGTATCAGTTGGCGCATGAGATGTCTTTGTCGGTGCGTACGTTCAGCTATCGGCAAGCGATGTCACGCCGCGATTGGCGAGCGCATCGGCGCGTTCGTTCTCCGGATGGCCCGCGTGACCCTTCACCCAACGCCATTCGATCTGGTGTTGGCCGACGAGCGCATCGAGCCGCTTCCACAGATCGGCGTTCTTAACGGGCGTTTTCGCGGCGGTCATCCAGTTCTTTTTCTTCCAGCCGTGTATCCACTCGCTGATGCCTTTCTGCACGTATTGAGAGTCGGTGTGGATCACGGCGTGGCACGGCCGCTTGAGCGCTTCGAGCGCAGCGATCACGGCCATCAGTTCCATGCGGTTGTTGGTCGTGGCGGCTTCCCCGCCGAACAGCTCTTTTTCCAGCGAGCCGAAGCGGAGCAGGGCGCCCCATCCGCCGGGGCCGGGATTGCCCTTGCAGGCGCCGTCCGTGTAGATGTCGATTACTTTCGTCGATGCGGATTCTTCAGTCATCAATGCTCGTTGCGGGTGTGCGGGGCGGCGACGGGCGCGAGGCCGGGCGCGAGCGCGGGTTTCTTCAGTTTGCGCGGACCGATCAGCCGCATGCCGCGTACGCGTTTCACGGCGGTGATCATGTAGGCCGCGCCGAAGATGGGCCACCAGCGGTCGCCGGCCGGCTCCATGAACTCATAGCGCTGCAGCCATTTGTCGGTGAGTAGCGGCGGACGATAGCAGCCAAAACGCCCGCGTTCAAGATCGAATCCAAGCAGCTTGATCCAGTCCTTGATACGCGTGAACGCGATCATCTCGTGCGCGGCCGGCACGAACGGGCGTCCGGCGACCTTGCCGAGGGATTGCCGCGCACCCCACAGACTCAACGAATTGAAGCCGAGGATGATCAGTTGACCCTCGGGCACGAGAACGCGCTCGGCTTCGCGCAGCAGCCGGTGCGGATCGCGCGAAAACTCGAGCGTATGCGGCAGCACGAGCAGATCGACGCTCTGCGCTTCGAACGGCAAATCCAGCAGATCGCACCAGACGGTGCTGCGACCGTCCGGCGCGCTCGCGGCGGGCAGCGCGCTCACGCCGTTGCCGGCCGCATGCGGCAGCGTGTACGGGGCGCTCGCGCCGCTTTCCGAATCGAGCACGAGGGCGCGGCCGGTCATGCGATTTTCGCGCAGCGCATCGAGCTGGGGCATGCCGAGCTGAAGCGCGTGATAGCCGAAGATATCCGACACCACGCGATCGAGCTGCGCCTGCTCCCATTCGAGCACGTAGCGTCCGGGCGCGGAGTTCGTCCAGGCGGGCCAGTCTATAATCGCTCGGTCAGACATGTTCGGATGCCGCGTAGATGATCGCCATGGATTCACTTGCTGAAGATTCGTCCAAACGCACGCCCAAGCCGGCGCTGGAATACGTGCCGGTCCCGGCGTTCGAGGACAACTACATCTGGATCGTGTCGGATTCGCGCGATGCCGTCGTCATCGATCCGGGCGACGCCGCGCCGGTCGAAGCGTATCTCGCTAAACGCGGCTGGCGGCTGACCGCTATTTTACTCACGCACCATCATCACGACCACGTCGGCGGCGTGAAAGCGCTCCTCGATAGCCGAACGGCAGAGGGCGGCGTGCCCGTGTACGGCCCGGCTGGCGAGCGCATCGAGCATGTGACGACGCGGCTCGCCGGTGGGGATTCGGTAAGCATCGCGCAGCCTGCGCTCGAATTCACGGTCATCGACGTTCCCGGTCACACGGCTGGCCACATCGCGTACTTCCAGGCGGCCGATGCGCGCGGCACGCCGCATCTCTTTTGCGGCGACACGCTGTTTGCAAGCGGCTGCGGGCGTCTGTTCGAAGGCACGCCGCAACAGATGCTCGCCTCGCTCGATTCGCTCGCCGCGCTTCCCGACGACACGCAGGTGCATTGCGCGCACGAGTACACGCTGTCGAACATCCGCTTTGCGCGCGCATGCGAGCCGGAGAGCGCCGCGCTCGTCCGCTGGAACGACGAAGCGCAGAACTTGCGCGCCGCCGGCAAGCCCACGTTGCCGACGACGATCGCGCACGAGAAGGCGGTCAATCCGTTCCTGCGCGTCGACCATCCTGCGATTCAGGCCAGGCTCGCCGCGCAGTTCGGCACGCCGATCGCGGACCGGCTGGACGCATTTCGCGTGATGCGCGGCTGGAAAGACACGTTCCGATAATCCCGAAACTTCGCGAGAAGTTCATCCGATACCTCGGAAACGGCGTTAGATACAAGATTTTGCAGGGGTTTTGCGCGCATTCTTATTGACGTCCTAGGTGCGGTTCCGTACTATCGGCTCCAAATTTCCAAGCCTCACTCTTTGGAAGCAGAGACGTTCATGCGACTAACACTGAGTGCGCTATCCGTCCTAATGCTGGCCGCCTGCGCCAGTCAAGGACCGACAGCGCCCGCCACGAGTACAACCTCCGCCACTCCTACCGCCGCCTCGCAGCAAGAAGTCGCTGACACGATTCGCCGCACCGCAGCCGCCAAGGAAACCATCAACGTCGACAAGACGCCTGTCACCTCGCTCGCGGGGTCGGCCGACTTGTGGAGCCGCATTCGTGGCGGCTTTCAGATTCCGGATCTGCAAAGCGACCTCGTCGACATGCAGGCGAACTGGTATGCGCAGCGCCCCGACTACGTCGAGCGCATGACGACGCGTTCGCAGAAATACCTGTATCACATCGTCGAAGAACTCGAGCAGCGCCACATGCCGACTGAGCTGGCCCTGCTGCCGTTCATCGAATCGGCGTTCAATCCGCAGGCTTTGTCGGTGGCGAAGGCGGCCGGCATGTGGCAGTTCGTGCCGGGCACCGGCCGCGACTACAACTTGAAGCAGAACATGTGGCAGGACGAGCGGCGCGACGTGCTTGCGTCGACGAGCGCCGCGCTGGACTACCTCTCGCGCCTGCACGACATGTTCGGCGACTGGCATCTCGCGCTCGCCGCATACAACTGGGGCGAGGGCAACGTGCAGCGCGCGATTGCGCGCAACGAAGCGGCCGGCTTGCCGACCGACTACGAAAGCCTGCGCATGCCCAACGAAACGCGCAACTACGTGCCGAAGTTGCAGGCAGTCAAGAACATCGTAGCGAATCCGCAGCAATATGGCCTCGCGCTGCCGGATATCCCGAATCACCCGTACTTCGTGACCGTCACGACCGCGCGCGATATCGACGTGACCATGGCCGCGAAGCTCGCCGGCATGAGCGTCGAGGAGTTCCGCTCGCTGAATCCGTCGTTCGCCAAGCCGGTCATTCTCGGTGCGACGAACCCGCAGATCCTGCTGCCGTTCGACAACGCCGCCACCTTCCAGCGCAACCTTGGTTCGTACACGGGCGCGCTGTCGTCGTGGACCACGTACACGGTGACGGAGCGGGCGCGTCCTGCGGCCATCGCCGAGAAAATCGGTGTCGATGCGGACACGCTCATGTCGGTCAACCGCATTCCGGCAGGCATGCGCCTGAAGCCAGGCTCGACGATCGTCGTGCCGCGCACGGATGACGACGACGAAGACATCAGCGCCGACGTCGCAGCCAACGCGATTCTCGCCGTCGAGCGCGACGTGCCGGACACGCGCAAGATGGCTATTCGCGTGCGCCGCAAGCAAAGCATTGCCACGCTGGCTGACCGGTACAACGTATCGGTGGCGCAAGTGAAGGCCTGGAACCGCACGAGCCGCGATATGTTCATGCCGGGTCAGGTCGTCGTCCTGCACGTGCCGTATGGGCGTCCGGTGCCGGCCGAGCCGGGTCCGGTGCGCGTTGAAACGGTGGCGGCGTCGAGCCGTTCGTCGGGCGGCGTGCGGAAGATCGGCACGCGCGTGACGGCGAAAACGCCTGGCGGCAAGGCGCCGGGCCATACGGTGACGCGCGTGTCGTCGTCAGGCGGTGCATCCAAGGCGGGCAGCAGTCATCCCGCCGCGCCGAAAGCGACGAAGGCTGCCGCCACGCACGCCAGCAGCGCCAAGAGCAAGAAGAAGTAAGCGCGAGCGCTTCGCCTTATCGCGTTATCCACGCCGTCACCAAGGTGACGGCGTTTTCATTTGGCGGCACGGTTAAACTGGCGTTCCAGAAGAATTAAGCAGGCAATGAATCGCATGCCGTCCTCCGTTCGTCTCCGCGTCTTTCTGCTGTTCGCTGCCGGATACTTCGTGTCCTACGTATTTCGGGGCGTCAACCTCGGCTTTGCTCCGCTTATCACGCACGATCTCGGCCTGTCCGCAGCCGATCTGGGTCTGCTTACGTCGCTGTACTTTATCGGCTTCGCCGTCGCACAGATTCCTGTCGGCGTGATGCTCGACCATTTCGGGCCTCGCCCGGTCACCGCCGGGATGCTCTTGTTCGCGGCGGCGGGCATCTGGGTGTTCGGGGCGTCGCATGGGCTGGCTGGCCTCATGGCGGGGCGCTTGTTGATTGGCGTCGGCGTATCCGTCTGTCTGAGCGCGGCGTTCAAGGCGTCGGCGCAGCATTTCCCGGTCGCGCGGCTGCCGCTCATCAACGGCCTCACGATGGCGGTGGGCGGGCTGGGCGGCGTCGTGGTCGGCTCGCCGCTTGCGTCGCTGCTGCATGTCGCGAGCTGGCGGCAAGTGTGTGTCGGGCTGGGTGTCTTCACGCTGCTTGTCGCGGCCGCGATCGCGCTGTTCGCGCCGCGCACCCGGGACACGCGTCATCAGGCGGATGTCATCTCCCAGTTTCAGGGCACGTGGCACATTCTGATGAGCGGTGCGTTCTGGAAGATCGCGTCGTTTTCGGTCGTGTCACAAGGCGTGTTCTACGCGATGCAATCGCTCTGGATACGCCCCTATCTGCTCGACGTGATGGGCCTCACGCCCGCGCATGCCGCCGCGCTCGTTTCCGTGCTCGGTTTCGCGATGATGTTCGGCTGCGTCGGTTTCGGTGCGGCGGCGCGCGGTATGGAGCGGCGGGGCGTCTCGGTGTACGCGTTCTGCGGCGCCGGAATGGCGCTCTATGTCGCCGTGCAATTGCTGATGGTGTTGCGCGTGCCGTTGCCGCCCGCCGCGCTGCTTGCGGCGTACGGCATCTTCGGCGGCGCCGGCATTCTCAGCTACGCGGTGATGGCCGAGCACTTTCCCGCGCATATGATCGGCCGCGCGAACACGACGCTCACGCTCGTGCTCTTCCTGCTGATCTTCGGCTTTCAGGTCGGCATCGGCGCGATGCTGTCGTTCTGGCCGGCCGAGGGCGGTCATTTTCCGGCGACGGCGCATCAGACCGTGTGGGTGACGCTGATCGCGTTGCAGGTGGCCAGCGCCGTCTGGTATGTGCTGCCGAGCAGGGCGCTTCGAAAGACCGAGCGCACTGCGTCATGAGCGATCGGCTTTCCGCATCGGCCGCAAGCGGAAATTCCCGAAACATGGCCAAGTGGCCGACTTCGCGCTATAATTCGAAGGTTTGAGCATATCAACCCGCACCCTAGCGCCTACCTCCCATTCCCCGTCGTTCGCTGCGCCTGGCAGCGCGCGCCGCACGCCGCCGATCGTCCGCTTCGATACTCCGCTCGCCGCGCGCAAGCGGGCCGCTTCGAGCCACGATGCCCGCCTGTGAGCCGCCGCCATCGTGCTAAGGAAACCCGTGCTCCCGGAGCGCGGCCCCAAGCCTGAATTTCGGACAGACAGGTCGGTAACAGGGTGTTCCCCAAGGAGCTTCCCGTGTTGCCGTCATTCTCCCCCGCATTACTCGCACTTGCCGACGGCACGGTCTTTCGTGGTCAATCCATCGGCGCCGCCGGTTCGACGATCGGCGAAGTGGTGTTCAACACCGCCATCACCGGCTATCAGGAAATCCTGACCGACCCGAGCTATGCCCGCCAGATCGTCACGCTGACGTATCCGCATATCGGCAATGTCGGCGTGAATGCCGAAGACGTCGAAGCCACCAAGGTCCATGCCGCCGGTCTCATCATTCGTGATCTGCCGGTGCTGGCCTCGAACTTCCGTTCGGAGCAAACCCTTTCCGATTATCTGAAGGCGCAAGGCGTCGTCGGCATTGCGGGCATCGACACGCGCAAGCTGACGCGCGTGCTGCGCGACAAGGGTGCGCAAAACGGCTGCATTCTCGCTGGCAGCGACGACGAAGCCGAAGCGCTGCGTCTCGCGCGCTCGTTCCCCGGACTTGCCGGCATGGATCTCGCGAAAGTCGTGTCCACGCAGGATCGCTACGAGTGGACGCAAACCGAATGGCGCCTCGGCAGCGGCTACGGCGAGCAGAAGTCGCCGAAATTCCGCGTCGTCGCGTTCGATTACGGCGTCAAGTACAACATCCTGCGCATGCTGGCCGAGCGCGGCTGCCACGTCACCGTGCTGCCGGCGCAGGCCAGCGCCGCCGACGCGCTCGCGCTCAATCCGGACGGCATCTTCCTGTCGAACGGTCCCGGCGATCCGGAACCGTGCGACTACGCGATCCGCGCGACGCGCGAATTCATCGAGCGCGGCATTCCGACGTTCGGCATCTGCCTCGGGCACCAGATCATGGGTCTCGCCGTCGGCGCGAAGACGACCAAGATGAAGACCGGCCACCACGGCGCGAATCATCCGGTGAAGGACATGGAAGACGGCCGCGTGGTCATCACGTCGCAGAATCACGGCTTCGCAGTCGATGCCGCCACGCTGCCCGCGAACGCGAAGGTCACGCATGTCTCGCTCTTCGACGGCACGCTGCAAGGCTTCGCGCTCACCGACAAGCCGGCGTTCTGTTTCCAGGGACACCCGGAAGCGTCGCCGGGGCCGCACGACATCGCTTATCTGTTCGACCGCTTCATCAAGTTGATGGAGTCGGCGAAGGTCGCCGCCTGATCACGAACAGAAACCGTACATAGACATCGAGAGCAGTTATGCCGAAGCGCACAGACATCAAGAGCATCCTCATCATCGGCGCGGGCCCGATCATCATCGGCCAGGCGTGCGAATTCGACTATTCGGGCGCGCAGGCGTGCAAGGCGCTGCGTGAGGAAGGCTACAAGGTCATCCTCGTCAACAGCAATCCGGCGACGATCATGACCGACCCGAACACGGCGGACGTCACCTATATCGAGCCGATCTCGTGGGAAGTGGTCGAGCGCATCATCGCGAAAGAGCGCCCTGATGCGATCCTGCCGACGATGGGCGGCCAGACCGCGCTGAATTGCGCGCTCGACCTGTTCCATCACGGCGTGCTGGAGAAGTACAACGTCGAACTGATCGGCGCGTCGCCGGAAGCCATTGACAAGGCGGAAGACCGTCAGAAGTTCAAGGACGCGATGACGAAGATCGGCCTCGGTTCGGCCAAATCGGGCATCGCGCATTCGATGGAAGAAGCGCTCGCGGTGCAGGCGCAGATCGCCGAAGTCACCGGCAGCGGCGGTTATCCGACCGTCATCCGCCCGTCGTTCACACTGGGCGGCTCGGGCGGCGGCATTGCGTACAACAAGGAAGAGTTCGAGGAAATCTGCCGCCGCGGTCTCGATCTTTCGCCGACGCGCGAACTGCTGATCGAAGAATCGCTGCTCGGCTGGAAAGAGTACGAGATGGAAGTCGTCCGCGACAAGAAGGACAACTGCATCATCGTGTGCTCCATCGAGAACCTCGACCCGATGGGCGTCCACACCGGCGATTCCATCACCGTCGCGCCCGCGCAGACGCTGACCGACAAGGAATATCAGGTCCTGCGTAACGCGTCGCTCGCGGTGTTACGCGAAATTGGCGTGGACACGGGCGGCTCCAACGTGCAGTTCGCAATCAATCCGAAGGACGGCCGGATGGTCGTCATCGAAATGAATCCGCGCGTGTCGCGTTCGTCCGCATTGGCGTCGAAGGCAACCGGCTTTCCGATCGCGAAGGTCGCGGCGAAGCTTGCCTGCGGCTATACGCTCGACGAACTGAAGAATGAGATCACTGGCGGCCAGACGCCGGCATCGTTCGAGCCGACCATCGACTATGTCGTGACGAAGGTGCCGCGTTTCGCGTTCGAAAAATTCCGCGAGGCCGATTCGCGCCTGACCACGCAGATGAAGTCGGTCGGCGAAGTGATGGCGATGGGCCGCACGTTCCAGGAGTCGTTCCAGAAGGCGCTGCGCGGTCTGGAAGTCGGCGTCGACGGGCTCGACGAAAAGACCACGAGCCGCGACGAAGTGATCCGCGAAATCGGCGAGCCGGGTCCGGACCGCATCTGGTATCTCGGCGACGCATTCCGCCTCGGTCTCTCGCAAGAGGAAATCTTCGAGGAAACGTCGATCGACCCGTGGTTCCTCGCGCAGATCGAGCAGATCATCCTGAAGGAAAAGGCGCTCGAAGGCCGCACCCTCGAAAGCCTGAGCCGCGACGAACTGCTGTATCTGAAGCGCAGCGGCTTCTCCGACCGGCGCCTGGCGAAGCTGACCGGTTCGAACCAGGCCGACGTGCGCAAGAAGCGTCACGAACTGAAGGTGCGTCCGGTGTACAAGCGCGTCGACACCTGCGCGGCCGAGTTCGCGACGAAGACCGCGTACATGTACTCGACGTACGAAGAAGAGTGCGAAGCGAATCCGACGGACAAGAAGAAGATCATGGTGCTCGGCGGCGGGCCGAACCGGATCGGGCAGGGCATCGAGTTCGACTACTGCTGTGTGCATGCCGCGCTCGCGATGCGCGAAGACGGCTATGAAACCATCATGGTGAACTGCAATCCGGAAACGGTTTCGACTGACTACGACACGTCGGATCGCCTGTACTTCGAGTCGCTGACGCTCGAAGACGTGCTCGAAATCGTCGATCTGGAAAAGCCGGTCGGCGTGATCGTGCAGTACGGCGGCCAGACGCCGCTCAAGCTCGCGCTCGATCTCGAAGCGAACGGCGTGCCGATCATCGGCACGTCGCCGGACATGATCGACGCAGCAGAAGACCGCGAGCGCTTCCAGCAACTGCTGAAAGATCTCGATCTGCGCCAGCCGCCGAACCGCACGGCGCGCGCCGAAGAAGAAGCGCTCGCGCTGGCCGAGGAAATCGGTTATCCGCTGGTCGTGCGTCCGTCGTATGTGCTGGGCGGCCGCGCGATGGAAATCGTCCACGAGCCGCGCGATCTCGAGCGCTACATGCGCGAGGCCGTGAAGGTATCGAACGACTCGCCGGTGCTGCTCGACCGCTTCCTGAACGATGCGATCGAATGCGATGTCGACTGCATCTCGGACGGCGAGGCCGTATTCATCGGCGGCGTGATGGAGCACATCGAACAGGCGGGCGTGCATTCGGGCGATTCGGCCTGCTCGCTGCCGCCGTATTCGCTGTCGAAGGAAACCGTTGACGAGCTGAAGCGCCAGACCGCCGCGATGGCGAAGGCGCTGAACGTGATCGGCCTGATGAACGTGCAGTTCGCGATCCAGCAGGTTCCGCAGGACGACGGCTCGAAGAAGGACATCATCTACGTGCTCGAAGTGAACCCGCGCGCATCGCGCACGGTGCCTTACGTGTCGAAGGCGACGAGCCTGCCGCTCGCGAAAATCGCCGCTCGCGCGATGGTCGGCCAGACGCTCGCGCAGCAAGGCGTGACGAAGGAAGTCGTGCCGCCGTACTTCAGCGTGAAGGAAGCCGTGTTTCCGTTCATCAAGTTCCCGGCGGTCGATCCGGTGCTCGGGCCCGAAATGCGCTCGACCGGCGAAGTGATGGGCGTAGGCCGCACCTTCGGCGAAGCGCTCTTCAAGTCGCAACTGGCGGCGGGCTCGCGCTTGCCGGAGTCGGGCACGGTGCTCATCACCGTGATGGACGCCGACAAGCCGAAGGCCGTCGAAGTGGCGAGCATGCTGCACGAGCTCGGCTATCCGATCGTCGCGACCAAGGGCACGGCGGCGGCTATCGCAGCGGCGGGCGTGCCGGTGAAGGTCGTCAACAAGGTGAAGGACGGCCGGCCGCATATCGTCGACATGATCAAGAACGGCGAGATCGCGCTCGTCTTCACGACCGTCGACGAAACCCGCGCCGCCATCGCCGATTCGCGTTCCATCCGCATGAGCGCCCAGGCCAACAAGGTCACGTACTACACGACCATGTCGGGCGCGCGCGCGGCGGTGGAAGGCTTGCGTTACATGCGCGATTTGGAAGTCTATGATTTACAAGGCTTGCATGCTCGCCTAAACTAAGGCTTCGATTACTGGTCCAAGCATCACGAGCCGCGGTTAAGCGGCGTCTCCTCGTCTCGGGGAGATGCGCTTAACCGCGGTAATTTTTTTGACGTTTTTGTTTCTGGGTTGTCTATGAGCACGATTCCCTTGACGAAGCGCGGCGCGGAGTTGCTGCGCGACGAATTGCAACGCCTTAAGGCTGTCGAGCGTCCGGCGGTCATCAATGCGATCGCGGAAGCGCGCGCGCAGGGCGATCTGTCCGAAAATGCGGAATACGACGCCGCGAAGGAAAAGCAGGGCTTCATCGAGGGCCGCATCGCGGAGATCGAATCCAAGCTGGCCGCCGCGCAAGTGATCGACCCGACGACGGTCGACGCCGATGGCCGCGTCGTGTTCGGTGCGACGGTGGAACTGGAAGACCTCGAATCCGGCGATACGGTCACGTATCAGATCGTCGGCGACGATGAAGCCGACATCGATCACGGCCTTATTTCGGTCAGTTCGCCGATCGCGCGGGCGCTGATTTCGAAGTCGCAAGGCGACGTGGCGTCGGTGCAAGCGCCAAGCGGCGCGCGCGAGTATGAAATCATCGCGGTTCGTTACGTCTGATGGCGCACCGGCTCTTTCGCTTCGTGACGATGATCTGGGTCGGCAGCCTGCTGACCCTCGGCCTCGTCGCCGCCCCCGTTCTCTTTTCGATGCTCGATCGCGCGGCCGCCGGATCGGTCGCCGCGCAATACTTCCGCATCGAAGCGTTCGTCGGCGTGGCGAGCGCGCTGATTCTGATTCTGATCGGCAATCGCTTCGTGAAAAGCGGCATCGCTGATTACAAGCGTGTGCGGTGGATTGTCGCGGTGATGCTCGGGTGCGTGCTCGCCGGCTACTTCGCGTTGCAGCCGTTCATGGAGTCGCTGCGAGTGGCCGCGCAGGAGTCGGGCGTCGCACTGGCCGATTCCCCGTACGCGAAGCAGTTCGGCATCCTGCATGGCATCTCGAGCGCCATCTATATGGTTCAGTGCCTGTTCGGCATCGCGCTGGTGTGGCGCTTGCCGGGCAACGCGCCGACCGCCATCGTGCCGAAGAACAAATCGGCGAAAATGGCAGCCAAACGCGCAAGAAGCTGAGCGCTGTTCGCCAATACGGCGCGAGCGTCGTGTTCGACGCCGCGCCGTACGATTACTTCACCGCCTGGTGCTGACGCTTCGAACCGGCCTGACGCTTCTTCGCCCGCTTGACGTTGCCGCCCGCCGTGACGCGTTCGTTACCGAGCACCTTCAACGTCTGCTTGCGCGGCTTTTTGACGGCAGGCGCGTCACGCGTGATCTTCACGGCCTTGACGATGCGCGGCGCGCGGCCCTTGGCAGGACGCTCCGCCGCTTCGGCGGCGCTCGGCGGCATCGTGCTGCGCGTGCGTTCGCCGCGGGTCTTCGCGGGCGCGGCGCCTTCCGGCCTCCAGATCACGAGCAGTTTGCCGATATGCTGGATCGGCGCAGCGTTCAGGCGATCGCAGATTTCGTCGTAGATTGCGACGCGGGCTTCGCGCTCGTCGCCGAACACGCGAATCTTGATGAGCTGATGCGCATCGAGGTGCACGCCGATTTCCTTCAGCACGGCGTCCGTCAGACCCTCCGCGCCGACGAGCACGACGGGCTTGAGCGCGTGAGCCTGGGAGCGCAGGTCGGAGCGTTGGGCAGGGGAGAGTTCAAGAGCTGGCATGAGAAATTTGGGACTCGACTAAAATGGGCGGCGCTTGGCGCCAGGCGGCATGCTGAAACGCGAAGGGCGAAAAGCCCGTACCGGAACGATCTGGCGCAGCGCGTTTTATCGCCGCACAAACGAAATAGGCCGGATACGCGATTGCCGGGCGCATGGAGCGCCCGCGGAAACGTTCCGGCCGACAAAACGCGTATTATCCGCTAAAAGCATCGCGCGTTGCAGCAAGATTACCGCGCAACCGTCACAGTACACGCATCCGCGCCACGTCCGGCGCGCAACAGCAACACACCCGCGAGCGCGCACGCGCGCAGCATGAGTTCAGTTTGAATGGCAAAAAATCGCTTCAATCATTCGTGGTTGCATGACCACATCAACGATCCCTACGTGAAGATGGCGCAGCGCGAGGGCTATCGCGCACGCGCTGCGTACAAGCTGAAGGAGATCGACGAGCAGGACAAGCTCATCAAGCCCGGTCAGGTGATCGTCGATCTCGGCTCGACGCCCGGCAGCTGGAGCCAGTACGCGCGCAACAAGCTCGCTCAGGGCTCGAAGCGCGATGCGCAGCGCGAGGGCGGCATCGACGGCACGATCATCGCGCTCGATATTCTGCCCATGGAGCCGATCGCGGACGTGACGTTTATTCAGGGCGACTTTCGCGATGATGCGGTGCTCGCCCAGCTAAATGAATTCGTCGGCGAGCGTCAGGTGGACCTTGTTATTTCGGACATGGCCCCAAACCTCTCAGGCGTGGCAAGTGCGGATGCGGCGCGGATCGAGCATCTTTGCGACCTGGCGCTCGAATTCGCGCAAAACCACCTGAAACCGGAAGGTGCGCTGCTAGTCAAATGTTTTCATGGCAGCGGTTATAGCCAGATCGTCGAGAAATTCAAGCACCAGTTCAAAGTGGTGGCGCCGCGCAAGCCCAAGGCCTCTCGGGACAAGTCGTCCGAGACTTTTATTCTCGGGCGGCGGCTCAAACATCCGGCTGCGGGACCCGTTTAGACTGCCTCGGCGAAAATCAGCGATATTTTCGCCGAATATGCCGAAAAAAGACCATCTGCCGCTATTTAGACGGTAGATAAACCTTATGGCAGGGGTTAGCGGTCTGGATTAGAATGCTTTGGTGGCGCTGCAAGGTTTATGTAGGCGCCCGTCTATGAGTGAGGAGTGGTGCTTTGAACAACAATATGTTCTCTAAAGCGGCAGTGTGGCTCGTGATCGCACTGGTGCTGTTTACGGTGTTCAAGCAGTTCGATAAGCCCCGCGTCCAGGAAGGCGTGTCGTATTCGCAGTTCATGGACGACGCGAAGAACGGCAAGGTCAAGAACGTTACCGTTCAGGGCCGCAATCTCACGGTCACTCCGAACGACGGCCAGAAATACCAGATCGTCTCTCCCGGCGACATCTGGATGGTCGGCGACCTGATGAAATACGGCGTTCAGGTCAGCGGCAAGGCTGACGATGAACCGAACGCGCTCGTCTCCGCGCTTTACTACCTCGGGCCGACCATTCTGATCATCGGCTTCTGGTTCTACATGATGAGACAGATGCAGGGCGGCGGCAAAGGCGGGGCGTTCTCGTTCGGCAAGTCGCGGGCGCGGCTGATCGACGAAAACAACAACGCAATCAATTTCACCGACGTAGCTGGCTGCGACGAAGCGAAGGAAGAAGTTTCGGAACTGGTCGATTTCCTGCGCGATCCGCAGAAATTCCAGAAGCTGGGCGGACGCATTCCACGCGGCGTGCTGCTGGTCGGGCCTCCGGGCACGGGTAAGACGCTGCTGGCTCGCGCCATCGCCGGCGAGGCGAAGGTGCCGTTCTTCAGCATCTCGGGTTCGGACTTCGTGGAAATGTTCGTCGGCGTGGGCGCGGCGCGCGTGCGCGACATGTTCGAGCAGGCGAAGAAGCATGCGCCTTGCATCGTGTTCATCGACGAAATCGACGCTGTCGGCCGTCATCGCGGCGCTGGCATGGGCGGCGGCAACGACGAGCGCGAGCAGACGCTGAACCAGATGCTCGTCGAAATGGACGGCTTCGAGGCGAATTCGGGCGTTATCGTGATCGCCGCGACGAACCGTTCCGACGTGCTGGACAAGGCGCTGCTGCGTCCGGGCCGTTTCGACCGCCAGGTGTATGTCGGTCTGCCGGACATTCGCGGTCGCGAGCACATCATGAAGGTGCACCTGCGCAAGGTGCCGATTGCAAACGACGTCGATGCATCGGTGATCGCACGCGGCACGCCGGGCTTCTCGGGCGCGGACCTCGCGAACCTCGTCAACGAAGCGGCGCTGTTTGCGGCGCGTCGGGGCAAGCGCATCGTCGAGATGCAGGATTTCGAAGACGCGAAGGACAAGATCTTCATGGGTCCGGAGCGCAAGTCGGCTGTCATGCGCGAGGAAGAGCGTCGCAACACGGCGTATCACGAGTCGGGTCACGCGGTGGTGGCGAAGCTGTTGCCGCACGCCGATCCGGTGCACAAGGTCACGATCATGCCGCGCGGCTGGGCTTTAGGCGTGACGTGGCAGTTGCCGGAGCATGACCGCGTCAACCTGTATCGCGACAAGATGCTGGAAGAAATTGCGATCCTGTTCGGCGGCCGGGCAGCGGAAGAAGTGTTCATGAACTCGATGTCGACCGGTGCTTCCAACGACTTCGAGCGCGCGACGAAGATGGCGCGCGACATGGTGACGCGTTACGGCATGTCGGACGTCCTCGGCACGATGGTGTACGTCGATACCGAAGAAAACGGCATGTTCGGCAAGATGGGTGCGAAGTCGGTATCGGAAGCCACGCAGCAGAAGGTCGACGCGGAAATCCGCCGTATCCTCGACGAGCAATACGCGCTCGCCCGTAAGCTGCTGGAAGACAACCGCGACAAGGTCGAAGCCATGACCAAGGCGCTGCTCGAGTGGGAAACCATCGACGCAGACCAGATTAGCGACATCATGGCGAATCGTCCGCCGCGTCCGCCGAAGAACCTGCCGCCTCCGTCCGGCGACACGCCGTCGGGCGGCAATAGCGGCAACGAAGTCAAACCGGGCAACGCGACAGCGCCGGCATAACTTCTCCGAGTCTGACAATGGGCCGGTGTGCACTGCACGCCGGCCCATTTTTGCTTTAAGGCTCGCGTTTCATCACTTGCTTTGCAGGCATCGCTTGACTACCTCCTCCGAACCTCTCGTTTCCGCGCAGCCGCTGCAATGCGGCCGTTTCACGCTCCGCTTCGACCGTCCGCTGGTGATGGGCATTCTCAATGTCACGCCGGATTCGTTCTCCGATGGCGGCCGCTTCCTGTCGCGCGACGCCGCCCTCGCTCGCGCCGAGCAGATGATCGCCGATGGCGCCGACATGATCGACATAGGCGGCGAGTCGACGCGTCCCGGTGCGCCGCCGGTATCGCTCGACGAGGAACTGGCGCGCGTGGTGCCGATCGTCGAAGCGCTGCATGCGGTGCGTGTGCCGATTTCCGTCGACACCTACAAGCCCGCCGTCATGCGAGCCGTCCTCGATGCGGGCGCGGACATGATCAATGACATCTGGGGCTTCCGTCAGGAAGGCGCGATCGAAGCCGTCGCCGGCAGCCAATGCGGCCTGTGCGTGATGCACATGCTTGGCGAGCCACGCACGATGCAACTCCACGAGCCGGTCTACGACGACGTCGTCGCTTCGGTGCGTGATTTCTTCGTCGAGCGCGTCGCCGCGTTGAACGCGGCCGGTGGGTCGGCGGACCGTATCAGCCTTGATCCCGGCTACGGTTTCGGCAAGACGATCGGGCATAATTACACGCTACTTGCCGAACTTCCGGCGACGTTGCCCCACGGCACGCATTTCCCATTATTGGCTGGCATGTCGCGCAAGTCGATGCTCGGCGGCGTGACCGGGCGCGGCGCGGGCGAGCGCTTGCCCGCGAGTCTCGCGGCGGCGGTGTGCGCGGCGGAGCGTGGCGCGGCGATCATCCGCGTTCACGATGTCGCGGAAACCGTCGACGCATTGAAAGTCTGGCGGGCCACCCAGGACGCAGCCCGTCGCGGGCATCATTCAAACCGGCTTTGAAACGGGCAGGACTGCCGCGCAGGCGCTCGCTGGCAGCGTAGTCAACAAACACCGCGGACCACAACAGGCGCCAAAAGTCCGCGAGGAGGGTCAAACAACGATGGCACGACGATACTTTGGAACTGACGGCATCCGTGGACGCGTGGGCGCGGCCCCGATCACGCCGGACTTCGTCCTCAAGCTCGGCTATGCAGCCGGCAAGGTGCTCGCCGGCGCGGACCGGTCGCCGCAGAAGGGCAACCGGCCGACTGTGCTGATCGGCAAGGACACGCGCGTCTCGGGTTACATGCTCGAAGCCGCGCTCGAATCCGGCTTCTCGGCGGCAGGCGTCGACGTGATGCTGGCCGGCCCGATGCCGACGCCCGGCATCGCGTACCTGACGCGGGCGCTGCGGCTTTCGGCGGGCGTGGTGATCAGCGCGTCGCATAATCCGTACGACGACAACGGCATCAAGTTCTTCTCCGCCGACGGCAACAAGCTGCCCGACGAGGTCGAATTGCAGATCGAAGCGCAGCTCGAGCAGCCGATGGAATGCGCACCGTCCGAGCGCCTCGGCAAAGCGCGCCGTCTCGACGACGCGGGCGGGCGCTACATCGAGTTCTGCAAGAGCACGTTCCCCGCGAGCTTCGATCTTCGCGGCATGAAGATCGTGCTGGACTGCGCACACGGCGCCGCCTATGACGTCGCGCCGCACGTATTCCACGAACTGGGCGCGGAAGTCGTGCCGATCGGCGTGTCGCCGAATGGCTTCAATATCAACGACGGCGTCGGCGCAACCGCGCCCGATGCGCTCGTTCGCGCGGTCAAGGAGCACCACGCGGACATCGGCATCGCGCTGGATGGCGACGCGGACCGCCTGCAGATCGTCGATTCGACCGGCCGTCTTTATAACGGCGACGAGTTGCTCTATGTGCTGGTGAAGGACCGCATCGCGACACACGGCAAAGTGGAAGGCGCGGTCGGCACGCTGATGACCAACATGGCGGTCGAGGTGGCGCTGAAAGAGGCGGGCGTGCAGTTCGTGCGCGCCGCGGTCGGCGACCGCTACGTGCTCGAAAAACTGCGCGAGCACGGCTGGCAACTCGGCGCGGAAGGCTCGGGTCACATTCTGTCGCTCGACAGGCATTCAACCGGCGACGGCATCGTCTCCGCGCTCCTCGTGCTGGCGGCGATCAAGCGCAGCGGCAAGTCGATCGCCGAATTGCTCGACGGCGTGAGCCTCTTCCCGCAAAAGCTGATCAACGTGCGCATGAGTCCCGGCGCGGACTGGAAAAAGAGCGACGAGATTCGACGCGCGGTCGAGCAGGCCGAGCGTGCGCTCGACTCGCATGGACGTGTGCTGATCCGCGCATCGGGGACCGAGCCGGTGTTGCGCGTGATGGTGGAAGCCGCCGCGCAGCAAGACGCCGTTCGGCACGCGGAAACGATTGCGCAGGTCGTGAAAGAGGTGACTTCGTAGACGTTCCGGAAACGCGCGTACTTCGCAAGAAAGCGGGCTTCGGCCCGCTTTTTTTATGTCCGCAGCCGGCTGACGAGTGATCGCCCGACCGGCTTTCGATTCGTAAGACCGCTGTCACGGAAGCATCACCAAACGTCATATTACTGTCACAGACTCCGCCTATATTTCGCCGTGACGTACACATGCTCACAACTCTGGAGGTCTCATGAAATTGATGCACACCGCGCTGGCTGCCGTGATTGGCGCAATGTTCGCCATCTCTGCGCAAGCGGCCGATATCACCGGCGCGGGCAGTACCTTCGCAGCTCCGATCTACACCAAGTGGGCAGACGCGTATCAGAAAAGCGGCGGCGGCAAGGTCAACTACCAGGGCATCGGTTCTTCGGGCGGCATCAAGCAGATCGTCGCAAAGACCGTCGATTTCGCGGGCTCGGACGCGCCGCTGAAGGACGACCAGCTTGCAAAGGACGGTCTCTTCCAGTTTCCGACGGTGGTCGGCGGCGTCGTGCCGGTGATCAACGTCCCCGGCGTGAAGGCGGGCGAAGTGATTCTGTCGGGTGAAGTGCTCGGCGACATCTATCTCGGCAAGATCAAGAAGTGGAACGACCCGGCGATCGCCGCGCTTAACCCGAAGGTCAAGCTGCCGGATACGGACATCGCTGTCGTGCGCCGCGCGGACGGCTCGGGCACGAGCTTCATCTGGACGAACTACCTGTCGAAGGTCAACACCGAGTGGAAGTCGAAGGTCGGCGAGGGTTCGACGGTCAACTGGCCGACCGGCACGGGCGGCAAAGGCAACGACGGCGTCGCGGCTTTCGTGCAGCGTCTGCCGGGCGCGATCGGCTACGTCGAATGGGCGTACGCGAAGCAGAACAAGATGACCTACGTCGGGATGAAGAACTCGGCGGGCACGGTCGTCGAGCCGGAAACGAAGACGTTCAAGGCAGCGGCTGCGGGCGCGGACTGGTCGAAGTCGTTCTACCAGATCCTGACGAACGAACAGGGCAAGGACGCA
Source organism: Caballeronia sp. RCC_10 (assembly GCF_041360715.1). Classification (NCBI taxonomy): domain Bacteria; kingdom Pseudomonadati; phylum Pseudomonadota; class Betaproteobacteria; order Burkholderiales; family Burkholderiaceae; genus Caballeronia; species Caballeronia sp. RCC_10. Next base: position 177,562 of record NZ_JBFUPT010000005.1, read on the forward strand.
TGGCCTATCGTCGGCGCGACCTTCGTGCTGCTGCATTCGACGCAGGACAAGGCGGCGCAGGGCGCGGAGACGCTGAAGTTCTTCGACTGGGCGTTTAAGAACGGCGGTCAGGCGGCGAACGATCTGGACTACATCTCGCTGCCGGAATCGGTCGTGGCGGAAATCCGCTCGCAATGGAAGGCGAAGGTGAAGGACGCGTCGGGCAAGCCGGTCGCGGAGTAAGCAGTACGCGCAGTTTGAAACTGTCCTAAGCTGCACTGGCGGGACAGCAGCAACAACAAGCCGCGCGGCGCGCCAGAAGCCGCCGCGCGGTCTGACACGCAGCGTAACCAAGGCTCCCATGTCGGACACCAACCTCGCGTCGGCACCTCCGGCGGCGCACGCGCAGCGCGCCCCTGGCCGTATCGGCGACATCATCTTCGGCGGCATCACGCGGCTCGCGGCGGTGGTGACGCTGCTTCTGCTCGGCGGCATCATCGTTTCGCTGCTCGTCGCGTCGATGCCGACCATCGAAAAGTTCGGGCTCAGCTTTCTGTGGCGCGCGGACTGGGATCCACCCAGCGACAGCTTCGGCGCGCTCGTGCCGATCTACGGCACGCTCGCCACGTCGATCATTGCGCTCATCATCGCAGTGCCGGTCAGCTTCGGCATCGCGCTCTTTCTGACGGAACTGTCGCCGGCTTGGCTGCGCCGTCCGCTCGGCGTCGCGATCGAACTGCTCGCGGCGATTCCGTCGATCGTCTACGGCATGTGGGGCCTGCTCGTGTTCGCGCCGATCTTCGCGAAGTACTTCGAGAAGCCGCTCGGCGCCGTGCTTGGCGGCGTGCCCGTGATCGGCGCGCTGTTTCAGGGACCGCCCATCGGTATCGGCATTCTGTGCGCGGGCGTCATTCTCGCGATCATGATCATCCCCTACATTGCATCGGTGATGCGCGACGTGTTCGAAGTCACGCCCGTGCTGCTGAAGGAATCGGCATACGGCATCGGCTGCACGACCTGGGAAGTGATGTGGAAGATCGTGTTGCCGTACACGCGCGCCGGGGTGATCGGCGGCGTCATGCTCGGTCTCGGCCGCGCGCTCGGCGAGACGATGGCCGTGACCTTCGTGATCGGCAACACGAATCTGCTCGATAACGTGTCGCTGTTTTCGCCGGGCAACAGCATCACGTCCGCGCTCGCCAACGAGTTCGCGGAAGCAAGCCCTGGCCTGCATACATCGGCGTTGATGGAGCTTGGCCTGATTCTCTTCGTCATCACGTTCTTCGTGCTCGCGCTCTCCAAACTGATGCTCTTGCGCATGGAACGCGGGGAGGGTGTCAAGTGAACCGTCCCGCCACGTTCGATCAGGACCACGACCGCGTGCAAGCGACGCGCATGAAGCTGCAGCGCCGCCGCCGCGGCACCAATGCGATCGCGCTGACGCTGTCGCTCGCGGCGATGGCCTTCGGCCTGCTCTGGCTCGTGTGGATTCTCTTCACGACGCTGAAGCTCGGCGTTTCCGGCTTGTCGATGGATCTGTTCACGCAATCGACGCCCCCGCCGAACACCGATGGCGGCGGTCTCGCGAACGCGATCGTCGGCAGCCTGATGCTCGTCGTGCTCGCGACATGCGTCGGCACGCCGCTCGGCATTCTCGCGGGCGTCTATCTCGCGGAATACGGGCAAAAGCGCTGGCTCGCGAACATCACGCGCTTCATCAACGACATCCTGCTGTCTGCACCGTCGATCGTCGTCGGCTTGTTCGTGTATGCGCTCGTCGTCGCGAAGATGGGGCGTTTCTCCGGCTGGGCGGGCGTCATCGCGCTCGCGCTGCTGCAGATTCCGATCGTCATCCGCACCACGGAGAACATGCTGAAGCTCGTGCCGAACGCGCTGCGCGAAGCGGCGTTCGCGCTCGGCACGCCGAAGTGGAAGATGGTGATGTCGATCACGCTGAAAGCGTCGGTAGGCGGCATCGTCACCGGGGTGCTGCTCGCGGTTGCGCGCATCGCCGGGGAAACCGCGCCGCTTCTCTTCACGGCGCTGTCGAACCAGTTTTTCTCGCTGGACATGAATCAGCCGGTGGCGAATCTGCCGGTGACGATCTACAAGTTCGCGATGAGCCCGTTCCCGCAATGGCAAGTGCTCGCGTGGGCCGGTGTGTTCCTGATTACGCTCGGCGTGCTGGGTCTGAATATCCTGGCGCGTGCGATCTTCACGAAGAAATAAGGGCGGAGTGATTCCATGAATCTGGTCGAAAGTGGTGTCAACCACCTTGAATCGAAGGCCGGCAACGCGAGCATCGAACGCGGTCCGGTGCCCGGCAGCGTGCGCCCGACGCACGCCTCGCAGCCGGCCGATTCCATCAAGCCGAAGATCGAGGTCAACAACCTCAACTTCTTCTACAACAAGTATCACGCGCTGAAGAACATCAACCTGCGCATTCCCGAGAAGAAGGTGACGGCGTTCATCGGTCCGTCGGGATGCGGCAAGTCCACGCTTCTGCGCACGTTCAACAAGATGTACGCGCTCTACCCCGAGCAGCGCGCGGAAGGCGAAATCCTGATGGACGGCGCGAACCTGCTGGAGACCACGCGCGACATCTCGTTGCTGCGCGCGCGCATCGGCATGGTGTTTCAGAAGCCGACGCCGTTCCCGATGTCCATCTACGACAACATCGCGTTCGGCGTGAAGATGTTCGAGCAGCTGTCGCGCTCGGAGATGGATGACCGGATCGAATGGGCGCTGACGAAGGCCGCGCTCTGGACCGAAGTGAAGGACAAGCTGCAGCAAAGCGGCTACGGACTGTCGGGCGGCCAGCAGCAGCGCCTGTGCATCGCGCGCGGCATCGCGATCCGCCCGGAAGTGCTGTTGCTCGATGAACCTTGCTCCGCGCTGGACCCGATCTCGACGGGCCGCATCGAAGAACTGATCGCGGAGCTGAAGAACGACTACACCGTGGTGATCGTCACTCACAACATGCAGCAGGCGGCGCGTTGCTCGGACTACACTGCTTATATGTACCTTGGTGAATTGATCGAATTCGGCGATACGGAGAAGATCTTCATCAAGCCCGCCCGCAAGGAGACGGAAGACTACATCACGGGCCGGTTCGGCTGAAGCGCGCGCAGCCAATCGCACGAAAGGAACAGGAGCAGAATATGTCCGATAAACATCTGTCGAGTCAGTTCGACGCCGATCTCAACGCGGTGTCGTCGAAAGTGCTGGCAATGGGCGGTCTCGTGGAGTCGCAAATCGTCTCGGCGATGCACGCGCTGAATGAGTTCAATATCGAGGTCGCCGACCAGGTGATCGCCGCGGAAGCGCGCCTGAACATGATGGAAGTCGAGATCGACGAGGAGTGCAGCAACATCATCGCGCGCCGTCAGCCGGCCGCACGCGACTTGCGTCTTCTGATGGCGATCTCGAAGACCATCACGAATCTCGAACGCGCCGGCGACGAAGCCGAGAAGATCGCGAAGCGCGTAAAGCGCATCAACGAAGACGGCGCGGGACGCACCGTGAATATCGCGGAAATCAAGCTGTCGGGCGAAATGGCGGTGTCGATTCTGCGCCGCGCGCTCGATGCCTTCGCGCGTCTGGATACCGTCGCCGCCGCCCAGATCGTGCGCGACGACAAAGCCATCGACGAAGAATTCCGCGCCTTCGTGCGCAAGCTCGTCACGTACATGATGGAAGACCCGCGCACCATTTCGGCGGGCCTCGATTACCTGTTCATCGCGAAGGCGGTGGAGCGAATCGGCGATCACGCGAAGAACATCGCGGAGTTCATCATCTACATCGTGAAGGGGACCGACGTACGCCATATCTCGCGCGACCAGCTCGAACGCGAAGCGCTCAGCTAATCCTCCTTTCACTTCAAGCAAAAGGTCAAAGAGGTGCCGATGCCCAGCAGTATCCTCGTCGTCGAAGACGAACCCGCGATCTCCGAACTCATTGCGGTGAACCTGCAACATGCGGGACATTGCCCGATTCGCGCGTACAACGCGGAGCAGGCGCAAAACCTCATCAGCGACGTGCTGCCCGATCTCGTGCTGCTCGACTGGATGCTGCCGGGCAAGTCGGGCGTCACGTTCGCGCGCGAGTTGCGCAATCACGAGCGCACGAAGCATATTCCGATCATCATGCTGACCGCGCGCGGCGACGAGCAGGACAAGGTGCTCGGCCTCGAAATCGGCGCGGACGATTACGTCACCAAGCCCTTCTCGCCGAAGGAACTGATGGCGCGCATCAAGGCGGTGTTGCGCCGGCGCGCGCCGCAGCTGACCGAAGACGTCGTCGCGATCAACGGCCTGCGCCTCGATCCGGCGACGCATCGCGTGGCTGCGAGTCATTCGGGCAACGACATCAAGCTCGATCTCGGCCCGACCGAATTCCGCCTGCTGCATTTCTTCATGACGCATCCGGAGCGGGTGCACAGCCGCACGCAACTGCTCGATCAGGTCTGGGGCGATCATGTGTTCGTCGAAGAACGAACGGTCGATGTCCATATCAAGCGCCTGCGCGCCGCGCTCAAGCCCGCCGGTTGCGATGCTATGATCGAAACGGTGCGCGGCAGCGGTTATCGGCTGGCCAAGGGCGCGTGACGCCCGCGCATGCGTGGCGTGCAATCGCGCTCATCTGATCGATCGACAACATGAACATCATCTGGACGCGTTCCATCGTGTCCCTCGTCCTGCTCGCCGCGCTCAGCGCGGCGATCGGCGCGTTCGCCGGCGTGCCCGTCGCGCTCGGTTTCGCGGTGCTCATGCTCGTCGTGCAGACCTTCTTCAGCACGTTTCACACACAGCGTTTGTGGCGTCTGCTGGAAGCGCCGGTCTATGGCGAAGTGCCCAGCGCGCTTGGCATCTGGGGCGAAATCTACTACCGCCTGCACAAGCTCGCGAAGCGCTGGCACGCGCAAGTGCGCCAGGTCGAACAGCAGCATTCACGCTTTATCCAGGCGATACAGGCGTCGCCCAACGGCGTCGCGATGCTCGACGATCACGATCAGATCGAGTGGTGCAACGCCATCGCCGAGGCGCACTTCGGGCTGGATGCGAAGCGCGACCTGCGGCAGCACATCACGCATCTCGTGCGTCAGCCGGACTTCATCCGCTATCTGAATTCGCATCATTACGAGCAGATGCTGATCATGCGCGGGATGGGCGAGAACCGGCAGCGCACCATCTCCGTGCAGGTGTTTCCTTATGGCGAGCATCGCAAGCTGATTCTCACGCAGGACATCACCGAGCTCGAGCGCACCGACTCCATGCGCCGCGATTTCGTCGCGAACGTATCGCACGAACTCAAGACGCCGCTGACGGTGCTATCGGGCTTTCTTGAAACCTTGCGCGACCTGCCGCTCGACGAAGCCGACCGCCGGCGCTATCTCGACATGATGGATCAACAGGCGACGCGCATGCAGAACATCGTGCGTGACCTGCTCGTGCTGGCGAATCTCGAAGGCGATATTCATCCACCGAGCGATGATCTGCTCGACATGCGCGCCGTGCTCCGTCATCTGGAGAACGATGCGAACAACCTGTCGGGCGGGCGGCATCGCATCGCCTTTCATGTGGACGACGCCGTGACGGTCGCCGGTGCGGAGACGGAAGTGGTGAGCGCGCTCGGCAACCTCGTGACGAACGCCGTGCGTTATACGCCCGAGGGCGGTGCGATCGATGTGACCTGGCAGCGCGAGAACGATCGCGCGATGTTCATCGTGCGCGACAGCGGGCCGGGGATCGCCGCCGAACATATTCCGCGGCTGACGGAGCGTTTCTATCGCATCGACCGCAGCCGTTCGCGCGACACCGGCGGAACGGGACTGGGTCTCGCCATCGTGAAGCACGTGCTGCAACGGCATCACGCCGAGCTGGATGTGAAGAGCGAAGTGGGGCGGGGCAGCACGTTCATCGTGCGCTTTCCCGCGTCGCGCACGGCGTTGAGGAAATCGCTGGCGGCGTGAGCCGCTTCATCGCTTCGATAGAGCGTTACGAGCAGAACTTCGCGAGCAGGCCCAACTGCGCATTGCGAATGGCCTTGCCCGAACGGCGCTTGCGATAGTGTCCATCGCTTTGCATGACCCACGCCGACTGATTGTCGCCGAGACACACGGACAATCCTTCGGCGATCACGCGGCGCTTGAGGCGCCGGTCGTGAATCGGGAACGCGACTTCCACGCGACGGAAGAAGTTGCGGTCCATCCAGTCGGCGCTCGACAGATACACGTCTTCCTTGCCATTCGCATAGAAATAGAAGATGCGATGGTGCTCGAGAAAGCGCCCGACGATCGACCTGACCGTGATGTTCTCCGACAGATCCTCGACGCCCGGCTTCAGCGAACACACGCCGCGCACGATCAGATCGATCTTCACGCCCGCGTGCGACGCCTCGTAAAGCGCGGCGATGACGGTCGGCTCCAGCAGCGCGTTCATTTTCGCGACGATGCGCGCGCGGCGGCCCGCGCGGGCGTGCTCGGCTTCGGAGCGGATCGCGTCGATGAGCTTCGCGTGCAGCGTGAACGGCGACTGCCACAACTGATTCAGCGTGAGTTCGCCGCCGATGCCGGTGAGCTGTTGAAAGACGTGGTGCACATCCTCGCACAATTGCTGATCGGCGGTCATCAGGCCGAAGTCGGTATAAAGACGCGCCGTGCGCGGATGATAATTGCCCGTGCCGAGATGCGCGTAACGCTTCAGCACGGTCTTGCCGTTCTGCGAGACGCGCCGCACGATCAGCATCATCTTCGCGTGGCACTTGTGGCCCACGACGCCATACACGACATGCGCACCCACTGCTTCCAGTTGCGACGCCCAGTTGATGTTCGTCTCTTCGTCGAAGCGCGCGAGCAGTTCGACGACCACTGTCACTTCCTTGCCGTTGCGCGCGGCCTGCATGAGCGCGTCCATCAGCGGCGAATCGGTGCCGGTGCGATAGATGGTTTGCTTGATCGCGACGACTTGCGGATCTTTGGCCGCCTGAAGCAGCAGTTCGAGCACCGGCTGAAAGCTCTCGTACGGATGATGCAGCAGGATATCGCCCTGATCGATGACATCGAAGAGATGCGTTGCATTGGCGATCGTCTTCGGCACCGATGGAATGTGCGGCACGAACTTGAGGTCCGGACGGTCCACCATTTCGGGCAACTGCATGAGCCGCACGAGATTGACCGGACCGCTCACGCGATAGCAATCACGCGCGTTCAACTGGCTTTCATCGAGCAGGCGGCGAATCAGGTGCGGCGGCGTCTCGGCCGATACTTCGAGCCGCACCGCATTGCCGAGATGCCGCGCCGGCAATTCGCCCTGCAGCGCGACGCGCAGATTCGTGATTTCGTCCTCATCGACGAAAAGCTCGCTGTTGCGCGTGATGCGAAACTGATTGCAGCTGCGCACGACGAGATGCGGGAACAGTTCGCTGACGAAGCGCTGCATGAACGAACTGAGCAGCACGAAGCCATGCGGATAACCGGACAGCGCCTCCGGCATGCGGACGAGGCGCGGCAGTGCGCGCGGCGCCTGCACGATGCCCATCATCGCCTGGCGGCCGAAGGCGTCCGTGCCTTCCAGTTCGACGACGAAGTTCAGGCTCTTGTTCAGCACGCGCGGGAACGGGTGCGCGGGATCGAGGCCGATCGGCGTCAGCACCGGCAGCACTTCGTTCAGGAAATACTCGCGCGCCCACGCGGTCTGCTGCTCGCTCCAGCTTTCGACGCCATGAAAATAGATGCCTTCCATTTCGAGCGCGGGCAGCACGATGTCGTGCAGCATCGCGTATTGTTGATGCACGAGGCGTTGCGCGCGTTCGGACACGAGGTCGTAGACGTGTTGCAGCGACATGCCGTCCGGCGAAAGCGAGCCGGGATTGTCGCGCATCTGTTCCTGAAGCCCGGCCATGCGGACTTCAAAAAATTCGTCGAGATTGCTGCTGGTGATGCAAAGAAAGCGCAGGCGTTCCAGCAATGGCACCGAAGTATCGGCCGCTTGCGCGAGTACCCGCTCGTTGAAACCTAGAATGCCGAGTTCACGGTTAAACAGCGGATAGCGTATGGACATCGGCTGTGAGGAAGAAGTCTCGATTGGATGGGCACAAGAACGCTCAGATAATCTCACAGTAAGATGGCTTTTTTGTGACAGAACGATTGTCACAAATTCTACTCACATTGCGGATAGCGTCGCTAGCGCGAGGCGCGCGTCCCCGATCCGTTCCTCGCGCGGCATGGAATAGAATTCGTGCGCCGCGGCCGTGCCGCTGCGTTCCTTAATTCACGATTCCCGGATCTCCGATGGTCACTCATCCTCATCTCCTCGCCGCCGTCGACCTCGGATCGAACAGCTTCCGGCTGATCGTCGGACGCGTCGAGGAAACGCCCGCGGGCAGCCAGATCTATCAGGTCGACGCGTTGCGCGAACCCGTGCGGCTCGCGGCGGGATTGTCGCGCGACAAGATGCTCGACCGTGCGTCGCAATTGCGCGGCTGGGAGGCGCTCAAGCGCTTCGGCGAGCGTCTGCGCGACTTCCATCCGGATCAGGTGCGCGCGGTCGCCACGAACACGCTGCGGGTCGCGAAGAACGCGCACGACTTTCTCGTCGAAGCCGAGAACGCGCTCGGCTTTCCGATCGAAGTGATCGCGGGCCGCGAGGAGGCGCGCCTCATCTATGCGGGCGCGGCGCATTCGGTGCCGGCGAGCGCGGGCAAGCGGCTCGTCGTGGATATCGGCGGGGGATCGACGGAATTCATCATCGGCTCGCATTACACGCCGATCCACATGGAAAGCCTGTATATCGGCTGCGTGAGTCACAGCCGCCAGTTTTTCCCCGCCGGCAACGTCGACGAATTCACGATGCGTCAGGCCGAACTCGCCGCCAAGCGGGAAATCCAGATCATCTCGCGCGAGTACAAGCAGACCGGCTGGGATCAGGCGATCGGTTCGTCCGGCACGGCGCGCGCGCTCGCCGAACTGGTCGAAGCGAACGGCTTCAACGATGCGCAATACACGCACGGCATTTCACGCGGCGGCCTCGAGCGGTTGAAACGCGCGCTGATCAAGGCGGAGAACGTCAACCGGCTGAAGCTCGTCGCGCTGAAGCCCGACCGCATTCCGGTGCTGGCGGGCGGCTTGTCGATCATGCTGGGCGTGTTCGAGGAACTGGGCATCGATTACGTCGATACCACCGACGGCGCCTTGCGTCTCGGCGTGCTCTACGACCTGCTCGGCCGTTCGCAGCATCAGGACATGCGCACGGTGACGGTGGAGGGCTTCAAGCGCCGGTATGGCGTCGATGCCGCGCAGGCCGATCGCATCGGCGATCTCGCGATCAGCTTCTACGATCAGCTCGGCGAACCGGATGCCGAGCGTCGCCAGGAGAATCGCATGTTTCTCGCGTGGGCGGCGTCGCTGCACGAGATCGGCTTGTCGATTGCGCACAGCGCGTATCACAAGCATTCGGCCTACATCGCGAGCAACGCGGACATGCCCGGCTTCTCGCGCACGGATCAGGCGCGGCTCGCGGCGCTCGTGCTCGGCCACGCGGGCAAGCTCGGCAAGCTCGCGCAGGCGAGAGACGTCGACTGGACGCTGCTCTTCTGCCTGCGCCTTGCGGCATTGCTGTCGCGGCGCCGGACGGACGTGGGGCTGCCCGGCATCGAGGTGCGGGCGGCGGCGGGTGGCTTCGAAGTGCGTCTGCCGAGCCAGTGGGTGACCAACAACCCGCTCACCGATTACAGCCTCGTCCAGGAAGCGATGGAATGGGAGAAGATCGGACGCCCGTATCGCGTGGTCTATACGGGCGAATGAGCGGTTGCGGCTTTCAGCGCGCGGTATCGCCGATGAAGTGCCGCGCGTAACGCGCGTTGATCTCGGACAGGCGGAACAGCGTCAGAAAGTCCGCCGTGTTGAAATCCGGATCCCACGCGGGCGCGCCGCAAATCTTAGCGCCGAGGCGCAAATAGCCTTTGACGAGCGGCGGCGCGTTGACTGCCACGCCCGTTCGCAAGTCGTCGACCGGCAGCGGCGTGTGCGGGAACGCGCGGTATTCCGGCGCGGCGAGCGCATCGGCGGACAACGAGTGATACAGATTCGCCGCGTAATGACCGCCGTCGTTCATGCCGACGCTCGCGCAGCCGAGCATCGTCTCGTAGCCGTTTTGCATCATGTAGGCGGCGAGCCCGCCCCATAGCGACATGATGACCGCGCCGCTGCGATAGTCGGCGTGCACGCACGAGCGTCCCACTTCGACGAGTTTCGGACGAAGATGGGTCAGCCGCGAAATATCAAATTCGCTTTCCGCGTACAGCCGTCCGATGCGCGCGGCCTGATGCGGCGGCAGCACGCGATACGTGCCGACCACTTTCAGTGTGTCGAGATCGCGCACGAGCAGGTGATCGCAGTAGCCGTCGAATTCGTCGACATCGAGACCGGCTCGGCCGGACAGACGCGCGCCCATTTCATCCGAGAACACGCGATAGCGCAGGCGCTGGGCTTCGCGCAGCGCGTCGTCGGAACGCGCCCACGCGACTTGCAGACGGTGCTGGCTGGTGACGGTTTCCGCGGTGCGCGGAAGGTGACGGCGCGAATGGACGGGCGTCGGCAGATCTTGCATGGGCGTTCCTCGGCAGGACGTGGCTTGAAGTCCCCGCCAATGTAGTAACGCCGGGTGACGCTCGCATGGCTTCGCAATGACGTTTCGATGAAACGACACACGCGCCGCGTGGTCCCGCTACAGCATGTCCGGATTCATCACTGCGCGCAGCACGATCTGGCCGTCGCCGCCGCGCGTGCGCCCCTGGAACCACCAGATGCCCGTCTTCTTGATCGGCCATTCCGCTTCGTGCCCGGTCAGGAGCAACGCGGCGACGCGCCCGAGCGTGGGCTGATGACCGACGATCACGACCGTCCCGGCGGCGCCATCCGGCCAGCCTGCGGCATCGAGCGCGTGCTGGGCGGACTTGCCTGGCGCCAGGTCATCGACGACGCGATAGCGGTCACCGAACGCCTCGACGGTCTGGATGGTGCGCGTCGCGGGACTCGCGAGGAAAAGGGCGTCATCGTCGATACGCGCCTTCAGCCACTTCGCGATGCCTTGCGCCTGCTTGCGCCCGCGCGGCGTCAGTTGGCGCGCGAGGTCGCTCGATGCCTGATCTTCGGCTTCGGCGTGACGCCACAGAATGAGGTTCATCGATCGTCTCCGTGAGAGGGGTCTTGTGCCTTCGACCTTGCATAGAACGATACGTGCCAGGGCCGCATTGCGGTTATCAATCATCGACGCTACAATACGCGGCTTGTCGGAGCGTAGCGCAGCCTGGTAGCGCATCTGATTTGGGATCAGAGGGTCGAAGGTTCGAATCCTTTCGCTCCGACCACGAAACAAACGAAGGGGTTACAAGTCACGGCTTGTAACCCCTTTGTCTTTTCGACACTCGCCAAGAGGCCTCATGCCGCGTTACGTCCTGTCTCTCGCCGTCACCGCTCTCGCTGCGCTCGCGCTCTCCGCGTGCGCCGATTCTTCCGATCACCGCAAGCATCCGCCGCAGGATCCGCCCGATTATCAGGGCGTGCCGACCGATACGCGTCCGCCGTCGATGCAGACCGCGCCGTCACAGCCGAAGTAACGAAAACGTGGTGCCGCGATGAACGAATCGGTCATCGCTACCTGACGGAAGCCTCTAGCTGTCGCACAAGCGAACTATTTGCCACGCGGCTAATATCGGACACCTTGTTGGAAATCGGTGCCGTCATGAATTTGCTGTGGGTGTTTGCTGCCGTGGCCCCTGTCGCGCTCGCTTCGCTCGTTGCGTTCGCCGCGCATATCGATCCGTTGTCGGTGCGCTGGCGAACGCGGGCGGGCAGGCGCCGCGACGGCGAGCCGTCGGAGGCATGAGCCTTCAGGCGTCACTGCTTGCAGCGAATCACCATCGAACGATTCTTGATGTTCGCACCGAAGATTCCGGCCACCGATCCGCCCGCAGTCGCGCCGCTGTCGGCGTCCTTCGAGATCACGTCGTAGCCGTACGCGCCGCATACTTCGCCCGCCTGCTTGTAGCAGGCCGCCCAACTGGTGCTGGCGTCGCCGCCGCTGCAGTTGATGGCGAAGCCGGTATCGCCCGAGGGCAGATAAGTCATCGTCGCGTTGTGGGCGCAGCCGCCCAGCGTCGCGATCGAGGCGGCCGCGGCCAATACCGCGAACATCGCGGCTGTGTTCATCTTCTTCGCCAATCTCTTTCCTCTTCCTCAGAACGCCGTCACGCGCTCAGCGCGGCGGCAGATAGCGCGACGGGTCCGTCGAACGGCCCATGTAGCGCACTTCGAAATGCAGCATCGTGCGATCGCTGTCCGTGTCGCCCATTTCGGCGATCTGCTGTCCCTTCTGCACGGTCTGACCTTCCTTGACCAGCAGCGTCTTGTTGTGGGCGTAGGCGGTCAGATAGTCGTCGTTGTGCTTCACGATCAACATGTTCCCATAGCCGCGCAAGCCGTTGCCCGCGTAGACGACGTTGCCCGCCGCCGCCGCGACGACCGGCGTGCCCGCCGCATTCGCGATGTCGATCCCCTTCGAGTTCTTGCCGTCGAAGCCGCGAATCACCGTGCCTTGCGCGGGCCAGGACATCGCCATGGCGGGAGCGGGTGTGCTGGATGCGCGCGCGTCGGCTGCGGCGTCGCTCCTGGCCGCGCTGGAACCGCTGGAACCGCTCGAACCGCCGGAGCCACTGGAACCGCCGGAACCGCCGGAACCGCTCGGCCCGCTGGAACGGCCCGCCGCTGCGGCGCTGCCGGCGGGCGGCTCGATGCGCAGCACTTGCCCCACTTCGATTGCATCCGGATTCGCAAGCCCGTTCCAGCGCGTAATGTTCTTGACCGACGTGCGATTGTCACGCGCGATCCTGAGCAGCGTATCGCCCCGCTGCACGCGGTAAAACCCCGGCGCGACCGGTCCGGAGCCGCAGGCGGTGAGCGCGGCGGTGAGCAACGCGCAGACGAACAGTCGACTTCTTTTACGCAAAACCTGACCTCGCAAAGCGCCGCCGGACAACCGTTGGCCCGGCGGATCGAAACGCAGGATTCTACCGTTTCGAGTTTCGTCCGACAGAACGCCGGCATGGCTTCGCGTGCGCGTTACGCCGTCGGCGTGACGACGAGCCTCAGCAACGCGGTCTCCGTCTTGCCGGGCGCAAGCCAGCGCAACCCGCGCCCGTTATGGATGGCGTCGGGCAGTCCGGTCCACGGTTCGACGCAATAGAAGTCCGCCGTGTCGGACTCGGTCCACGTGGTGACGGCATGCCACGGCACCGAATCTGGCTGATGCAGTTCGAAGCTGACGACGCGTTTGAGGCCGGGCGTCACGAGCCGCACCGGTTCGTCGGACGGTCCTTTGAGGCAATGAAAACAATCGATGATGCTGTCGTCGCTCAGCGCGTATCGCGGCGCGCCCGGTTCGACTTCGGTGATCGAACCGTCCGCCCGTTGCCGCCGCCGTTCGGTGCGCGGCAGCTCCACGCTGCTCTCGCCGCGCTGGGCGTGCGGCAGATGAAAGTAGAAGTGATGTCCCGTGTAGTACGGCAACGCGACTTCGCCGGGATTCGATGTGGTGAGTTCGACTTCGAGCGTGGTCGCATCGACGAGGCGGTACGCCGCTTCGAAGCGAAACGCGAACGGATAACCTTCGCGGGTCGCGTCGCTGTCGACGAGCGTCATGCGCAAGCCGTGTCCGTCGGCATCGCGCGTGGCGGAGAACGGCAGGTTGCGCGCGAAGCCATGCGTCGGCAGCGAATGGACGACGCCGTCCGCATCGCGCCATTTGCCGATTTCGCCATCGACGAAATGCCGCCCGAGGAAGGGGAACAGCAACGGATTGCCGCCGCGGATTTTGGCTGCGTTCGACCAGGCGGCGTCATCGAGCGGATCGGGCCAGTGGATGACCGGCTCGCCGCCGACGCGCCAGGTCATGAGCCGGCCGCCCGCGTGGGGCGCGAGCTGGATGACGGCGCCGTCGCGCTCGATTTCGATGATGTCTTTCTCGGATGACATGGTGACAACGCACTCCGTCGAAGGGCGGCGCGCGGCATGAGGATTGAGCCGGCGACTGGTTACGGGATCCGCCGATTCTGCCTCGCTTTTTCATGCGGAGAAACCCTCTGCGGGAAATTGCGACTTTCGAAGGGAAATGCAATGTGTTGTTATATCCTCCGAATGTTGGGAATCAGACGGACAGGAGTCGGTATGGATCTGGCGATGGCGATGGGCGTTGCGATGTTTGGCCTCTTCGGCGCGAGCACGGCAGTCTTCCTCTATAAGCTCAAGGGCTGATTCAGATCGCGAGTCTTTGCGATTCTTTCGTTTTCCTTTGTATTTGCTTGCAAGTCTTTTCTCTTTCGCCGACGGTTTGCTGTCGGCGTCTTCTTGTGTGCGCATAGCGCTTGGCGGTCCATTTGCCCCTAGGCATAATCGGGTCCGGCTTGCGCGCTGCACCATTTCTTTAGCCCTTCCTTCACGCTTCTGGATCGGAAAGCGGCTGCGGCGCGTCCTCTCTCCTCTTCACGACAAGGACCGTCGCGTGACTCTCTGGTTTCTCGTTTTTCTCAGTGTGCTTCAAGGCGTGACCGAACTATTTCCGGTCAGCAGTCTGGGCCATACGTTGCTCGTGCCCGGCGTGATCGGGATGCATATCGACAAGCATGCGCCGCAGTTGCTGCCGTTTCTAGTTGCGCTGCATCTCGGCACGGCGGTCGCGCTGCTCTGGTATTTCCGCAAGCGCTGGATTGCGCTGATCGGCGGCTGGTTTGCATCGCTCGGCGGTCGCCGCAACGACGACGGGCACATGATGTGGGCGCTCATCATCGGCACGATCCCGACCGGCATCGTGGGCCTCGTGCTCGAAAAGCGGCTCGAGACGATCTTTCACGACTTGCGGATCGTTTCGGCGGCGTTGATCGTCAACGGCGTGCTGTTGTGGATGGGCGATCGTTTGCAACGCAACCGTGCATCGCGTGCGCCGGAAAAGCTCACGTTCAAGCAGGCGTTTCTCGTCGGGCTGGCGCAGATCGGCGCGCTGATTCCGGGCTTCTCGCGCAGCGGCCTGACGATGATCGCGGGCGTCGGCGCGGGCCTGACGGCGGAAGCGGCGGCGGAGTTTTCGTTTCTGCTCGGCACGCCGATCATTTTCGCGGCGGGTGTGCTGGAACTGCCGAAGCTCTTTCACGCGCCGGGGCAACTGTCCGATGCGTTGCTGGGCGGCGTGCTGACGGGCATTGCGGCTTATCTGAGCGTGCGGTTCTTGATGCGCTACTTCGAAGGTCACGGCAAGCTGGCGTCGTTCGGCGTGTATTGCGTGATCGCCGGTGTGTTCTTTCTTGGCTGGTTCATGACGCACGCCCAGCCGGTGTGACGACGGCTAGACGCGCGGCAGGGCGGATGAGGTAAAATCCCGGGTTCTCTGCTGCGCCATACCCGCCCTTAGCTCAGTTGGATAGAGCAACGGCCTTCTAAGCCGTAGGTCACACGTTCGAATCGTGTAGGGCGGGCCAGTCGCATCGAGGGTTGCGGTATCGAACCGTGGCCCTTCTCACTTCTCAGCGTCCTGCCATTGCCATGCACGGCAGTCAGACAGCGGTGGATTCGTCATCCCGACACGCCATAGTTGCCGCCGATCGCCTTCGTGACTAGCGCGTGGATCGCCGGACCTGAAGCACGCATGCCGCTGATACTCGGCTTTGTCTGCACTCAAATTCCGGACTACCTATCGGCGACGCGCCGCCATTCATGTGCCCATGTTGCTCATCTTGAGAGCAACCGATGACCATGCAGCAAGCGTTTCATTCTGCTCCCGACAATGGCGCCTGCCGCGCGAACCCGCGGTACCTGCCCGCCACTGGCCCATTTCCTGCCACCACTTTCCCCATCGGATCCTGCAGGGCCCGATTCACGCACACCCCGACCCAACCCGGTGCACTCGTGCATCGCGATAAAGCGCCATGCACCGGACGCACCGTCGAAGGAGGGCGATCTTGAACAACCGGGCATACGAAACCAGTCCGGCGCAATGCTCGCTATGGAACCGCAAGCGGCTGCGCGTGGAACCCGATTCGCGTCGCGTGGTCGTCGCGCTCACCGAGCGCGCGCTCGGCGAATCGCTCGTCTCGCTCTTCGATCTGAAGGGCTTCCCTTCGCGATACGCGCCCGATGTGTCATCGCTGAAGCGCAGCATCGGCGAATGGCGTCCGCATGCGGTCTTCGTCGATACGCGCATCGGCGGTTGCGGCAACTATACGCTCGTGCGCGAGCTGCGTAGCCGCGACGACGACAACGCGAACCGCCTCGTCATCGCGATGAGCGCCTTCCTGCCCGAAGAACCGCTCGCGCATCTCAAGGAAGCAGGCTACGACGGACACTGCCGCCGGCCGTGTCCCGTATGGCAGATGACCGATATCCTCGACGCCTTCTTCACCACCCATCCGCCACGCTAACCCCACGCCAAACGCAAAACGGGCCGCATCTCAACGATAGCGGCCCGCCCCATCCAACGACCCTCTTACTGCGAGAAATCCAGCGCGCCCGTCAGATCGCCCATCGGCTTGGCGCCGTTCGCGGTCAGCGCGGCGTCGCGGGCAGCGATGCCCGGCAGCGTCGGCAGCGAATACCGCTTCGTGATGAAGCGCAGGATCGACGTCGTATCGTACTGCGTATGATCGACGAATCCCTTCTTCGCATACGGCGACACGATCAGCGCCGGAATGCGCGTGCCCGGACCCCAGCGATCGCCCTTCGGCGGGGACACGTGATCCCAGAAGCCGCCGTTTTCATCGTACGTCACGATGACGACCATGTTCTTCCACTGCGGACTGTTCTGCAGATGCGTGATGAGATCCGCAATGTGCTGATCGCCCGACGCGACATCCGTATAACCCGCGTGCTCGTTCAGGTTGCCCTGCGGCTTGTAGAACGACACTTGCGGCAGCGTGCCGGCGTCGATCGCCTTGATGAACTCCGAGCCATTCGTGCCGCCATCGAGCAAATGCTGCGCGCGATTGGCCGTGCCCGGTGCGAGGTCCGCGAAGTAGTTGAACGGCTGATGATGCGTCTGGAAGTTCGGCACCGCATTCGGCGACCCGCCGATGACCGAACGATTCGCCAGCGCCGCGCCCCACGAGCCGCCGTACCACGCCCAGCTCACGCCCGCGTTGTTGAGCAGATCGCCGATGTGCGTCGATGTTTGCGGCGGCAGCGTCGTCGCGGCGGACGGATCGGCGAGCGTCGCATCGCCGCCGGAAGCCGGTGCATTGCCGCTCGGCTGATAGGGCGGCTGCATCGTGTTCACCGCGTAGAAGTCGGGCGTGAGGTTGCCCGAATTCACGTACTTCGGCGCGCCGCTGAGCGCGGACGCCGGACTATTCGATGCGAGCGTCAGCGATACGCCATCCGCATTGACGACTGAAATCGAGCCTTTGGCAACGCTCTTGTCCGCGTTCGGGTACGTCGGCGTGCACGCGCACACGAGCCACTGGTGATTCAGGAACGAGCCGCCGAACGCGCCCATGAAGAAGTTGTCGGCGAGCGTGTATTGCTGCGCCACTTTCCAGAGCGGCAGTTTCGTGGGCGGCGTGCTGTAGTGGCCCATCACGAGGCCGCCCGAATCGGCCCATGCGGCGAACTTGTCGTTCTTGCCGCCATCGATCTGCATCTGGTTCTCGTAGAAGCGGTGATACAAGTCGCGCGTCGTGACGGAAAGCGGCGTGTTGAAGCCGTTCGGATCGTCGATCGCGAAGGGCGCGTTCGGCAGGTTCGCCGTCATCGCTTCGCCGATCGCGGGCGTCACGCCCGTCGCGGTCAGGCCCGACCAGATCTTCGGCAAGGTCGCGAGAACGGTGCCGTCACGATCGAGCTGCTGCGCGCTCGCGGCCGTCACGCTCTGCAGGCCATTCGCGCCGGGAAAGCTGCCATAGAGGTTGTCGAAGCTGCGGTTCTCCGCATAGATCACCACGACGTTCTTCACGGATGCAATATCGTCGCTGCGATGATCGTCGCCGCCGCATGCGTTCAGTCCGAATGCGAGCGCCGCAGCGATCGGCACCGCGCACACGAGTTTCTTGTTCATTAGGCTCTCTCTTGTGTTGGGGAGCCGGCGCATGACGTAAGTCCGTCGCATCGACGAGGCTTTTTGCCCGCCGGCGTGCGCAGTGTGCGGCCGCTCTTTTACGCCGGTATGTAATGGCGCTTTCGGCGATGTAATGTTCGCTTAACATTTCGCCGCTCACGCGCCGCATATGACGGAATCAAGGCTTGTCATATCGGAGCAACAAAGGCCGCATACCCTTCGCGTCTCTTCGGTTTCTCTTCTTCACGTTCATGCCTTCGATGCGTCTTCCGTTCGTTCTGTGTGCAATCGCGCTCGCTGCGTTGTCGGCGGCATTGAGCGGATGCGATTCGCGGGAGGCCAGTGCAGCAACGAACCCGCCGACGCAAGGGCAATCGCGCGCCGAAGTCTTCGCGCATGTGAAGATGATGTCGTCCATCGGCGAGAAGCTCTTCTTCGATCCCGCGCTGTCCGGCTCGGGGAAGCTCGCGTGCGCGTCGTGCCATAGTCCGGGGCATGCGTTCGGTCCGCCTAACGCGCTGTCGGTGCAGCTCGGCGGCAGCGACATGCATCGCTCCGGCTTTCGGGCGGTGCCTTCGCTGAAGTATCTGCAATCGGTGCCGCAGTTCACCGAGCATTTCCACGATTCCGACGACGAAGGCGACGAAAGCGTCGATGCCGGCCCGACTGGCGGACTCACCTGGGATGGCCGCGTCGATCATGGCTCGGATCAGGCGCGCATTCCGTTGCTGTCGTCGTTCGAAATGGGCAGCACGCCGGCGAAGGTCGCGCAATCGGTGAAGGCGTCGCCGTATGCGGACGATTTCCGTCGCGCATTCGGTGCGAACGTCTTCGATAGCGACGACAACACGTTCAAGGCGGCGCTCGCCTCGCTCGAAGCGTTCGAGCAGACGCCGCAGAAGTTCTTCCCCTACACGAGCAAGTTCGATGCGTTCCTCGCGGGCCGCGCGAAGCTCAACGATGCCGAACTGCACGGCCTGCAGCTTTTCAACGACGAGAAGAAGGGCAACTGTGCGGCCTGCCATATCAGCCAGCGTGCGAAAGACGGCTCGCCGCCGCAGTTCAGCGACTTCGGGCTGATCGCGATCGGCGTGCCGCGCAATCGCGCGTTGCCGGTCAACAAGGACGCGAATTTCCACGATCTCGGCGCATGCGGTCCCGAGCGCACGGATCTCAAGGGCCGCGCTGAATTCTGCGGCCTGTTCCGCACGCCGTCGCTGCGCAACGTCGCGACTCGCAAGACGTTCTTCCATAACGGCATCTACCATTCGCTGGACGATGTCGTGCGCTTTTACGTGCAGCGCGATACGAACCCGGAGAAGTTCTATCCGGTATCGAAGAAGGGCGCCGTGCAGAAGTTCGATGACCTGCCGCGCCGCTATTGGGACAACATCAACACCGAGCCGCCGTTCGATCGCAAGCGCGGCGACAAGCCTGCACTCGACGATGCCGAAATCAAGGATGTCGTCGCGTTTCTCGGCACGCTCACCGACGGCTACGATCCCGCCAGGGACAAGGACGCGCAGAAGGGCACGGCGGTGCAGGACATGAAGGCGTCCGCGAACTGACGCGACGCGGGGCGCGCCAACGCCTCGTGCTATCCTCGTTGCGTTCCGGCGGCCGCCGCCGGATCACCTTGCAACGAGGAGATTTTCCATGTCGATTCATCAACGAGCGCTTGCTCAAGCCTGCATCCGGACGATCGCGGCCGCCGCGCTCGCTGCGTCGAGCGCAGGCGCATTCGCCGCCAATCTCGGCTTCCTGAACAATACGCCGATCACCTATATGAAGCAGCGCGACCTGCAGGCCCTCAACAAGGCCGCTCAAGTCGCGCTCAACTCAAAGAAGCCCGGCGAATCGCTCGACTGGAACAACGAGGGCGCGGGCAACCCGGTGCCGGTCAATGGCACCGTGACGCCGCACGAAACCTTCGAAGCGGACGGCATGCAATGCCGGAAAGTCACGCTCGTCGCGAACGCGAAAGGGCAGACGCAGACCTGGACGCCCACGGCCTGCAAGCAGGCCGACGGCAAGTGGAAGCTCAGGAAGCAATGATCGCGGCCGGGGTTGACGCACGATGACCGGCCGCACCGTATCGTGCGGCGTGGTCATCCTGAACGCGCACGGCGATGTGCTGCTCTGCCACGCGACCGAAACCACGCATTGGGACGTGCCCAAGGGCCAGGCAGATCCCGGCGAAAGCCCGCGCGATGCCGCGTTGCGCGAACTCGTCGAGGAGACGGGCATCGTGCTGTCGCCGGAACGGCTCGCGCATCTGAAGGATCTGGGGCGCTTCGTCTATCGGCGGGACAAGGACCTGCATCTGTTCGCCGTGCGCGTCTCCGACGGCGAGGTGGACCTCGCGAAGTGCGTGTGCGAGTCCTTTTTCCCACGCTATGGCGACGGCACGATGATCCCCGAAATGGATGCCTACCGCTGGGTCAGCCCGGACGACGTCGACCGCTTTGCGAGCCGCAGCCTCGCGCGCCTCTTTCAAAGCACGCTGTCGCTTGCCGAGCTGAACGAAGCGCTCGACTGAACGAGGCTAGGCGCGGCGGATCAGTCGATCAGTCGATCGTGCGGTCGTTGGGATTCGCGAAAAGCGCTTTCATCTCCGCCGACATCGGGAACTGCAGGTTGATGCCGGCCGGCGGGATCGGCTGCATGAACCACGCATCGTAGAGCTTCGTGGCTTCGCCGGAGCGCTGCATGTTCGCGATCACGTCGTCGACGATGCGCTTGAACACGGGATCGCCCTTGCGCATCATGCAGCCGTACGTCTCGTTCGCAAGCGATTCGCCCGTCACCATGTATTCATGGCGCGCCGCGCCTTGCTCGGCGATCTGCCCGTACAGCAGCGGATCGTCCATCACGAACGCGACGGCGCGATCGTTCCTGAGCGCGGCGAAGCCTTCCGCGTGATCGCGCGCGCTGATGATGCGCATGTTGAGCTTGCGCTCCATCGTCATTTGCCGAAGGATGCGCTCGTCGGATGTGCCCGCCGTCGTCGCGACGGTCTTGCCCGCGAGATCGGCGTAATCGCGAATGCCCGATTTGCGCTTCACCGCCATGCGGATGCCGTATCGAAAGAAGCTGTTCGAGAACGCGACGAGCGGATCGCGTTCCGCGAGATGCGCAGTCGAGCCGCATTCGAGATCAACCTGATTGTTGACCACGTACGAGATGCGGTTCGCGGACGTCACGACCACGTGCTTCACCGTGAGGTTCGGCATCATGAGCCGGCGCTTGACCTCGTCGACGACCTTGAGCGCGATCGCATACGAGTAGCCCGTCGGCTGCTGCTTGACCATGTACGAAAACGGAATCGACGATTCCCGCGCGCCGAGCACGATCGCGCCGTTCTCCGCGATCTTGCGCAGCGTCGCCGATGGCGGCATGTGATCGACGAGCGCCTGCGCCGAGCTGATCTCCGCCGCGGTGGCGGCATGAACGGGAAGGGCCGCGAACGAGAGCGCGGCGGCAATTGCGCATGAAACGCGCTGCGCGCGCAGGCGGCGGGGCAAGGGGCGATGCGGCAGCTTCATGATGTCCTCGCTTGAAGCGGCGGGGTCTTGCTCGACTTCGTTGCGGCAGGCTGACGCCGCATGGCGGTGCGGCGTCCTTCAGGCGATGCGGCCGGCCTCAGGCCGGCTTGCCCCAGCTGTCGCGCAGGCTGACGATGCGGTTGAACACCGGCTTGCCCGGCTGCGAATCGACGCGATCCGCGACGAAGTAGCCGTGCCGCTCGAACTGGAAGCGATCTTCGGGCAACGCTTCGCGGGCGCTCGGTTCGAGATACGCGTTCACGACGCGCTTCGATGCCGGGTTGAGCGCATCCAAAAACTCCGCGCCACCCGCGCCGGGCTGCGGTTCCTTGAACAGCCGGTCGTAGATGCGGACTTCGGCGGCATAGGCCGTGGCCGCGCTGACCCAGTGAATCGTGCCCTTCACCTTGTACGCGTTCGCGCCTTCCGTGCCGGACTTGCTGTCGGGGAAGTAGTTGCAGTGGACGGCGATCACGTTGCCGTTTTCGTCCTTGTCCGCGCCGGTGCATTCCACGACGAAGCCGTATTTGAGGCGCACCTTGTTGCCGGGGAACAGGCGGAAGTAGCCCTTGGGCGGCGTTTCCTGGAAGTCTTCGCGCTCGATCCACAGTTCGCGCGAAAACGGGAAGGTGCGCGTGCCGCGATCCGCATGATGCGGATGCACCGGTGCGCTGCACTCGTCGGTCTGTCCTTCCGGATAGTTGTCGATGATGAGCTTCAGCGGATCGAGCACGGCGATCGCGCGGGGCGCTTTTTCGTCGAGATCGTCGCGCAGCGCGCCTTCGAGGATGCTCATGTCGATCCACGAATCGACCTTCGTCACGCCGACGCGCTCCACCATCAGCCGGATGCTTTCCGGCGTGAAGCCGCGCCGCCGCACGCCGACGATGGTCGGCATGCGCGGATCGTCCCAGCCTTCGACGTGGTTGTCCTGCACGAGCTGCAGCAGCTTGCGCTTGCTGGTGATGGCATACGTGAGGTTCAACCGCGAAAACTCGATTTGCTGCGGCAGCGGACGCACGAACACGCCGTCGTCGGCGAGCTGCGCGAGGAACCAGTCGTAAAGCGGCCGATGATCCTCGAATTCCAGCGTGCACAGCGAATGCGTGATGTTCTCGAGCGCGTCCGAAACGCAGTGCGCGTAGTCGTACATCGGGTAGATGCACCACTTGTCGCCCGTGCGGTAGTGATGCGCGAAGCGGATGCGGTAGATCACCGGATCGCGCATGTTGAAGTTCGGCGACGCCATGTCGATCTTCGCGCGCAGCACGTGCTCGCCTTCCTTGAACTCGCCCGCCTTCATGCGGCGGAAGAGGTCGAGGTTTTCCTCGGGCGTGCGGCTGCGATACGGCGAGTTGATGCCGGCTTCGGTGGCCGAGCCGCGCGTCGCGCGCATCTCTTCGGCGCTCTGGCTGTCGACATACGCCTGGCCTTTCTCGATGAGCTTCTCGGCGAACTCATACAGCTTGTCGTAGTAGTCGCTCGCGAAGTACTTGTGCTCGCGGCCGTCCTTGTTCCAGTCGAAGCCGAGCCACTTCACGGCGTCGATGATGGAATCGACGTATTCGACGCTTTCCTTCTCGGGATTCGTATCGTCGAAACGCAGGTGACAGACGCCGCCATAGTCCGCAGCCAGCCCGAAGTTCACGCAGATGCTCTTCGCATGGCCGATGTGCAGGTAGCCGTTCGGCTCGGGCGGAAAGCGCGTCTCGACGCGCTGCGCCCATTTGCCGGAGCGGTTGTCGTCTTCGATGATGTTGCGGATGAAATTGGATGGCGCCGGGGCGTCGTTGCGATCGGTGTTCATGCGGAGAAGAGTGCCAACGTGCTGCTGCGTGGGGAATCGGTTCGGGAAACGTTCGTCGCGGCTAGAACGCGTTCGAATGCATTAAATATCGGGACGATTCTACCTTACGCAACCGCGACGGGCGTGGTTCCGGCGTCAGGCGGCGGGATCGCGAGCGCGTCGATCGTAACGACGGTAACGGGACGTAAATCGGCTTGTGGGCGGCGTTCGGAGAATTTTAAGATCGCGTCGCCAAGTCCGGTTCCGGCCGCTTTCGAAACTGCCGGGATGCCGGGCGCAGGACGCACAAGACATCACAACGACAACACAAGGATTTCGACCATGAAGAAGATCGCCATCACGACCATGAAGCTCGCGGCTGCCGCCGCACTCGTTTCCAGCCTTGCCGCGTGCTCGGGATTGTCGCGCCAGCAGGCTCACGCGGCCATCGGCGCAGGCGCGGGCGGCGCGCTCGGCTACGTGCTGACGGGCGGGCCCGTGGGGACCATCGCGGGTGCGGCGGCGGGCGGCCTGATCGGGGCGGGGACGCGGTAAGGGCGGAGCAAGGGCGCATGAGGCCGATGCGCTCCGGCGTCGGCCGGCGGGAGCGCATCGCACTGAGCCTCAGATCACCTTCGCTTCCCGCAACCGCGCGATCCGCGCCTCGTCGTACCCCAGCACGTCCGACAGCACGCTGGCCGTATGCTCGCCCAGCATCGGCGGATGCGTGCGCGCTTCGGGCGGCGTCGCGCTCATTTTGATCGGATTGGCGACGAGCTTCACCGCGCCCGCTTCGGGATGCGGCAGATCGATCTGCATCTGACGCGCGATCACCTGAGGGTCGTCGAAGACTTCGCCGAGATCGTTGATCGGCCCGCACGGCACGCCCGCCGCTTCGAGCGCCGCGAGCCATTCGTGCTTGCCGCGCGCACGCACCATGTCCGCGAGGATCGGCACGAGCACGTCGCGGTTGCGCACGCGCGACGGATTGGCTGCGAAGCGCGCATCGTCGGCGAGTTCGGCGCGTCCGCCGGCTTCGACGAACTTGCGGAACTGGCCGTCATTGCCCACGGCGACGATGATCCATCCATCGCTCGTCTGGAACGTCTGATACGGCACGATGTTCGGATGCGCGTTGCCCCAGCGCACCGGCGGCTTGCCGCTCGCCAGGAAATTCGTGTTCATGTTCGCGAGCATCGCGACCTGGACATCGAGCAGCGCCATGTCGATGTATTGCCCTTCGCCCGTCCGGTCCCGATGCGCCAGCGCCGCAAGCACGCCGACCGTCGCGTACATGCCCGTCATCAGATCGGCGATCGCGACGCCGGCCTTCTGCGGCCCGCCGCCCGGCTGGCCGTCACGCTCGCCGGTGATGCTCATGAAGCCGCCGATGCCCTGAATGATGAAGTCGTAGCCCGCGCGCTGCGCATACGGCCCGGTCTGCCCGAAGCCCGTCACCGAGCAATAGACGATGTCCGGCTTCACCGCTTTCAGCGACGCGTAATCGAGCCCGTACTTCTTCAACTGGCCGACCTTGTAGTTCTCCAGCACGACATCGCTCTGCGCGGCCAGTTCGCGCACGATCCGCTGGCCTTCGGGCGTGGCGATATCGACCGTCACCGAACGCTTGTTGCGGTTCGCCGCGAGGTAATAGGCGGCTTCGCGGGTGTCCGCGCCGTCGGCTGTCTTCAGGTACGGCGGACCCCAGTGACGCGTGTCGTCGCCGGTTTGCGGCCGCTCGATCTTGATGACGTCCGCGCCGAGGTCGCTCAAGGTCTGGGCGCACCACGGCCCCGCCAGCACGCGGGTCAGGTCCAGTACGCGGATGTGGCTTAACGCTCCCACAGGCTTTGTCTCCGGTTTTTGTTCGGTTTCGACTGCTCAACGGTGGTTGAGCGGGCCAGGTGCAAGCTTAACGCAGCAGCGTTGGCGGGCGCGGTGGCAACGGGCCAATCCCGTATAATCAAAAACTTACTTTTAGTCTTGCCGAGCCCCCGGTTCACGGGCTTCGAAAAGGCTTCGTCAGAAAACCAGCAGAAACGCAAAAAGCCCCGTACGCCATGAAAGCCGCCGAAATACGCGAGAAATTCCTGAAGTTTTTCGAATCGAAGGGTCACACGATCGTCCGCTCGTCGAGCCTCGTGCCCGGCAACGACCCGACGCTGCTTTTCACCAACTCGGGCATGGTCCAGTTCAAGGACGTGTTCCTCGGCGCGGAATCGCGGCCCTATTCGCGGGCGACCACCGCGCAGCGCAGCGTGCGCGCGGGCGGCAAGCATAACGATCTCGAGAACGTCGGCTATACCGCGCGTCATCACACGTTCTTCGAGATGCTCGGCAACTTCTCGTTCGGCGACTACTTCAAGCGCGACGCCATCCACTATTGCTGGGAGCTGTTGACCAAGGTCTACATGCTGCCGCCGGAGAAGCTCACCGTCACCGTCTATCAGGAAGACGACGAAGCCTTCGACATCTGGGCGAAGGAAATCGGCGTGCCGGTCGAGCGCATCATTCGCATCGGCGACAACAAGGGCGCGCGCTACGCATCGGACAACTTCTGGCAGATGGCCGACACCGGCCCGTGCGGTCCGTGCTCCGAAGTGTTCTACGACCACGGCCCGGAAATCTGGGGCGGCCCGCCGGGATCGCCCGAGGAAGACGGCGACCGCTTCATCGAGATCTGGAATCTCGTGTTCATGCAGTTCAACCGCGACGCCCAGGGCAACATGACGCCGCTGCCTAAGCAGTGCGTCGATACCGGCATGGGCCTCGAACGTCTCGCAGCGGTGCTGCAGCACGTGCACAGCAACTACGAGATCGATCTCTTCCAGACGCTCATCAAGGCCGCCGCCCGCGAAACCAGCACCGCCGATCTCGAGAACAACTCGCTGAAGGTCATCGCCGACCATATCCGCGCGTGCTCGTTCCTGATCGTCGACGGCGTGATCCCCGGCAACGAAGGCCGCGGCTATGTGCTGCGCCGTATCGTGCGCCGCGCGATCCGCCACGGCTACAAGCTCGGCAAGAAGGGCGCGTTCTTCCACAAGCTCGTGGCCGATCTCGTCGCCGAGATGGGCGCGGCGTATCCGGAACTGAAGGATGCGCAGCAGCGCGTGACCGACGTGCTTCGCCAGGAAGAAGAGCGCTTCTTCGAGACGATCGAACACGGCATGTCGATCCTCGAAGGCGAACTCGCCGAACTGGAAAAGAAGGGCGTCAAGCAACTGGACGGCGAACTCGCGTTCAAGCTGCACGACACCTACGGCTTTCCGCTCGATCTGACCGCGGACGTGTGCCGCGAGCGCGGCGTGACCGTCGACGAACCCGCGTTCGACGACGCAATGGCCCGCCAGCGCGATCAGGCCCGCGCGGCCGGCAAGTTCAAGCTCGCAGCGGGGCTGGAGTACTCGGGCGCGAAGACCACCTTCCACGGCTACGAAAAGGACATCTTCGACGACGCGAAAATCGTCGCGATCTATGTCGAAGGCGCTTCGGTGAAGGAGGCGGCTCACGGCCAGCAGGCCGTCGTCGTGCTGGATCACACGCCGTTCTACGCGGAATCCGGCGGTCAGGCGGGCGATCAGGGCGTGCTCGTGAACGCCGCCACGCGCTTCGAAGTCGCCGACACGCTGAAGGTGCAAGCCGATGTCGTCGGCCATCACGGCACGGTCGCACAAGGAACGCTGAAGGTCGGCGACGTGGTGAAGGCGCAGATCGACGCCATCCGCCGCGCCCGCACCGCGCGCAACCACTCGGCCACGCACCTGATGCACAAGGCGTTACGCGAAGTGCTCGGCGGCCACGTGCAGCAGAAAGGCTCGCTCGTCGATGCCGATAAAACCCGCTTCGACTTCGCGCACAACGCGCCGATGACGGACGACGAAATCCGCCGCGTCGAGGAAATCGTCAATGCGGAAATCATCGCGAATGCGCCGGGCGTCGTGCGCGTGATGCCTTACGACGAAGCCGTGAAGGGCGGCGCAATGGCGCTCTTCGGCGAGAAATACGGCGACACCGTGCGCGTGCTCGACCTCGGCTTTTCGCGCGAACTGTGCGGCGGCACGCACGTGCAGCGCACCGGCGACATCGGCTTCTTCAAGATCGTGATGGAAGGCGGCGTGGCGGCGGGCATTCGCCGCGTCGAAGCCATCACCGGCGACAACGCCGTGCGCTACGTGCAGGAACTCGACGCGCGCATCAACGCCGCCGCGAACGTGCTGAAGGCGCAGCCCGCCGAACTCACGCAGCGCATCGCGCAGGTTCAGGAGCACGTGAAGTCGCTGGAAAAGGAACTGTCGGCGCTCAAGTCGAAGCTCGCATCGAGCCAGGGCGATGAGCTCGTCTCGCAAGCCGTCGACGTGGCCGGCGTGCAGGTGCTCGCCGCGCAACTGGAAGGCGCCGACGTGAAGACGCTGCGCGAAACCGTCGACAAGCTGAAGGACAAGCTGAAGAGCGCGGCCATCGTGCTTGCTTCGGTCGATGGCGGCAAGGTCAGCCTGATCGCAGGCGTGACGCCGGATGCGTCGAAGAAGGTGAAGGCGGGCGAACTCGTCAACTTCGTCGCGCAGCAAGTGGGCGGCAAGGGCGGCGGACGTCCCGACATGGCGCAAGCGGGCGGCACCGAGCCGTCGAAGCTGCCGGCGGCGCTCGCCGGCGTGACGGGCTGGGTGCAGCAGCAGCTCTGAGCATCGCGGTAAACCAGTAAGCAGGATGAAGCGGCCCGGTCGGCTCACGTCGACCGGGCCGTTTTGCATTACGGTTTGTCAGGCACAGCGCGTGCAAATGGTCGTTCATCCCAACGACGAAGGAGATGAATGATGAATCGCAAGTTCGCATCGATGCTGCTGGCCGCCACGATGATTACCGCGACCGGCGCCGTGCAGGCGAAGGGCTGTCTGGAAGGCGCGGCGGTAGGCGGCGTCGCGGGTCACGTGGCCGGCAAGCACGGCACGGCGGGCGCGGTCGGCGGCTGCGCGATCGGCCATCACGAAGCGAACAAGAAGGAGAAGAAGGCGCAGCAGGCCGCGGCGGCAAGCGCACCGGCAGCAAAGTAAACCACGGCAGGCCGCGCGGACCCATGCAGCGGGACCGCGCGGCCAACCGCTAAAATGGCCGGCAATTCGTGGCGCGAGCCTGTACATGCGCCTGAGTCAACAGCCATCGAAGCGATCCCATGACAGCGCCCACGCATCTCACGCAACACTTCGCCTCCGACAATTACGCCGGCATCTGCCCCGAAGCGCTCGCCGCGCTCGTCGAGGCGAACACGAGCGGACACGAACCCGCTTATGGCGACGATTCGTGGACCGCACGCGTCTGCGACCGCATCCGCGAACTGTTCCAGACCGACTGCGAAGTGTTCTTCGTCTTCAACGGCACGGCCGCCAATTCGCTCGCGCTGGCGTCGCTGTGTCAGTCGTATCACTCGGTCATTTGCCACGAGCTCGCGCATATCGAAACCGACGAATGCGGCGGCCCCGAGTTTTTCTCCGGCGGCTCGAAATTACTCACCGCGAAGGGCGAGAACGGCAAGCTCACGCCGGACGCCATCGAAGAGCTGGTGACGAAGCGCGCCGATATCCACTATCCGAAGCCCAAGGTCGTCGCGCTCACGCAGGCCACCGAAGTCGGCACGGTCTACACCGTCGAGGAAGTGCGCGCGATCGCGGCCATCGCGAAGCGCCGGCATCTGAAAGTCCACATGGACGGCGCGCGTTTCGCGAATGCGGTCGCGACGCTGAACGTGCATCCGTCGGAGATCACGTGGCGCGCGGGCGTCGACGTGCTCTGCTTCGGCGGCACGAAGAACGGCTTGCCGGTGGGCGAGGCGGTCGTGTTCTTCGACAAGGCGCTCGCCGCGGATTTCGCGTATCGCCTGAAGCAGGCGGGGCAGCTCGCTTCGAAGATGCGCTTCATCTCGGCGCCGTGGCTCGGTCTACTCAATAACGACGTCTGGCTGCGCAACGCCCGCCATTCCAACGCGATGGCGCAACTGATGGCCGAGCGTCTCGCCGGTATCCCCGGCGTCAACGTGCTCTTCAAGCCGCAGTCGAACGCGGTGTTCGCTGAACTGCCGCCGCAGGTTTCGGCGGGGCTGCGCGCGAAGGGCTGGCGGTTCTACCAGTTCATCGGCTCGGGCGGCTGCCGCCTGATGTGCGCCTGGGACACGGCGCAAGAGACCGTCGAACGGTTCACCGACGAAGTGCGCGCGCTTGCCGCAAGTTGACCGGCTGCACGCCGATACCCGATTGACACGCGCGCCGCGCGGCTCCTAACATGGCCGCACTATCCACCCTGCGTTAGGAATCGTCGCCCGCCATGGCCTTCATCTTCTATCTGACGCATATCCATCTCGGCTATGACTCGCTCGCGATGCTGCACAGCGAATGCGAGCGCATCGGCATCAAGCGGCCGCTCGTCATCACGGACAAGGGCGTGGCGGCGGCGGGGCTGGCTGCGCGCGTCGTCGAAAGCGCGAAGCTCGGCGCGCTGCCCGTGTTCGACGATACCCCGTCGAATCCGACCGAAGCGATGGTCATGCAAGCCGCCGATCACTACAAACGCGAAGGCTGCGACGGTCTGATCGCAGTGGGCGGCGGATCGTCGATCGATCTGGCGAAGGGCGTCGCCATCGCGGCGACACACGACGAGCCGCTCACCTCGTACGCGACCATCGAAGGCGGCAGCGGCAAGATCACCGAGCGCGCCGCGCCGCTGATCGCGGTGCCGACCACATCGGGCACGGGCAGCGAAGTGGCGCGCGGCGCGATCATCATCCTGAACGACGGGCGCAAGCTCGGCTTTCACTCGTGGCATCTGCTGCCGAAGTCCGCGGTCTGCGATCCCGCGCTGACGCTCGGCCTGCCGCCCGGTCTGACGGCCGCAACCGGCATGGACGCGATCGCGCATTGCATCGAAACTTTTCTGGCGCCCGCGTTCAATCCGCCCGCCGATGGCATCGCGCTCGATGGCCTCGAGCGCGCCTGGGCCAACATCGAGCGCGCGACGCACGACGGTCAGGACCGCGACGCGCGTCTCAACATGATGTCCGCATCCATGCAGGGCGCGATGGCGTTTCAGAAGGGCCTCGGCTGCGTGCATTCGCTGTCGCATCCGCTGGGCGGCCTCCCGGTGAACGGGCGCACGTCGCTGCATCATGGCACGCTGAACGCGGTCGTGCTGCCCGCCGTGCTTCGCTTCAACGAAAGCGCGCCGACGGTGGTGGCCGAGCGGCGCTTCGCCCGCATGCGCCGCGTGATGAATCTCGCCGATGACGCCGATGTCGCGCAAGCCGTGCACGACATGACCGAGCGCCTCGGCCTGCCGACGCGTCTGTCGCAGATGGGCGTCGATGCGTCCATGTTCGACAAGGTCGTGAAGGGCGCGCTGGCGGATCACTGCCACAAGACGAATCCGCGCGAGGCGAGCGCCGAGGACTATCGGCGCATGCTGACGGAGTCGCTCTGAACGATGAACAAGCCGGTACGGACCACGCGCGCGGACTATCCGCACTTCCTGTCGATCAGCACGCGCTGGTCCGATAACGACGTCTACGGGCATGTGAACAACGTCGTCTATTACAGCTACTTCGATACCGTGGTGAACGAGTATTTGCTGCGCGCCGGCGTGCTCGATTTCAGCGAAGGCGAGACGATCGGGCTGGTCGTCGAGACGCGCTGCAACTTCTTCGCATCGGTCGTGTTTCCGCAGCGTATCGATGCAGGCTTGCGCATCGAAAAGCTCGGCAATACGAGCGTGCGCTATGAAGTCGCGATCTTCGCCGAAGACTCGGAAGAGGCGGCGGCGCAAGGGCATTTCGTGCATGTGTACGTGAATCGCGTGACGCGCCGGCCGGTGCCGTTGCCCGCGCCGCTCGTCGCTGCGTTGAAGCCGCTCGTCCACGCTTGAGGGCTTCGTCTTGCTTCAGTGGTTCATCGTCAGCCTGCTCAACGGCGTGAGCGTCGGGCTGCTGCTTTTCATGCTGTCGGCCGGCCTCACGCTGATCTTTTCGATGCTCGGCGTGCTCAACTTCGCGCACGCGAGCGTCTACATGCTCGGCGCCTACGTGGCGCAGGCGCTCGCGGTTCATCTCGGCTACTGGGGCGCGCTCGCGATCGCGCCGGTCGTCGTGGGCGTGCTCGGGGCGGTCTTCGAGCGATACCTTCTCAGGCGCGTGCATCCGCGCGGCGCGCTCGCTGAACTGCTGCTGACTTTCGGCGCGGCGATGGTCATCGGCGAAGGCGTGAAGCTGATCTGGGGACTCGGCCCCGTGCCCGCGGCCGTTCCGCCTCTGCTCGATGGCTCGCTCTTCACGCTCTACGGCGCAGCGTTTCCGCGTTATCGCGTGTTCATGATGACGCTCTCGATTGCGATGCTCGCCGCGCTCGCCATTGCGCTGCGCATCTCGAAGACGGGCCTCATCGTGCGCGCGGCATTGACGCATCCCGCCACCGTCGAAACGCTCGGCCACGACGTGCCGCGCATCTTCACGACGGTCTTCGCCGGCGGCTGCGCGCTGGCGGCGCTCGCGGGCGTGATCGGCGCGCCGCTCGCCGTCGTCGAACCCGCGATGGCCGATGCAATGGGGCCGATCGTGTTCGTCGTCGTCGTGATAGGCGGGATCGGATCGCTGGCGGGGGCGTTGATCGCATCGCTCGTGATCGGCTGCGTGCAGACGTTTTCGGTGGGATCGACGGCATCGGCGGGCAGCATCGCGGCCTCGTTCGGACTGAGCTTGCCCGATGCGTGGGCGGCGCTGACCGTGGCGCAACTCGCGCCGGTGCTGCCCTATGCGCTGCTCGTCGCGATGCTGGCCGCGCGGCCGCATGGCCTGCTTGGCGAACGCGCAAGCGATGCTTAAGTTCATTGCGCTCATCGCGGCGCTCGCGCTGCCGCCGTTGTTCATCGATCAATCGTGGCTGCTCGCGTATCTCGCGCAGACGGCGACGCTCATCGTCTTCGCGCTCTCCTACAACCTCTTGCTCGGCGAAACCGGCCTGTTGTCGTTCGGCCATGCGGTTTATGCCGGACTCGGCGCGTTCGCCGCCGCGCACGCGTTCAATGCGTTCGGCGTGCCGTTGCCGCTGTTGCCTCTCGCCGGTGGATGCGCGGCTGCACTCGTCGCCTTGCCGATCGGCGCGATCTCTACGCCACGGGCCGGCACGCCGTTCGCGATGATCACGCTCGGCATCGGCGAACTCGTCGCGGCAAGCGTGTGGCTCGTGCCGGGCTGGTTCGGCGGCGAAGCAGGCGTGACGATCGATCGCGCGAGCGGCCCTTCGTTGTTTGCGTGGACCTTCGGGCCGCTGCGGCAGGCGTACGCGCTGATCGCGTGCTGGTGCGTGGTGTCGTCGATCGCGATGTTCGCGTTCTCGCGCACGCCGATGTGCCGCCTGGCCAACGCCGTGCGCGACAACCCCGCCCGCGCGGCGGCGATCGGCTTCGCGCCGCGCGGCGTTCGCTTCGGAATGCTCGTCGTATCGGCGTTCTTCGCGGGCGTTGCGGGCGTGTTGTCGCTGATCAATGTCGAGCTGGTGTCGGCGGAAAGCGTCGGCCTCGCGCGTTCAACCGGTGTGCTCGTGGCGACGGTGATTGGCGGGACGGGATCGTTCTTCGGGCCGGTGATCGGCGCGGTTCTGCTGACGTTCGTGAGCGTCGCGGTGGCGAGCGTGTCCGCCGCATGGCCGATGTACCTCGGGCTTCTATTCATGTGGGTGGTCGTGGCGTCGCCGGATGGCGTCGCCGGCTGCTTGGCGGGCGATGCGCGCACGGTCGCGCTTCGGCTGATGAGTGCGCTTGCCTTCAGCGTGGCGGCGGTCGTCGTGATAGAGACGCTGTATGCGCGCGAAAACATGCCGCGCATGATGTGGCTCATCGCGCTGCCGCTTGCGATGCTGGCGATGTGGCTCGCGCGACGGAGAACCGCACGATGACCGCCGCGCTCGACATACGCGGCGTCGTCAAACGCTTCAGCGCGACCGACGTTCTGCGCGGCGTCGATCTCCACGTGGCGCAGGGCGAGCGGCACGCGATCATCGGTCCGAACGGCGCGGGCAAATCGACGCTCTTCGACGTGATCTCCGGACGCACGCGGCCCGACGAAGGACGCATCGTCGCGCTAGGCGTCGATATCACCGGGCGGCCACCGCAACGCGTGAGCCGCATGCTCGCCCGCAGCTTCCAGACGACGAGCGTGTTTGGCGGTCTCTCGGTGCTCGACAACCTGCGTTGCGCGGCGCTGGGCGCGGGTTCGTCACGCGTGCTGGATCGCTGGCTGCATTCCCGGGCAATCGATGATCGCGCTCGCGCGATGCTGGATGCGATCGGCTTGTCTTCTCGCGCCGACGATGCCGCCGCGCGCCTCGCCTATGCGGAGCAGCGCGCGCTGGATCTCGGCATCGCGCTCGCCACCGACGCGCCGCTGATCCTGCTCGACGAGCCGACTGCGGGCATGAATCGCGCGGAGGCTGCCCGCGCACTCGCGTTGATCCGCGCGACGACGGAAGGCCGCACGCTGCTCGTCGTCGAACACGATATGGACGCGGTGTTCGCGCTTGCGGATCGCATTTCGGTGCTGGTGCGAGGCCGCGTGATTGCCTCGGATACGCCCGCCGCGATACGCCTGAACGCCGACGTGCAGGAAGCCTATCTCGGGGCGGCGCCATGAGCGAACTGCTGCGCATCGACGGCTTGCGCGCGTGGTACGGCGCGGCGCAAGTGCTGCATGGCGTGCAACTCGCGATACGCGAGGGCGAAGCGGTCGCGCTCGCCGGACGCAACGGATCCGGGCGTTCGACGCTCGCGAAGGCCATCATGGGCCTCGTGCGATGCGAGGGCGACATGCGGTTTCGCGGCGTGCCGCTCGTCGGCTTGCGTGCGTTTCGCATCGCGCGGCTGGGTATCGGTTATGTGCCGGAAACGCGTGATGTCTTTCCGACGCTGAGCGTGCGCGAGAACCTCTCGCTCGGAGAAAGGAAGGGCGCCCGCTTCACGCTCGACGATGCGTACGGGCTCTTTCCGTCCCTGCTCGAACGCGCGACGGTGAAGGCCGGCGCGCTGTCGGGCGGCGAGCAGCAGATGCTCGCGCTGGCGCGCACGCTGATGGGTGATCCGGCGCTGATCGTCATCGACGAGCCGGGCGAAGGACTCGCGCCGCGTGTGATCGGACAGGTGGCGCAGGCGTTGTTGGCGCTGCGCTCGCGCGGTGTCGCGATGCTCCTGATCGAAGAACGCCTGACGATCGCGCGCATGCTCGATGCGCGCGTCGCCGTGATGGGGCATGGCGCGGTGCAGTTCGATGGGCCGCTTACGGAACTGGCGCGGCGCGACGACGTGGTACGCGAGTGGCTCGCGGTGGGCTGACGCTCACTCCTTGGCATCTCTCTCCACGATCCACTCATGCTTTGGATCGTTCTTGAAATGCCACGTGCGCTTCTCTCCCGCCATCACGTTGAGATAGTAATTGTCGTAGCCATAAGGCACGACGACCGGATGATAGCCGCGCGGCACCATCACCACGTCGCGGTCCTCGACCGACATCGTTTCATCGAGATCGCGTTCATCGGTATAAACGCGCTGGAACGCGAAGCCTTGCGGCGGGTCCAGCCGATGGTAATACGTCTCTTCCAGCGCGCTCTCGGCCGGCACGTTGTCCCGGTCGTGCTTGTGCGGCGGATAACTCGATGCATGCCCGCCCGGCGTTCTCACTTCCACCACGAGCAGCGATTCGGCAGGCTCGGTCTGCGGAAGAATATCGCAGACGTAGCGCGTATTCGCGTGCTTGCCGCGCGTCGAGCGCTGCATCTGCGAAGGCGTGATGAGCCGCGGCGGATACACGCCCTTCGCCGGCGCGCTCGCCACGCCTATCTCCGATTCGCGCTCGGCCCGCACGATCGCGGCGAGCTTCGGCGGCACATAGACCGCATACGGCGCGGCATCTTCGAACACGCTGTCACGCGAGCCGATCGAGGGCCAATGCTCATCGCCGGCTTCGACGCTCACCGTGCCCGTCAACACGACGATGCAGCTTTCGCGGTCCGCGTCGTAGACATGAATGACGTCGCCCGCGTCGAGACGATACGCCGCGAAGCCGACGTGCTTCCAGCCCGCGGAATCCGGTGTGACGCGCGTGATGGTCTGCCCTTCACGCGATGCTTTCACTAGCAGGCTCATGCGGCCTCCTTCGAATTGTGCTGATGCGTTGCGTCGACGAGCCCGCGCAGCGTGCGGTATCCCTTTTCGGCATACGCACGGCTCGGCGCGATTACGGGGTCCTGCTCCGCTTCGACCACGAGCCAGCCGCGATAATCGTGCCTCGCCAGACACGCGACGATGCCCGCGTAGTCCACTGCGCCATCGCCCGGGACCGTGAACGCGCCATTGATGACGGCATCGAGAAAGCTCCAGTTTCGGTTGCGCGCGAGCTTCACGATTTCGGGGCGCACGTCCTTGCAATGCACATGGCACACGCGGGCAATATGCTTTTGCAGCGTCGCGACCGCATCGCCGCCGGCGAACGTAATGTGGCCCGCGTCGAAAAGCAGGCCGACGGCGTCGCTCGTCGAAGCCATCAGGCGGTCCACGTCCGCAGGCGTTTCCACATATGCGCCCATGTGATGATGATAGGCGACGCGCACGCCCTTGGACAGCGTGTATTCCGCGAAGCGGTCGAGCCGCTCGGCGTATTGCGACCATTGCGCATCGGAGAAGAAGCGGGGCCGTTGATAGAGCGGACGAGGCGCGCCTTGAATGGAATCCGCGACTTCCCCGTACACCATGACGGTCGCGCCGTTTTGCGCGAGCAGGTCGAGATGCGGACCCGCTGCTTCTATCTCTTCCTGCGCGCTGCGTTGCGCAAGCCGGCCCGAATACCAGCCTGAAACAAGGGCTAAATCGTATTGCGCGAGCAGCGCCTTCAACGCTTGCGGTTCGCGCGGAAACTTGTTGCCGAGTTCGAAGCCTTCATAGCCAATTTCGCGGCCTTCGGTCAGCGCGACGGATAACGGCGTTTCGCCGCCGAGCGAGGGAAGGTCGTCGTTCATCCACGACAAGGGATTGATTCCAATGCGGACTTGCAGGGGCATGGCGTGCGTCCTCGTCTAGTCGTCGTTGCCGTGGCGCGCACGGATCGCGCGTTCGTACTCGGCCCGCGCGGACATGACTGCATCGCGATCCGACACTTCCGGGACCGCGACTTCCCACCACCAGCCGCCTTCTTCGGTGATGCGGGCGGGATCGGTGTCGATCGAAATCAGATAGCTGCGGTCCGCCGCGCGCGCGCGTTTCATCGCCGCCTGCAGTTCGTCGACGTTGGCGACGTGTTCGGCCAGCGCGCCCATCGAACGGGCGTGCATCGCGAAGTCGATCATCGGGATGCCTAAGGAACCGTGCTTGCAATCGTCGAGCAAATTGTTGAACGGTGCGCCGCCGCACGCCTGCTGCAAGCGATTGATGCAGCCATAGCCGCGATTGTCGAGCAGCACGACGATCAGCTTCGCACCCAGCATCACCGATGTAGCCAGCTCGCTGTTCATCATCAGATAGCTGCCGTCGCCGACGATCACGATGACTTCGCGTTCCGGCCGCGCGAGCTTGACGCCGACGCCGCCGGCGATTTCATAGCCCATGCACGAATAGCCGTATTCGACGTGATAACCGCCCGGCGTGCTCGTGCGCCACAGCTTCTGCAGATCGGCGGGCAGCGTCCCCGCCGCACACACGACGATATCCCTCGCAGCCGACGCATCGTCAGAACGCTGCACGGCGCCGATGACGTCCGCCTCGCGCGGCAATGTCCCATCCGGCAGCGGCACGTTCGTCACATGCGCGACGGTCTCGCGCCAGTCGTTCGCCGCGCGATGCGCGCGCGTCGTCCATTGCGGCGATGCGCGCCAGTCGCCGAGTGCTTGCGACAGGGCATCGAGTGCGAGGCGCGCATCGGCTTCGATCGCGGCGGCGTGCTGCTTGAGCGCATCGAATGGATTCGCGTTGATTGCGACGAGGCGCGCCTGCGTGAATAGCGTGTTCGATCCGGTCGTGAAGTCCTGCAAGCGCGTGCCGACGGCGAGCACGCAATCGCTCGCATGCGCCAGTTCGTTCGCCGCCGATGAACCCGTCACGCCGATGCCGCCCACGTTCAACGCATCGTCCCACGCGAGTGCGCCTTTGCCCGCCTGCGTTTCGGCGACAGGCATGCCGTGCCGGTGCGCGAAGTCACGCAGCGCGTCGCTGGCGAGGCCGTAAAGCACGCCGCCGCCCGATACGATCAACGGCTCGCGGGATTCACGCAGCATGGCGGCGGCGCGTTCGATTTCACGCGGCAGCGCAGCGGGCGCATGAAAGTCGACCGTGCGCGGCTCGAAGAACGAAGCGGGGTAGTCGTAAGCCATCGCCTGCACGTCTTGCGGCAACGCCAGCGTGACCGGACCGCACAACGCGGCATCGGTCAGTACGCGAATCGCGCGGGGCAAGGCGCTCAGCAATTGCGCCGGATGCACGATGCGATCGAAATATCGCGAGACCGCTTTCAACGCGTCGTTTGCAGATGATCCGCCATCCTGACTATCTTCGACTTGCTGCAGGACAGGATCAGGCACACGTGAGACGAAGATATCGCCCGGCAACAGCAGCACCGGCAGGCGGTTCACATGCGCAAGAGCCGCCGCCGTCACGAGATTGGTCGCGCCGGGCCCGATGGACGTCGTCACCGCCATCATGCGGCGGCGCATATGCGCCTTCGCATAAGCAATCGCGCTGTGCGCCATCGCCTGTTCGTTGTGCGCGCGATACGTCGGCAATGCCTCGCGATGCCGATAAAGCGCCTCGCCCATGCCCGCGACATTGCCATGTCCGAAGATCGCGAACACGCCGCCGAATAGCGGCTCGCCGTTCTCCGTGCGCAACGCGGCGAGATAGCGCACGAGGGCTTGCGCAACGGTCAGTCTGACGACGTTCATGCGGCTTGCTCCTGAGTTCGTTCGATGGACGCCTGCGACGATGCCCGCGCGTCGCGCCATGCCGTAATCAGCGATTCGAATGTGCGGCGCACGCGTGCGATGAGTTCGTGATCGTCGATGCCGCCCGCGAGCCACGCCTGGCTTGGTTCATGGAAGATGGTGCGGCCGACCGTGAATCCCTTGCACGTTTTGGACGATGCCGCCGCGATGAAACCTTCGCGCAACTGCTCGACGCCCGCCGACAAGCCGAGCAGCACGACGCCACGGCAATACGGATCGCGTTCGGCGATGAGCGCATCGATAGCCTGCCACTGCGTCGCGCTCATCGGTTCGAGCTTCCACCACTCGGGGCATATCCCGAGGTTATAGAGGCGCTTCAACGCGCGGTAGACCGTATCGTCCTCGACGGGCGGCCCGTGCTTCGGCACGATCACTTCGAGCAGCAGCTCGTGGCCGCTTGCCTGCACCGCGTCGTAGAGCGCGCGCAGTTGCGCTTCCTGGTCGAGCCGCACGTCATGCGGATGATCGGGGTGATAGTGAACGAGGCACTTCGCGACATGCTCGCGCGGCCATTCGATCAGCGTCGTGCCGACCGATCGTCCGTGGTCGAACACGAGCGGCATCGAACCCGGCAATTCGACCGGCCGGCCGATCCACCAGCCGCGTCCCGTCGCCGCGTTGAGCGCGTCCTGCCCGTAGCGGTCGTCGATCAACACGCCGATGCGGCCCGCCAGTCCGAGTTCGCTTTCCGTCTGCGCGACGGCATCGACGAACAAGCCTTTCAGCGTCGCGATGCGCGTTTCATCCACGCCCGCCTGCTGCGCAAGCTCGAAGAACTGGTTGCGATGATCGAACGCAAAGCCGAGCACTTCGTCCCACTGTTTGCGCGCCGGACTCACGCGATGCAGCCGCGCGAGGGTCGCGTCCTTGTCGGGCCGGCGCATGCGCAGCGGATCTTCTTTTGCCGCCGCGAGGAAGTAATCGAGTTCGGCGGGCGTGGGCATCGCGGGCGCGCAGCCGTGCCGGGAGACGACGAGCGCGCCGCATGCGTTTGCCGCGCGCGCGCAGGCTTCGAGCGGCTCGTCCCGCAGCCATCCGGAGAGGAAGCCGGAAGCGAAGGCATCGCCTGCGCCGAGCACGTTCAGCACTTCCACTTCGACGCCGCCGTGAATCGGCGCATCGTCGATGGACGCCGGCGTCGCGCTTTCGATGATCGAGCAGCCGAGCGGCCCGCGTTTGACCACGAGCGTTGCGCTCGTCACCGCGCGGACCATCGCGAGGGCATCGATCAGACGATCCCTGCCTCCTGCAATGCGAAACTCTTCTTCGGTGCCGATCACGAGATCGAAGAGCGGCAGAATGCGCTGCAGATGCGCGGTCACGCCTTCGTTCGCCACGAAGCGTGTTTCGCCATCCGCCTTTCCGGTGAGGCCCCACAGCACGGGCCGATAGTCGATGTCGAGAATCGTGCGAACGTCATTGCGGCGCGCAAGGTCGAGCGCGCGCCGGCTCGTGCGATTGACCTGCTCGGTCGAGAAGTGCGTGCCGGTGATGAGCAAGGCTTTCGATGACGCGATATACGCCTCATCGAAGTCGCTTTCATCGACCGCCATATCCGCGCAGTTCTCGCGATAGAACACGAGCGGGAAGGTGTCGCGGTCCTCGATGCCCAGCAGCACGAGCGCAGTGAGCCTGTCCTGGTCGATGCGAACGTGGCTCACATCGCAGCCTTCGCGTTCGAGCGTCTCCGTGAGAAAGCGCCCCATGTGATCGTTGCCGACGCGCGCGAGCATCGACGATTGCAGCCCGAGCCGCGCGCAACCGAAGGCGATGTTCGCCGACGAGCCGCCCAGATACTTGGCGAACGTGGACACGTCTTCGAGCCGCGCGCCGACCTGCTGCGCGTACAGATCGACGGCAAGGCGGCCGAGACACACGACGTCGCGCGTCCGGTTCGCTGCGAAGCGTGATGGATAGTCTGTCGACATGGCTCGTGTCCTCATATCGTCGCGCCTTCGAGTTCGCTGATCATCGTCTGCATCTCGGCGCCGCCCGCCATCATGTCGAGCACTTCGTTCTT
Organism: Caballeronia sp. RCC_10; assembly: GCF_041360715.1. Lineage (NCBI taxonomy): Bacteria > Pseudomonadati > Pseudomonadota > Betaproteobacteria > Burkholderiales > Burkholderiaceae > Caballeronia > Caballeronia sp. RCC_10. Next base: position 217,998 of record NZ_JBFUPT010000005.1, read on the forward strand.
CGTGATGGTGTCCTTCGTGAAGGTGCCCATCGAGCGGCCGCGATTGAGCAGCGTGAACGAATCGCCAATCGGATAAGCGTGATGCACGTTGTGCGTGATGAAGATCACCGAGATGCCTTTCTCGCGCGCCTTGTGAATGAGCTTCAGCACGTTGAAACTCTGCTTCACGCCGAGCGCGGCGGTCGGTTCGTCGAGGATCAGCACGCGTGCGCCGAAGTGGATCGCGCGTGCGATCGCGAGACATTGCTTCTCGCCGCCGGACATCGTGCCGATGGGCTGATGGGGATCGCGCACGTTGATGCCCATCTCCGCGAGCTTGGCGCGCGACGTTTCGGCGGCAAGATCCAGGTCCATCACGCTGAAGAGGCCGAAGCGCTTCTTCTGCGGTTCCCGGCCCATGAAGAAGTTGCGCGCAACGGAAAGCAGCGGCACCAGTGCAAGATCCTGATACACGGTCGCGATGCCGAGATCGAGTGCTTCCTTCGGCGATTCGAAATGCACCGGCTTGCCGTCGACGAGATATTCGCCGGAAGAGGGCGCATGCACGCCCGCCAGCGTTTTGATGAGCGTGGACTTGCCCGCGCCGTTATCGCCGAGCAGGCAGTGCACTTCGCCGCGCCGCAGGCGCAGCGTCACGCCGTTCAGTGCAATGACCTTGCCGAAGAACTTGCTGACGTTCTCCAGCGCGAGAATGTTGTCGTCGTTCATGGCGGTCGCCCTCATTGAGCCTGCGATACGCGACGGCGTACGTAGTGATTGAAGAGCACGGCAAGCAGCAGCATCACGCCGAGGAACACGCGGAACCAGTCGGAACTCACGTTCGTATAGGTGATGCCTATCTGCACGACGCCAAAGATAAGCGCACCGAAACATGCGCCGACGACCGAGCCGTAACCGCCCGTCAGCAGCGTGCCGCCGATCACCGCCGCGATGATGGCTTCGAACTCTTTCTGCAGGCCGCGATCCGCCGCCGCCGATCCGATATCGCACACTTGCAGGACCGCGAACAGGCACGAGCAGAACGCGGTGAGCACGAAGAGCGATATCTTCACGCGCTTGACCGGCACGCCGACGTTCTTCGCTGCATTCGCATCGCCGCCGACCGCGAGAATCCAGTTGCCGTAGCGCGTCTTCGCGAGCACGAATGCGCCGATCGCCGCGAGTGCGAGCCACCACAGGATGACTTTCGGTATGCCGGGCACGAGCGGTTCGCCGCTATCGAGCAGGCTGCCGATGCCCATATGCGCGAGCCACGTGAAGAAGCCATGCAGCGCGACGCCATGAAACAGCGTGTTGGCGAGCCAGTCCTTCTGGGCAAGATCGCCGACGCCCGAGATGATGGTGCGATCCGCGAACATGATCGAAAGCGCGAGCGTGAGACCGCGCAGAATGAACAGAAACGCGAGCGTCACGATGAACGACGGCAGGCGCGTGCGCATCACGAGATAGCCGTTCAATGCGCCGAGCAGCATCGACGCGATGAACGCGAAGAGAATGGACAGCGATATCGGCCAATGAAAGTACACCGAGGGCAGCGCGACCATCATGCCGGCAAAGCCGATCATCGAGCCGATGGACAAGTCGAACTCGCCCGCGATCATCAGCAGGCACGCACCGACCGCGAGCAAGCCGAGATAGGCGGCGACCTGCGACCAGTTCATCACGCCGTCGAGATTGAACATGCCCGACGATCCCGCGCCGAAGCCGAACACGAGGAACACGAGCACCGTTCCTGAAATCGCGGCGAATTCCGGGCGATTCAGCAAATGCCCGAACCACGATTGCTGGCGCACGCGTTCGTCCGACGGCTTGTCCTTGTCCGTTGCGGCATCGGCGTTGTCCTGCTGCGGGTTCGCGTGTGGGGGATAGTGCTTGCCGGCTACGCCCATGATGGCTCCTTGAAACATCAATGCAATGCAGTACCGATGCGTGCGTGCCTGCCGCGTCCTCGCATGGACGCAGCAGGAAATCCTGAGGGAGAAACGCGGGCGGCGGATGCCGCCGCCCGAAGAAGGTCAGCCGTGCATCAGCGATACTGCCCGGCGTACTTCACGACCTTGTCGAGATTTTCTTTGGTGATGAAACCCGGTCCCGAGCGAATGTTCTTCGGCCCATAGGAAGGCTGAAGGCCATACGTTTCGAGGCGAGCCTTGAACTTCGGGTTCGCTTCGAGAAGCTGGCGGATCTTCGCGGGATCGGTGGTGTGCTCCTTCTTCACGATGGCCAGCACCGCCACCGGAATATAGCCCTGCAAATACGGCTGCTGATCGATCGCGAACTTGATCGTGCCGTCCTTGATCGCCTTCGCGATGTCGTCGGAGAAGTCGAAGGTCACGAAATAGAGCTTGTTTTGCAGGCCCATTTGCGCCACGGCCTTGAGCGTCGCGGATGCGGGCGTCGGCCCGAGCGTGAGCACCGCTTGCGTGTCCGGATGGTTGCGCAGATACGCCGATACCTTCGACTGAATCTCCGTCGGGTCCTGGCCTGAGTCGAGCGTGGCGGCCTTGTAGTCCGCACCGATGGCATCGGCGAAACCACGGCATCGATCGAACGAGACGGTGTTCGTCGCCAGATGGTTCACGCACAGGAACGACTTGATGCCGGCAGCCTTCGCCTTCTCGCCCGCGGCCTTGCCCGCCACGTACTCCGGCTGGCCGATATGCATGATCGCGTTGAGCTGCGCGCTTTGCTCTTCGGTGCCGGAGTTGATCGTGACGAGCGGAATCTTCTTCGCCGTGACCTTGTTGATCGCGCTCTTCAGCACGTCGAAGTCCGCGATGGTGGTGATGACGCCGTCGTAATTGCGCGCGGCGGCCTGCTCGATCAGCCGCGCCATATCCGCGATATCCCCGTTCGGCGGATTGCGATAGTCGGTCTGCACGTTGAAGTCTTCGTCGGCCTGCTTGATCGAATTCTTGATGGTGTTCCACCACGAGTCGGAATCCGGCGCGTGGCTGATGAGCACGAACCTGGCGTCCGGCGCGGCCTGCGCGGGGGACGTCGTCAACAACGCGGCGCTGCATAACGCAGCAGCAGCCGCCAGCGCGCGCAGCGCGGCCCGACCGTTGCAAAGGGTCATTGTCTCCACCTATCTCGGTTGTTGTTCGGTGTGATCGTCCATGAGCCGATGCCAGCTTGCAGCCGATGAGTCGATGAAACGGTGCATCGTGCTCACGAGCGAGATTAGGTCAGTTTTTGGCGGCCTGCAATAGGTATTTCATCGGTGCGACAAATAGAAAATGCATTCCAATTTGCTTGCCGCCTTCCTATAATCGCTTCCACCGGGGCTCACTTCGAGCGCCGATGAAGCGAGCCTTTCATGCAGGACGAAACCAGCACCGACGTTCCTGGCGTCGACGAACTGATGCAGCGGATCACCGATGCCTACGATTCGCTGCCGCGCCAGTTGAAGAGCGTGGCGACTTATATCGAGCAGCATCGACCGAGCGTGATGATGGATCGCACGAGCGACATCGCGGCGTCCTGCGGCGTGCATCCGTCGGCGGTCGTGCGCTTTGCGCAGCGCTTCGGTTTCTCGGGCTTCTCGGACCTGCAGGCGGTGTTCCGGCAGGCGTACGCGGGCGGCAATGCGTCGCAGAGCTATCAGCAACGCATTCGCAAGCTGATCGACGAGAAGGCGGGCGAAGCCTCGGGCGTGTCGGTGGCGCGCGAGTTCATCGCGGCGAGCCGTGCGGGACTCGTCGAACTCGAAGCCGGCCTCGACGATGCGCAGTTCGAAGCCGCCGTCGAAATGCTGCAGCAGGCGGAGAACATCTACGTCGTCGGGGTGCGCCGCTCGTTCGCGGTGGCGAGTTATATCGTCTATGCGCTCGGCCATACGAAGAAGCGCGTGCATCTGGTGTCGGGCATCGGCGGGATGATTCACGAACAGATTCGCAGCGTAAAAAAGGGCGATGTCGTGATCGCGATCAGCTTCGCGCCCTACGGCAAGGAGACGCAGTATTGCGTGCGCGCGGCCCAGCATCATGGCGCCAGGACGCTCGTCATCACCGATAGTCAGCTTTCGCCGCTCGCGCGTCATGCGAGCGCCAGTCTGTTCGTGAAGGAGGGCAGCGCGTTTGCGTTTCGCTCGCTCACGAGCACCATCTGCCTGTGCCAGGCGCTCTTCATCGCGCTCGCGTACCGGCTCGAATTGAACGTCGAAGAATCCAGGGAGACAAGCGGCTATGACGATTGACGTGGCGGTGTTTGGGGCGGGGCGCATCGGGAAGATTCATGCGGCGAATCTGGCGCGGCAGCCGGGCGTGCGGCTCAGGTATGTCGTCGATGTGAACCGCGATGCGGCGGCCGCGCTCGCGGCGCAATACGGCGCACAGGTCGCCGATGTGGATGGCGCAATGGGCGATGCGTCCGTCGGCGCGTCCGTCATCTGTTCGAGTACTGATACGCATGCCGAACTAATCCTGGCGTCGGCGGCGCAGAAGAAACATGTGTTCTGCGAGAAGCCCGTCGATCTCACGATCGAGCGTGCGCGTGCATGCGCGGATGCGGTGGAGCGCGCGGGCGTTGTCTGCATGATCGGTTTTCAGCGGCGTTTCGACCCGACCTTCTCGGCGTTGAAGGCGCGCGTCGATGCGGGCGAAATTGGCGATCCGGAAATGCTGATCGTGACGAGCCGCGATCCGGGCGCGCCGCCTGTCGACTACATCAGGCATTCGGGCGGCATCTTCAAGGACATGCTGATTCACGACTTCGACATTTTCCGCTGGATGCTCGACGACGAAGCCGACACGCTGCACGCGACGGGCAGCGTGCTGTCCGATCCTGCCATCGCCGATGCGGGCGATATCGATTCGACCGCCGTTACGGTCCGCACCAGGCGCGGGCGGCTGTGTCAGATCAACACGGCGCGGCGTGCGGCATACGGTTACGACCAGCGCTTTGAGCTGCTCGGCAGCGCGGGCATGCTGCAGGCGGGCAACGTGCGGCCGACCGAAGTCACCGCGTACTCAAAGACGGCCGTATCGTGCGACGTGCCCGAGGCGTTCTTTCTGGAGCGGTACCGCGCGGCGTATGCGCTGGAAATCGCGCATTTCTTCGATGCCGTGGAGCACGGCAAGCCGGTGCGAACGACCGTCGCCGACGGCGTGAAGGCGCTCGAGCTTGCGGAAGCCGCGACGCTTTCGTGGCGCGAGAAGCGCGTGGTCCATCTCGGCGAGCACGCGGCATGAATCCGGTGCGCGTGGGTATCGTCGGGCTCGGGAGACTCGGGCGGCGGCATGCGGAAAATCTCGCGTGGCACGTGCCGGGCGCGCGGCTCGTCGCGGCGTGCAGCCCGCTGCAGGAAGAGCGCGAGTGGGCGAAAGCGCAGCTCCCCGATGCCGCGCTTCATGCCGATTACGACGCGCTGCTCGCCGATGCATCGGTCGATGCGGTGTGGCTCGTCACGCCGACATCGCTGCACGCGACGCAGATCATCGCCGCGCTGGAGGCGGGCAAGCACGTGTTCTGCGAGAAGCCGCTGTCGCTCGATCTTGCGGAGTGCAATCGCGTGATCGACGCGCATGGCCGTCATGCGCATCTGCATGTGATGATCGGTTTTGTGCGGCGCTTCGACGCGAGTTATCGCGATGCGTTCGACAGTATTGCGAAGGGTGCAATCGGGCGGCCTTTCATGGTGCGCTCGCAGACTTGCGACAAGAACGACCCCGATGGCTTCTTCGTGCGTTTTGCGCCAACGTCAGGCGGGCTGTTTCTCGACTGCAGCGTGCACGACATTGATCTTGCGCGCTGGCTGCTCGGCAATCCACGAGCGACGCGCGTAATGGCGAGCGGGACGATCGCGATCCACGATGGCTTGCGGGAATGCGGCGATATCGATAACGGCGTGGGCATCGTCGAATTCGACGATGGCCGGCTCGCCGTGTTCTATGCGTCGCGCACGATGGCGCACGGACACGATACGCAAACCGAAGTGATCGGCACGGCGGGGGCGTTGTCGGTGGGAAAAAATCCGCGCTTGAACCGCGTGGAGCTTGCGGATGAATACGGCGTGCGCAACGCTTGCACGCCGACGTTTTTCGAGCGCTTCGAAGATGCGTTTCTGCGCGAGGCGCAAGCGTTCGTGGCTTGGGTTAGCGGTGGCAAGCCCACGGGGCTGACGCTCGAAGATGCGCGAGAGGCGACGCGGATCGGGATCGCGTTGCGCGAGGCGTGTGCGTCGGGGCGGCCGGTGGATCTTTGACCGCTGCGCTAAAATCGATCTTTTAGCAGCGCTCAATCACCCAGGCACACGGAAGGTTCAATCGCGATGGAAGTTCACAAGGAAGTCGACGCGCGCGGGCTCAACTGCCCGTTGCCGATTCTGCGCGCCAAGAAGGCGCTCGCCGACATGACGAGCGGCCAGATTCTCAAAGTGCTGGCCACCGACCCCGGATCGCAGCGCGATTTCGCGGCCTTCGCCAGACAAACCGGCAACGAGATCGTCGAGGCAACGTCGCAGGACAAGACCTTCGTCTTTCTGATGCGTCGCCGCTAGATTCGAAAGGCTATAAAGCAAAATGCCCGTCACGATCGTGACGGGCATTTTCTTATCCAGCAAACGAAGGCGTTTTAGCCTTCGAGAATCGGCGAACGCGTACGCAGATATTCTTCGAAGTCCTTCGCCACTTCGGGATGGCGCAGCGCGAATTCCACCGTCGCTTTCAGATAGCCCAGCTTGCTGCCGCAGTCGAAGCGCGTGCCGTGATACCTGTACGCCAGCACTTGCTCATCCGACAGCAGCGATTGGATCGCGTCCGTCAGTTGCAATTCGCCGCCTGCGCCCGGCTTCACCGCGCGAATGTGATCGAAAATGCGCGGCTTCAGCACATAACGGCCAACCACGCCGAGATTCGACGGCGCAACAGCAGGCTCCGGCTTCTCGACGATGCCCGACAGCTTCACGATGTTGTCTTCCCACTCCTTGCCGTCGATGATGCCGTACGACTTGGTTTCCTGCGGCGGAATCTCTTCGACGCCGATGACGGAGCTGTGATAGTGGTCGAACACTTCGATCATCTGCGTCAGCACGGGCGGCTTGCCGTACAGCAAGTCGTCCGCGAGGATCACGGCGAACGGGTTGTCGCCGACGAGCTTTTCGGCGCACAGCACCGCGTGACCGAGACCCAGCGCTTCGGCCTGACGCACATAGAAACAATCGACATGACTCGGCTTGATGCTGCGCACGAGTTCGAGCAGCTTTTCCTTGCCGCGTGCCTCGAGCTCGGCTTCGATCTCATACGACTTGTCGAAGTGGTCTTCGATGGCGCGCTTGCTGCGGCCCGTCACGAAGATCATTTCGGTGATGCCGGCGGCCATGGCTTCTTCAACCGCATATTGAATCAGCGGCTTGTCGACGACCGGCAGCATTTCCTTCGGGCTGGCCTTGGTCGCGGGCAGAAACCGCGTACCGAGACCCGCAACCGGGAAAACTGCTTTGGTAACTTTTAGCATGTGATAACCCTGATCCTGTTAATCATCTGGAACATCGAGCCAGTAGCCGAAGGGGAGTCGGTATAAAACTCCCGGTTCAAACGGGCAGTCGCAATAATTGCGCCTGAAGCTTCTCGATAGTGGTCTCGTATTCTGCCAGCCTTTTGCGCTCCTGATCAACGACAGCGGCCGGCGCTTTTGAAACAAAGCTTTCATTACCGAGCTTGGCGTTACATTTTGCGATTTCACCGCTGAGCCGGTCGACTTCCTTCGAAAGGCGCTCGCGTTCGGCGGCGACATCGATCTCGACTTTGAGCACCAGCTTGTTCGCGCCGATGATCGCCACCGGTGCGCCATGCGCCTCTTTGTCGAGCGCGGCTTCGTCGTCGATGATCTTCACTTCCGAAAGACGCGCGAGCGCCGCAACGTAAAGCGCAAACGTGGAAAGACGCGCCGCGTCGCCGTGCGCGAGCAACGGCACTTTCACCGCGGGCGAGAGATTCATTTCGCCACGCAGATTACGACATGCGTCGATCACTGCCTTCAGTTCGGCCGCCCACTGTTCCGACGATTCGTCGATCTTCTTCACTTCGGCGCGCGGATACGGCTGCGTCATGATCGACGCTTCGCCTTCCTTTGCGCCTTCCGGGTACGCATCCGTCAGCGGGGCGACCTTCTGCCACAGCGCTTCGGTGATGAACGGAATCACCGGATGCGCGAGGCGCAGCACCGTCTCCAGCACACGCAACAGCGTGCGCCGCGTGGCGCGCTGCTGCGCGGGCGTGCCGTTCTGGATCTGCACCTTCGCGAGTTCCAGATACCAGTCGCAGTACTCGTCCCACACGAACTTGTAGATCGCGCTCGCGACGTTGTCGAAACGATAATCCGCGAAGCCTTTCTCGACTTCCGCTTCGACACGCTGCAGCAGCGAGACGATCCAGCGATCCGCCTGCGAGAAGTCCGTATAGCCGCCGGGGCCGCAATCGCCCGGCTCGCATGCGCCGGGTTTCGAGAAACCGCAATCCTGGCCTTCGCAGTTCATCAACACGAAACGCGTGGCGTTCCAGAGCTTGTTGCAGAAGTTGCGATAACCCTCGCAGCGCGCGAGATCGAAGTTGACGTTGCGGCCGAGCGTGGCCATCGACGCCATCGTGAAGCGCAGCGCATCGGTGCCGAAGGACGGGATGCCTTCCGGGAACTCCTTGCGCGTCTTCTTCTCGATCTGCGCGGCCTGCTTCGGATTCATGAGGCCGGCCGTGCGCTTGGCGACCAGCGTTTCGAGATCGATGCCATCCACGATGTCGATCGGATCGAGCGTGTTGCCCTTGCTCTTCGACATCTTCTGGCCTTCGGCGTCGCGCACGAGGCCGTGCACATAGACGGTGTCGAAGGGCACCTTGCCGGTGAAATGCGTGGTCATCATCACCATCCGGGCGACCCAGAAGAAGATGATGTCGAAGCCCGTCACGAGCACCGACGAAGGCAGAAACGCCTTCAGTTCCGGCGTCTCGTTCGGCCAGCCGAGCGACGAGAACGGCACGAGCGCGGACGAGAACCACGTGTCGAGCACGTCGTCGTCGCGCCTGAGCGAGCCCGTGTAGCCGTTGGCATCGGCTTCGGCGCGGGCTTCTTCCTCGCTCTTCGCGACGAAGATCTCACCGTTTTCGCCGTACCACGCCGGAATCTGATGGCCCCACCACAATTGACGCGAGATGCACCAGTCCTGGATGTTCTCGAGCCATTGATAGTAGGTCGTCGTCCAGTTCTCCGGCACGAACTTGATCTGCCCGCTGCGCACGACATCGAGCGACGTTTCCGTGATCGACTTGCCCGGATGGAACGTGCCTTCGGGCGCGGGCTTCGTCATCGCGACGAACCATTGGTCCGTCAGCATCGGCTCGATAACGACGCCCGTGCGATCGCCGCGCGGCACCATGAGCTTGTGCGGCTTCACGGAGTCGAGCAGGCCGAGCGCTTCGAGATCGGCGACGACTTGCTTGCGTGCCTCGAAACGATCCATGCCGCGATACTTCTCGGGCGCGTTGTCGTTGATCTTCGCGTCGAGCGTGAGAATTTCGATCTGCGGCAGCTTGTGGCGCTGGCCGACGGCATAGTCGTTGAAATCGTGCGCGGGCGTCACCTTGACGACGCCGGTGCCGAACTCGCGGTCCACGTAGTCATCGGCGATGATCGGAATTTCGCGATCGCACAGCGGCAGCACGGCCGTCTTGCCGATCAGATGCTGATAACGCTCGTCTTCCGGATGCACCATCAGCGCGACGTCGCCGAGCATGGTTTCGGGGCGCGTGGTCGCGACCGTCATGTGACCCGAGCCATCCGGCAGCGGATACTTGATGTGCCACAGGCTGCCGTTTTCTTCCTCGCTGACGACTTCCAGATCCGACACGGCGGTGCCGAGCACCGGGTCCCAGTTCACGAGGCGCTTGCCGCGGTAGATGAGGCCCTGCTTGTACAGCGTGACGAAGACATCGCGCACGGCGGCGGACATCTTGTCGTCCATCGTGAAGTATTCGCGCGACCAGTCGATCGACGCGCCGAGCCTGCGCACCTGATTCGTGATGGTCGAGCCGGATTGTTCCTTCCACGCCCACACGCGCTTCAGGAATTCTTCGCGGCCGAGGTCATGGCGCGAGATGCCCTGCGCATCGAGCTGACGTTCGACGACGATCTGCGTCGCGATGCCCGCGTGGTCCGTGCCCGGCACCCACAGCGTGTTGTCGCCGAGCATGCGGTGATAGCGCGTCAGGCCATCCATGATGGTCTGGTTGAACGCGTGCCCCATGTGCAGCGTGCCGGTGACGTTCGGCGGCGGCAGTTGAATGGAGAAATTTTTCGCGCCTTGCCGGAACGTGGGCGCAGCTAAGCCGCGCTTTTCCCATTCGGGGCCCCACTGGGACTCGATGTTCTGGGGCTCGAAGCTCTTCGCAAGCGTGTTGTCGCTCATCGTGAAATCTGCCGAAAAATGCGTGAAAAAGTGCGTGGAATCCCCAATTATAAGTTCCGCAAGGCTGCGTCGGATGATTCGCGCCCTCGGCCGGATGGCGTAGGCCTGAACGCCGCCATCGGCACGGTCTTATAATGAGCGGCCCGCCTGCTTGACCCGCGTCCCAATTTCCCCATGCCCGACTTACTCGCCAACCTGAACCCCGAACAGCTCGCCGCCGTGACGCTGCCCAACGAGCCCGCGCTGATTCTCGCGGGCGCGGGCAGCGGCAAGACGCGCGTCCTCATCACGCGCATCGCCTGGCTGATCCAGCAGGGCTATGCGTCGCCGCCGACCATCCTCGCGGTCACGTTCACAAACAAGGCGGCGCGCGAAATGATGTCACGTCTGTCCGCGCTTCTGCCGATCGACACGCGCGGCATGTGGATCGGCACATTCCACGGCTTGTGCAACCGCATGTTGCGCGCGCATTACCGCGACGCGGGCCTGCCGCAGTCGTTCCAGATCCTCGATACCGCCGACCAGCTCTCCGCGATCAAGCGGCTCATGAAGGGGCTGAATGTCGACGACGAGAAGTATCCGGCGAAGAACCTGCAGTACTTCATCAACAACGCGAAGGAGCAGGGCCTGCGCGCGAAGGACGTCGACGCCACCGACAGCTTCAATCGCAAGTTCGTGGAGCTGTACGAAGCTTACGACCAGCAGTGCCAGCGCGAAGGCGTCGTCGATTTTCCGGAGCTGCTGCTGCGCTGCTACGAACTGCTCGCGCACAATCCGCCGCTGCGTGCGCACTATCAGGCGCGCTTTCGCAACATCCTCGTCGACGAGTTCCAGGACACCAACAAGCTGCAATACGCGTGGCTAAAGATGCTGGCGGGCGAGCATAACGCCATCTTCGCAGTCGGCGACGACGATCAATCCATCTACGCGTTTCGCGGCGCGAACGTCGGCAACATGCACGACTTCGAGCGCGAGTTTCGCGTGCGCAATCTGATCAAGCTCGAGCAGAACTACCGTTCGCACGGACATATTCTCGATACGGCGAACTTTCTGATCGCGAACAACGCACGCCGGCTCGGCAAGAATCTGCGCACCGATGCCGGCCACGGCGAACCGGTGCGCGTCTACGAGGCCGCGACCGATTCGCAGGAAGCGGGCTGGATCGTCGAGGAAATCAAGGCGCTCATCAATACCGGGATGGCGCGCGGCGAGATTGCGGTGCTGTACCGGAGCAACGCACAGTCGCGCACGATCGAACATACGCTCGTGAACGCGGGGATCGCGTATCGCGTGTACGGCGGCCTGCGTTTCTTCGAGCGTCAGGAAGTGAAGCACGCGCTCGCGTATCTGCGCCTGATCGACAACCCGAACGACGACACCGCGTTCGCACGCGTCGTCAATTTTCCGACGCGCGGCATCGGCGCGCGGTCGATCGAACAGCTCGCGGACGCGGCGCGCCTCTACAACTGTTCGATGGCCGCAGCCGTGCCGTATGTGGCCGGCAAGGCGGGGTCGAGTCTCGGCGCGTTCGCAACGCTGATCGCGAAAATGCGCGCCGAGACGCAGCAGATGAGTCTGCCGGAAACGGTCGAATACGTGGTGCGCGCGAGCGGCCTCGCCGCGTTCTACGAAATGGAACGCGAGGGGCAGGACCGGCTGGAGAACTTGCAGGAACTGGTGAACGCGGCGGCGGCGTTCGTGAGCGAGGAGGGCTACGGCCTCGATACGCCCGCGCGTTCCATCCCGCTGCGTCCGGGCGCGACCGCCGCGCCCGGAATCGCGGCGGTGAGCGAGGATGGCGAGATCGAAGTGCTCGATGCGCCCGGCATCGCCGATCCCGCGCAGAATCCCGACACGATGACGCCGCTCGCGGGCTTCCTGTCGCATGCATCGCTCGAAGCGGGCGACAACCAGGCGCAGGCCGGGCAGGACGCCGTGCAACTGATGACCGTCCACGCCGCGAAGGGGCTGGAATTCACGGCGGTGTTCATCACCGGGCTAGAAGAGGGGCTGTTCCCGCACGAGAACAGCGCCCAGGAATCCGACGGGCTCGAAGAGGAGCGGCGGCTCGCGTATGTGGCGATCACCCGGGCGAAGGAGCGGTTGTATCTGTCGTTCGCGCAGAGCCGGATGCTGCACGGACAGACGCGCTACAACATTCGCTCGCGCTTTTTCGACGAGTTGCCGGAAGGCTCGCTCAAATGGCTCACGCCGAAGGTCGAGCCGGGCGCGCGCTGGGGCGGCCGGTCGGACAACGCCGGCTGGGGCCGCGACTGGTTCGCGCGGCCGGGGCAGGAGCGCGGAGGTTCATCGACGGTGAGCGCGGCGCTGCCATCGTTTGCCAACGAGCAGCGGGCAGCCGACACCGGCTTCAAGGTCGGACAGGCCGTTTTCCACACGAAGTTCGGCGAAGGCACCGTGACCGCGCTCGAAGGCTCCGGCGGCGATGCGCGCGCGCAAGTGCGCTTCAAGCGCCACGGCGAGAAGTGGCTCGCGCTCGCGGTCGCGAAACTCCAAGCGGTCGAATGAAGCGGCTCGGCATCATGGCGGCGCTGCCGCAGGAACTGGGCGACCTCGTCGCCCGGATGCGCGAGGCCGGCGACGTGCAGACCGTCACGCTCGGGCAGCGCGAGTATCACGTCGGCGAGGCGCATGGCGTGCGCGTCGTGGTGACGCTCGCGCGCATCGGCAAGGTGGCGGCGGCGGCGACGGCGAGCGCGCTGATCCACGTCTTCGAGGCCGATGCGATCGTCTTCACCGGCGTCGCGGGCGGCGTGCATCGCGATGTGCGCGTGGGCGATATCGTCATCGCCGATGCGTTGCTGCAGCACGATCTCGACGCATCGCCGTTATTCCCGCGCTACGAAGTGCCGTTGCTGGACCGGGCGCGCTTCGATTCGGACGGCGCGTTGTCGGATGCGCTCGCCGCTGCGGCGCATGCGTTCGTCGAGACGGAAGCCGCTGCGCTCGCCGAACGGTTCGCGGTGGTGGCGCCGCGAGTGCATCGCGGGCTGGTGGTGAGCGGTGACCGCTTCATCGCGAGTCACGACGAGGTCTCCGCATTGCGCGACGCGCTGCCGGACGCGCTCGCCGTCGAAATGGAAGGCGCGGCGCTCGCGCAGGTCTGCTTCGAGCATGGCGTGCCGTGCGCGGTCGTGCGGACCATCTCCGATACCGCCGACGCCGCTGCGCCCGTTTCCTTCGCGGAGTTTCTGGCGGCCATCGCCGCGACGTATTCGTCGGGCGTTCTCGGACGCTTTCTACAAGCGCGCGGCTGACGCTGCCGCGTCTTCTCGCCGCACCTCCTCGGAAATCCGCGATCGCGCTTGTAATTGAGAATGATTCTCAATACAATCGTTCGTGAGATGCATCTGGAGGACGCCCGACATGACGAACGATTCCACAAGCGACGCGTGCGACGCGGTCCAGGGCTGCGCCCTCGCCGTCAACGCCGCGAAGGTGCTCGACACGACGCGCCGCGCCTGGACGGCCGCGCCCGCGGTCGAAGCGGAGCAGCAGGCCGATCGCCGGCCGCCGCACGCGGTGCGGAAAAAGCGCGTCGTGCCGCGGCGTTCCCGCTGGCCGAGCCTGATCGCCGCCCTGAATCACTGGAGCCCGAAGCCGCTGTGAACGCCGACCTTTTCAAGAATCCCCCGCTCGGGCTGGACTCGCAGCTTTTCGACGCCAGCCGTTTCCCGCTCGTTCGAGTGCGCCGCCGCGCGGTCCAGCCGGGCTGCGCGTTCGCATGGGCCGCGCAGATGCGACGGCTGCTTGCACTGGCGACGCCGTTCGTCGTCGTCGCGGAACACGCCGGCGACGAGACGCCCGACGACTTCCGGCTTCGCGCGGCCTGGCTGCGCACGCATCGCGCGGCGCTGGGCGCGCACTGCCGCGGTTTCATCGTGATCGAGCCGCGCATCGAAGCACGGGCCGGCACGCGCGAAACGCTGCGCACGCTCACAGAAGGAAGCGGCGTCCGCACGGTCGTGGTATCGAGCATGCGGGTGGCGAACGAGCTTGCGCCGGTGCTGCTCAAGCACGCGGCCACCAAAGCGGCCACGCGCGTCTCGCAGACCCGCGCGGTCTAGAACCGTCGGACCGATCAGGGCGCGCCCTCTCTAGCCAGCCGTTCGCCGGCTGCTCTATTCTGTGGAGCCAACGCCGCTTTGCAGAGGACGCGCATGCCGACTTACCGAGAAGCGTATCGACGGTCTATCGACGAGCCAGAAGCGTTCTGGGCCGAGCAGGCCCGCCGCATCCACTGGCAGACGCCGTTCGACAGCGTGCTCGACGCGAGCAATCCGCCGTTCGCGCGATGGTTCATCGGCGGCAGGACGAATCTCTGTCACAACGCGGTCGATCGCCATCTAGCGACGCGCGCGCAACAGGACGCGCTCGTTTATGTATCGACGGAAACCGGCATCGAGCGGCGCTACACGTACGCCGAACTTCACGCCGAGGTGAACCGCATGGCGGCCGTGATGCGCTCGCTGTCGGTCAAGAAAGGCGACCGCGTGCTCATCGATTTGCCGATGATCCCCGAAGCGGTCTTCGCGATGCTCGCGTGCGCGCGCATCGGCGCGATCCATTCGGTCGTGTTCGGCGGCTTCGCGGCGCCGAACCTGGCAGCGCGCATCGACGATGCGGAGCCTGCGCTCATTGTCACCGCCGACGCCGGCGCGCGTGCCGGCAAGGTGATCGACTACACGCCGCTCGTCGATGAAGCGCTGTCCCGCGCCGAGTTCAAAGTGACGCAAGTGCTGCTGATCGACCGCCAGCTTGCGCCGGAGCGATTGCAGGCCAGCTATCTCGTCGCCTACGAGCCGCTGCGCGAGCAGTTTTTCGACGCCCACGTGCCTTGCGAATGGCTCGAATCGAACGATCCGTCCTACGTCCTTTATACGTCCGGCACGACGGGCAGGCCGAAGGGCGTCCAGCGCGATGTCGGCGGTTATGCGGTGGCGCTCGCGGCGTCGA
This sequence comes from Caballeronia sp. RCC_10, assembly GCF_041360715.1. Classification (NCBI taxonomy): domain Bacteria; kingdom Pseudomonadati; phylum Pseudomonadota; class Betaproteobacteria; order Burkholderiales; family Burkholderiaceae; genus Caballeronia; species Caballeronia sp. RCC_10. The sequence continues at coordinate 233,374 of NZ_JBFUPT010000005.1, forward strand.
TGGAGCACATTTTTCAGGGCGCGGCGGGCGACACGATGTTCACCGCATCGGACATCGGCTGGGTCGTGGGGCATAGCTACATCATCTATGCGCCGCTGATCGCGGGACTGACCACGGTGATGTACGAAGGCACGCCGGTTCGTCCAGATGGCGGCGTCTGGTGGCGGCTCGTCGAGCAATACGCCATCAACCTGATGTTCACCGCGCCGACCGCGCTGCGCGTGCTAAAAAAGCAGGACCCGGCGCTGATGGAGAAATACGACCTGTCGAGCCTGCGCACGCTGTTTCTTGCAGGCGAGCCGCTCGACGAGCCGACCGCGCAGTGGATTCAAAGCGCGCTCAAGAAGCCCGTCATCGACAACTACTGGCAGACCGAAACCGGCTGGCCGATGCTTGCGATTCCGCGCGGCATCGAGGCGTTGCCGTCGAAGCTGGGTTCGCCGGGCGTGCCGTCGATGGGCTTTGCGCTGACGCTTCGTGACGAACTGACCGGCGATGTCTGCGCGCCGGGCGAGAAGGGCGTCGTCACGCTCGGCTATCCGCTGCCGCCCGGCTGCATGCAGACCGTATGGGGCGATGACCAGCGTTTCATAGACACGTATTGGCGCAGTGTGCCGAACCAGATGGTTTATTCGACGTTCGACTGGGGCGTGCAGGACGAGGACGGCTACGTGTCGATACTCGGGCGCACCGACGATGTGATCAACGTGGCGGGACATCGGCTCGGCACGCGCGAGATCGAGGAGGCGCTGTCGGCGCATGCGGCGGTGGCGGAAGTGGCGGTCGTCGGCGTGGCGGACCCGGTGAAGGGGCAGGCGGCGACGGCGTTCGTCGTGTTGCGCGATGCCGATCGCATCAATGCGCCCGGGGCGCGCGAGGGCATGGAAGCGGAGCTGTGCCATGCGGTCGATACACAGCTCGGCGCGATCGCGCGGCCGGCGCGCGTGCATTTCGTGTCGATGCTGCCGAAGACGCGTTCCGGCAAGCTGCTGCGGCGCGCGATTGCGGCGCTGGCGGAAGGACGCGATCCGGGCGATTTGCCGACCATCGAGGATGCCGGGGCGTTGGCGCAGGTGAGGTCGGCGCTGGAGGGGAAGTAGTGGACGGGCGGCATTGATTTGCGGCAAGGGAGGGCGGGATTTCGAAGCTGTCGGGATCCGTCACGCGATGCCGCACGTCCGAGTCAATCGACGGCAACGGCTATAAAAGCTCGTCGCAACCTGCGACCAAACAAACGAAACGCCCGGTCATAAAACCTCGACCGGGCGTTTCGTGCGTGCCGGCGCTTCAGCGCCGCATCGGCCCATCAAGCCTTCGCATCCCTCGTCTTCGGCAAGAACACCGCCAACATGCCGATCAGCGGCAGGAACGCGCACAGCTTGTACACGTGATCGATGCTCGTCACGTCCGCGAGATGCCCGAGCACCGCCGCGCCGACGCCGCCCATCCCGAACGCGAAGCCGAAGAACAGTCCCGCGACCATGCCGACCTTGCCCGGAATCAGTTCCTGCGCGTACACCAGGATCGCCGAGAACGCCGACGCCAGCACGAGGCCGATGATCACCGACAACACGCCCGTCCAGAACAGGTTGACGTAAGGCATCAGCAGCGTGAACGGCGCGACGCCGAGAATCGATACCCAGATCACGGCCTTGCGCCCGACCTTGTCGCCGACCGGCCCGCCGATAATCGTGCCCGCCGCGACCGCCGCGAGGAACACGAACAGATGAATCTGCGCGGTCTGCACCGATACGCCGAACTTGCTGATCAGATAGAACGTGAAGTAGCTCGTGATGCTCGCCAGATAGAAGTACTTCGAGAACACGAGCAGCACGAGCACGCTCATCGCCATGAAGACCTTGTCGCGCGGGAGCGCGGCGTGCGTCGCATGCGCGCGGCCCTTTTTCGTCGCCGGATGACGCTTGTACCAGCGGCCGATGTTCGCGAGCACGACCATCGCCAGGAGCGCCGCCGCCGAAAACCACGCGATGCTGCGCTGTCCATGCGGAATCACGATCAGCGCCGCGAGCAGCGGCCCCAGCGACGAGCCCGCGTTGCCGCCCACCTGGAACAGCGACTGCGCGAGACCATGCTTGCCGCCCGACGCCATGCGCGCCACCCGCGACGACTCCGGATGAAACACCGACGATCCGCAGCCCACCAGCGCCGCCGCGATCAGCAGCGTCCCGAAGCTGCCCGCAACCGACATCAGCAACAGCCCGGACAGCGTGAACCCCATGCCGACGGGAAGCGAATACGGCTTCGGATGCTTGTCCGTGTATAGCCCGACGAGCGGCTGCAACAGCGACGCGGTGATCTGGTACGTCAGCGTGATCAGCCCGATCTGCCCGAATGTGAGCGCGAATTCGCTCTTGAACATGGGATAGATGGCGAGGATCAGCGACTGGATCATGTCGTTGAGCAGGTGCGAAAAACTGATCGCGCCCAACACGGAATACACCGTGCGCTGCACGGCCGGCGCGGTGGCGGCAGGCGGTTCCGATGGCGGAAACGCGCCCTTGTCGATGCTCGTTTGCATGTCGATGGCAGTTAAAAAGCGGTTGTCTCGGACTCTTCTTCGTTGCGATTCATGCGCGAACCGCATGTTTGCCAAGTTTAGGATGTCTCGCTCGCGGTGTGCTGCCAAGATTTGTCGCGAACCGGACACGAGGCGTGGAGTAATCATCAGACACATGCACTTTTTGGCCGGTTATAAGTGCGGATGGGAATCGCATCGACTGAAGCCAACGAACGCGCACGGTCGTGCCGATATCGTTAAAGAAAACCAGACTCATGCCGTAGATGAGCAAAGAAGCAGAGCATGAAAGCGCGTCACAAAGCGCATCGCTCGACCATAACGATTACGGGGATCATCGATGAAACTGCATACGCTGCGCGCCAGCAAGGGCGCGGGCTCACCGCGAGCGACCAGGCGCGGACTATCCGTCAAAGCGTCGCTGCGCCTCGCGTTCGGCCTCGTACTGGCGGGCACGCTGGCCATCGGCGCGATCGCGCTCACGCAGATCAGCCGTCTCAACGGCGCAACGGAATCGATCTATACGCAGGGTTATGTCGCGAGCCGGGCGGCCGAGGAAACGCGCGGTTATCTGCTGCGGGCGAGCCGTTCGCAGAAGATGCTGCTGACCGCGTCGACGGCGAAGGAGCGCGATGAACTCGGCGATCAGATCGGGCACGCGCTGACGGACATCGGCAAGGAGCAGTCGCAGTTGTCGCAGTACATGGATGGTGCCGACACCGATGCGCTCGCGCAGCACAAACGCTTTACCGCCGCGCTCGCGACGTGGAGCGGCAACCTGCGCACGTTCGTGAAGCTCGTGAAGGAACAGCCGCTCGATCTGTCGCAGATGAACTGGCAAGTCGGCACGCAGGACGTCTCGCTGCTCGTCGAGACCGGCAAGCTCGAGAAGATGGTCGATGAGCTCGTCGAGCGGCGCGGCGCGGCGGCCAAGCGCACGATCGACGCTGCCTCGTTCATTTTCCAGTCGTCGTTCGTGATGGTGCTGGCGTTGACGGCGGCGCTGTTCGTGCTGGCGATCGTCGTCAGTGAATGGATGGTACGGCGTCTTTCCGGCCAGCTTGGCGGCGAGCCGGCTTATGCGAAGGAGATCGCGAGCCGCATTGCTTCGGGCGATCTCGCGTATCCGATCGCGCTCAAGCGTCGCGACGACGCGAGCATGCTTTACGCGCTGTCCGAAATGCAGTCGGGCCTGTCAGCGACGGTCGGCGATATTGCGGCGAGCGCGGAGGCGATTGCGTCGGCGTCGAGCGAAATTTCGACGGGCAACGTCGATTTGTCGCGCCGCACGGAAGAGCAGGCTGTCGCGCTGGAGAAGACGGCGGCGAGCATGGAGCAGCTTACGTCGACGGTGCGCCAGAACGCGGACAACGCGATGCAGGCGACGACGCTGGCGCACAACGCGTCGGAGATTGCGGAGAAGGGCGGCACGGTGGTGAGCCGCGTCGTCGAGACGATGCAGCGTATCGATGCGAGCGCGAAGAGCATTGGCGACATCATCGGCGTGATCGAGGGGATTGCGTTCCAGACGAACATTCTTGCGTTGAACGCGGCGGTGGAAGCGGCGCGCGCGGGCGAGCAGGGGCGCGGCTTCGCGGTCGTTGCGGGCGAGGTGCGAAGCCTTGCGCAGCGTTCGTCGGCGGCGGCGAAGGAGATCAAGACGCTGATCGATACATCGGTGTCGCGTGTGTCCGATGGATCGACTTATGCGCAGGAAGCCGGTGCGACGATGGAAGAAGTCGTGAGGGCGGTGCGCCGGGTGACGGACATCATGGGCGAGATATCGGCGGCATCGGCGGAGCAGAAGACGGGCATCGAGGCGATCGGGCACGCGGTGTCGCAGATGGACGCGGGGACGCAGCAGAATGCCGCGCTCGTGGAGCAGGCGGCGGCTGCGGCTCAGTCGCTCGATGATCAGGCGCGGGCGCTTAAGGCGCTGGTGGGGAAGTTTCAGCTTTGCTGAGGGTGTTTGGTCTGCGGCTGGCGTTTGTTTGTCGGTGAGCTTGTATTCGTGTCGGTTTATTTGCTCGCCCCTCCCCGGGGCGGGGGTCACTTTCTTGGCTGTCGCCCAGAGTTGGCGCTTTAGCGCCTTACTCTGGTCCCATGCAAAGAAAGTAACCAGAGAAAGCAGCTTTTTTTCGAACCGCACGATGCACTGACTCGTGTGGTCGCTTCGTAGAACAGCGGTGGCACTCAGCTTGAAAGAGCCCTGAATCACCTTCCGCGCCCGCTGACAACTAGCGTCCTCCGAGCCCCTTGGCTCGTTAGCACCGGTCGTCTATCTCGTACCGCGCAAACAAAACAACATCGAGCGACAAAACGCGCAGACTGCAAGCCGCAAGCCGCAAGCCGCAAGCCGCAAGCCGCAAGCCGCAAGCCGCAAGCCGCAAGCCGCGAGCCGCGAGCCGCAAGCCGCGAGCCGCGAGCCGCGAGCCGCGAGCCGCAAACGCAAAACGCAAAAGGCAAAAGGCAAAAGGCAAAAGGCAAAAGGCAAAAGGCAAAAGGCAAAAGGCAAAAGGCAAAAGGCAAAAGGCACGCACAAGCACAAGCCAAGCAGCAGCCGGACTTTAAATGCTAACGGCACAACGTAGACGTCTCAGGGAAGTCGGACAATGGCAAAACGACTGACTGCTACGGCGCGGGGCGACTCAAGGGAGTCGATGCGCGAGCGGTGTAATGTGCGATCTATGCGGTAAGCGAAACTCGATTGCTTGGGCTGCTGATGAGAGATGCGTTTTCGAGGTGGCTAAACTAATGATGGTGTTAACGAGCCAAGGGGCTCGGAGGACGTTAGTAGTCAGCGGGCGCGGAAGGTGATTCAAGGCTCTTTCAAGCTGAGTGCCACCGCTGTTCTACGGAGTGGCCACACAAGCTAGTGCATCGTGCGGTTCGAAAAAAAGCTGCTTTCTTTGGTTACTTTCTTTGCAGCGGCAAAGAAAGTGACCCCCGCCCCGGGGAGGGGCGCGCAAATAGACCGACACGAATACAAGTTCAGCGAAAAACAGACTCAAGTTGCGAAGCTAAGAAATGCTGCATTCTTTGCATGGAACGAGAATAAGGAAGCGCCAACTCAGTTCGACAGGCAGAAACGTAACCCCCGCCCCGTGGACCGGGCAAGCAAACAGACCGACACGAACACAACCTCACCGCGCAAACCCAAAGCGCCCTTGCCAGCAACAGCAAGCCGAGACTAAAATCCCCGACCAAGGGCGCGGCAGCGGCGCCCCCTCTCGCGAAAGTCTTACGCACCTGCCACGCAACTCCGCCTCCGAATCGAACCGCAACGTCGAACCTTTACAGCCGCAGCGAGAACGGCGCATATAAGGGAACAACGTTATGTGGTCCACATCCTGTCCGATCGAATCTCCCGTCAGCAATAGCGACTACCTGCGCGAGCACGCGCGGCGACTGCTCCGGCAAGCCCGCGACGGCGATGCGAGCGCCACCTTGCCCGTCCTGCGTCGCCTGCTGGCAGCAAGCTCGAACGCAACCCGCAGTCAAAGCCTCACAAACCTCCACGCCTCGCGCAAAGATTTACAACTGAAGCACATGCTATCGATGCTCGCCGCCGAACTCGGCTACGCAACCTGGGACGCATGCAAGGCCGACATCGACACACGCGAAGCCAGAAGCATCGACCGGTACCGCTTCGACGCCGGCGCGTTCAACGACTTCGAGAAGAACTGGTTCGCAAGCGAGGCCGACGCGCTCGGCTGGCAGCGCAGCCACGGCGGCTACATCGTGCGATACGGCGAGCAAGCCGTGGCGATCCTGAAAAGCTGAGGGGCACGCGAACTGGAACGACATCGAGCAATCAGATCAGCTCGACTTCCTTCCAGTTCGCATTAGAAAAAAAACGGCTTAGCTCCCGCGTGAGCTCGTTGAGCGCGCTCATTTCCTGCGGCGAAATCTTGTGCACGTGCTGGCCAACCGTCCAGTCGCCATACACGAGTGCGACCGTCGTATCGTTCGCTTTCACCGGCAGCAGCACGAATGCCTGCGCTTCGCCGAGCGTCTCCTTATACCAGCGAGGCAGCCGAGCGTCGATGCGCGCATCGTGGGCATTCTCGATGAAGATGCCCACCGGATTCGTGATCGCAAGGTGGAACACGTCCGGCCGGAACTCGGCGGCAAAGCGCAACGCGGGCAGCATCGCCTCGATACCCGCACCCAGCCCGAGCCGCGCCTGGAATTCATTGGTGGCCTGGCGCACGAACACGACCGTGCGCGACAGCCCAAGCCCCGCGAGCACCGCTTCCGATGCAAGCGCGAGCACCGGCCCGAGCGCGTTCTTCGACGGCAGCGAGCGCATGTCCTCGAGGCTCGCGCCGATGCGCGCCTCCGCCGACACGCCGGCTCGCGCAATAGCGTCCGCATCCGCCTGCAACTCGACGATCTCGCGCATCACGCCGTCGCCGCTCTCTTCGCTGGCGAGCGCGAGGCTCATCGCCGCGAGCGTTTCGGCGTCAGTATTGAGCGCGCCGCAGTAGCGTTCGGCGAGATCGACCAGCATCGATTCGCGTCCATCCGCCGCCACGTTCTGCGCGGTGAGCGCATCGGCGACTTCGGTTGAATAGTTGGTGACGGCCTGCAGCCAGCGCACGTGCTTCGGCACGCTCTCGTCGGGCGGGGCAGTGGGGTCGCTTGCGCGCATGCCCGCGCGGATCGTCTCGGGAAGACGCCAGCGATCCGCTGCCTCGATGCCGATTTCCTCGAACGTGACACCCAACAGCTCGGCGCACGCGTGACTGTCGCTGATCTGCTCGGCAGCGGCCTTGCGCCGCAACTGATCCCATTCGTGCTCGAGATAGAACGCAACGAGCAGCTTGCCGATCTGCCGCATCAGCGTGCAGACGACGGCTTCCTCGGCCGATCGAAGGTCGATGCGTTCCGTGACCTGCCGTGCCACCGTGCCGGACAGCAGCGTGCGGTTCAGCTCCAGCTTCGCGTCGATACGGCGCGGCGCGCTGTGATGAAAGTGATCGACGAGCTTGAGCCCCACGACCAGATGCCCGACGGCGTCCATGCCGAGCACCATCAGCGCGCGGGTGACCGTCGTGATGTTGCCGCCGAAGGCCATGTACATGGCGGAATTGGCGAGGCGCAGCACCTTCTGCGTGAGCCCGAAGTCCGACAGCACGACTTGCACGAGCGCCGTGAAGTCGAGGTCGTCATCGCTCATCGCGGACACAGTCGTGCGCAGCGCCTGAGACAGCATCGGGAAATCCCCGCGCTCGCTCATGCGCCCCCACAGCTTGTCCAGTAGTTCGGCCTTGGTGCGTGCCATGCGTAATAAAACCCATCGTTCTCGCAACGGCTAATCCGAAGCGGCTGAAGCTCATCCATCCATTCGGCGTCTTGTTCCGAAGAGACCGACGGCGTCGATAAATCGAGGCGCGATCGTCGATTAGAACACGAACACGCGTACTCTCATAATGTCTCGTGTAGCAGCAGCGAGTGCGTCTGGAACGAGCGCGCCAGTTCCTCGGACGGCAGCGCATGGCTGATCAGCCAGCCCTGTATGTGATCGCAGCCGAGATCCGCGAGCAGATCGCGCTGCGCCTCCGTTTCGACGCCCTCGGCGACCAGCTCCAGCCCGAGGGACTGCGCAAGGCTCACGACCGCGCTGACGATCGCGCGGTTGTTGCGCGACGTAATCAGGTTGTCGACGAAGCTGCGGTCGATCTTGAGCTTCGACAGCGGAAAGCGCTGCAGATACGCAAGACTCGAATAGCCAGTGCCGAAGTCATCGACGGCGAAGCGGATGCCGAGCGAGCGCAGCGTCTCCAGCAGGCGCGTCGCTTCTTCCGGGTCCTTCATCAGCAGGCTTTCGGTGATCTCGAACACGACCCGTCCCGCATCGATGCCCGTCAGTGCAATGGCTTCCTTCACCGCCGTGACGAAACGCTTGTCGCGGAACTGCTGCGGCGACACGTTCACCGACACGTAATCCAGCCGGATGCCGATCGCGTCCCACTGCACGAGCTGCATGCACGCCGCTTTCAGCACCCAGTTCCCCAGGTAATTGATGAGGCCGATCGACTCCGCGAGCGGAATGAAGAGCGACGGCGGCACGAGCCCGTGCACCGGATGATTCCACCGCATCAGCGCTTCGACGCCGACGACCGCGCCCGTGCGGATCTTCGTGATCGGCTGGAAGAAGAGCGAAAACTCGCCGTTGCGCACGGCTTCGTAAAGATCGGCTTCGAGCTTCAGGCGCTCGGCGTCGGCGGGGTTGTCGTCGAAGGTATGGAACACCAGCGTGTTGCCGCCGGCCGCCTTCGCCTGCGCGAGCGCCAGATCGGCCATGCGCAGGAGGCTCGCCTGCACGCCGGGCTTGCCTTGCTTGCTCGCGGCTTTGTTCGCCGCCGCCAGATCGGGATAGAGCGCGACACCCACGCTCGCCGACAAATGCGTGTGCTGCCCGCGATATCGATACGGCTGCGCAATGGCGGTCAAGAGCCGCCGGCCGAGGCTTTCGGCGGCTTCCGCGGTCGCGCCGGCGGGCAGCAGCACGGCGAACTCGTCGCCGGCCATGCGCGCCACGCGCTCGCCATGGGCGGCGGTGTGCTGGATGCGCCGCGCGGTCTCGCGCAGCATGTCGTCGCCGGCGTCGTAGCCGAGCGCGCGATTGATGCGCTGATAGTCGTCGATATCGAGCAGCACGAGCGCCGCCTGCGAGCGCGTCTGTTCGGCTTCGGCCTGCGCCGCGCGAATCGCGCCTTCGAGCGCCGTCGCGTTTTCGAGGCCCGTCAGCGGATCGTGATGCAGCGCATGCACGAGCGACAGTTCCCGCTCGCGCCAGCGCGATACGTCGAATGCGGCGAGCGCGAAGCCCGGCGTGCCGAGCGCGTCGGTCGACATCAGGCGCAGCTCGACGCAGATCGGATAGGTCAGCGACTTCACCAGATTGAGCGTCGCGGATTCGAGCTTGCCGCTCGCGCGGGCGCGGGTGATCAGCGCGTTCAGTTCATCCGCTTCTTCCGACGGCACGAGATCGTGCAGCGTCAGCATATTCAGATAGTCGCGGTGATAGCCGATGAAATCGATGCTCGCATCCGACACATACTGAAAGCGCAGCGCGTCGTCGAGTTGCGCGAGGAAATCGACGGGGGCGAGCGTCGGCTCCAGTTGCGGCGAACGGGCTGGCCGCACGGCCGCCGCGGGGGCGTCGTCGACGAGGGGCGCGTTGTCGTGAGTCTCGCGGTTCTCTTGCGCGGGGGCGCCCCATGCGCGGCGCACCGCATCGAGCGCGATGCGCCAGGGTGCGCGGCGGGAGACGTTGATCCGGTTCGCTTGCATGGTCTGTTTAGGTTCTCGCGGCGACGCTCGCCGTCAGCGGTCGACGCAACGCACGCATCGGACGCTCGCGGCGGCGCGGTGGCCGCATCGAGCGGCTACCGGGCTGGCCGTGCCGGCACGGCGCGGCACGCTCTATCAGGCGAGTTATCGGCGGCGCGGGCGATTTCTTTAATCTGCACGGGTGAAAGCCGCTTCATGCTCGCGCCCGCGATTTCGTTTACAGTGGCGCGTTTTGGCGATTGACCGCCGCGCGTCCCGCGCCGCGCGGTTCGATCCGATCCGCGAACCTGCTCGACACGTTTTGCCTCATGTTCGACGCCGTTAGACCGCCTCCCGCGCCCGCCCGCATCCACCGGCCCGCGTGCCTCGCCTGCGCCTCGTGGCCCTTCGCGCAAACCTTTGCGCACGCTGCGGGCGCGACCGCACGCCGCGGCGTTGCGTTCAGCCTGTTCCCGTCATGAACGATTTCCCGTCGACGCGTGCTCCGCGCGTCTATGTCGGACGCCAGCCGATTCTCGATGGCGCCGGCGCGCTCGCCGCCTACGAACTGCTCTTTCGCGACAGCCCCGACAATCGCGCGCGCGTGCACGACGACGTCCAGGCGACCGCCCACGTCGTCGCGCGCACGGTGGGGGAGATTGGCGTATCGGCGGTGCTCGGACTGCATCCGGGCTACGTGAACATGAACCGCGAGCTGATCTTCGACGACATCGTGCATCTGATGCATCCCGAGCGCTTCGTGCTGGAACTGCTCGAAAGCATCGTGTTCGACGACGCACTTTTCAAGCGATGCGCGCAGTTGCGCCGCGAAGGCTTCCGCTTCGCGCTCGACGATGTCACGCGCATCGACGACACGCTGCTCGCCGCGCTGCCATCGGTCGATATCGTCAAGGTGGATCTGCTCGCGGCGGAGCGCGCCGAACTGCCTGAGCTCGCGTCGATCGCGAAGAAGCACGGCAAACTGCTCGTCGCGGAGAAGGTGGAAACGCACGAGGGTTTCGTCGAAGCACGCGATCTCGGCTTCGATCTGTTTCAGGGCTATTTCTTCGCCCGGCCGCAAGTGCTGTCGGCGCGTCGCGCGAGCCCTGCGCGCGGCACGCTGTTGCGGCTGCTCGCGGTGCTCGGCGCCGAGCCGGGGCTGCGCGAACTCGAAGCCGAACTGAAGCGCAATCCGGACATCGTGCTGCAACTCATGCGTCTCGCCAATTCGAGCGCCCATGCGCGCGGGCGGCGGGTGTCGTCGCTGCGCGATGCGGTGGCCGCAGCCGGCACGCGCCAGTTGATGCGCTGGACGCAATTGCTGCTCTACGCCGATGGCAGCGGCCTGCCGTGGCGCTCCGATCCGCTGCTGCAACTCGTCGGCGCGCGGGCGCGATTCATGGAACTCGCGGCGCACGCGCTGCGTCCATCGGACGAAGCCTTCTCCGATGCCGCGTTCATGGCCGGCGTGTTCTCGCTCGTGCACGTGGTGCTCGACATGCAGCCGGCGCAAATTGTCGATAAGCTGCACCTGGCGGCCGATATCCGCTCGGCGATACTTGGCGGCGAAGGCGTGCTCGGCGCGCTGCTCGGCATCGCGCAGGCGGCTGAACAGGGCGATACCCGCGCGATCGATACATGCCGGCTCGCCGAGCCCGCGCTCGATGCGCTCACGCCCGCGCTGCTCGCGAGGCTGCAAGTGGAGGCCGCGGCGTGGTTCGCGGGGCAGCCGCTCGACTGAGCGCGCTCCGATCAACCTCACGGTGAGAGATGCACATGAAGAACAGAATCGCGAAGGCCCTCGCGGCGATCGTCTGCGTCGCTGCTGCTTATCCGCTCACGGCAGGCGCGACGCTCGGACCGGGCGATGCCGCGCCTGACTTCGTCGCGAAAGCGTCGCTGGGCGGCAATGTCTACGATTACTCGCTCGCCGACGCGCTGAAGAAAGGCCCCGTCGTGCTGTATTTCTATCCGGCGGCGTTCACGAAGGGCTGCACGATCGAGGCGCATCAGTTCGCCGAAGCGGTCGATCAGTACAAGGCCGAAGGCGCGACGGTGATCGGCGTATCGCATGACGACATCGACACACTCAAGCGCTTCTCGGTGAGCGAATGCCGCAGCAAGTTCCCGGTCGCCGCCGATGCCGATTCGAAGATCATCCATTCCTACGACGCCGCCATGCCGATGAAAAGCTCGATGGCGAATCGCGTGTCGTATGTCATCGCGCCCGACGGCAAGGTGATCTATGAATACACGAGCCTGTCGCCGGATCAGCATGTCACGAAAACGCTGCAGGCGCTGCGCGACTGGAACGCGAAGCACAAGGCGCAGTGACGGCCGCACTTCACGCGATCAGACGGAGATAAGCGACATGCCGATCGTCCTTGCGCTCATCGCGCTTGGCGCGCTCATCTACGGCGCGGTGTGGTCCTTCGACGCGATCGATGCGCGCTTCGGGCTTTCGGTCGCGATCGGCGCGGCTTTGGCGGCGGCGGCGGCAATCGCGGCGGGCGTTGCTTTCTGGCTCGCGCGGCGTCGCGAGATTGCGCCGAACCTGCCGCGCATCAAGGGCGATGACGGCGCCGGCTGGACGCACGAACTCGCGCGCGAGTGGGGCAGCGTGCGGCTCGCGGCGGGCAAGCGGCTGCTCGACGTGCGCGTCGGCGATGCGGGCGGCAGCTATATTTTCGCGGACCTGCGCGGGGCGCGGGCCGATGAAAGCAGCGGATGGCATGTACTGCTCGATGTCGTCGATCCGGCGCACGGCCAGTGGCGTCTGCCGATGCGCAATCGCGCGGAGGCGCGTCAGTGGGCGCGCATCCTGTCGCTCGCGGTGCAGCAGAAGCTCTGAGCCGGGCGTCGCGTCATTCGACGTGATAGCCGATATCGCCGCGCACCTTGCCGCGAAACACCCAATACGACCACGTCACGTAGACCATCAGCACGGGCAGGAGAAACATCGTGCCGATCAGGAAGAACTGATGCGAGATCGGCGACGCCGATGCCTCCCACAGCGTCACCGAGGGCGGCGCGATGTACGGCCACAGACTGATGACGAGCCCGGTGAACGCGAGAAAGAACAGGCCCATCGAGCAGACGAAGGGCAGAGCTTCGCGGCCCTTGCCGAGGCTCGACCAGAGCGTCCACGCGAGGAGCGCGGTGAGTATCGGCACTGGCGCGAACGCGATGCTGCCCGGAAAGCCGAACCATCGCGCGGCGATGCGCGCATCCTCGAGCGGCGTCCACACGCTGATGAGCACGATGAACGCGATCACGCCGATCAGCGCGTAACGCGCCATCCTGCGGCCCCAGTCCTGCAATTCGCCTTCCGTTTTCAGGACGAGCCACGTCGCGCCCTGCAGCGAATAGCCGAAGATTAGCCCGACGCCGACGAGCAGCGGAAACGGCGCGACCCAGTCCCAGCTCGTTCCGGCGAACTGGCGTCCGCTGATCGGAAAGCCCTGAATGAACATGCCGAGCACGATGCCTTGCGCGAAGGTCGCGACGAGCGAGCCGTACGCGAACGCGCGATCCCACAGCCACTTGCGCGCGCCGGTCACTTCGCGGAACTCGAATGCGACGCCGCGAAAGATCAGGCCGAGCAGCATGAAGAGAATCGGGAAGTAGACCGCCGGGACGATGATCGCGAATGCAAGCGGAAACACGGCGAACAGGCCGCCGCCGCCGAGCACGAGCCACGTCTCGTTGAAGTCCCATACGGGCGCGACGGAGTTGATCATCAGGTTGCGTTCTTCGGAATCGCGGCGCAGCAGAAACAGCATGCCGACGCCGAGGTCGAAGCCGTCGAGCAGCACGTACATGAACACGGCCAGCGCGAGAATGGCGGCCCACAGCGGCACGAGATCGAGCATCGCGGTTCTCCGTTCGATGATTCGCAAGGATGATCGACTGGCTAGTTGCGCCGGCGCGGCGGCACGATATCGTCGCTAGTCGCGACGCGTCCCGACTGCCGCGACGTCTCGCCGCCCGACGACACCGCCGACAGTGGCCGCGCCGCCCGCGTCTTCGGCTGAAGGCTCTCGTTCTCGTGATCCTGCGTCGCCTGCGCAGGCCCGATACGCACCAGACGCCGCAGCAGAATGAAGCCCGCGCCGAAGATCACCGCATAGGCGAGCATGTAGAGCAGCCACGACAGCGCGACATCGCCGGTGGTGAGCGAGGGCGTCACCGAATCGCGCGTGCGGAGGATGCCGTACACGGTCCACGGCTGGCGGCCGGCTTCGGTCGTCGTCCATCCGGCGATCACCGCGATGAAGCCGAGCGGCATCGTGAAAGTCGCCGCGCGCAGCCATCGCGGGCTGTTTTCCAGCTTGCCGCGCGCGAACAGCACGATGCCGGTCAGGACGGTCGCGAGCATCAGCAGCGCCACGCCGACCATGAGGTGGAACGCGAAGAACACGACCGCGACCGGCGGACGATCCTCGCGCGGAAAATCCTTCAGTCCGCGCACGACGCCGTTCGGATCGTGCGTGAGGTAGAGGCTGCCGAGCACGGGTATCGAAATTTCGAAGTGATTGCGCTCCTCGTCCTGATCGGGAATCGAGAAGAGATTCGCCGGCACGCGCGATCGGGTTTCCCACAGCGCCTCCATCGCCGCGAGCTTGGCGGGCTGATGCTTGAGCGTGTTGAGGCCGTGCGCGTCGCCGATCACCATCTGGAGCGGCACCATGATGGCGAGAAAGATCAGCGACATTTTCAGCATCACGCGGCTTTCTTCGATCGCGCGCCGCTGCCGCATGTACATCGCGGCGACGCCGAGTATGACGAAGGCGGTCGTCACCAGAAACGCGGTCACGGTATGCGCGAGCCGGAACGGAAACGACGGCGAGAAGATGACGTCGAAGAAGCTCACCACGTCGAAGCGCCCGTCCGGCAGGATGCGATAGCCCTGCGGCGTCTGCATCCAGCTATTGACGGCGAGAATCCAGAACGAGGAGATGAGCGTGCCGATCGCGACGAACATCGCGGACATCACGTGCGCCCACTGCGGCACGAGCTTGCGGCCGAACAGCAGCACGCCGAGAAACGCCGATTCGAGGAAGAACGCGGTCAGCACTTCGTAGCCCATCAGCGAGCCGACGACATTCGCGGTCTTGTCGGCGTAGCGGCTCCAGTTGGTGCCGAACTGAAATGGCATCACGATGCCCGATACCACGCCCATGCCGAACGACACCGCGAAAATCTTCAGCCAGAACGAGGAGAGGCGGCGAAAGACATCGCGCTTCGTGACCCACCAGTTGAATTCGAGCGTCGCGATAAAGCACGAGAGGCCGACCGTGAAAGCGGGCAGCAGGATGTGGAACGCGACCACCCACGCGAACTGGAAACGGGACAGCAGCACCGAGTCGATATGCATGAATGCTCCCTTGGCGGGTTATTCGTTGCTTCGTTGGTCGCTTGGTTCGTTGCTTCTTGATACACCAGTTTCGCCGATCGGGCGTCGCCCTGTGCCGATGCGCCGCTGCGATACAATCGCAGGTTGATTTCGCTTTAGCTATAGCCGTGCCGGACGACCGCACGCGCTTCGACTCATCGGGGACGGCCCCGCTTCTACAGGGAGTCAACCCCGTGTCCTGGATTCTTCTTTTCATCGCCGGTTTGCTCGAAGTTGCGTGGGCCGCCGGGCTCAAATCGTCCGAGGGCTTCACCAGACTCGGGCCGTCCGTCTTCACGCTCATCACCGCCGCCGGCAGCTTCGTGCTGCTCGCGATGGCCATGCGCCAGTTGCCGCTCGGCACCGCCTATGCCGTGTGGACGGGCATCGGCGCGGTCGGCGCGTTCGTGTTCGGCATCGTGTTCATGGGCGAGGCGGTTTCGGCGGGGCGCATTGCCAGTGCGGTGCTGATTATCGCGGGGCTGGTTGGCCTCAAGATGACGTCGGGACATTGAGTCGTTGCATCGTTGCGCTTCTGGCAGCTAGCCGGGCGGTGGTTCCGGGAACGGTAATGGCTCGGATGCCCGGTGCACCGCGCACTTTTTGCATGGATATAATGGTCTCAGATCCGTCTTAATATTGGTTTGAGGGCGGTTGGGCAGGCAGGGCGTCAGTTCGTTGCCGGTTTTGCTTGGGGCCGAAGCAGGCGCTCAAGCGCCAACTTAGGCCGACCGCGCTGCATGGGACGGTAGTGGGCGCTGAAGCGCTAACTGCGTCGACAGCTTTGCATGGGGCCGGAGTAAGCGCTGAAGCACTAACTCCAGCCGACAACTTTGCATGGGACGGCAGTAAGCGCTGAAGCGCTAACTGCGTCGACAGCTTTGCATGGGGCCGGAGTAAGCGCTGAAGCACTAACTCCAGCCGACAGCTTTGCATGGGACGGCAGTAAGCGCTGAAGCGCCAACTGCCGTCGACAGCTTTGCATGGGGCCGGAGTAAGCGCTGAAGCTCTAACTCCGGCCGACAGCTTTGCATGGGACGGCAGTAAGCGCTAAAGCGCTAACTGCCGTCGACAGCTCTGCATGGGACGGCAGTAAGCGCTAAAGCGCTAACTGCCGTCGACAGCTCTGCATGGGGCCGGAGTAAGCGCTAAAACGCTAACTCCGGCCGACAGCTTTGCATGGGACGGCAGTAAGCGCTAAAGCGCTAACTGCCGTCGACAGGAGACAGCAATGCTAGAGTCACTTTCGCTCGCCGCAGGCCTCTCATGGGCGAGCGGGCTGCGCCTGTACCTCACCGTCTTCATCGCCGGCCTGTTCGAGCGCATCGGCCTTATCCACCTGCCGGATTCCCTCGCAGTCCTCGCCTCGCCATGGGTCATCGGCGTCGCAGGCTTCCTCACGGTCGTCGAATTTCTCGCCGATAAAATCCCCGCGCTCGATTCGCTCTGGGACGCCGTCCATACCCTGATCCGCATTCCCGCCGGCGCGGTGCTCGCCGCCGGCTCGCTCGGTCACGCCGATCCCGCCATGCTCACCGTCGCGGCGCTCGCGGGCGGCACGCTCGCCGGGGCGTCGCACTTCGCGAAGGCGGGCACGCGCGCGCTCATCAATCTGTCGCCGGAACCGGTGTCGAACTGGGCGGCGTCCGCCACCGAAGACGTCGGCGCGCTCGGCGGCCTCGCGCTCGCGTTCTTCCTGCCCTTGCTCTTCCTCGTGATGCTGATCGCGTTCCTCATCGTGGCCGGATGGGCGCTGCCGCGTCTCGTGCGCGGCGTGCACGGCGGCGTGCTGCGCATGGCGAAGCACATGATGCCGGGCACGCACCATCCGATCAGCCGACTGCGGAGCAAGCACGATTGAGCACCGCGGCCCGTAACGACAAACCCGCGGCTAAAGCGTCGCCCTCGCTCCACGAAACGCATCCGACAGCCGGACTCGACTTCCTGCAGACCGTGCGCCAGGCGTGGCGCATGACCGCACGCGACTGGCGCGCCGGCGAGCTGACGATGCTGCTGCTCGCGCTGGTGCTGGCCGTCGCGGCGCTGTCGAGCGTCGGCTTTCTCGCGGATCGCATGCGTCAGGGCCTCGCCCGCGATGGCCGCCAGATGATCGCAGCCGATTTCGTCGTGCGCGCCGATCATCCCGTCGATGCGATCTTCGCCGCGCAAGCCCGCTCGCTCGGGCTGGAGACCGCCGGCACGACCATCTTCCCGAGCATGATCAGCGGGACATCGCGCGAACCGTTGTCGCGGCTCGCGGCGATCAAGGGCGTGACGGCCGGCTATCCGCTGCGCGGGGCGCTACGCATCGCGCCGGCGCCCGATACGCCCGACGCGCCCGCGCAAGGCATCCCCGCGCCCGGCACGGTCTGGGTCGATCCGGCGCTGCTCGATGCACTGAAGACCAAAGTCGGCGGGACGGTCAAAGTCGGCACGCGGACCTTCACGGTGGCCGCCGTCATCACGCGGGAGCTGGATCGCGGCTTCTCGTTCGTCAACTTTTCGCCGCGTCTGATGATGCGCGCCGATGAAATCGCCGGGACGGGCCTGCTCGGGTATGGAAGCCGCGTAACCTATCGGTTGCTCGTGGCCGGGCCGGACGCGCAAGTGGAGCGCTTCGCGCAGTTCGCCCGCGAGAAGACCGACGGCGGCAAGCTGCGCGGCGTGTCGCTCGAATCGCTGTCGGATGGTCAGCCGCAAGTGCGGCAGACGATCGACCGCGCGAGCCACTTCCTGACGCTCGTGTCGCTGTTGACGGCGCTGCTCGCGGCGGTCGCCATCGCGATGGCCGCGCACCGCTTCGCGCGACGCCACCTCGACGGCTGCGCCGCGATGCGCTGTCTCGGTGTCAGCCAGCGCACGCTGCGCGCGCTCTTCCTGAACGAATTCCTGGCGATCGGCGTGATCGGCAGCGCGGCGGGCATCGCGCTCGGCTTCATCGGTCATCTCGTGTTGCTGCACTGGCTCGGCTCGCTCGTCGATGTGGAACTGCCGCAGGCGAGCGTCTGGCCGGCGCTCGAAGGCATCGCGATGGGGCTCGTGCTGCTGCTCGGCTTCGCGCTGCCGCCGCTGTTGCCGCTCACGCGCGTGCCGCCGGTCCACGTGATCCGCCGCGAACTCGGCGACGCCGGGCGTGTCGCTTACGCGGCCTACGGTGTCGGCGTGCTGCTGTTCGCGGGACTGCTCGTCATCGCGGCGGGGGAATGGAAGCTTGGCGGCATCGTCGCGGGCGGCTTTGCGGCGGGGCTGTTGCTGTTCGGCGCGATCGCGCGGGCGGCGCTGTGGGCGGCGGCGCGCTTCGTGCGGCGCGAAAAAAGCCGCGCGGGCGTCGGCTGGCGCTATGCACTCGCGTCGCTGGAGCGGCGCAGCGGGGCGAGCGCGTTGCAGATCACCGCGCTCGGCATCGGGTTGATGTGCCTGTTGCTGATCGCGATGACGCGCAACGATCTCATCAAGGGATGGCGCGACGCCACGCCGCCCGACGCGCCCAACGAATTCCTGATCGACATCCAGCCGGAGCAGCGCGACGGCGTGCTCGCCTATCTGCATGGACACGGTCAGCCGCAAGCCGCGCTATCGCCGATGGTGCGCGCGCGTCTCGTGTCGATCAACGGCAAGCCGGTCAATCCGGACAGCTACGAAAGAGCCGATGCAAAGCGGCTCGTCGACCGTGAATTCAACCTCTCTTACACGACCGCCTTGCCGGACGACAACCGCGTGACGCAGGGCGCGTGGTTCGGCACGAGCGCGAAGCCGCAGGTGTCGATCGAAGAGGGCATCGCGAAGACCATCCGCGTCAAAATGGGCGACGTGCTGCGCTTCGATGTCGCCGGTCTGCCGGTGGAAGCGCCCGTGACGAGCCTGCGCAAGGTCGACTGGAATTCGTTCAAGGTCAACTTCTTCGTGCTGATGCCGGCCGAGGCGCTCGCCGATCTGCCCGCGACGTTCATTACGAGCTTCCATCTGCCCGCCGACGACCAGCGCATGATCGACGGCCTGATCGCGGCTTACCCGAACGTAACGGCCATCGATACCGCGCCGATCCTCGCGCAGATTCAGCGCACGCTCGCGCAGGTGATCGGCGCGGTCCAGTTCCTGTTCCTGTTCACGCTCGCGGCGGGCGTGCTCGTGCTGTACGCGGCGCTTGCGGGCACGCGCGACGAGCGGATGCGCGAATCGGCGCTGCTGCGGGCGCTCGGCGCGTCGCATCGGCAGGTGCGGTCGGTGCAGGTCGCCGAATTCGTCGCGGTCGGCGCGCTCGCGGGGCTGATGGCCGCCCTCGGCGCGCAAGGCATCGGTTATGTGCTGGCCTCGCGCGTGTTTGAATTCCATATCGATTTCAATCCGTGGCTCGTGCCGGCGGGCATCGTCGCGGGCATCGCGTGCGCGGGGCTCGGCGGCTGGATGAGCCTGCGCCGCGTGTTGGCGCGTCCGGCGCTGCAATCCTTGCGTGACGCGTAGTTTCTCGTAGAAAGCAAAGCAATGAGCGAAGTGAATCAACCATCCTCCGGCGACGAAACGAGCAATCGCGACCACGCGCCGACCGCGTTCGAGCTGGTCGGCGGCGAGGAGCGCGTGCGTGCGCTCGTCGACCGTTTTTATGACCTGATGGACCTGGAGCCCGAATTCGCGGGCATCCGCGCGCTGCATCCGCCGACGCTCGACAATTCGCGCGACAAGACCTTCTGGTTCCTGTGCGGCTGGATGGGCGGGCCGGATCACTACATCAGCCGCTTCGGCCATCCGCGCTTGCGGGCGCGGCATCTGCCGTTCGCGATTGCATCCGCCGAGCGCGATCAATGGCTGCGCTGCATGGCCTGGGCGATGGAAGACATCGGCCTGCCCGAGCCGCTGCGCGAACGCCTGCTGACTTCCTTCTTGGATACCGCCGACTGGATGCGCAACCGTCCCGGTTGATTCGCCTGCTTTTGTATCGGGCGAGCCGGCGTTCGTTTGCGGCATCATCTCTCGATTACCGGCAAGCCAACCGAGGACATGAAGTCATGAGCACACGCGCACTCTTTCGCGAGGACGCCTATCAAACGCGCTGCGACGCGATCATCACCGCGATCGACGAAGCGGGCATCCATCTCGATCAGACCGTGTTCTATCCGCTCGGCGGCGGTCAGGCCGGCGATGCGGGCACGCTGACGCTCGCGGACGGCACGGTCATCGCCATCGCCGATACGCGCAAGGCGAAGTTCGAAGGCGCGACGCCCGACGACGCCGTGCACGTGCCCGCGCCCGGCCAGGAAGACGCGCTCGCGAAGCTGAAGGTGGGTGACAGGGTGAGCGCGGAGATCGACTGGGAGCGGCGGTATCGGCATATGCGGCTGCATACGGCGAGCCATCTGATTTGCGCCGTGCTGCCGTATCCGGTCGATGGCTGCAGCATCACGATGGACTACGCCCGGCTCGATCTCGCCACCGTCGAACCGATCGAGCGGGAAGACGTGGAGACGAAACTGCGCGAGCTGATCGGCGGATCGCACGACGTGCGCACCGAATGGATCACCGACGACGAAATGGCCGCGCGCCCCGAACTGGTTCGCACGATGAGCGTGAAGCCGCCGATGGGTCTCGGACGCGTGCGGCTCTTGCGCATCGAGAACGTGGATTTGCAGCCGTGCGGCGGCACACATGTGCGCAATACCGGCGAGATCGGCGGGCTGCGCATTGCGAAGCTCGAGAAGAAGAGCGCGCGCACGCGGCGGCTCGTGCTGGAACTGGCTTGAGCATCGATCCTGGCGCGCAGGCGGTTCTCGATGCGTGGTTCGGCGTTGAGGGATCGCCCGAGTTCGGGACCGAGCGCAAACAATGGTGGACGAAAAAGCGCGCGTTCGACGCGATGCTCAGCGAGCGCTTCGGTCCATTGCTCGAGGAAGCGCAGGCGGGCGGCTTGCGCGATTGGGAGCGCACGCCGCTCGGCGCGCTTGCGCTGATCGTGCTGCTGGATCAGTTGTCGCGCAATTGCCATCGCAATACCCCGCGTGCGTTTGCGGGCGATCGGCGGGCGCTCGCGCTGGCAGCGTCAATGGTCGAGAAGGGCGACGATCTGCGTTTGCCGACGGCGTACCATCGCGCGTTCGCGTATATGCCGTTCGAACACGATGAAACGATGCCGAGCCAGCGCGGATCGCTGCGTCTATTTCAGAAGCTGAAAGATGAGACGGGCGTCGCGAGCTTCTACGAATCGGCGGTGGAGCATGCGGACGTCATCGCGCGGTTCGGAAGATTTCCGCACCGCAACCGGATTCTTGGGCGAGAGACTTCGGCGGAGGAAGATGCGTGGCTCGCGAAGCATGGGGGGTTTTGATGCGGAGCAGCGGATGCCGATCTCTCGCGAGTTTTCGATCATCACGGTTAATGCCGCCGTCTTGTCGGCGTTAACCCGCCGACTGTGCGTTATCCGTTGCCGCGAAGCACGGTCGCGTCAGTGTTACGCGTGATGGACTTCCAGCAGATGCTGATGCAACGCGGTATCAGGTCGAATTTCCGCCCGAGCCCACATGACGCGCTGCTCTCCGATCACCGCCCGCCCGTCACGTCGACGATCGCTCCCGTCACATACGACGACGCATCCGACAACAGCCACACGATCGATTCCCCGACTTCGTCCGCCGTGCCCGCCCGCCCGAGCGGCGTCTGCACGCCGAGCACCTGAGCGCGATCCGGCTTTCCGCCGCTCGCGTGAATCTCGGTTTCGATGAGGCCGGGGCGGATCGCGTTCACGCGCACGCCTTGCGGCCCGAGTTCCTTCGATAGCCCGATGGTCAGCACGTCGATCGCGCCTTTCGATCCGGCATAGTCGACATATTCGTTCGGCGCACCCAGCCGCGCCGCCGCCGACGACACGTTCACGATCGCGCCGCCCTTGCCGCCGCGCGAGCGCGAGAGACGCCGCGCCGCTTCGCGCGCGCACAGATACGCGCCGAGCACGTTGGTGTCGAAAATGCGCTTCAGACGGGCGACGTCCATGTCCGCCAGCGCCGACCCCGGCGCGACGATGCCCGCGTTGTTCACCACGCCATCGAGCTGGCCGAACGCCTCTTCCGTGGCATCGAACATCGCGATGATCGCGGCTTCGTCGCATACGTCGCCCTGGATGGCGATGGCCTTGCCGCCCGCGGCCTGCACGGCGGCGACGGTTTCATCGGCGGCACGGGCGTTGGTCGCATAGTTGACGCCGACCGACCAGCCGCGTGCGCCCGCGAGAATCGCAGCCGAACGGCCGATGCCGCGGCTTGCCCCCGTGATCAGGATGACTTTCGACATCGATTCGATCCTCAAACGACGTTGCGGTTTTCCGTCCACTTGTCGTGGGCGGGAGGCGTGTACGCTCCGAGCTTCGCGATCATCCCGCCGGGTTCGGCGGCGATCTGGATGAAGTCCAGATACGGCTTGCGCATGAACCCTTCGTCGACGGTATGGCGAAGCATCGACATCAGTGGCTCGAAATAGCCGTTCACGTTCAACAGGCCGACCGGCTTCTGGTGATAGCCGAGCTGCGCCCACGTGTAGACCTCGAAGAACTCTTCGAAGGTGCCGACGCCGCCGGGCATCGCGACGAACGCATCGGCCAGATCGGCCATTTTCTTCTTGCGCTCGTGCATGTCGGGCACGACGTGCAGTTCGGTGAGATCCGTATGGCCCACTTCCTTCGCGAGCAGCAACTCGGGAATGACGCCGACCGCGCGTCCGCCAGCGGCGAGCACTTCATCGGCAATGAGGCCCATCAAGCCGACACGGCCGCCGCCATACACGAGCGACAAGTTGGCCTCGACGAGCGCCCGGCCAAACGCTTTGGCCGCTTCGGCATAGACGGGGCGGGCTCCGGTCGCGGAGCCGCAGTAGACACAGACTGCCTTCATTATCGGGAATCCTTTGGTGTTTCGGTCTTCGATGCGGCAGCGGCATCGTCGCGCGGCGGCAGAAAGTCCGCATATTCGCGCTTGGCCAGTTTACCGGACACCAGGTCATCGAAAAGCTGACGCGAGCGGCCGCGCAGATACGGCGCCATGATCGAAATGATGTGCAGGCTCGCCTGATGCAGTTCCGCGCGGATCGCTTCCTGATCGTTGTACTTGCGCGGGTTCATCACGTACTGATACGACAGCCAGTACGTCGAGATCACGCCGATGTTCGTCGCGATCACCTTGATCTCGTCGGGCGTCGCGACCATCTCGCCATCGGCGACGAGCGCCTCGCACAACTGGCCGGCAAAGCGCACCTTGTGCGTGATGATCTGCTTGAAATGCGTTTCGAGGGTGCGGTTGCGCGCGAGCAGGTCGTTCAGGTCGCGATACAGGAACCGGTACGCCCACAGAAAATCGGCCATGTACTGCAGATAGGACCACATCTCGTCGATCGTCGGACGATGATCGTCCGGAAAGCGCAGCCGCTTCTGAATCTGCTGCTCGAACTGAGCGAAGATGCTGTTGATGATGTCGTCCTTGTTGCGGAAATGGTAGTACAGATTGCCTGGACTGATTTCCATTTCCTCGGCGATGGTCGTCGTCGTGACGTTCGGCTCGCCGATATCGTTGAACAACTTCAGTGACAGCTCGAGAATCCGTTCGCGGGTGCGGCGGGGAGGTTTCGCTTCCATGTCGTCCGACCTTGGCATCTGGCTCGCGCGGGCGTGCAGAGAGTGCTCCCGTCCGCTTCCGTTGCTATTTTTGAGAATATCGGACGATTATAAACCGCGTCTTTGCCTACCCGGGCTTGACTCTCGGGCAGGTGTTCCCCTTTTCTGAGATGGAGCAAAGTTTGGTGCGATCACTTCGCGGACGGGGCAAGCCACGCGGCGAGCGCAGGCGCGAGCGGCCATAGGATCAGCGTCCACGTGAGCACGCACGCGCCCAGCGCGACCATCACGGCGGCGCTGCCGAAGTCTTTCGCGCGCTTCGAGAGTTCGTGCCGTTCGAGCGAGATGCGGTCGATGGCCGCCTCGACGCTCGAATTGAGCAACTCGACGATGAGCACGAGCAGCACCGACGCAACCAGCGCCGCGCGCTCCACCGGAACGACCGGCACGACGACGCTGCACGGCAGCAGGATCGCGGCAAGCGTCAACTCCTGCCGAAATGCACTTTCCTCGCGAATCGCGACGCGCAATCCGGAGATCGAGTTCTTCATTGCGTGCCATGCGCGGGTGAGGCCGCGATTGCCTTTGTACGGATTGAAGGGCAGGTCGTCGGGGCCGAGCGGTTCGACGCGTTCCGCTTCGTCGTCTTCGGCGCGGTTGTCGGCGAGCGCGCGACGCGTCATGCAGCCGCCCGGTCGGAACTCGGCGCGCGCGGCTCGAATCGCCGCAAATGCGATGCGAACTGCTCCGACGCCACGCGCCACGAGAAGCGTTCGGCCCACGCGCGCGCATCGGCGCGATCGATCGTCAGCGCCTGCAGGCAGGCTTCGCGCAAGTCTTCGTTGAGCGCGCCGGGGCCGTGCTGACCGAGCACGTCGATCGGGCCCGTCACCGGAAACGCCGCGACGGGCGTGCCGCAGGCCAGCGCTTCGAGCAGCACGAGGCCGAAGGTATCGGTGCGGCTCGGGAACACGAACACATCGGCGGCGGCATAGACCTTGGCAAGCTCCGGCTGCGACAGCACGCCGAGATAGTTCACGCCCGCATAGCGCGACTTCAGTTCCGCGAGCGCCGGACCTTCGCCCGCGACCCACTTCGAGCCGGGCAGATCGAGCTTGAGAAACGCCTCCACGTTTTTCTCGACGGCCACGCGCCCCACGTAAAGGAAGATCGGCCGCGCGGTGTTGAGCACTTTCGAGTCCATCGGATGAAAGATGTCGAGATCGACGCCGCGCGTCCACAGCACGACGTTCGTGAATCCGTAGTGCTCGAGATCATCCTTGACGACTGGCGTCGGCGCCATCACCGCTTGCGAGGACCGATGAAACCATCGCAGAAACCGATACGTCGCCGCGAGCGGAATGCCGAAGCGCGCCTTCACGTATTCGGGAAAGCGTGTGTGGTACGCGGTCGTGAACGGCAGCTTGTGACGCAGCGCATACGCACGCGCCGCGAGCCCGAGCGGGCCTTCGGTGGCGATGTGCAGCGCGTCCGGATCGAACGTGTCGATGCGCTCGGCAACGCGGCGGCGCGGCATCAGCGACAGGCGAATCTCGGGATAAGTGGGGCAGGGAATGGTCCTGAATTCGAGCGGCGTGAGCATCTCCACGCGATGCCCCAGCGCCATCAATTCCTTGCGCGTGTTCTTCAGCGTTCGCACGACGCCGTTGACCTGCGGCTCCCATGCATCGGTCACGATCATGATTTTCATAGCAGTCCCGGATTGGATGACGCGTACGTTCAAACCGTCGCGTGCGTGGTGGCGTGGCGTTGACCGGACGCGCGCATGACGGTCCAGTAGACGATCTTCAGCTCGCCGTCATGGGTCTCGACGAGCGCGGAGAGGCTTTCGACCCAGTCGCCGTCGTTGCAATAGAGAATGCCGTCGATGTCGCGGATTTCCGCCTTGTGGATATGGCCGCACACGACGCCGTCGCAGCCGCGCCGGCGGGCTTCGTCGGTCATCACTCGTTCGAACTGCGAAATGAAGCTGACAGCGTTTTTGACCTGATGCTTCAGATACTGCGAGAGCGACCAGTAATCGAAGCCCAGCTTCGTTCGCACGCGATTGAACCAGCGGTTGAGCAGGAGAATCGCGGTGTAGGCGGTATCGCCGAGATAAGCGAGCCACTTCGCGTGCTGGATGACGCCATCGAAAAGATCGCCGTGCACGATCCACAGGCGCTTGCCCGCGAGCGTCGTGTGGAACGCTTCGCCGCGCACGTGAATGTCGCCGAACGCGAGATCGCAGAACTGGCGCGCGGCTTCGTCGTGATTGCCGGGAATGTAGACCACCTGCGTGCCCTTGCGCGCCTTGCGCAGGATTTTCTGCACGACGTCGTTGTGCGCCTGCGGCCAGAACCAGCCTTTGCGAAGCTGCCATCCGTCGATGATGTCGCCGACGAGATACAGATAGTCCGACTCGTGATGCCGCAGAAAGTCGAGCAGATAAGCCGCCTGGCAGCCGCCTGAGCCCAGGTGGATATCGGAGAGCCAGATCGTCCGGTAGCGGTGCGGACCGTCCGGGGAATCGCCTTCAGTGACCGGATCGGTGGTGTCGGGCGGAATGGACGGCAGCGTGAATCCGGTGCTGCGGAACCAGTAAGCCGAGGAGGAATCGATTGCCGGCGTGACTGACGAGTTCGAAGGCATTGGCTCGCGCATCGGGTTTCGGTATGCGCATTGCGCCATGCGGCCGTGACGGAGCCATGACGGTCACGAGAACTTCTTATTACGCGGCAATTATTTCGCCGTGCTTGCTTGTGTGGCGACGATGCGCGTGCCCGCGAGACGATCGTGCAGAAACTGGCGCGCCGGATCGAGCCGCACGGCGGCGGCCCACAGCGTCACCCAGACGCCGAGCACGACGAGCGTTTGCGGCACGGCCAGCGACATCAGCGGATGCAGCGCGAGCGGCGGCAGGAACCAGAGCCACGCGAGGGCGTAACGCGCGAGGGCGCGGCCGGGCTTGACCGGCTGACCGTGGGCATCGACGACTTTCATGCGCCAGGTTTTCATCGGCAAGGTCTGTCCGCCGTGCGTCCAGAACCACACGAAGTAGGCGGCAAGCACGATGCCGATCCACGACGCCAGCAGGTTGTGATGCGTGAGGCCGTTGCGCTGCTGCGTGAGCGTGCTGAACAGATAGCCGGCGATGAACACGACGCCGAACAGGATGACGCCTTCGTAGATCATGGTCGCGAGGCGGCGGCGCAGCGCGGGCGCGCGAAGCGGCGGGACGGTCGTGTCAGCGTTCATCGCGCGCTCACGACCCGTTGTACATCGACGGCGCTTGCTGCGGCGAAACGGGAATCGGCGTGGCGGGCACGATGCTCGCCGCGTTCGGGATGCCCGGCAGCGACGGCACAGCGGGCAGCGACGCCGATGCGCCCGATTCGCTTTGCGCGTGCCCGGCGGTGTGACCCTGCTCGCGTGCGGTGACGAGGCGGTTGATGTCCTTGACCTCGGTCTTGCCCGTCGGCGGCGCGCTGACGACAGTCGGACGGCGATTGTGCTCGCTTGCGGCGAGCTTCTTCTTCTGTTCGTCAGGGAGCTTCTGGTACGCGTCCCACGCGCGCTCGCGCTTGTCGAGCGGCACCGACTTCGAGACCTGATAATTTTCCCGCGCGACCTTGCGTTCGTCGGGCGTCAGGCGAACCCATTCCTGCATGCGCTGCTGCAGGCGCTTCTGCGCTTCCGGCGACATCCGGTGATAACGGGACGCGATCTTCAACCACTTCTGCTTGCGCTCGTCGCTGAAGGAATCCCACTGCGTAGCGAACGGCGCGAGCGCGACATGCTGCGCCTCGGTCAGGCGGTTCCAAGAAAGCGGATTCGCCGACAGTGCGGCGAGGGGCAGGACGTCGCTGTCAGCGGCGGCGCTCGCCCCGATGGGTGCGGCCACGGAAGCGGGGGAGGCGGGGGACGAGTAGAAACGCGGGTAAGTGGCGGCGAACGCGACCATACCCGCAATCGCGCAGCCAAAAACAATCGCGAGACCGCGCTTGTAACTCACCCGAAAATTCCCCCGCTGTATGCGTTGCTCGTTGGCCGATGCTTAGTGATTGCGCGTCAGGTATGCGTTGAACCCGTGGTCGAGATAGGCGTCGAGCGGCAGGCTGTCGCTCATCATGGCCGCGTCGATATCGGCGAGTTCGGCCTTGCGCTCCTGATCTTCCCAATACGCGACGCCCGCCAGCGCGACGGCGAGCGCGAGCACCGGCAACGCCAGCCCGAAGCCGCCGATCCGTGCGAACAGGCCCTTGTGCGAAGGCTCGCCGCCGGACCCGCCGGCGTCGCCCAGGCCGCCCGCCGCGCCGGCGAACGCGGGCGTAAAGGCCGGCGTGAAGGCCGGCGTGAAGGCGGCGACGGGTACTTTCTCCGGCTTCTTGCGCGCGAGCGCCGCCCGGCGCGCAAGCGCAAGGCGGTCGCTCGCAGCGGCCGGAATATTCGACGCATTTTCGTCGAGCGCGCGAATGAGTTTCAGCGCGAACTCGTTTTCGTTTAATTCAGGAGCGGAACTCATAGCGTGATCCCTTTGGCTTTCAGGGCTTGAGCGAGCGCATGCGTGGCGCGTGAACAGTGCGTCTTCACGCTGCCCTCGGAGCAGCCCATCGCGGCGGCCGTCTCGGCGACATCCATATCTTCCCAGTAACGCATGAGAAAAGCTTCTCGTTGACGCGCCGGCAATTTCTGAATTTCCGCGTCGATCAGATTCAGCACCTGTTCGCGCTCCAGCCTGTTCTCGCTGCTTTCGCTGCCCGTGCCGCCGCCTTGCGCTTCCAGCGTTTCGAGCGGATCGAATTCGTCGTCGTCCGCGCTGCCGAACGACGAAAACAGGCTCACCCAGGTGTTGCGGACTTTCTGGCGGCGGAAATAGTCGTGCGTCGCATTCTGAAGGATACGCTGGAACAAAAGCGGAAGCTCGGCGGACGGACGGTCGCCGTATTTTTCGGCGAGCTTGATCATCGCGTCCTGCACGATATCGAGCGCCGCGTCGTCATCGCGTACGGTGTAGACGGTCTGCTTGAACGCGCGTCTTTCGACGCCCGCCAGGAAGTCGGCGAGTTCCTTGTCTGATGCCATCCGTTGGGGACCCGGCGCAGCGAATTGCGTCGAAAGAGAATAGGGAGTTGCAGGGAAACCTGCGGATGCTAGCAAATTTTCGCCGCGCCCGGACAAATCGGGACGATTTGTTGCCGGAGAGGCGCATGGTCCGGGCGATTGAAGCCCGGTCCGCAAGATTGGCGCGCAATGATCGGAAAATTTTTGCTTGACCCGATGCGCAAAACCGGGCTATCTTTTCTGACTCGCATCATAAAGTGAAATGTCTGCTTTGAGGCGAGCCCAAGAAGCACGCCTGTCAAACCAAGACGCGCCGCTTGAACCCGAGCCACAAGCCCGGCAGAGAGCACCCGATCAATTTTTTGCCGAAAATTCGAAAGGTGATGAATGAATATGCCTAGCGCGGAATTCTCCACGTCGGATACCACTCCTCCCCAAGACGCTGACTCTATCGGTGCGACCGTGCTCATGCGCGCGCTCGCCGACGAGAACGTCGAGTTCATCTGGGGCTATCCCGGCGGCTCGGTACTCTACATCTACGACGAGCTGTACAAGCAGGACCAGATTCAACACATTCTCGTGCGCCACGAGCAAGCCGCCGTGCACGCCGCGGACGCCTATTCGCGTTCCACCGGCAAGGTCGGCGTATGCCTCGTGACTTCGGGTCCGGGCGTCACCAATGCCGTCACCGGCATCGCGACGGCCTACATGGATTCCATTCCGCTCGTCGTCATCAGCGGGCAGGTGCCCACTGCGGCCATCGGCCTCGACGCCTTTCAGGAATGCGACACCGTCGGCATCACGCGTCCCTGCGTGAAGCACAACTTCCTCGTGAAGGACGTGCGCGATCTCGCCGCCACCATCAAGAAAGCGTTCTACATTGCCCGCACAGGCCGTCCGGGTCCGGTGCTGATCGACATTCCGAAAGACGTGTCGAAGGCGCCGTGCCGGTACGAACCGGTCAAGAGCGTGTCGCTGCGCTCCTACAACCCGGTGACGAAGGGCCACTCCGGCCAGATTCGCAAGGCGGTGCAATTGCTGCTGTCGGCGAAGCGCCCGTATATCTATACCGGCGGCGGCATCATCCTCGCGGATGCGTCGCGCGAGCTGAACCAGTTCGCCGATATGCTCGGCTATCCGGTCACCAACACGCTGATGGGCCTCGGCGGCTACCGCGCGAGCGACAAGAAGTTCCTCGGCATGCTCGGCATGCACGGCACGTACGAAGCCAATATGGCGATGCAGCACTGCGACGTGCTGATCGCCATTGGCGCGCGCTTCGATGACCGCGTGATCGGCGATCCGAAGCATTTCGCGTCGTCGCCGCGCAAGATCATCCATATCGACGTCGATCCGTCGTCCATTTCGAAGCGCGTGAAGGTGGACATTCCGATCGTCGGTGACGTGAAGGAAGTCCTGAAGGAACTGATCGAGCAGCTTCAGCACGCCGAGCACGGTCCGGACACGCAGGCGCTCAAGCAATGGTGGGACGACATCGAAAGCTGGCGCGCGAAGGACTGTCTCGCGTACGACCGCAAGAGCGAGATCATCAAGCCGCAGTACGTCGTCGAAAAGCTCGCGGAGCTCACCGACGGCAACGCGTTCGTCTGTTCGGACGTCGGCCAGCACCAGATGTGGGCGGCGCAGTTCTATCCGTTCAACAAGCCGCGCCGCTGGATCAACTCGGGCGGTCTCGGCACGATGGGCTTCGGCCTGCCCGCCGCAATGGGCGTGAAGATGGCCTTTCCGGACGAGGAAGTCGTCTGCATTACGGGCGAAGGCTCCATCCAGATGTGCATTCAGGAGTTGTCGACCTGCAAGCAGTACAACACGCCCGTCAAGATCATTTCGCTGAACAACCGCTATCTCGGCATGGTTCGCCAGTGGCAGCAGATCGAATACAAGAAGCGCTACTCCAGTTCGTACATGGACGCGTTGCCTGATTTCGTGAAGCTCGCCGAGGCGTACGGTCATGTCGGCATCCGCGTCGAAAAGACCGCGGATGTCGAGCCGGCGCTGAAGGAAGCGCTGCGCCTGAAGGATCGCACCGTATTTCTCGACTTCCAGACCGATCCCACCGAAAACGTATTCCCGATGGTGCAAGCCGGTAAAGGCATCACGGAAATGCTGCTCGGGTCTGAGGATCTATAACGCGGTTCGTCTCGCGAGGCTCGCGCGCGCCTGTCTTCACAAAGGACATGCGTGGCGCGCGGGTTTCAGAGACGGGCTTTGACTGGAACCACATCGGGAAAAGACACATGAAACACATCATCTCCGTACTGCTGGAAAACGAGCCGGGCGCGTTATCGCGTGTCGTCGGGCTCTTTTCCGCGCGCGGCTATAACATCGAAACGCTGACGGTGGCGCCGACCGAAGACAGTTCGCTGTCGCGGCTCACCATCGTCTCCATTGGCTCGGACGACGTGATCGAACAGATCACGAAGCACCTGAACCGCCTGATCGAGGTGGTGAAAGTGGTCGACCTGACAGAGGGCGCCCACATCGAGCGCGAGCTGATGCTCATCAAGGTACGGGCGGTCGGCAAGGAACGCGAAGAAATGAAGCGGATGGCGGATATCTTCCGCGGCCGCATCATCGACGTGACCGAGAAGACCTACACCATGGAACTGACGGGCGCGTCCGACAAGCTCGACGCGTTCATCCAGGCGCTCGACGCCACGGCGATCCTCGAGACGGTTCGCACGGGCAGCTCCGGCATCGGCCGGGGCGAGCGCATCCTCAAGGTCTGACCGCCAGACCATCCAGTTAGCAGCGCAAACAAGCACACCAATTCACGCATCAGGACTCAAGGAACCACCATGAAAGTTTTCTACGACAAAGACGCCGACCTCTCCCTCATCAAGGGCAAGCAAGTGACCATCATCGGCTATGGCTCGCAAGGCCATGCACACGCGCTGAACCTGAAGGAAAGCGGCGTGAACGTGACGGTCGGCCTGCGCAAGGGCGGCGCTTCGTGGAGCAAGGCCGAGAACGCCGGCCTGCCGGTGAAGGAAGTGGCCGAAGCCGTGAAGGGCGCCGATGTCGTCATGATGCTGCTGCCCGACGAGCAAATCGCCGAGGTGTACAAGAACGAAGTGCACGCCAACGCCAAGAACGGCGCGGCGCTCGCATTCGCGCACGGCTTCAACGTTCACTACGGCCAGGTGATCCCGCGTGCGGATCTGGACGTCATCATGATCGCGCCGAAGGCTCCGGGCCACACGGTGCGCAACACGTACAGCCAGGGCGGCGGCGTGCCGCACCTGATCGCGGTCGCGCAGGACAAGTCGGGCTCGGCGCGCGACGTGGCGCTGTCGTATGCGGCGGCGAACGGCGGCGGCCGTGCCGGCATCATCGAAACGAACTTCCGTGAAGAAACCGAAACCGACCTGTTCGGCGAGCAGGCCGTGCTGTGCGGCGGCACCGTCGACCTGATCAAGGCCGGCTTCGAAACGCTGGTCGAAGCGGGCTACGCGCCGGAAATGGCGTACTTCGAGTGTCTGCACGAACTGAAGCTGATCGTCGATCTGATCTACGAAGGCGGCATCGCCAACATGAACTACTCGATCTCGAACAACGCCGAGTACGGCGAGTACGTGACGGGTCCGCGCATCGTCACGGAAGAGACGAAGAAGGCGATGAAGGCCGTGCTCAAGGACATCCAGACCGGCGAGTACGCAAAGAGCTTCATCATCGAGAACCGCGCGGGTGCGCCAACGCTGCAATCGCGCCGCCGCCTGACGGCCGAGCATCAGATCGAGCAAGTGGGCGAGAAGCTCCGCGCGATGATGCCGTGGATCGCGCAGAACAAGCTCGTCGACCAGTCGAAGAACTAAACGTGTCTGCGTGACCCCGCGTCACGGTTCTTGCTGCATCGAAAGCCGCCCGGAAGCCGCTGTGCGCCGGGCGGCTTTTGTTATCCTACGGTTTTTATAAAACACAGAACACGTTCATGAACTATCCTCATCCGATCATTGCCCGCGAAGGCTGGCCGTTTATCGCCATCGCGGCCGTCGTTGCCGTTCTCGTGCAGGCGATCGGCGGCTTCGGCTTCGCCTGGCTCTTCTGGCTGATCGTGATCTTCGTCGTCCAGTTCTTCCGCGATCCGCCGCGACCCATTCCCACTCAGCCGAACGCGGTGCTGTGTCCGGCGGACGGGCGCATCGTCGCGGTCGAGACGGCGCATGATCCGTACGCGGGACGCGAAGCGCTCAAGATCAGCGTGTTCATGAACGTGTTCAACGTCCACTCGCAGCGTTCGCCCGTGGACGGCGCGATCAGCAAGGTTCAGTACTTTCCCGGCGCGTATCTGAATGCGGCCGTCGACAAGGCGTCGACCGAGAACGAGCGCAACGCGATCGTCCTGCACACGGCGGCGGGGCATACAGTGACGTCGGTGCAGATTGCGGGTCTGATCGCGCGCCGCATTCTCTGCTACGTGCACGCCGGCGAGCCGCTCACGCGCGGCCAGCGTTACGGTTTCATCCGTTTCGGCTCGCGCGTCGATGTGTATTTGCCGGTCGGAAGCCGGCCACGCGTGTCGATCGGCGAGAAGGTGTCCGCCTCGTCGACCATCCTTGCCGAGTTCGCGGAATAACGCGGGGGGTCCGATGGCGGCATTCAAGACGCGCCGTAACCGCGCGAACGCGACGCCGCCGCGCGCGTTCCGCCGCAACAAGGCCATTCAGGACGTGGGCGTCGTCGAGACGCGGCGCGCGAAGCGGCAGCAGTTCCTGCGAAAGCGCGGCATTTATCTGCTGCCGAATGCGTTCACCACGGCGGCGCTCTTTTGCGGCTTCTTCGCCGTCGTCCAGGCGATGAACGTGCGCTTCGAGATCGCGGCCATCGCCATTTTCGTTGCGATGGTCCTCGATGGCATGGACGGCCGCGTCGCCCGCATGACGCATACCCAAAGCGCGTTCGGCGAGCAGTTCGACAGCCTCTCGGACATGGTGTCGTTCGGCGTCGCGCCCGCGCTCGTGATGTACGAATGGGTGCTGAAGGACCTCGGGCGCTGGGGCTGGCTCGCGGCGTTCGTCTACTGCTCGGGCGCGGCGTTGCGGCTCGCGCGCTTCAACACGAACGTCGGCGTGGTCGACAAGCGCTATTTTCAGGGTTTGCCGTCGCCGGCGGCGGCTGCGCTGATCGCCGGTTTCGTGTGGCTCGCCACCGATAACCGCGTGCCGCTCAAGCTCGTTTGGCTGCCGTGGGTCGCGTTCGTGCTGACGATCTACGCGGGCGTCACGATGGTATCGAACGCGCCGTTCTATAGCGGCAAGGCGCTCGACGTGCGGTATCGCGTGCCGTTCGCGGGCGTGCTGCTGATCGTGGTGGCGTTCGTGCTCGTATCGTCCGATCCGCCTGTGATGCTGTTTTGCCTCTTCGTGCTGTACGGATTGTCCGGCTACGTCTGGTGGGCCTACATGGCGATACGCGGCAAACCGAATCCCGCGCGCAGTTCGCAACGGGATCACTGAAGCGCGTTACACGATGCACAAGGCGGCGGTTCGCAAGACCCGCCGCCTTTTCTTCGCCTGACGCGTTGACCGGTCAACCCGCTTCCAGCACGCCGTTGCGCACGCGCACATGCTGGCCCTGCGCGAACGGCGGCTGCTGCTTGTACGTGAAATAACGCGTCTTGCCGTTTTCCATTCTGACGCGCACCGAGTAATCGGTTTCGCTGCGGATGTGCTTCTCCACCGAATTGCCCGCGAGACCGCCGCCGAGCGCGCCGAGCAGGGTCATCGCGGTCCGGCCGCCGCCACGCCCGAACTGGTTGCCGACGACACCCCCGGCCACCGCGCCACCGACCGCACCGATCCCCGTGCCGTGTCCTTCGCGACGCACGGCAGAGATGGATTCGACGGTGCCGCACGTCGAGCAGTACGCCGCTTTCGGCGGCGGCTGTTGCGCATAGGACGGTTGGGCGGGCGCTGGCTGGACGGGTGCCTGCTGCACGGGCTGCGGGGCGGGTTGTTGCACGACCGGTTGGGCGGGTGCGGCGGCAGGCGGGGCGGGGGGTACTGCCTGCTGCTGCGCGACGGCCGCCGTCTGCGTCTGCGGATTCTGCGCGGACGTACTCGACGCCCTGGGAAATACGCCGGTAATGGCTGCCGTAGCGGCAAGACTTGCGACGATCACCGCGCCCGCCGCCGTCGCGACGAGTGGATGCAGACGGCGTTGCTGCGGCAGCGGCTGGCTGGCGTCGGGAGAGGGCGCGGACGCGAGCTTGTTGGTCCCGTTATCCATGGTTGAACCTCCGTTCGAGGCGAAGTGCTAGACGGATCAATTTTGATGGGATTTTGCGTCTAGAGCTTTGCTGGTTTTGACCACTATTTTTCTTACTCGGAAGCACATCCGATGCCAGACGGCCAGTGCAGAAATAGAGCGAGGCGTTGTGGGACGACGATTTCGGCGTCTGGGGTCCGGTCACAAAACCACGAGAAGGGGTGTTCCGCTTGCTCACTCGACGACGCGCGGTTTTTTTGGTTTCAGGTTTGACGCGGTCCGGACGCCATTGTCCGAGCGGGCACTGCGATTCGCAGGTCGCGTGCGGGGTGCATCTTTTCGCCGCCACGATGCTTAACGGTTCTGTGCATCGAGGCTAAGTCTGGAATTACATCGTTGCAAGACAGGACGGGCGCGAAAATCGTGTGTTAGGCGATCGAGCCTGCCGCGACCCCGCGTTTCATCTTCTCGACGCCCCGCACCGCATCGCTTGAAGAACCTCCACATTGCAAAAAAAAGCGCGCCCCCAAGGACGCGCTTTCGCCATCAACCGACCAAGCTTGCCGCTCAGTCTTCCCGCCGCAAATGCGGGAACAGAATGACATCGCGAATGCTCGGGCTGTCGGTCAGCAGCATCACCAGCCGGTCGATGCCGATCCCGCATCCGCCTGTCGGCGGCATGCCGTATTCGAGCGCGCGAATGTAGTCGGCGTCGAAATACATCGCTTCTTCGTCGCCGGCGTCTTTCTGGTCGACCTGCTTCTGAAAGCGCGCGGCCTGATCTTCCGGATCGTTCAGTTCCGAGAAACCGTTCGCAATCTCGCGCCCCGTGATGAACAGCTCGAAGCGTTCGGTGATGCCCGGCACGCTGTCCGATTCACGCGCGAGCGGCGACACCTCGATCGGGTAGTCGACGATGTACGTCGGCTCCCACAATTGCGATTCCGCCGTCTCTTCGAAAAGCGCCAGTTGCAGCGCGCCGATGCCGGCATTGAGAAACGCGGGCTGCGCCGTATCGACACCGAATTTCTTCAGTTCGGCGCGCACGAACACGCCGTCGTTCAACTGCTCGTCGGTGTATTGCGGCGCGTACTTCTGAATCGCCTGATTGATCGTCAGCCGATGGAACGGCTTGCTGAAATCCAGTTCGCGGCCCTGATACGTGATGGTCGCGGTGCCGAGCGCATCGATCGCAGCCTGGCGGATCAGTTGCTCGGTGAAATCCATCAGCCAGCGATAATCCGTGAACGCCGCGTAAAACTCCATCATCGTGAATTCCGGATTGTGACGCGGCGACACGCCTTCGTTCCGGAAATTACGATTGATCTCGAACACGCGCTCGAAGCCGCCGACGATCAGACGCTTCAGATACAACTCCGGCGCGATGCGCAGGAACATCTGCATGTCGAGCGCGTTGTGATGCGTGACGAAGGGCTTCGCCGCCGCGCCGCCCGGAATCGGGTGCAGCATCGGCGTTTCGACTTCCATGAAGTTCGCCTGCGCCATGAAATTGCGGATCGACGTGACCGCTTTCGTGCGCGCCATGAAGGTCTTGCGCGATTCCGGCGTGACGATCAGATCGACGTAACGCTGGCGATAGCGCATTTCCTGATCGGCGAGGCCGTGGAACTTGTCGGGCAGCGGGCGCAGCGCCTTCGACAGCAGCCGCAGTTCCGTGCAGCGCACCGACAGCTCGCCCTTGTTCGTGCGAAACAACACGCCGCGCGCCGCGATGATGTCGCCCAGGTCCCACTTCTTGAACGCTTCGTACACGTCCGCGCCGACATCGGCGGGCGTCACGAAGAACTGAATCTGGCCGCTGCCGTCCTGAACCGTCGCGAAGCTGGCCTTGCCCATCACGCGCTTCAGCATCATGCGGCCGGCGAGCGCGACGGGGAGGGGATTCGCTTCGAGCGCTTCCTTGTCGGTGTCGGCGTACTCGCTTTGCAGCGCGGCCGCCTGATGCGTCGGGCGGAAGTCGTTCGGATAAGCGATGCCTTGCTCGCGCAGCGCGCGCAGCTTGTCGCGGCGCTCGGCGATGATCTGGTTGTCTTCCAGTTCGGGAGCGGCGCTCGTCTGGGTCGGTTCGGTCATGATGATTCTTGGCTTTTAAAGCGAGGCGGATGCGCGGTGAGTCGAAACGAAAACGCGGATACCGAAGCCGATACCCGCGCTGGCGGTTTAGACGCCCTGTTTCAGGCTTGCGCTGATGAAGTCGTCGAGGTCGCCGTCGAGCACGGCGCGCGTGTTGCTCATTTCCACGCTGGTGCGCAAATCCTTCACGCGGCTCTGGTCGAGCACGTAGGAGCGGATCTGATGGCCCCAGCCCACGTCGGTCTTGCTCGATTCGAGCTTGTCCTGTTCGGCCTGGCGCTTGCGCATCTCGAATTCGTAGAGACGCGCCTTCAGCATCTGCATGGCTTCCGCGCGGTTGCGGTGCTGCGAGCGGTCGTTCTGGCATTGCACGACGATGCCCGTCGGCGCGTGCGTGAGTCGCACGGCGGAGTCCGTCTTGTTGATGTGCTGGCCGCCCGCGCCGGATGCGCGATATGTGTCCGTGCGGATATCAGCGGGATTGATTTCGATCTCGATCGAATCGTCGATTTCCGGATACACGAACACCGACGAAAACGACGTATGCCGGCCGCCCGACGAATCGAACGGCGACTTGCGCACGAGGCGGTGAATGCCGGTTTCGGTGCGCAGATAGCCGTACGCGTATTCGCCTTCGACCTTGATCGTCGCGCTCTTGATGCCGGCGACATCGCCTTCGGATTCTTCGAGCACTTCGGTCTTGAAGCCCTTGCGCTCGCAGTAGCGCAGGTACTGGCGCAACAGCATGGACGCCCAGTCGCACGCCTCGGTGCCGCCCGCGCCAGCCTGAATGTCGATGAAGCAGTTGTTCGGATCGGCCGGGTTCGAGAACATCCGGCGGAACTCCATGTCTTCGACGCGCGCCTTGAGCGCTTCGGCGTCGGATTCGCTGGCGACGAGCGTGTCTTCGTCGCTTTCGTCGCGCGCCATGTCGAAGAGATCCTGCGCGTCGCGAAGATCGTTGCCGAGCGCGGTGAGCGTCGTCACCACGCCGTCGAGCAGCTTCTTCTCACGGCCGAGCGCCTGGGCGTTCTTCGAATCGTTCCAGACGTTGGGGTCTTCGAGTTCCTTGTTGACTTCGATCAGACGCGCGGACTTGGCGTCGTAGTCAAAGATACCCCCGTAGCTCGTCCGCGCGGCGGCGCAGGTCGGCCAGGAGGCTTTCGATCGCGTTGAGACGTTCTGCTTCCATTGTCGATCTTCGGCTTCGTAAAAAGGTGCAATTATAGCCGATCGACATCCTTTTTCGCGCCCGCCGGCCCGCGTCCGCGCCGGCTGCGCCACCACCGGAAAAGGGGTGAGAAGCGTTTGTCAGCTTGGCGGCTGACGCTGCGCGATCTCTCCGCCGTCCTGTTGCGCGGCATTTGGGTGCGAGCGCGTCAGGCGCTAAGCGCGGCGCGGCTGGTCTTTCGTTCATTGCGTAGCGCTTCCGCCCGCGCCACGCGGTCGGGAGCTTGGACGGCCGTGAGCCCACCAATCTCCACAAGAAAACGTCCGATTACTGCCCGCTCGAATACCTCCCGAAGCCGGTCGTATATCTGGCTTGCTACCGAGGCGTGACACACTTCGACGCAACGAGCCCAGAAGGCAATGAATTCGCTCGTGGAGACCGTGCGCTCATGCGCGTGTTCGGTCACGAACGAGATGTCGTCTTCGGGAAGGCGATGCATGTGGAACATCCCGTGGAAGCCGAAGGTCGGGTCGGTTATCGCGGCGATCTCCACGGGAAAGCGGTCGGCCAGGTCTTCAGGCGCGAAGCGGATGCCACAGTTCATCTCGAGAGCAGGGCGAAATGCGCGACCGATCAGCTCATCTTCGCCGGTCGTCGCGTCGGGCGTGAATGCGCTGTCGCTCGACAACGCATTAGGAAGCCGTTTCGAGCGGAGCGAGAAGCCGCCGTTTCCGACGGCCATGCCGTCGGAATAGAAGGGCCAGCACGCGCCGATATCGTCGTAAGCCAGGAATTCGTCTGTCCACGCCGACGGGAAGATTACATAACCATCCCACTGAACGAGCAGCACCCAGAGCGTCGTGATATGACCGCCCAGTTCTTTGAGAATGAACCGGCTGTATTCGTGCCTGCTACGAATGGGAGAATTAGCACGACTCGCGCACCATAGTCGATGGGTCGCCCGGTCAGCAGCCGTGTGTCGCCAAACAGGCAGTGTCTGCTTGAATTTTCTAGCGCTCTTATTGCGAGTACTGGATTGATGCAATCAACGGCGCACAGCGTGAACTGACTTAAATCGACTTTCTGGTTGCGCACGCTCCGCGACAATTCTGTTTCGTACATCTAATAAACACGAGCCGGCGCACGCATACCGCGGCCGACATATACCCGGAAAGGCCCCGAAGCGAGCATTCGGGGCGCGGCATTATTAGGCTGGCAGACGCATGCGGCGTCTTTCCGCCACGCCAAATTATGTCGCATGCTCCACGATCAACTGGACGCGCGCCACGCCGTTCCAAGAATCGCTGACGAGCCGGTACGCGACGGTCGCACGCGGCGGCAGAGGATCGACGTGATTGAACCAGATCGCGTTGAAGCGCTGCCGTCCGCGCGTGAGTGACAGCTTCAGATGCTTCTCCTTGACGAGCGCCTGCGATGCGACGTCGAACTCGCCCGAGAAAGTCGGCGCCGGGAATCCCTGACCCCAGACGGCGGCGTCGAGCATTTCGACGAATTGCGGCGTGAAGTACGCGTCTTCCAGCTCGCCGTCCGTCTCGATGGTCCGCGCGAGCGCTTCGGCCGTCAGCCATTCGCGCCCGACCGCTTCGAACGCGTCCGTGAAGCGCGCGATATCGGCGGTGGCGAGCGTGAGGCCTGCCGCCATCGCGTGGCCGCCGAACTTGTGGATGAGGCCGGGCTCGCGCTTGCTGATCAGATCGACGGCATCGCGCAGATGGAAGCCCGGAATCGAGCGGCCCGAGCCTTTGGACAGCGTGCCGGCGTCGTCGGCGTGGGCGAACGTGAACGACGGCCGGTGAAAGCGCTCCTTCAGCCGTCCCGCGACGATGCCGATCACGCCCTGATGCCAGCCCGGATCGAATAGCGTGAGCGTCGCGCGCTCGCCCGGATCGAAACTTTGCAGTTCCGCGAGTGCCTGCTGCTGCATGCCGGCTTCGATCTCGCGCCGCTCGCGGTTCATCGAATCGAGTTGCTGCGCAAGCTCCCATGCGCGGCCGATGTCGTCGGTCGTCAAGCATTCGATGCCGAGCGACATGTCCGACAGCCGGCCCGCCGCGTTCAGCCGCGGCCCCAGCGCAAAGCCGAGATCGAAGCCCGATGCGGCGCGCGCATCGCGCGCTGCCGCACGAAAAAGCGCGGCGATGCCCGGCTGCATCCGGCCCGCGCGAATTCGCTTGAGCCCTTGCGCGACGAGGATGCGGTTATTTGCATCGAGCTTCACGACGTCCGCGACCGTGCCGAGCGCGACGAGATCGAGCAGGCCGTCCAGACGCGGTTCGGGCGCGTTTTCGTAGGCGCCGCGCCGGCGCAATTCGGCCCTCAGCGCGAGCAGCACGTAGAACACGACGCCCACGCCCGCAATGCATTTGCTCGGAAATCCGCAGCCTGGCTGATTCGGATTGACGATCGCGCGCGCGGCGGGCAATTTGTCGCCGGGAAGGTGATGATCGGTTACGAGCACGTCGATGCCGAGCGCGTTCGCCGCCGCGACGCCTTCCACGCTGGCGATGCCGTTATCGACGGTAATCAGCAGATCCGGCGGGCCGAGCGGCGAGCGCCCGGCGAGATCGACGATCTCGGGCGTCAGTCCGTAGCCGTATTCGAAGCGGTTCGGCACGAGATAGTCGACGGTCGCGCCGAACATCCGCAAGCCGCGCACGGCGACGGCGCAGGCGGTCGCGCCGTCGCAGTCGTAATCGGCGACGACGAGCATGCGCTTGCCCGCGGCGAGCGCATCGGCGAGCACGACGGCGGCAGCGTCGCAACCCTTGAGGCCGACGGGCGCGTGGAGGCGCTTGAACTCTGTCTCGATCTCATCCGGCGACGTCACGCCGCGCGCCGCGTAGAGCCGCGCGATCACGGGATGCAGGCCGTGGCGCATCAGCGCTTCGGCGTCGGCGGGGGAGGAAGCGCGCGTGATGATTCGCGTCATTCAGCTAGGGCCTTCATTCGATGAAAAGCGCCGCAATCGGCCTGCGACGCCAGAACTTGCGCAAGTCCGAACGCGTGATGGAAAGCGTCACCGAGCCGGTATCGCCGCAAAGCGTGATGCCGAGCCGCTTCAGCGAACCGTTCGACAGCGCGTCGAGCGCGGGTGCGAACCAGTCCTTCTCGAGCGCCTGAAGCGATGCGTTCCAGCGCGCCCAATCCTGTTCGATGAACGGCGCGGAAAACGGATCGAGTTCGACGAGCGTCGTGCCTTCCGCGTTCGCATGCTTGGCGTTTGCCAGCGCAGCGAAGCTCTCCGGCGGCGTGTGCGGTTCGATGCCCGCTGCGAGCGCAAGTCCGCGCGTCGCGGCGGCATCCGACAACACGCGCGCGAACGGACTCTGGACGGGACGCATCGCGCCTTGCGCGTGCAGCCAGATCGAATTGATCGCGGGCAAACCGTGCGATTCACGCTCCACGTTAAGCGGATGCTCGAACCACGCCATCTGCACTTCGTTCTGGAGCTTCATCCACGCGCGCGAGCGTTCGCCCGTGCGGGCTTCGTGCGGCAGCCATATTTCGATGTTGCGTCCGGTCGCGCGCAACGGCGATGCACCCGCGAGCGCGCCGAGCGCCTCGCCCGATACATACCAGCGCAGCGGCGTCGGCGCTTGCAAAGCGATGCCCAGCTCTTCGATGACGGGCCGCGCCGTCTGCAGCAACGCGCGCGCTTCTTCGGTGCGCACGCCAAGCGTGGCGGGATCGATCAGGACGAGATGATCGTGCGCGATCCGCACGTGAACCGGCTCGATGCAGGCCCACAGTGCATCGCCGGGCGTGCCGCCATCGGCGAGGAGCATGAACGGGGCGAGCGGGGCGTCGTCGGCGTGGCGCTGGGCGGCGCCCGGCGTGACCACGCCAAAGCGCTGCGCAATCCAGCGTTCGTGCGGCAGCGTGCGCTGGAAATCCTCTCCGATCACGCGTTCTTCGAGCGTGGCGCGGGCGAGCAGCTTGTCGAGCGCCGCGCTCTCCAGTCCGTGCAACGCGGTGGCGGCGTCCGCCGCCGAGGGCAGCGCGAACGGCAGCAGAAGGTGAAGGTCGGGAACGGGCATGATGGTCGGCATTGTAGGGCATGCGCCGATGCCCCGCGCATCGGTGGAAGCGTCTGATGACCGGTCGAAATGCCCGCCGACAGGCCGTTTCGCACACTGCCGAATGGCCGATGCCAGCGCCCGCTTGTTACGGCGCTCGCGCCACCTATGGCAAACTTTCGCAAATTTCGCGGCGCAGACCTCGCGATGCATCGACGCGGGCCAGCCGGGCAAAGCGCGACGCAAGACCAACGCAGCAACAGCAGACACAAGGATTCGCTTGAAACTTCCGTACGAATGGCAGATTGGCTGGCGCTACACGCGCGCCAGCAAACGCACCACAGGCAACGGCTTCATCTCCTTCATCGCACTGGTGTCGATGGCGGGCATCGCACTTGGCGTCGCCGCGCTGATCGTCGTGTTGTCGGTCATGAACGGCTTCCAGAAAGAAGTGCGCGACCGCATGCTCTCGGTGCTCGCCCACGTCGAGATCTTTTCGCCGACCGGTTCGATGCCTAACTGGCAACTCACCGCGCAGGAAGCGCGCCGCAATCCCGAAGTGACCGGCGCCGCGCCCTACGTCGAAGCGCAGGCGCTTCTCACGCGTCAAGGCGCGGTGAGCGGCGTCGCGCTGCGAGGCGTGGAACCGTCGCTGGAGCCGCAAGTGTCGGACATCGGCAAGGAGATGCGCGCGGGCAAGCTCGCGGATCTGGTGCCGGGCGAATTCGGCATCGTGCTCGGCCGGGATCTGGCGACGAACCTCGGCGTGATGACCGGCGACAAGATCACGCTCGTCGCGCCCGAAGGCACCATCACGCCCGCCGGCATGATGCCGCGGCTCAAGCAGTTCACGGTCGTCGGCATCTTCGAGTCGGGGCACTACGAATACGATTCGACGCTCGCGCTGATCGCCATCCGCGATGCCCAGGCGCTCTTTCGCCTGCCCGCGCCGACCGGCGTGCGCCTGCGCCTGAAGGACATGCAGCGCGCGCCCGAAGTCGCGCGGCAACTGTCGCATACGCTGTCCGGCGATCTGTATATCCGCGACTGGACGCAGCAGAACAAGACATGGTTCTCCGCCGTGCAGATCGAGAAGCGCATGATGTTTATCATCCTGACGCTGATCATCGCGGTGGCGGCGTTCAATCTCGTTTCGTCGCTCGTGATGACCGTCACCGACAAGCAGGCCGATATCGCGATCCTGCGCACGCTCGGCGCGCAGCCGGGTTCCATCATGAAGATATTCGTCGTGCAGGGCGTGACGATCGGGTTCATCGGCACGGCGCTCGGCGTATCGCTCGGCTGTCTGATCGCGTGGAGCATTCCGTGGCTCGTGCCGATGATCGAGCATCTGATCGGCGTGCAGTTCCTGCCGCCTTCGGTCTATTTCATCAGCGAACTGCCGTCGGAACTCGTGCCGGCCGATGTCGCGAAGATCGGCGTCATCGCGTTCCTGTTGTCGTCGCTGGCCACGCTCTATCCGAGCTGGCGCGGTGCGAAGGTGCGTCCGGCGGAGGCGCTGCGTTATGAGTGACATGATTCCAGACAACAATATCGTGCTGCGCGCGTCGGCGATTTCGAAGACCTTCGTGCAGGGCGGCTTCAACGTGCAGGTGCTCGACAACGCGCAACTCGATGTGCGGCGCGGCGAGAAACTCGCAATCGTCGGCGCGTCCGGCTCGGGCAAGAGCACGCTGCTGCATGTGCTCGGCGGGCTCGACGAACCAAGCGCGGGCAAGGTGTCCCTGCTCGGCAAGCCGTTCACGGAACTCAAGGAAAAAGAGCGCAACGACCTGCGCAATCGCGCGCTCGGCTTCGTCTATCAGTTCCATCACTTGCTGCCGGAATTCACCGCGCTGGATAACGTCGCGATGCCGCTGCGCATCCGCCGCATGCCCGAGGAGGCCGCGCGCCAGGAAGCGATGGGCATGCTCGAGCGCGTGGGCATCGGGCATCGCGCGAAGCATCGGCCAGGCGAGCTGTCGGGCGGCGAGCGGCAGCGGGTGGCCATTGCGCGTGCGCTCGTCACGCGTCCGGCGTGCGTGCTGGCCGACGAACCGACCGGCAATCTCGATGGCGGCACGGCCGATACCGTCTTCAACCTGATGCTCGAGCTGTCGCAGACGCTGGAAACGAGCTTCGTGATCGTCACGCACGACGCCGACCTCGCCGCGCGTTGCGACCGCATCATGCGGCTGCGCGACGGCGTGTTGCACGAAGAGCCGTCCGTGCCGGTCTGAACGGCGGAAATCGCGGAGAGCGCCATGTGGATCGATACGCACTGCCATCTCGATGCCTCGGAGTTCGACGCGGACCGCGATGACGTCGCGCGCGCGGCGCTCGATGCCAGCGTGAAGCGGATCGTGATTCCGGGCGTCGAACGCGCGAAC
The DNA here is from genome assembly GCF_041360715.1 of Caballeronia sp. RCC_10. Classification (NCBI taxonomy): domain Bacteria; kingdom Pseudomonadati; phylum Pseudomonadota; class Betaproteobacteria; order Burkholderiales; family Burkholderiaceae; genus Caballeronia; species Caballeronia sp. RCC_10. The sequence continues at coordinate 278,157 of NZ_JBFUPT010000005.1, forward strand.
TTCGACACGGTGCGCAAGCTCGCGCATCGCATCGAGGGCGGGGCGTATGCGCTCGGCATTCATCCGCTATTCACGCCGCGCGCCACCGACGACGATCTGCGCGTGCTGCGCGAGCAGATCGCGGCGAGCCTGGACGATCCGTTGTTCGTCGGCATCGGCGAGATCGGGCTGGATTATTTCGTCCCGACGCTCGACGATGCTCGCCAGCAGTTCTTCTACGACGCGCAACTAAAACTGGCGCGCGAGTTCGGATTGCCGGTGATCTGCCACGTGCGCAAGTCTCAGGACAAGGTGCTGAAGGGCTTGCGCGTCAATCAAATTCACTGCGGCATTGCGCACGCATTCAACGGCAGCTTTCAGCAGGCGGATGCGTTCATCGCGCAAGGCATGCGGCTCGGCTTCGGCGGCAATCTGACGTTCGAGCGTGCGCGCCAGATTCGCCGGCTCGCCGCCGAACTTCCGCTCGACGCGATCGTGCTGGAAACCGATGCGCCCGATATCGCGCCGGCATGGCGCTACAAGGGCCGCAATACGCCGGATCAGGTCGCGGGCATCGCGAAGGTGCTGGCGGAGTTGCGCGGCATCGACGAACACGCGCTTTCCCTAGGCACAACGGCCAACGCGCACGCGGCGCTGCCCCGGCTCGCGCTCGCTTCTTCATAATCGTTCTCAGGTTCATTTGATTCGGACGACTGATGTTGTCCTGATGGAATGCGTTCGCGTCGACGACGGAAGAGGAAGCGTGTGCGTGCGATGTTGCTGGGTTTTGCGTTGGGCGTCTGGTGGCTGCAGCAACAGGCGCATCTGCCGGGCTTGATGATCTGTTCCGTTGCTTTCGGCATCGCGCTGGGCGTGGGATGGATCGCGCGGCGACGGTTCGGGATCGGCGTGTTCGTGCTCGCGGCGGCCATCGCCGGCTTCGCGTATGCGGCTGTGCGCGCCGAGATTCGGTTGCGGCCGAATCTGCCGGTCGAGTATGAACAGCGCGATATCGAACTGACCGGCTTCGTGCGCGGCTTGCCGGAGCCGCAGGCGCAAGGCACGCGGTTTCTGTTCGAAGTCGAAGCGAACGGTGCGAAGCTGCGCGACTTCCCGAGGATCGTGAGGCTGCTTTGGGTTCCGGTGGCGCCGCTTGCCGCGCCCGCGCTGCATGCCGGTCAGCGATGGACGCTGAGTGCGCGGCTCAAACGCCCGCATGCGAACGCGAACTTCTCGCTGCGCGATGGCGAGGTCGGCTTGCTCGAGCGTGGCATTCGAGCGACGGGAACGGTATCGCTGGTGCGCGCGCCTCGTCGCGTCGAACGCGATGCGATCGGCCTACGACTCGCCGTCGACCGATGGCGCGACCATATCCGTCATCGCATCGAGACGGTGCTCGGCGATGCGCCGCATCGCGGCATCATCGTCGCGCTTGCAGTGGGCGCGCAGGAATCCGTCAGCGACGACGACTGGGCCATCATGCGTGCAACCGGCACGAGTCACCTCGTGGCGATCTCGGGGCTGCATATCGGCTTCGTCGCGGGACTGGCGGCACTGGCGTGCGGCTTCGTCTGGAGGCGCATTACGGTGCGTGGCGTGGACGGGCCGCTCATGATTGCGACGCCGAAAGTCGCGGCGCTCGGCGCGGCGTCTTTCGCGGCGATGTATGCCGCGCTCGCCGGGTTCAACGTGCCGGCGCAGCGCACATTGTGGATGCTGACGGTGTTCGCCGTCGCCTTCGTGTGCGGACGAAGGCCGGCATCGTCACTCGTGCTCGCGTGGGCGCTCGCGATCGTGCTGCTTGCCGATCCGTGGGCGGTTACATCGCCGGGATTCTGGCTGTCGTTTTGCGCGGTGGCTGCGATCCTGCACGCAATTGCGTCGGCTGGACGGCGGGCCACGAAAGCGCGAGCCGATGATGACGACTGGTTAGCCGGGATGGAAGCGCGCGATCCGGTGCTGCCCGATGAGCTTGCCGCGGCGAGCAATAGAGATGCGAAGGCGGCTGCATCGAAGTCGACGAGTCTCGCGCGCCGAATGACAGCGGTATCGCGCCGTGCCGCTTGGAAGCTGCGCGCGCACATCGAATCGAGCGCCCGCGTTCAATATGCCGTGACGCTCGCACTTGCGCCGCTGACCGCGTACTGGTTCTCGCAGATCCCGCTCACCGGGCCGCTCGCCAACGCCTTCGCGATTCCGTGGATCAGCTTCGTCGTCACGCCCGCGACGCTCGCCGGTCTCGTGCTGCCCGCGCCCGTCGATGCACCCGCGTTCCACATCGCGCATGCCGCGCTCTCCGTTCTCTGCGACGCCCTTACGCGCCTCGCCGATGCGGGCGCCGCATGGTCCCTGTGGCGTCTGCCGCAGCCGCAACCGTTCGCTCTCGCCGCCGCGCTGGCGGGCGCCGCGTGGGCGCTCGCCCCGCGCGGCTGGCCGCTACGCTTCGCCGCGCCGCTGACCTGGCTTCCGCTCGTCGCTTCGGCGCCGCAGCCGATCCCGCATGACGCCTTTCGCATCACGGCGCTCGATATCGGCCAAGGCTCGGCGCTCGTCGTCGAGACGACGAAACACGCGCTGCTGTTCGACGCCGGCCCCGGCCCCGAATCGACACATGCGGGCGAGCGTATCGTCGCGCCATATCTGCTCGCCACCGGCACGCGTGCGCTCGATGCGCTCGTCATCAGCCATTCCGATTCCGATCACGCCGGCGGCGCGCCCGCCGTGCTGCAAACGGTCGGCGTGCGTCAACTGCTGGCGTCGCTTCCGGCCGGCGACGCGTTATGGTCGAACGCCCGCAAGCGCGGCAGCGAGACGCTGCGATGCGCGGCGGGACAGCACTGGACATGGGACGGCGTCGATTTCCGCATCCTATGGCCGGACCCCGGCCCGCTGACGGGCAAGCCGAACCATCAGGCCTGCGTGCTGAAGGTCACGAATGCGGCGGGGCGCAGCGCGCTCCTCACCGCCGACATCGAGGCCGACGTCGAGCGCACGCTGCTCGCCCGCGACCGGTCCGCGTTGCGCGCGGACGTCCTGATCGTCCCGCATCACGGCAGCCGCACGTCGTCGACCGAGCCTTTCCTCGATTCCGTCGAGCCGCTCGCCGCAGTATTTCAGGTAGGCTATCGCAACCGTTTTCACCATCCGAACCCGACGGTGTATGCGCGCTACCGGATGCGCGGCATCGCGCTGTCACGCAGCGACGAAGACGGCGCGGCGCGCATCGACGCCGGGCCGGACATCGTGCTCGAACGCTTCCGGCAAACGCATGCGCGCTACTGGATGGATCACTGACAAGGAAGCCCTTGAAGGACATCATCCATTTCTCGCACGCGAACGGCTTTCCGGCGTCGACGTATCGCACGGTATTCGCCGAACTCGCCGACGATTACGAGATTCGCAGCATCGAACGATACGGTCACGATCCGCGCTTTCCGGTCACGCGCGACTGGCCGAATCTCGTCGATGAACTCATCGACGACATGAGCCGCCATCGGGAGGACGCGGGCGGCGCGCATCCGAAAGTGTGGCTGGTCGGGCATTCGCTCGGCGGCTATCTTTCGCTGATGGCGGCATTGAGGCGGCCGCAGTGGGTGAGGGGCGTCGTCATGCTGGATTCGCCGGTCATCGCGGGCTGGCGCAGCGGTCTCTTGCGCGTCATGCAACGCACGGGGCTCGATGAACGCCTGTCTCCCGCCGCCGCCACGCGCAAACGCCGCACGCGCTGGGCGAGCCGCGACGAGGCCTGGCGCCATTTCCGCGCGAAAGCCGCATTCGCGCGCTGGGACGAGCGGATGCTGTCGGATTACATCGAGTTCGGCATCCCGCCGGTGCACGCCGACGGCACCCGCACGCTTGCGTTCGACCGGCACACTGAATATCTGATCTATCGCACGTTGCCGCATACGCTCGGCGCGCGGCTCGCACACGGCGCGCCGGTGCCGGTCGGGTTCATCGCGGGCACGCAGTCGACGGAAGTGCGGCAGGTCGGACTCGCGATGACGCGGCGCATCGCGGGCGCGCACTTCGAGTGGATGGAAGGCAGCCATCTCTTTCCGATGGAACGGCCCATCGAGACGGCGCGCGCGGTACGGCGGCTCCTCACCGCAATGGTGCGATAGAGGCGTCGTAATAACGAAACGACCGCGATAAATGGCGTCAAAAGCAGGGCGCGCAAGGCGGATTTCGGCGGCGCGCGCGTTGGGTCGCGCGCGGCCTTTACGGTATAATCCGTTTTTCCCGCGAGCATCTAGCGATGACCAAATATGTATTCGTCACCGGCGGCGTAGTTTCTTCCCTCGGCAAGGGTATTGCCGCCGCCTCCCTCGCCGCGATCCTCGAATCGCGCGGTCTGAAAGTCACTCTCCTCAAGCTCGATCCCTACATCAACGTCGACCCCGGCACGATGTCCCCGTTTCAACACGGTGAGGTATTCGTCACGGAAGACGGCGCGGAGACCGACCTCGACCTCGGCCATTACGAGCGCTTCATCAGCACGAAGATGCGCAAGGCCAATAACTTCACCACGGGCCAGATCTACGAATCGGTGATCCGCAAGGAACGCCGCGGCGAGTATCTCGGCAAGACGGTGCAGGTCATCCCGCACATCACCAATGAGATTCAGGCGTTCGTCGAGCGCGGCGCGGCTGCGGCCACGTGCGGTCAGCCGGATGTCGCGATCGTCGAAATCGGCGGCACGGTGGGCGACATCGAATCGCTGCCGTTCCTCGAAGCCGCGCGTCAGATGAGCCTGCGCATGGGCCGCAACAGCGCGTGCTTCGTGCACCTGACGCTGGTGCCGTTCATCGCCACGGCGGGCGAGCTCAAGACCAAGCCGACGCAGCACAGCGTGCAAAAGCTGCGCGAAATCGGTATCTATCCGAACGTGCTGCTGTGCCGCGCGGATCGCCCGATTCCGGACGACGAGCGCCAGAAGATTTCGCTGTTCTCGAACGTGCAGGAAGACGCGGTCATCTCCGTGTGGGACGCGGACAGCATCTACAAGATTCCGAAGATGCTCAACGACCAGCATCTCGACGACATCGTCTGCGAAGAACTGAAGCTCTCGCCGCCGCCGGCCGACCTGAAGATGTGGTCGGACCTCGTCGAGAAGCTCGAGAACCCGAAGAATGAAGTGACCATCGGCATGGTCGGCAAGTATGTCGAACTGACCGAGTCGTACAAGTCGCTGATCGAGGCGCTGCGCCACGCGGCCATCCATACGTCGACGAAGGTCAACATCGAATATCTCGATTCCGAGCAGATCGAAGCCGAAGGCACGGGCGCGCTGGAACACCTCGACGCCGTGCTGGTGCCGGGCGGGTTCGGCCGTCGCGGCACGGAAGGCAAGATCAAGGCCATCCGCTATGCGCGCGAATCGAAGACGCCGTATCTCGGCATCTGCCTCGGCATGCAGCTCGCGGTCATCGAGTTCGCCCGCGACGTCGCCGGCCTCGCCGATGCGAACAGCACCGAGTTCGATTCGAACACCACGAACCCGGTCGTCGCGCTCATTACCGAGTGGTACGACCGTGCGGGCCGCGTCGAAAAGCGCAGCGAAGAATCGGACCTCGGCGGCACCATGCGCCTCGGTTCGCAGAAGTGCCCGATCAAGCCCGGCACGATGGCCGAGCGCATCTACGGCACGGACGTGAACGAGCGTCATCGTCACCGTTATGAAGTGAATAACCGTTTCGTGCCGCAACTCGAAGCCGGCGGGCTTATCATCAGCGCGCGTACGCCGAGCGAAGATCTGCCGGAAATGATGGAGTTGCCGCACTCGCTGCATCCGTGGTTCGTCGGCGTTCAGTTCCACCCGGAGTTCACCTCGACGCCTCGGGATGGGCATCCGCTCTTCAAGGCGTTCGTCGAAGCAGCGCGCACGCACGCGCTCGCAGCGGGCGGCGCAGAAGGTGGCGTGCGCGTCGCCGCAACGGCAGGAGCGCAGGCATGAAGCTGTGTCATTTCGAAGCGGGGCTCGACCAGCCGTTCTTTCTGATCGCGGGCACGTGCGTCGTCGAGTCGGAGCAAATGACGATCGACGTCGCGGGCCGGCTGAAGGAAATCACCGGGAAGCTCGGCATTCCGTTCATCTACAAGTCGTCCTTCGACAAGGCGAACCGCAGTTCGGGCAAGTCGTATCGCGGTCCCGGCATGGATGAAGGCTTGCGTATCCTCGGCGAAGTGAAGAAGCAGGTCGGCGTGCCCGTTCTCACGGACGTGCACACCGAAGACGAGATCGAAGCGGTGGCATCGGTGGTGGACGTGCTGCAAACGCCCGCGTTCCTGTGCCGCCAGACCGACTTCATCCACGCGTGCGCGCGTTCGGGCAAGCCGGTCAACATCAAGAAGGGCCAGTTTCTCGCGCCGCACGACATGAAAAACGTGATCGACAAGGCGCGCGACGCGGCACGCGAAGCAGGTCTCTCCGATGACCGCTTCATGGCGTGCGAGCGCGGCGTGTCGTTCGGTTATAACAACCTCGTGTCCGACATGCGCTCGCTCGCGATCATGCGCGAAACGAATGCGCCCGTCGTCTTCGACGCGACGCATTCCGTGCAGTTGCCGGGCGGGCAGGGCACGAGTTCCGGTGGCCAGCGCGAGTTCGTGCCGGTGCTGGCGCGTGCGGCGGTGGCCACGGGCGTCGCGGGGCTCTTCATGGAGACGCATCCGGACCCCGCGTGCGCGAAGTCGGACGGTCCGAACGCCGTGCCGCTGCATCGCATGGAAGCGCTGCTCGAGACGCTCGTCGCGCTCGATCGAGCGGTCAAGAGCGGCCCGTTTCTGGAAAACGACTTCAACTGATACGCGGTTGAGCACAGTCGAGCGGGCGCCTCGCGGTCGGCGTCCGCTTCACAAGGACAACAATGGTCGCGTCAAAGCAGGCGCGAACCACGCAGCCGTCAGAAGGTCTGAGCGAAGCCAGTGCAGCAACGAGTCATCGCTTCATCGTGACCGACAGAATTCATCGTCAATTTGAGGAAACCATGAGTGCTATCGTAGATATCATCGGCCGCGAGATTCTCGATTCGCGAGGCAACCCCACCGTCGAATGCGACGTACTGCTCGAATCGGGCACGATGGGCCGCGCCGCGGTGCCGTCGGGGGCGTCCACGGGATCGCGCGAAGCCATCGAACTGCGCGACGACGAAGCCGGCCGCTACGGCGGCAAAGGCGTACTGAAGGCGGTTGAACACATCAATACCGAGATTTCCGAAGCCATCATGGGCCTCGACGCCTCGGAACAGGCTTTCCTCGACAAGACCCTGCTCGAGCTGGACGGCACCGAGAACAAATCGCGTCTCGGCGCGAACGCGCTGCTGGCCGTGTCGATGGCGGTCGCGAAGGCCGCTGCGGAAGAAGCGGGCCTGCCGCTGTATCGCTACTTTGGCGGCTCGGGCGCGATGCAACTGCCGGTGCCGATGATGAACATCGTCAACGGCGGCGCGCACGCGAACAACAGCCTGGACATCCAGGAATTCATGATCGTGCCGGTGAGCCAGCCGACCTTCCGCGAAGCGCTGCGTTGCGGCGCGGAAGTGTTCCATGCGCTCAAGAAGATTCTGTCTGATCGCGGCATGAGCACGGCAGTCGGCGACGAAGGCGGCTTCGCACCGAACTTCGGCAGCAACGACGAGTGCCTGTCCACCATCCTTCAGGCAATCGAGAAGGCGGGGTATCGCGCGGGTGAAGACGTGCTGCTCGCGCTCGACTGCGCGGCGAGCGAGTTCTATCACGACGGCAAGTACCAGCTCGCAGGCGAAGGCCTGCAGCTTTCGTCGGGCGAATTCAGCGACTATCTCGCGACGCTCGCCGACAAGTTCCCGATCGTTTCCATCGAAGACGGCATGCACGAAAGCGACTGGAACGGCTGGAAGACGCTGACCGATCGCCTCGGCAAGAAGGTGCAGCTCGTCGGCGACGATCTCTTCGTCACGAACACGCGCATCCTGAAGGAAGGCATCGAGAAGGGCATCGCGAATTCGATCCTGATCAAGATCAATCAGATCGGCACTCTGACGGAGACGTTCGCGGCAATCGAAATGGCGAAGCGCGCGGGTTATACGGCGGTCATCTCGCACCGCTCGGGCGAGACGGAAGATTCGACGATCGCCGATATCGCCGTCGGCCTGAACGCCGGTCAGATCAAGACGGGCTCGCTGTCGCGCAGCGACCGCATCTCGAAGTACAACCAGTTGCTGCGTATCGAGGAAGATCTCGGCGATATCGCAAGCTATCCCGGCAAGTCGGCGTTCTACAACTTGCGCTAAAGCTTTCGCCGCTTTAGTCGATAAGGACGTTAGCTTTATTCTCTGTCCGCCGCGCCGGCTTCGGTGTCACTGAAGCCGTCCGGCGGCGCTTATTTCGGCTACTCGAATGCGGCTTGTAACTGTCGTTCTGGTCTTGTTGCTGGTGCTGATCCAATACCCGCTCTGGTGGGGGCACGGCGGCTGGCTGCGCGTGCATGAATTGCAGCAGCAACTCGCGCAGCAGACCGACAAGAACACGAACCTGAAACTGCGCAACGAGCGCGTGCAGGGCGAAGTGCAGGACCTGCAAAGCGGCACTGCCGCCGTCGAAGAACGCGCCCGCTATGAAATGGGCATGGTGAAGGACAGCGAGGTGTTCGTGCAGTTCGTGTCGCCCAATTCGACGGCGCCGGTCAACTCGGCGAATGCGCCGGCGGTGAACGGCTCGACGCGCGGGCAGGTATCGGCGGCGCCGCTGCGGGTGGTGCCGAATCCGGTATCGCGTTCGAAACAGGAATTGCGCGACCTGGATCGCAAGGCGCGCAGGGAAAAAGACGCAAAGAAGAAGCAGGGCGCGGCAGAGTAGTATCGCGGGCGGAAAAGACAAATGGCGCAGTCATCGACTGCGCCATTTCTTTTTGTCCGGCAGAAAGCGGGCTGATTACCACCGGGTCCCGAAGCCGACGCCGGTTCCCCAATAAGGACCGCCCCAGCCGCCACTCGAATATCCGCCGTACACGCTGATCGGCGTCGTCGCGTAGCCGGACATCATCTTCGCATTGTTGCCGACTGTCGCCGATTGCTGCGATTCCGCCAGCGCCTGCTTGTCGATGGCGTTATAGCGCTCCATCTCCTGCTCGGGCGTCACCATCTGCTGCACCGGAGCCGACGTGCTGGGCAGGCGGCTATAGATCGGCGAGGGGCCGGGCGGGTCCATCGCGCAGCCGGCGACGAGCGATACCGCGGCCACGCCGGACGATAGTTTCAACAGGAACGGGACGTTTCTCATTTTCGACCTCCAGCCGGTCGGACAACTAAACAAAGGTCCATCATAGCGTGCGGCGGCTCGCATGAGCCACGCGCACCGTTTCCCCCGCTCAGGCGATCCGACGCCCGCCCGGCGCGCTCGATGCACGCCGGACAAGCCTCCGACGGTGCTCAGTGGCGCTGGTCGGCTGCGGGGCTCACGCCCTGTGAGAGCTCTTTTGCGACAAAAAGTTGCGCAACGTCGACCGGGTCGAACTCGTAGCGCTGATTGCAGAACTCGCAATGCACTTCGACGGCGCCGCGTTCGTCGATCACGCTGTCCACTTCCTCGCGACCGAGCATTTTCAGCATGCCGCCGACCTTCTCGCGCGAGCACGTGCACTGGAAGCGCGCGGACGCGGGCTCGAAGTGCTGCACGTTCTCTTGCCAGAAGAGGCGACGGAACACCGTCTCTGGTTCTTCCTTCAGCAATTCTTCCGTCGAGAGCGTGCTGCCGAGATGGCAGACGCGCTGCCACGTATCGGCGTCATGCTCGCCCGGATGCGGAACGATGCCGCCATCGCCCGGCAGCTTCTGCAGCAGCACGCCGACGGCGCGGTCGGTATCGGCGGCGAGCCACATGCGTGTATCCAGCTGCTCCGAGTGATGCATGTAGTGTTCCAGCACCTCGGCCATCGACGCGAGCGGCCCGTGCTCGCCCGACAGCGGCACGATGCCCTGATACGGTTGCTGGCCGGGCTTTTTGTCGGAGGGATCGAGCGTGATGACGCAGCGGCCATGTCCGTGGCGGTTGAGCAGGTCGGCGAGCGACATGTCGTTCTGCAGTTCGCTTTCCGCGCCCTCGGCGAGCTTGGCCGTCGCGCGCAGCGACAAGTTCGAGTTGCACTGCACGACCAGCATCTTCACGGGGCCGTCGCCATAGATTTGCATGACGAGCGTGCCGTCGAACTTGAGGTTCGCGGACAGCAGGGCGCACGCGGCCATCATTTCGCCCAGCACGTTGCGCACGGCCGGCGGATACGCGCGGCGCGCGAGCACTTCCTGCCACGTGTTGCGCAGCGAGACGATTTCGCCGCGCACGGGCGCCGCGTTGAACATGAATTTCTGCAACTGGTCGTTCACAACTCTTCCTTGGGTGTTGAGGCGGAACGTGCGGCGCTGCGTATCGCGCAGCGCCGCCGTTCAGCCGATGCGCACGAGCTGCGCTTTGTAGTATTCACGCCGGTCGGCATAACTTGCCGTCGCGGCGCGCATGCGGGCGATGTCCGCTTCGCCGATCTCGCGCACCGCCTTGGCGGGCGCGCCCAGTATCAGCGTGTTGTCGGGAAACACCTTGCCTTCGGTAACGATCGCGCCCGCGCCAACCAGACAATTGCGGCCGATTACCGCGCCATTCAAGACCACGGCCTGAATTCCGACCAGCGTGCCTTCGCCGATGGTGCAGCCGTGGAGCATCGCCTGGTGGCCGACGGTCACGTCATTCGCGATGGTCAGCGGAAAGCCCGGGTCCGCGTGCAGCACCGCGCCTTCCTGCACATTGCTGCCGCGCCCGACGACGATCGGTTCGTTGTCGCCGCGCAGCGCCGCGCCTGGCCAGACGCTCGCGTTCTCTTCGAGCGTCACCTGGCCGATGATGGTCGCGGTATCGGCGAGAAACACGCTTTCATGGATGGTGGGGGCGTCGTCGCCGAGTTTGTAAATTGCCACGGTGTCTCCTCAGGTCTTCGTCTGGTCGTCGATGGGATCGCAGCCGCGCGGCGCTAGAATGCGCGCCTCGCGTAGCGCGAATCGCTGTGCACCTCGAGCGCCTTGTGCCTGCGCCGGGGTTAACATTTTAGCCGTTTGCGGCATTCCGCCGCCGAGCGTGCCTTTCCGCTTTTGTTCAGACGTGCCATGCCGAATTCTCCGTCCTCTCCCAAATGCGCGCGCCGCAGCGCGTTGACGATCCTGCGCGAACGCGATCCCGCCGCGAAGACCGAGCAGGCGCGGGCGCTATACGAAGCGGCCCGCGCGGGCGCGTTGCGGATCGATCCCGCGCTCGCGCTCTCCGACCCCGGCGACTTGCCCGGCCGCCCGGCACGGCCCGAGCTCGTGGAGCCGTCGTCGCTGAAACGGCGGGGCATGCAGTCGGAAGCGGGGCGCGCGGTGTTGCTGCATGCGCTCGGGCACATCGAGTTCAACGCGATCAACCTCGCGCTCGACGCCGTCTGGCGCTTCCCGTCGATGTCGGGCGATTTTTATCTCGATTGGTTGAAAGTCGCGGCGGAAGAGGCGCATCACTTTTCGCTGCTGAGCGCGCGGCTCGGGGATTTCGGTCACGCATACGGGGACTTCCCCGCGCACGACGGCCTGTGGGACATGGCGCAGCGCACGAGCGCCGACGTGCTCGCGCGCATGGCGCTCGTGCCGCGCACGCTCGAAGCGCGCGGACTGGATGCCTCGCCGCCGATTCGCAAGCGGCTCGCGCAGGCGGGCGATCATGCATCCGCCGCGATCCTGGACGTGATTCTGCGCGACGAGATCGGCCACGTGCTGATCGGCAATCGCTGGTTCCGGCACTTGTGCGACGAGGCTTCGCTGGACCCGCACACGACCTACGAGCGCCTGGCCGAGCAGTATCACGCGCCGAAGTTGCGCGGGCCGTTCAATTTCGAAGCGCGCCGCGACGCCGGCTTCGACGAGGCCGAGCTTCGCGCGCTGGCGGGGCTCGACGATTCCGCCTGACGCCACGGCGCAAGCTGCGCGGTCGCCGTTATACTCGAACGATCATCCTTTTCTGATCGAAGGCGGAATCATGAAAGAATCGCGCTCCGAGTTCGTCAATGCGCGCGGCGTGCGCCTGCACGTGCGCCGCTGGGGTTCGCCCGGCGCGCCCATGCTCTTCATGCTGCACGGCTGGATGGACGTGGCCGCGTCATTTCAGTTCGTCGTCGACGCGCTGGCCGGCGACTGGCAGGTGCTCGCCCCCGACGCACGCGGCTTCGGCTTGTCGGACTGGCCGGTGGCTCAACGAGGCGGCGGGCATTACTACTTTCCAGACTATTTCGCCGACCTGGACGTGCTGCTCGACCACTACGCGCCTGCCGGCGAAGTCAATCTCGTCGGCCACAGCATGGGTGCGAACGTGTCGCTCCACTATGCCGGGATCAGGCCTGAGCGGGTGCGGCGCGTCGTCGATCTTGAGGGTTTCGGGCTCGCGGCGGCGCGTCCGTCGCAGGCGCCGGGGGCCATCGCGCGATGGCTCGACGAGTTGCGCGTACCGTCCGAAATGCGCAGCTACGCAACGCTCGATGACGTCGCGGATCGCCTGATCAAGACGAATCCGCGTCTTGCGCGTTCGCGGGCGCGCTTTCTCGCCGGCCACTGGTCGCGCCGCGAAGCCGACGGCGCTTACCACCTGCTCGCGGACCCGGCACATAAGCTGCGCAGCCCTACGCTGTACCGGCTCGATGAAGTGATGGCCGTCTGGTCGCGCGTGCAGGCGAAAGTGCTGCACGTCGAGGCCGAGGCGTCGCCGACGCTCGCGCGCTTCGCCGGGGACATGCCCATCGCCGAATTTAAGACGCGCTTCGCCGCCTTCCCTGACTGGCGCGAGGAAGTCGTGAGCGGCGCGGGGCACATGATTCATCACGACCAGCCCGAGCGCGTCGCGGAATTAATCGAGTCGTTCTGCGCGTGAACCGTCGTAAGCGGCTGTGGGCGCCGCGAGCGGCGATCCGCGCCCTTAACGTAAAATCACGTCCATGAATCCTTCCGCCATCAACGCCGATCTGCACTGCCATTCCACCGTTTCCGACGGCCGGCTCGCGCCCGCCGACGTGGCCGCACGCGCGCATGCGGGCGGCGTCGCCATCTGGTCGCTGACCGATCACGACCAGTTGGGCGGCCAGCGCGAAGCACGCGCGGCGGCCGAGGCGCTCGGCATGCGCTATCTCGCGGGCGTGGAGATTTCGGTGACGTGGGCGGGGCGCACGGTGCATGTCGTCGGCATGAACGTCGATCCGAAGAACGAGGAGCTGGCGAACGGTCTCGCAGCGACGCGCAATGGCCGTGCGGCGCGCGGCGTGGCGATCGGCGAGGCGCTCGCGGCGGTGGGCATTCCGAATGCCTACGAGGGTGCGCTGCGCTACACGGACGACCCCGACATGATCTCGCGCACGCATTTCGCGCGTTTTCTGGTGGACGAGGGCTACGCGCAGAGCACGTCCGACGTGTTCGCGCGCTATCTCGGTGACGGCAAGCCCGGCTTCGTCGGCCATCGCTGGGCGAAGCTCGCCGACGCAATGACGTGGATCCGCCATGCGGGCGGCGAGCCGATCATCGCGCATCCGGGCCGCTACGATTACACGCCGGTCGAGTTCGCCGCGCTGTTCGACGAATTCATCGGGCTCGGCGGCAACGCGATCGAAGTCGTGACCGGAAGCCATACGCCGGACCAGTATCGCGAGTACGCGGACGTCGCGCGCCGTTATGGCTTCGAAGCGTCGCGCGGCTCGGACTTTCATGCGCCGGGAGAAGGGCGCATCGATCTGGGGCAGCTTCCGCCGCTGCCGCAAGACCTCACGCCCGTCTGGCACCGCTGGCTCTGAAGCTGCGGTTGCAAATCGCTGGCGCGCATGCGCCTTGCGTCGCATCATGCCTGACTAGCCCGCGTCCGCGTCGCAGAAGTCTCACGCGCGAGCGCGTCGAACCGCGAACACGATCGGAACAAGAGGCGTCGCCATGTCCCAATTCTTTCGTATTCATCCGGACAATCCGCAGCCGCGGCTCATCAATCAGGCGGTGCAGATCATTCGTGACGGCGGCATCGTCGCGCTGCCGACCGATTCGAGCTATGCGCTCGCCTGCCATCTCGACGACAAGGACGCCGTCGAACGGCTGCGGCGCATTCGCGGCATCGACGACAAGCAGTTGCTCTCGCTGCTCGTGCGCGATCTGTCCGAGCTATCGAACTTCGCGATGGTCGACAACCGGCAGTACCGGCTCATCAAGTCGGTGACGCCGGGGCCATACGTCTTCGTGCTTCAGGCGACGAAGGAAGTGCCGCGCAGGCTGTCGCATCCGTCGCGCAAGACGATCGGGCTGCGCGTGCCGGATCACGCGATCACGCTCGCGCTGCTCGAAGCGCTCGGCGAACCGCTGCTCGCGTCGACGCTGATCCTGCCGCCCGACACCGAGCCGCTCAACGACGCCGAGGAAATCCGCGAGCGGCTCGAAAAGCAAATCGAACTCGTGGTCGATTCGGGCGCGTGTCCCGCCGAGCCGTCGACGGTGATCGATCTTTCCAGCGGCCAGCCGGTGCTCGTGCGCGCCGGACGGGGCAGCCTCGAGCCGTTCGGGCTGGCGGCATAGGCCGCTCGGCCAACGCGCGATTCGTCGTGCAAAGGGGCGTCGCGCGCGCCTGTAGACGGCCTCCCGCTTGATACAATAACGCCCCATGGATCCTTCTCTGATACAAACCATCGCGGTCTACGCGCTCCCGGTGATCTTCGCGATCACGCTGCACGAGGCCGCGCATGGCTATGCCGCGCGTCTGCTCGGCGACAACACGGCCTACGTGCTCGGCCGCGTTTCCATGAACCCGATGCGCCATATCGACCCCATCGGGACAATCGTCATTCCCATCGTCCTGTACTTCGTCACGAACGGCAGTTTCATGTTCGGCTATGCGAAGCCCGTGCCGGTCGCGTTCGGCAACCTGCGCAATCCGCGCTGGGGCAGCCTGTGGGTCGCGGCGGCCGGGCCCGGCAGCAACTTCGTGCAGGCGCTCGTCTGGGGCGTGACAGCGGTGCTGCTCGCGGCTTTCAATGTCGACGAAGCGTTTCTCACGCGCATGGCCGCCGCGGGCGTCGGCGTGAATCTCGTGCTCGGCGTGCTGAACCTGTTCCCTCTGCCTCCGCTCGATGGCGGGCGCGTGCTGATGGCGCTTCTGCCGGCGCGCGCATCGATTGCGTTTTCGAAGCTCGAACCTTACGGTTTCTTCATCGTGATGGCGCTCGTCGTGACGGGCGTGCTCACGCGCTTCTGGCTGAGCCCGCTCGTGAGCGTCGGCTATGCGGCGGTAACGGCCATTCTGAATCCCTTCGCTTCACTATTCCCATAAGATCATGTTCCCTGACCGTATCTTTTCCGGCATGCGGCCCACCGGGTCGCTGCACCTCGGCCACTATCACGGCGTGCTGAAAAACTGGGTGCGGCTGCAGTCCGAATACCCGTGCTTCTTCGCGGTCGTCGACTGGCACGCGCTCACGACGCACTACGAGACGCCCGAGGTCATCGAGAAAAACGTCTGGGAAGTGCTGATCGACTGGCTGGCATCGGGCATCGACCCGGCGCAGGCGACGCTCTTCATCCAGAGCCGCGTGCCCGAGCATGCGGAACTGTCGCTGCTGCTCGGCATGGGCACGCCGCTTGGCTGGCTCGAACGTGTGCCGACCTACAAGGAGCAGATCGAGAAGCTGAAGGAAAAAGATCTGTCGACGTATGGCTTCCTCGGCTATCCGGTGCTGATGGCGGCGGACATTCTGCTGTATCGCGCGTCGCTGGTGCCGGTCGGTGAGGATCAGGTGCCGCACGTCGAAATGACGCGCGAGATCGCGCGCCGCTTCAACTACCTGTACGGCAAGGAAGCGGATTTCGAAGAAAAGGCGCTCGACGCCGCGAAGAAGCTCGGCGGCAAGCGCGCGAAGCTCTACCACGAGCTGCGCGTCGCGTATCAGCAGGAAGGCGATGCCGAAGCGCTCGAACAAGCCCGCGCGATGCTGCAGGAATCGCAGAGCCTGTCGATGAGCGACCGCGAGCGCCTGTTCGGCTATCTCGAAGGCGCGCGCAAGATCATCCTGGTCGAACCGCAGGTGCTGCTGACCGAAGCGTCGCGCATGCCGGGTCTCGATGGCCAGAAGATGTCGAAGTCGTATGGCAACACCATCGGCTTGCGCGAGGATGCCGAGACCATCACGAAGAAGGTCCGCACGATGCCGACGGACCCGGCGCGCGTGCGCCGCACCGATCCGGGCGATCCCGACAAGTGTCCGGTGTGGCAACTGCATCAGGTGTACACGGACGAAGCCACGCACGAGTGGGTGCAGAAGGGCTGCCGCAGCGCGGGCATCGGTTGCCTCGACTGCAAACAGCCGGTAATCGAAGGCATCCTGCGTGAACAGCAGCCGATGCTCGAGCGCGCGCAGAAGTACATGGACGATCCGTCGCTGCTGCGCGCGATCGTCGCCGATGGCTGCGACAAGGCGCGCAAGTTCGCCGTCGAAACCATGCGCGACGTGCGCGAGGCAATGGGCCTGTCGTACAACTGATGGAAGCGGGCATCCCGAGCACATGGGTCACGCGCTGGGCGCGTCTGGTCGCGGCCGGCGCGCCAGTGCTGGATGTCGCATCGGGCGGCGGGCGTCATGCGCGCTGGTTTGCGGCGCGCGGCCACGCGGTGCTCGCCGTCGATCGCGATGCCGACGCGCTCGCGTCGATGTCCGGATGCGAGGGCGTCGAGACACTGGTTGCGGACATCGAAGGCGCGCCGTGGCCGTTGCCCGCCGACCGCCGGTTTGCCGCGGTGGTCGTGACGAACTATCTGCATCGGCCGCTGTTCGCGCGCCTGATCGACAGCCTCGCGCCCGGCGGCATCCTGATCTACGAGACGTTTGCCGCAGGCAACGAATGCATCGGCAAGCCGTCCAATCCCGCGTTCCTGCTGGAAGCCGGCGAACTGCTTGAAGCGGTGCGCGGCCGGCTTCGCGTGATCGCCTTCGAAGATGGTTTTGTCGAGACGCCGCGTGCTGCCTATGTACAGCGAATCTGCGCGGTAAGTGAAGTCGAGGCAACCGGTAACCGGCTCACGATTGGTAACACCCCCCCGGGTCCGCCGCGTTACGATTTGGCGGGCTAATCCGCTACAATCGCGTAATATCGCTTTTCGCGATTAAATTCACGATTAAATTCATAGAGTTTCATGACAAACGGAACTAGCAGCGGCACCAACGGCGGCATCCAGATCCGTGGCAGCATTCCTGCCATCGTCACCCCGATGCACGAGGACGGCAGCCTCGATCTGCCGGCGTTTCGAAAGCTGATCGACTGGCACGTCGAACAGGGGTCGAACGGGCTGGTCGTCGTGGGAACGAGCGGAGAATCGGCGACGCTGTCGGTCGAAGAGCACGTCCTGATGGTGCAAACCGCGGTCGAGCACGCCGCGAAGCGCATTCCGGTCATCGCGGGCGCGGGCGGGAATTCAACGGCGGAAGCCATCGAGTTGTCGAAGCAGGCCAGGAAGGTCGGCGCCGACGCCACGCTGCAAGTCGTGCCGTATTACAACAAGCCGACGCAAGAAGGCATGTATCGCCATTTCCGCGCGATTGCGGAAGCCGTCGATCTTCCTGTGATCCTCTATAACGTGCCGGGCCGCACCGTTGCCGACATGAGCAACGAGACGATCCTGCGTCTCGCCGAGGTGCCGGGCATCATCGGCGTGAAGGAGGCGACCGGCAACATCGATCGCGCCGCTTATCTCATCAAGCACGCGCCGGCGAACTTCGCGATTCTGAGCGGCGACGATCCCACGGCCATCGCGCTGATGCTCCTCGGCGGCCACGGCAACATCTCGGTGACGGCGAACGTCGCGCCGAAGCAGATGAGCGATCTGTGCCGCGCCGCGCTGGCAGGCGACGCAATCACCGCGCGCCGCATCCACCTGAGCCTGCTGGAGTTGCACAAGCAGTTGTTCTGCGAATCGAACCCCATTCCGGCGAAGTGGGCGCTGCAAGCGCTCGGCCGCATGGAAGGCGGTATCCGCTTGCCGCTCACGCCGCTCGATGCGCGCTACCACGACGTCGTGCGTGGCGCATTGCGCGACGCCGGGCTTCTCGGCTGATCATGCGCGGCGGCGCGCGTCACGTCAGGCGATGAATCGAACGTGACCGCGCCGCAGCACTGATCGAATGAAGCCGAGCCACTCATCCACTGCCATTCGTTGACCTCGATGAACCGCGCGTCCGCGCGCCGGAACCGACGCGGGGCAATGCGTATTCAGCCGTTATCTGCAGCAAAGAAGGACCTCATGAAATCTTCCGCTCTTCTTACCCAAGCCAAACGCCTGAGCGTGCTGTCGCTGGGCGCCGGCGTCATTTTCTCGCTTGCGGGCTGCGAAACGCTGAACGACTGGCTCGCGCCCGACCGCGTCAACTACAAGGCGGCCGAGACCGCACCGGCGCTCAACGTGCCGTCCGATCTCAGCACGGCCGACATCAGCCAGCGCTACGCCGCGCCGCCGCCGATCAACACGCTCGGCGGCGCGACGCAGCGCAACGCCACGCCGGCGGGCAACCTGACGCTCGGCGTGCCGAACGCGCAGGACCCGTATGGCATGCACGTCGAAAGCGATGGCGATCGCCGCTGGCTCGTCGTCGATGGCCGCACGCCGGATCAGATCTGGCCGCAGTTGCAGGAGTTCTGGACGGAGAACGGCTTCACGCTGAAAACCGATTCCGCGCAGACCGGCATCATGGCGACGGACTGGGCCGAGAACCGCGCGAACATTCCGGACGACTGGTTCAGAAAGAGCGTCGGCAAGCTGCTCGATTTCGCCTACTCGTCGGGCACGCGCGACATGTTCCGCACGCAGGTCGATCGCGCGGCGGACGGCTCGACCGATATCTCCGTCACGCATAGCGCCATGGAAGAAGTGCTGACGGGTCAGGACAAGACGTCGTCGCGCTGGGAAACACGGCCGCGCAATCCGGCGCTCGAAGCCGCGTTCCTCGCAAAGATGATGCAGAAGTTCGGCCTGACCGAAGACCAGTCGAAGCAACTGATTGCGCAGGCGCGTCCGGCGGGCGCGAAGGTGAAGGTAGAGCAGACGGCGGGCACATCGACGCTCGATCTCTCCGAGCCGTTCGATCGCGCCTGGCTGCGCGTGGGCCTCGCGCTCGATCGCACCAACTTCACGGTCGACAATCGCGACCGCGAGAAGGGCATCTACTACGTGCATTACTCGGACTCGATGGCGGAACTGAAGAAGGAAGGCCTCTTCGGCAAGCTCTTCTCCAGCAATACGCCGAAGCCCACGCGCCAGTTCCTCGTAAACGTGCGTCCGAAGGCGGATGCGGTCACGCAGGTCGCCATCGTCGATGCCAATGGCCAGCCGGACAACTCGTCCGACGCGCAGCGCATCGTGTCCTTGCTGCACGCGCAGTTGAACTAGGCGGGCGGCGCGAGCGATTGTGAGATTCGCCAGTCTCGGCAGCGGTAGCGAAGGCAATGCGTTGCTCGTCGAATCGACGAGCGGCGCGACCACCACGCGCGTGCTGCTCGATTGCGGTTTTTCCGCGAAGGAAGTGGAGCGTCGGCTGCTTCGGCTCGGGACCAGCGCCGAACATCTCGACGCCATCCTCATCACGCATGAACATACGGATCACATCGGCAGCGCGCTGACCCTGGCGCGCAAGTGGTCCATCCCGCTTCACATGAGCTGGGGCACCGCGCGTGCGGTCGGCGCGGACGAAGGCAAGATCGACTTGCGCGTGCTGTGGGGCGATGAAAGCGTCGCCATCGGCGATGTCAGCGTGCTGCCCTATACCGTCCCGCACGATGCCCGCGAGCCGTTGCAATACGTCTTCTCCGACGGTGCAAGCCGCTTAGGCGTGCTGACGGACGTGGGCGTGGCGACACCGCATATCACGAGCGTACTGAGCGGCTGCGACGCGCTCGTGCTGGAATCCAATCACGACCTTGCGATGCTTTCCGCGAGCCGTTATCCGGCGTCGCTGAAGGCGCGCATTGGCGGCACGCACGGGCATCTGAACAACGATGCGGCCGCTGCGATCCTTGCGTCGCTGGATCGTTCGAAGCTGCGTCATCTGGTGGCCGCGCATCTCAGCCAGCAAAACAATCTGCCTCATTTGGCACAGGCTGCGCTGGCAGCGGTGCTCGGTGCATCGGCGCCGGATGTCGTCGTGGCGACACAAGCGGAAGGGTTCGACTGGCTGTCGCTATGAGATGAGCGGAGCGTTCGACGCATTCATTGCGAAGACACAAAAAAACCGGCCCAAGAGCCGGTTTTCTTGTTTCAGGCCGCGGTGAGCGGCCTGTGCCAGGCTTAACGCGCTGGCGTAAGCGCCTGACGGCCTTACTGGCTTGCGCCCGATGCCGGAGCCGCAGCCGAAGCCGAAGCAGCAGCGTCCGAAGCCGCGCCAGCAGCCGAAGCTGCGTCGCTTGCAGCGGCCGAAGCGCTCGATGCAGCAACGTTAGCGTCCGAAGCGGCAGCAGCCGGAGCCGAAGCAGCCGACGTATCGCTTGCAGCGCTCGGAGCAGCCGTATCGCTAGACTTGTTGCATGCAGCCAGAGCAACAGCAGCCAACAGGGATGCTACGAGGAGGGATTTCTTCATGATCACGTCCTTTTATGGTTAAAGGTAAGCAACAGCGCAAAGTACCGGTAATGTGTGCTCCAACACCGACCAGGGCCGCTGTGGAGCCTCACAATTCTTTTTGGTGTGAGACCAACTACGGCTTGGCCGGAAATTATAGGCACTTTCGCAACGACCGTCGATAAATGAGGGGCCGATACGTTGTCTTTCTCATACAAATTTTCGTGTTGCGGAACAGCAAAACCCCGGCATTCAAGAAACTCCCGAGCGCTTGCACGTCAAGCGTTTCCGGCCGATGACTCCGTCTGAATCCAGCCCGCACGATACCACTCGTGCATCAGTGATGTCATTGTCAGATCGTCTGTAAGTGTTACAAAGCGTTTCGCCTCCAGACGCCGAGTATCAGCGAGTTCGGGCAGCCACTTTTTAGCCTTCGCGGACAACGCAGCGGCTTCGCCATTAACGAAATACGAGTGCGTGTTGTAGAGCAAAATCGTCTTTCTATCTAGCCTGATGCCCGTCTTTTTCGCGCGCTCTACAAATTTTTGCTCATTCAGCGCGCGAACCGGCGGATCGAATACCACATTCGCTTTCGGTTCGCTCAGATAACTGCCCAAAAACTCCGCAATGTCCTTATCAGTCCAACTGACGTTTGCAAGGATCGCGCCTACTCGTTCGACGAGCAGCGACGGCAACGCGGCGGGCGTATCGACAGGCGGTTGCGCAGGATCGCGATAACGCGCGTCTGCCTTGGCCCGTGCGCCGTCGCCGGTTCGCTCGGCAAGGTGATACAGGAACTGCGACGTCAATTCCTGCGCCGACGGTGCGCGAAAGCCGATGGAGCACGTCATGCACTCGCCTTCGGCGACCCCGTCATGCGCGATATGCGGCGGCAGATACAGCATGTCGCCCGGTTCCAGCACCCACTCCTCTTCCGCTTCGAAGTGCTGTAAAACTTTCAACGGCAAACCGGGTTTTAGCGAAAGGTCGCGCTGCGCGCCGATACGCCAGCGGCGCTTGCCATGCACTTGCAGCAAAAACACGTCGTAAGAGTCGAAGTGCGGACCTACGCCGCCGCCATCCGTTGCGTAGGAGATCATCAGATCGTCGAGTCGCGCGTCGGGAATGAAGCGGAAGCGGTTCATCAGCGCGTGCGCACGGTCGTCATGCAGGTTCACGCCTTGCACGAGCAGCGTCCATTCGCGCTTCTTGACCGATGGCAGTTCGTCGGCTGCGAACGGTCCGTGCTCCAGATTCCACGTGTTCCGAAAATGCGTGATGAGGCGCGATTCGACGTCGTCGGAATCGGCGAGTTCGAAGAGTTCCTCGCGAGCAAGCGGGGCCGACATGCCGGGAATCGCCTGGCGAATCAACAGCGGTTTTTTCTGCCAGTAACGCCGCATGAACTGTCGCGGCGTACGGTTGCCCAAAAGGGGCGACACTTCGTCTGGAAGCGGCGCTCGGGCGCGTTCGTTATGGTTGTCTGGAGGCAAAGGAGTAACGTCTGAGGGCCGCTGGCGCATCGTATAATCGAGGCTTGTATCTTGGAGGATTCAATGAAAATTGCGAAAGACACTGTCGTTTCGGTCGCGTATAAGCTATCGGATGCACAAGGCAATCTGATCGAGGAAAGCGACGAGCCGATGGTCTATCTGCACGGCGGCTATGATGGCACGTTCCCCAAGATCGAGGAAGCGCTGGACGGCCGCGAACCTGGCTACGAAACGTTGATTCAGCTCGAACCGCAGGATGCGTTCGGCGAATACGATCCCGAACTCGTGAAGGTCGAAGAGCGTGGCCGCTTCCCTGAGCCGCTCGAAGTGGGCATGCAGTTCGAAGGCACGCCCGAAGATAGCGACGACGAACTCGACTCGCTCATCTACACCGTCACGGACGTCGCCGAAGACAAGGTGGTGCTCGACGGCAATCATCCGCTCGCGGGCATGGCGTTGCGCTTCGCGTTGTCGGTGCAGGAAGTGCGCACGGCGACCGAAGACGAGATCGAGCATCAGCATGCGCACGGTGCAGACGGCCTGCACATTGCGGATGAAGACGAAGATGACGACGAAGAAGGCGGTCCGCACAAGGACTCGGGTCCGACGCTTCATTGAGCGGCTTTACTGAGCGGCTTCATTGAGCGGCTTCACTGAGCGTCTATCGGACGCGGCAGGCGGTAGTTAGAAAAGCGCAGCGCGAGGCTGCGCTTTTTTATTGTGCGCGACCGTTCGTATTGCCAGGCCCGGTGGGCGGCACGCTCGATGCCGGCGTCGGCAAAATCGGCGGCAGCGCCTGCGGCGGCGTGAGGATCGGTGGAAGACCGGACGCCGGCTGAATCAGCGATGGCGCAGGCGGCAACGCGTCGGGCAGATCGTGATGCAACGGCGCCGCCGCCCCCGATGCTGGCGCAGAGTACGGTGACGAGTACGGCGACGCATACGGTACCGCGTACGGATCGGCTTGCGGATCGACCGGCTCGCGTTTGCGGGCTTCGTTCGCACCGCGTGTATCGCGCACGGTCCGTCCGTCGCGCACACGCAAGCGAAACGGCGGCCGCCATCCGGCATCGGTGGATACTTCGAGCCATTGCGATTGCGGCTTCTTCAACGCGAGCGCGACGCGCGTCAGGTTCGTGACCGTCAGGCCCTTGTCGTTGCGCAGCGGCTGATCGATATGAAAGCCATTCGGCTCCGGCGCCTCCGTGCGATGAATCACGATGACCGGCCCGCGAAACGTTTCAGCCGCCTTCACGAGACTGCGCTTGAGTTCCAGAAAGCCGTCACGCGGCGGGGTCGTGCGCGAGAAGCGCAGCCACGCGAAGCGGTCGCGCCGCTCGTAACGCGCGAAGTCGGGGTCGCCCTGAAGGATGATGACGAGTGCGCGCAGTCCCGAGCGCCGCGCGGATTCCGCCGCATGCTCGAGCCAGAACGTCGTCGCGACGGCGCGGTCCTCGAACTCGCCGTTGCGCCCGCCAGCCGTCAGATAATGATTGTTCGGACTCGGCGCATTCAGGCCGATGAACGCCACGCCTTGCGCCTGCCACCGCACGATTTCACGAAACGACCGAAAGCGCGCGACGTCGCTTTCACGCGATAGCGCGAGCGGCTGTTGCCCGAGCGAATTCGCATCCGCGAAGAAGAACTGGCGCACGAAATCGAGCCGCTCGACCGGATCGTAGGCGGCGGTATGCGCGAGGCCGCAGTCGGCCCAGTCGTGTTGGCCGAGCAGCAGCACGAGCGGCGCGCGCGAGCCGTCGAGCACATCCCGGCGCGACTGATAGATGCTGTCGCGGCACGCCTCCGCGCTGCCCTTCACGTTGCCGTCGTAGACGATGAACGCCATATCGCGGTCGCGCCCGATGGCGTCGAGCATCTGGCGAACGGGCGCTTCGTCGGCGGGGCGGGCGAGCGCATCGGCGATGACGGCGAACGTGAGCGGGTCGCCGTCGTCCTGCGCATGGGTGATCGGGCATACGGCGAAGAGGAGCGTCGTCAGAATGGCGCGCACCGTCGCGCTCGCGATGCGCGACCGGCTGCGCGTCATCGCGCGCGGAGCGTTGCGCTCATCGCGACGCATCCGGCGCGGACTTCGCCAGTTCATGCAGTTCGTAGAGCAGATCGAGTGCGTCGCGCGGACGCAGATCGTTCGGATCGAGTGCACGCAGCTTTTCCAGCGCGGGATGCTCC
Source organism: Caballeronia sp. RCC_10 (assembly GCF_041360715.1). Lineage (NCBI taxonomy): Bacteria > Pseudomonadati > Pseudomonadota > Betaproteobacteria > Burkholderiales > Burkholderiaceae > Caballeronia > Caballeronia sp. RCC_10. The sequence continues at coordinate 302,426 of NZ_JBFUPT010000005.1, forward strand.
GGCGCATCGGCTTGGGCGGGCTCGTCGGCCGCATCTTCGAATGCGTACGGCGGGCTCGCGAAAAGATCGAACTGCGCGGTCGGCTGGCTGATCGACTGCTGTTCCAGATGCACGAGATGCTTGCGCGCCGCGCGGATCACCGCTGCCGGCACGCCCGCCAATTGCGCGACCTGCAAGCCGTAGCTCTGATTCGCCGGGCCTTCGCTGACGGCATGCAGGAACACGATGCCGTGATCGTGCTCCACCGCCGAGAGATGCACGTTCGCCGCCTGGGCGAACTCCGCCGGCAGCTGCGTCAGCTCGAAATAATGCGTGGCGAAAAGCGTGTAGCAGTGATTGTGCGACAGCAGATGCCGCGCGATGGCCCACGCGAGCGCGAGGCCGTCGAACGTGGACGTGCCGCGTCCGATTTCGTCCATGAGCACGAGGCTCGATGAGCTCGCATCGTTCAGGATGGCGGCAGCTTCGGTCATCTCGACCATGAAGGTGGAGCGGCCGCCCGCGAGATCGTCCGCTGCGCCGATGCGCGTGAAGATGCGGTCGAGCTTGCCGAAGCGCGCGCGCTTCGCCGGCACGTAGCTGCCGACATACGCCAGCAGCGCGATCAGCGCGGTCTGCCGCATGAACGTGGACTTGCCGCCCATGTTCGGGCCGGTGATGAGCAACAGCTTGCGCTCGTCGCTCAGGCAGCAGTCGTTGGCGATGAACTGCTCCACCTGCGCCTCGACAACGGGATGCCGTCCCTGTTCGATATCGATGCCCGCATCCGCGGCGAACTCGGGCGCGACCCAGTCGAGCGCGCGGGCGCGTTCCGCAAGCGCGCCGAGCAAATCTAGTTCGGCGAGCGCGCTCGCGACGCGCTGGCAATCCGCGAGGAACGGCAGCAGGTTCTGAAGCAGCGCATCGTACAGCGCGCGTTCGCGCGCAAGCGCTCGCTCCTGCGCGGAGAGCGCCTTGTCTTCGAACGCCTTCAGTTCCGGCGTGATGTAGCGTTCGGCGTTCTTGAGCGTCTGACGGCGGCGATAATCGTCCGGCACCTTGTCGGTCTGCCCGCGCGTGACCTCGATATAGAAGCCGTGCACCTTGTTGTATTCGACGCGCAAGTTGCTGATGCCCGTGCGCGTGCGCTCGCGCGCTTCGAGATCGATCAGGAACTGATCGCAGTTCTCGGAAATGTCGCGCAACTCGTCGAGATCGGCGTCGTAGCCGCGCGCAATCACGCCGCCGTCGCGAATCAGCGCGGCCGGCTCCGGCGCGATCGCGCTCGTGAGCAGATGCAGGCATTCGCCAGGCGGTTCGAGCGCCTCGCCGATGCGCGTGAGCAGAGCCGGTTGCGCGGGCAGCGCGGCGACGATCGCCTGAAGATCGGGCAGGGCGGCGAAGGTATCGCGCAGGCACGACAGGTCGCGCGGACGCGCCGACAGCAGCGCGAGCCGTCCGGTAATGCGCTCGATGTCGGAAATCTTGCGTAATGCGGTGCGCAAGGCGTCGAGACCGGTCGACGATGGCGCATCGAGCAGCGCGCCGATCGCATGCTGGCGTGCTTGCGCGATCGACGCATCGCGCGGCGGATGATGCAGCCAGTGCCGCAAGAGGCGGCTGCCCATCGTCGTCGCGCAGGTGTCGAGCAGCGAATACAGCGTGGGCGATTCCGTGCCGCGCAGCGTCTCGGTCAGTTCTAGATTGCGCCGCGTTGCGGGATCGAGCCCGATGTACTCCGATTCATACTCGACCTTCAGGCTGCGCACATGGCGCAATTGCTGGCCTTGCGTCGCCGCCGCGTAGAGCAGCAGCGCGCCCGCCGCGCCGCACGCGCACGTAAGCGATTCGCCGCCGAAGCCGTCGAGGCTCGCCACATCCAGTTGTTCGCGAAGACGCGCCGCGCCCGAGCCGACGTCGAAGTGCCACGCGGGCACACGAGTAGTCGCAGCGAGCGTCGGGACGCCGAAAGTGGCCTGCACGTCGACGACCGTATCGGCGATGAGCGTCTCCGACGGGCGGATGCGCTCGAGCGCCGCCGCCACTTGCTCGGGTGCGACTTCCGCGAGTCTCAGCGCACCGCTTGCCAGATTGAGCCACGCGAGGCCGACGTTCGTCGCCACGCCGCGACGGTTATGCGCGGGGCAGAGCGCGAGCAGATAGACATCGTTTTTGTCGGAAAGAAGCGCCGCGTCGGTCAGCGTGCCGGGCGTCACCACCCGCACGACCTTGCGCTCGACCGGTCCCTTCGACGTGGCGGGATCGCCGATCTGCTCGCAGATCGCGACGGATTCGCCGAGCTTCACCAGCTTCGCCAGATACTGCTCGCACGAATGATGCGGCACGCCCGCCATGCGGATCGGATTGCCGCCCGATGCGCCGCGCTGCGTGAGCGTGAGATCGAGCAGGCGCGCGGCTTTCTCGGCGTCATCGAAGAACAGCTCGTAGAAATCGCCCATGCGATAGAAAACGAGCGTGCCGGGATGATCCGCCTTGATGCGAAGGTATTGCTGCATCATCGGCGTGTGCTGCGAGAAATCCGCAGCAAGCGCGGGTGCGGCCGATGCCGGAAGAGAGTCGGGAGTTGCCGTGTGATTGCCCATCTTGCGTGCGGTAAAAGCGAATGGACCGAACGCGGCGTGCGTTCAGCCGCGGGTCAGCCAATAGTGCAAGAGTTTAACCTGTCGGGGTTGAGGGAAGGAGGCGGCCAGGAGGGATAGGCCGAATCGCGAAGCGAAGCGGGGCCATCGAACGATGACCCCGGCATGTGACAGTCGAGCGCCGCTGCGATCAGGCGCGGCCCGCCAGAAAGCCGATCAGGAGCGCAAGCCCCGCGACCGCGCCGAGCGTGTGCCACGGCTTGTCGTGCACGAACTCATCGGCGTAGCCGGCTGCATCGCCGAAGCGGTCGGTAATCGCGGAACCCGCGCCGTCCATTTGCGAGCGCGCGTACTTCAGCTTCGATTGCAATTGCTTGCGCAGCTTGTCGGAGTCGATGTCCTTCGCGCTGTGGAGCGAATCTTCCAGCTCATCGAGAAAGCTGCGCAACTGGTCGCTGGCCGAATCGACGACATCGCTCGCCCCGCGCACCGCGCGCTGGCCGACGTCGGCTGCGCCATTGATTTTGCTATCGAGCGTCGAACGTGTGAACAATCCCATTTTCATGCTCCTTTATTGACGTGCCGAAGAATGGCAGCGCATTCAATCGCGCGCTGCCTGCGCATCATGCGCTGATTCATCCTCTCGTTCACTGCTTGTTACGACTTCGACTCGTCCGCCATCGTTCCCTCCCTCTGTCGCGAATCGGGCGGCCCGAGGCGATGAACCGATACCACATCGAAGCAAGCTTCATTCCTCGGCGAGCGCGCCCAGGTCGACTTCGCGTTCGTTCTGCGTGTGGCGGCGCATCGCCAGCGCCATCATGCCGCAGACGAACACGCCGAAAATCACGATGATCCACTGCACCGGGACCTTTTCCGTCAGCAGCAGCGCGTAGGAGCCGAGCATCGCGAGCACGGCGAGGTTCTGATTGAAGTTCTGCACCGCGATCGAATGGCCGGCGGAAAGCAGCGTCGCGCCGCGATGCTGAAGGATCGCGTTCATCGGCACGATGAAGAAGCCCGACAGGCCGCCCAGCGCGATCATCAGCGGATAGGCCATCAGAATGTACGCGGGCATGAACACCGGCCCGGCATGCAGGCCTGCGCCCGCCGGAAACAGGTCTTTGTTGTAGAAGGCCATCGCCACCGCAACTGCGCCGATCAGCACGCCGACCGGCAACACCTTGAGCGACTGCCGCAGCACGATCCACGCCGACGCCGCCGCTGCGCCTAGCGCAATGCCAACGCCCGTCACGCCCTGCAGCACCGCCGCCTTCGAGAGCGACAGCCCGAGATTCGCGTCGGCCCACTTGAGCACGAGCAGTTGCAGCGTGACGGCTGCGCCCCAGAGCAGCGTGGTCACCCATAGCGCGATCTGCGCGAGCTTGTCGCGCCACAGCACCTTGAAGCAGTGGGAGAAATCGTGAACGAGGCGCGTCGGCTGCATGAGCAGGTTCGGATAGCGCGCGCCCGTATCGGGGATGAACGCATTGATGACCGCCGCCGATGCGTAGATCACCATCACGGCGAACATCGCGGCGTGCGCGGCGGTGCTCACGAACGGCACGTGCGCATGCTCGACCCAGCGGCCGACGACCTGACTCACGAGCGCGCCGCCGATCACGGTGCCGAGAATTGTCGAGCCGACCGTCGCGGATTCGAGCCACGCGTTCGCCGGAATCAGCTTCTCCGGCGGCAGCAGCTCGGTGAGGATGCCGTACTTCGCGGGCGAATACGCAGCCGCGCCGAGGCCGACCACGCCATACGCGATCATCGGATGCACGCCCGCGATCATCAGCGCGCAGCCGCCCGCCTTGAGCGCGTTGGAGATGAACATCACGTGGCGCTTTTGCAGGGCGTCGGCGAATGCACCGACGAAGGGCGCGAGCACCACGTACGAGATGGTGAAGAAGATTTGCAGCAGCGGCGTGACCCAGGGCGCCGATCGCACGACGGCGAGCATCGCGATGGCCGCGATGAGAAGCGCGTTATCGGCGAGCGACGAAACGAACTGCGCGGCGATGATCGTGTAGAAGCCTTTTTTCATGTCGGGCGGGAGGCTGGGGCGCGGCGAGGAAGAGCGGAAGGGCAGAACGTACGGCGGTCTTGCATCGAGCGGGCAAGTACGGGAAGCGGACAGCGGACGGCGCTGCGTCAGGCGTGAAGCAGCGCGTCGATTGGAGCTGGGGCGCGCCCGGCGCCCCGTGAAGCGGTGTTATTCGCCGGTCAGACGCGTGCGCGAGTACATGTCGAGAATCTTGACCATCTGCGCGTAGACTTTCGGATTAGCCGCGACGATCTCGTTCTTGAACAGGAAGTCCGATTCGCCCGTGTAGTTGCCGACGAGCCCGCCCGCTTCGGTCACGATCAGGCTGCCCGCCGCGACGTCCCACGGATGAATACCTTGCTCGAAGAAGCCGTCGAGGCGTCCGGCCGCGACGTTCGCGAGATCCAGCGCGGCGGCGCCGGGGCGGCGCAGCCCGGCGCACGACAGCGTCATTTCGCTGAAAAGGCGCATATAGGCGTTGAGGCCCTGGCCGTCGCGAAACGGAAAGCCGGTGCCGATGAGCGCATCCGACAGGCGATCGAGCTTGCCGACGCGTATGCGCCGCTCGTTCAGATACGCGCCGCGCCCGCGCGATGCGGTGAAGAGATCGTTGCGCGTCGGATCGTAGACGACGGCCTGCGTCGGGATGCCCCGGTGCACGAGCGCGATCGACACGCAGTAATACGGAAAGCCGTGGATGAAATTAGTGGTGCCGTCGAGCGGATCGATGATCCACTGATACTCGGACTCGCGTTCGTCCGCGCCGGATTCTTCGGCGAGGATCGAATGATCGGGATAGGCGGTGCGCAGCGTCTCGATGATCGCGGCTTCGGACGCCTTGTCGACTTCCGTCACGAAGTCGTTGTGCTGCTTCTTGCTGACCTGGAGTCGATCCAGGTCGAGCGACGCGCGGTTGATGATCTGTCCGGCGCGGCGCGCGGCCTTGACAGCGATATTGAGCATCGGTTGCATGAGCGAAATCCTTTGACCGCCGCGTGCTTTGCAATGGCGCGGGCGATGAAGTTGGCGACAACGACTATGTCGACGAAAGACGAATTGAATAAGAGCGGGGCGCTCGCGGACCACAACGCGGTCACGGCGCGAACGGAGCATTTTACCCGAAGCCGGATGTTTCCGATTGCCGCGAGCGGCGGCCGGGCTTCGGGATAAGATAGCCGATTCCCCGCTTCAGTTTTCTCGCAACCCTTCAGCAGAATCCGCGCCTTGGACTCCAATCAACTTTCTTCTCCCGCCGGCGGCTTCACGTCAACGCGGTTCATCCTCGTCGAGCCGAGTCATCCGGGCAATGTCGGCGCAGCGGCGCGCGCGCTCAAGACGATGGGCTTCTCGCGCCTCGTGCTCGTCGCGCCGCGCGTCGCGGACGTCAAGAACGAGCCGGAAGCCATCGCGATGGCGAGCGGCGCCGACGATGTCCTCGCCGGCGCGCACGTCGTCGATACGCTCGCGGAAGCGCTCGTCGGCGTGCGCTGGTCCGTGGCGCTGACGGCGCGCACGCGCGAATACGGACCGCCGCACATGCCGCCGCGTGCCGTCGCGCAGCGCGCGCATGAATTCGTGCGGCACGGCGACATCGCCCTCGTGTTCGGCAACGAGCGCACGGGCCTCTCCAACGCCGACGTCGAGCGATGCAGCGCGCTGGCGCACATCCCGGCCAATCCGGCATATAGCTCGCTGAATCTCGCGCAAGCGGTGCAGGTGCTTGCCTACGAACTGCGCATCGCGTTTCAGGATGCCGCGCCTGCGCCGTCGCTCGCGGCACCGGCGCAGCAGAGCGCATCGAGCGATGAAATCGAGGGCATGTACGCGCACCTCGAAGAGGCGCTCGTTGCGCTGGAGTTTCTCGATCCCGCCAATCCCAAGAAGCTGATGTCGCGCGTACGGCGGCTGTTCGCGCGCTCGGGGCTGGAACACGAGGAAGTGAACATCCTGCGCGGCATCGCGAAACACATTCTCTTGCGGGCGAACAAGGACTGAGGCAGACCGCGCTGTCAGCGGGGGCATCGGGCGCGGTTCGCGCGCTCGTCCTACAATCGGCGAAAACGGCATGCCGATATAAGCATTGCGCTTAGTCTGCTTAAGCCATCGGCGCAGCAGCGCCCCTTCCCCCGACCGAGAGTCCGACATGTTCGACCGAATCCGCGAAGACATTGCCGCCATCCGCGAGCGCGATCCCGCCGCACGCAGTGTGCTCGAAGTGGTCACGTGTTATCCGGGACTGCATGCGATCGTGCTGCATCGCTTTGCGAACGCGTGCTGGCGGCGCGGCTGGCGCTGGTCGGGGCGCTTCGTATCGCAGATGGGGCGCTTTCTGACCGGCATCGAAATTCATCCGGGCGCGACGCTCGGACGGCGCGTGTTCATCGATCACGGCATGGGCGTGGTGATCGGCGAAACGGCGGAAATCGGCGACGACTGCACGATCTATCAGGGCGTCACGCTCGGCGGCACGTCGCTCACGCGCGGGGCGAAGCGGCATCCGACGCTCGAGCGCGGCGTGATCGTCGGCGCGGGCGCGAAGGTGCTCGGCAGCTTTACCGTCGGCGCGAATGCGAAGATCGGCTCGAACGCGGTCGTCGTGAAGCCGGTGCCGGCGGGCGGCACCGCGGTCGGCAATCCGGCGCGCATCGTGATGCCCGCGGTGCCGAAGCCGAAGACCGATGCTCGCGACGGCTTCTGCGCCTACGGCATCACGCCGAACGCCGACGATCCGGTGTCTCTCGCGATTCACGGCCTGATCGATCACGCGTCGAAGCAGTCGCTGCGCACCGATGAAATCGTCGCCGCGCTGGAGCGGCTCGGCGCGCGCGTGGAGGCGCTGCACGGCGTGGAAGGCGTGGATGGCGCGACGCTCGTCGACCTGAAGCGCATGTGCTCCGCGATGGACGGCGAAACGCGCGGCGTCGAGCGTCAGTTATAGAGGCAGCGCGCGCACGCCATTCGCGTCGACGCGCAGGTAACCGCCGCGCGGCTCGTCGATATCGAGTTCCCAGTCGGGCAGCACCCAGCGCACGCCATCGGCTTCGCGATGCATCGCCGGGCGATGCGTATGGCCGTGAATCATCGTGTGTGTGCGGCTCTGCGCGAACAGTGACGCGACGGCGGGACGCGTCACGTCGTATTTCGCCGATGCCTCGTGCGTTCGCGCGCCTTCGCTCGTCATTCTCATGCGTTGGCCGATTGCAAGCCGGGTGCTAAGCGGCAGCGCGAGAAAGAGGCGCTGCGCGATGCCGTTGCGCGCGAAACGGCGAAAGCGCTGATAACCGGTGTCGTCGGTGCAGAGGGCGTCGCCGTGAGCGAGCACGATGCGCGTGCCGAACGCGGTCATCGTGAAGGGATCGGGCAGCGGCATCGCGCCGGCTTCCTTCATGAAGCGCCTGCCCAGCAGAAAGTCGCGATTGCCGTGCATCACGTATAGCGCGATGCCGCGCTCGGACAGCGTGTGCAGCAGCCTCGTCATGCGGCGCGCAAAGCGGCCGCGCTCGTCGGTGATGGCGGGATCGAGCACGTCGTCGCCGATCCAGAATTCGAAAAGATCCCCGAGGATGAAAACCGAGTCGGCCTCGTTCGCCGTCACCTCGATGAAATGCTCGAACGCGGCGACCGTGTTCGGTATCGCCTCGCTCAAGTGCAGGTCCGAAATGAAAAACAGCGGGCGCGCGTCATGCGCTGCGCCCGCTGCTTCCTGTTCCGTTTCGCGACCGAAAGACTTCGACTCGATCATGCGATGGGAAGTCAGACCACGACGGCCTTTTCGATCACGACATCATCGACCGGCACGTCCTGATGGAAGCCCTTCGAGCCGGTCCGGACCTTCTTGATCTTTTCGACGACATCCATGCCTTCGACGACCTTGCCGAACACGGTGTAGCCCCAGCCCTGCGGCGTCGGCGACGAGTGGTTCAGGAAGTCGTTGTCCTTCACGTTGATGAAGAACTGCGCGGTCGCCGAGTGCGGATCGTTGGTGCGCGCCATCGCGATCGTGCCGTTGTCGTTCGTGAGGCCGTTGTTCGCTTCGTTGTTGATCGGCGCGTCCGTCGGCTTCTGGTTCATGCCCGGCTCGAAGCCGCCGCCCTGGATCATGAAGCCGTCGATCACGCGATGGAACACCGTGTTGTCGTAGTGGCCCTTCTTCACGTAGTTGAGGAAGTTCTCGACCGTCTTCGGCGCTTTTTCCGCGTCGAGTTCGAGCTTGATGACGCCGTGGTTCGTATGCAGTTCGACCATGTGTTTTCTCCGGTGTGTTCGGTTGTAGTTGGGCGGCGCGCGAGGGCACGCCGCCAGGATATTCGCGTTACTGCGAGACCACCGTTGCCGACTCGATCACGGTCGGCTTCTGCGGCACGTCGGCCATCGGGCCGCGCGTGGTGGTCGGGCTGCCTTCGATCTTCTTCACGACATCCATGCCTGCGACGACCTTGCCGAACACGGCATAGCCGTTGCCGTCCGGGTTCGGATAGTCGAGGCCCGCATTATCGACCGTATTGATGAAGAATTGGGCCGTGGCCGAGTCCGGGTTGCTGGTGCGCGCCATCGCGATCGTGCCGGTGGCGTTCTTCAGGCCGCTGCGGCTTTCGAGCGGAATCGGCGCGCGGGTCGGCTTCTCGGCGAAGCTCGTGTTGTAGCCGCCGCCCTGAATCATGAAGCCCGGAATGACGCGATGAAAGATCGTGCCGCTGTACTGTCCGGACTTCACGTAGGCGAGAAAGTTCTCGACGGTCTTCGGCGCCTTCTCGGGATAAAGCTCGACGCGGATGTCGCCTTGCGAAGTTTTGAAGAGCACGTTCGGATGCGCGGCCTGCGCGGGTTGCCCGGGTTGAGCAAAGGCGGGGGCGGTCGCGATCAGGGCGGCGCCGGAAAGCGCCAACATCAGCAATTTCATGAAGGTTCGATCCTCGGGTGATGAATGCAAAGCGTCAACCGCGACGGCGTGCGTGAAATGCCACCGCGCGAAGACTACAGCTTAACTCCTGCGCAGGCGGGTTCGGCTTGTCCGTGTCACGGCTGCGGATTCGGCGCGACATACGGCGACGTCGGCAACGAGCCGCTCGATCCGCCGAAGGGCGAGTAACTGTCGGGCGATGGCATCGTCGACGAATTCTCGCCTTGCGTCGGCGTCCATTCATCCGATGGCACGCGCGGCGCCGATGCGGCCTGAGCGCCGGAAGCCGCGCTCGCGGCACGCTTCTTCGGCGGCGGCGTGATGATGTTCTGGATGCCCGCAACCCGCTGGCGCGTGAGCGGGCTCGTCGAGCCGAGCGACTGCGCGCGCTTGTACGATTCGCTCGCGAGCCGAAGGTACAGATCGCCGAGATTGTCATAGGCAAGCGCGTAGCCGGGGTTCGCCTTCACCGCCGTTTCCAGCGCGACGCGCGCATCTTCATAGCGGCCCTTCTTCGCGTAGAGCGCGGCCAGATTGTTGTACGGCTCGGGCAGTTCCGGGTAGGCCTGCGTCAGCTCGGTGAACGCGGTGATGGCTTCGTCGTCGCGATTCAGGCGGGCGAGCACCGTCGCGCGCTTGAACTTCGCCTGCACGTCGCGCGGATTCGTCGCGATGCGCGCATCCAGTTGCTTGAGCGCGGCGTTCCAGTCCTTGCCGGCGATGGACGCATCGATTTCCGGCGTGCCGTCCGCCGTCGCCGACGAAACCTGCGCAAGCGCCGCCGTCGACGCGCCGAAGCACGCGGCTACGCCGATGACGGCAACGGCCGCGGCGCGCGAAAGCGTCGCGCGAAAGGCATCGCGGGAACGAACTGAAGCCCGCAGGCGGGAAACTTGCGAAGACATGCGCGCTTGAGCGTGAGTCAATTGGAATCGGGTCAAGGAATGGAGCGGGAAGAGAAGGGGAGTCAAGCGCGAAACGCCACTCGAAACACGATGCACTGCGAGGGCTTCAGCCTGGCTCGCGGCATGACTGGCAACGCCCGTCGTGCGGCCGCTTGGAGATTTCATAGGCTCGAGTCCGAGTGTTATACTCCGACCCATTCTAACAAAAGGTCCGCCCGTTCCGCGCACGCCTTGCACGCCATGTTTCACACGTGGTCGCGCGTTGCCAACGCCGGACTCTCTTTGCCACTCGTGGCCGTCTCCGTCCTGGTCGACTGACCGTCGTGTTCGCGCTCGCGTGTGCGTGTCATCCGTTCCCGCCAGCATCGAGCACGTCACCTCGTCGACAACGCACGGGTGCTCCGGTACACGCACTGCCCTCTATGAATTCGCTGCGCATCTACAACACGCTCGCGCGTGACAAGCAACCCTTTACGCCGCTTCGCCCCGGCGAGGTACGCATGTACGTCTGCGGAATGACCGTCTATGACTACTGTCACATCGGTCATGCGCGCGTGATGGTCGTGTTCGATGTCGTGCAGCGATGGCTGCGCACGATCGGCTACAAGGTCACGTTCGTGCAGAACATCACGGACGTCGATGACAAGATCATTCGCCGCGCCGTCGAGAACAACGAGCCGATCAAGTCGCTCACGCAGCGCTTCATCCAGGCGATGCACGAAGACGCCGATGCACTCGGCGTCGCGCGTCCGGATCTCGAGCCGCGCGCCACCGACTACATTCCGCAGATGCTCGGCATGATCGATGCGTTGCAGGCGAACGGCTACGCGTATCACGCGAAGGACGGCGACGTGAATTACGCGGTGCGCAAGTTCGCGGGCTACGGCAAGCTCTCGGGCAAGTCGCTCGAAGACCTGCGCGCGGGCGAGCGCGTTGCTGCGAACGATGCCAAGGAAGACCCGCTCGACTTCGTGTTGTGGAAGCATTCGAAGGAGGGCGAGCCTGCCGATTCAGGCTGGGACTCGAAGTGGGGACGCGGCCGTCCGGGATGGCATATCGAATGTTCGGCGATGGCCTGCACCTTGCTCGGCGAACAGTTCGACATTCACGGCGGCGGTCAGGACCTGCAGTTTCCGCATCACGAGAACGAGATTGCGCAGAGCGAAGGCGCGACCGGCAAGACCTTCGTGAACTACTGGATGCATAACGGCTTCGTGCAGATCGACAGCGAGAAGATGTCGAAGTCGCTCGGCAACTTCTTCACGATCCGTGAAGTGCTGGCCAAGTTCGATGCCGAGGTCGTGCGCTTTTTCATCGCGCGTGCGCACTATCGTTCGCCGCTCAACTACAGCGACGTGCATATCGACGATGCAAGGAACGCCTTGACTCGCCTATATACCGCGCTGAAAGATGTCGAGCCGGACAATCAGCAACTTGACTGGAATGAGGCGAACGCGCAGCGTTTCCAGTCTGCGATGAACGACGACTTCAACACGCCAGTGGCCGTGTCCGTGCTGTTCGATCTCGCAAGCGAAGTGAACCGCACGCGCGAGCCGGCGCTCGCTCGCCAGCTGAGGGGTCTGGGCCAGGTGCTCGGGCTTCTTGGGCGTGAGCCGCGTGCGTTCCTGCAACAGGCGGCGGGCACGGAGGCAGCGGACGGACTGTCGCCGCAGGAGATCGAAGCGAAGATCGCCGAGCGCACCGCCGCCAAGCAGGCGAAAGATTATGCCGAAGCAGACCGGATTCGTGCCGCATTGCTCGAAGCCGGTATTGCGCTTGAAGACAAACCGGGTGGGTCGACCGAATGGCGCCGCGTGTGATCGCGAACCTTCGAACCCTCTGATCGACTCGCCAGGCAGGAGGCAAGATGGCAACGGCCAGGAAGACGCCGGTCAAGCGACCCGCGTCAGGAAGCGCCGCGTCGCCCGCAACGAAGCGCGCGCGCGGTGCGCAACCGGAATCGACGACGCAGAAGAGCAATGGTGCAACGACGGCGACGGCTCGCAAGACCGCGGCCAAGCGCGCGATCTCGCTGCGTGCGGCGAGCGACAGCGTAAGCAGCGCGCGGCGCGGCAACGGCGAGGATGTATCCGCGCGTGCGTCGAAGCCGCGCACCGTGGAAGCGGAAGCGCAGCCGGCGAAGGGCAATGGCCGCGCTGTCGCGGCCGATGCCGCCAACGCACAGGCGCTCGTCGCCGACACGGAGCACGGCGAAGTCGTGCGCAAGTCGCGCGTCGTCACGGCGGATGTCGAGGTATCGGTTCAAGTCGGCGGCCTGACGCGCGAAGCCACGCGTCCTGACTATTGGGACAAGGCATGCGCCGATCTGATGAAGCGCGATCGTATCCTCAAGAAACTGATTCCGAAGTTCGGCGAGATCCATCTCGTCAATCTCGGCGATCCCTTCTCGACGCTCGCACGGTCGGTTGCAGGACAGCAGATTTCGGTGAAAGCCGCGCAAGCCATCTGGGAGCGCGTGAAGACCGCGTGTCCCGAAGTCGTCCCCGCGCAGTTCATCAAGCTTGGGCCGGAGAAGCTTCAGGCGTGCGGACTGTCGAAGCGCAAGACCGAGTACATCCTGGATCTCGCGCAACATTTCGTGTCGGGCGTGCTGCATGTCGATACGTGGGCGTCGATGGACGACGAAGCCGTCATCGCCGAGCTGACGCAGATTCGCGGCATCGGCCGATGGACGGCGGAGATGTTCCTCATCTTCAATCTGTCGCGCCCGGACGTCCTGCCGCTCGATGACTTGGGCCTGATCCAGGCGATCAGCGTCAATTACTTCAGCGGCGAACCCGTCACGCGCAGCGAAGCGCGCGAAGTCGCGGCGAACTGGGAGCCGTGGCGCACGGTTGCGACCTGGTACATGTGGCGCAGCCTCAACCCGATTCCCGCAGACCACTGATTTCACACAGCAATTAGCGCGCTATCGTTGCTTTATAATCGATAGCTTCCGCGCGTATTTATCAGGGACGGACGCGGTTAGAATAGACGCCCCTGCGCCCTGCCCGTTGTTCCTAGGACTCGAACACATGAAGACCACGTTTCTGGATTTCGAGCAGCCGATCGCTGAACTCGAAGCGAAGATCGAAGAACTCCGCTTCGTTCAGGACGATTCCGCTGTCGACATCTCGGAAGAAATCGAGCGGCTCTCCAAGAAGAGCCAGCAGCTCACGAAGGATCTCTACGCCAACCTGTCTCCGTGGCAGGTTTCGCAGATCGCGCGTCACCCGCAGCGTCCGTACACGCTCGACTACGTGAACGAGCTTTTCACCGACTTCCACGAACTGCATGGGGATCGTTCATTCGCCGATGACCTCGCGATCGTCGGCGGCTTCGCGCGTTTCAACGGCCAGCCGTGCATGGTGATCGGCCATCAGAAGGGCCGCGACACGAAAGAGCGGGCGCTGCGCAACTTCGGCATGCCGCGTCCGGAAGGCTATCGCAAGGCCGAGCGGCTCATGCGTCTCGCCGAGAAGTTCGGCATGCCGATCTTCACGTTCGTCGATACGCCGGGCGCGTATCCGGGCATCGGCGCGGAAGAGCGCGGACAGTCGGAAGCGATCGGACGCAATCTTTACGTGATGGCGGAACTCAAGACGCCGATCATTACGACGATCATCGGCGAAGGCGGTTCGGGCGGCGCGCTGGCCATCGCCGTCGCCGATACGGTGATGATGCTGCAATTCTCCACATACTCCGTGATCTCGCCGGAAGGCTGCGCGTCCATTCTGTGGAAGAGCGCGGCGAAAGCGCCCGAAGCGGCCGAAGCGCTCGGTTTGACGGCGCATCGCCTGAAGGCTCTCGGGCTCATCGACAAGATCGTGAACGAGCCGCTCGGCGGCGCGCATCGCGATCCGAAGGGCATGGCCGCGATGCTGCGGCGTGCGCTCGCGGATTCGCTGCGCCAATTTCAGGGCATGAGCGTGCAGGAATTGCGCGATCGCCGTTTCGACAAGCTGATGGCCTACGGCAAGTTCAAGGAATCGCTGCCCGGCGCATGAGCGGGCCTTCGCTCTTTCACGTCTCCTCGTGATCTTCGATACCGACACCCCGGCCGGCCGCCTCGTTCTCGAGGCGGTGCGCGCTGCGGTGTCGGATGCCGCGCTGCCCTCCGATGCGCGGCTCGCCGTCGCACTGAGCGGCGGTCTCGATTCCACTGTTCTCGTCGATGCCGCCGTGCGCTGTTTCGGCGCGCCGCGCGTCGTGGCGCTGCACGTTCATCACGGCCTGAGCCCGAACGCCGATGCGTGGGCCGCACATTGCGCCGCCTTCGCTGCGTCGCTCGAAGTGCGGCATGCGTCGCGGCACGTCGAGGTGATGCGTTCGGGCGGCCAGAGCCTCGAAGCCGCCGCCCGCGATGCGCGTTACCGCGCGCTCGACGACATGTGCGATGAAGCGGGCGCGTCGGCGCTGCTGATTGCGCATCATGCCGACGATCAGGCCGAGACGGTGCTGCTGCAATTGTTGCGCGGCGCGGGCGTCGCGGGTCTGGCCGCGATGGCCCCGCAGCGTCTCGATGGCGCGACGCCGCGCCTGCGTCCGCTGTTGCGGCTCTTGCGTGCGCAACTGGAGCAGTACGCGCACGAGCGCGATCTCACCTGGATCGACGACGAGTCCAACGCCGACACCCGGTACGCGCGCAATGCGCTGCGGCATGACGTGCTGCCGGTGCTCGCCGTGCATTTCCCCGGCTTCCGCGATGCGCTCGCGCGCACGGCGTCGCATGCGGCTTCGGCGCAGCGGCTGCTGGATGACCTCGCGCTCATCGACTTTGATACGGCGCGCGGCGACGAAGAGGGCGCGCTCGCGCTCGATGCGCTGCTTGCACTCGACGACGAACGCGCGATCAATCTGCTGCGTTACTGGATGCGCGTATGCGGCTTGCCGGCGGCATCGACGGCGCGCAGCGCGGATATTCTGCGCCAGCTTCGGCACGCAGCGCGTGCGCGCGATGGTCACGCGTTGCGCGTCGATCACGCGGGGCAGTGCCTGCGGGTGTATCGCAATGCGTTGTTCTGGGAGCAGGGCGATAGCGCCGACGCGCCCGATCTCGACCAGGGCGCGGCCATTGCGCGAGCGCCCGGCGAGTTGCGCTGGCAAGGCGATGAAGTCTGGCGCTTGCCGCAATGGCGCGGATCGTTCGTGTTCGAGCGCGTCGATGCGCCCGGCGCCGATGTGATCGCGGAAGGTTTGCTGCGCGCGGCGCCGCTCGTCGCGCGTGCGCGGGCGGGCGGCGAGCGCATGCGCCTCGCGGCGGATGCGCCGAGCCGCACGCTCAAGAACCTGTTTCAGGAGCGCGGCGTGCCGGCGTGGAAACGCGACGTGCCGTTGCTCTTCATCCGCGATGCGCTGCTGTTCGTGCCGTGCATCGGCGTGAATCGTGAAGTCGCGCCGGAGATCGGACCGGAAAGCGCGAACGCTCCGCTACGCCGCATCGTGTGGCGGCCCGACCTGTTGCTGGCCTGAAGCGGCGACGTTGCGCGCGAGCCGGTAAAATGGCCTTCGCAAGCGTGCAATCTTGTAATTTCGGCCTCGATCGGGTACCGTAGCTCGCTTGCCCGCCACGCGCTTTGCGCAGCATCTCCGTTCAAAAGACGCGAAGTTCGCCTGCAAACGCGCGCCCTTGACGCACCTCTTGAGCACACTTGCGTGAGTTCTGACCGCAAGGCGGGCATGCGGCGGCATCCCGCGTATCGTTGCTGGCTTCATCCATCCCCGAAGCGGTCAAGCAACGCACAGCACCTTGCATTGAGCGCGTCAGCGCGTGTTTCCCTTCTGTTCAAAACGACAATGGCACTCATCGTACACAAATACGGCGGCACTTCGATGGGCTCGGTCGAGCGCATCAAGAACGTCGCCAAGCGCGTCGCCAAATGGCACAAGGCCGGCCACAAGATGGTCGTCGTGCCGTCGGCGATGTCCGGCGAAACGAATCGCTTGCTCGGCCTTGCAAAAGACATCACGGCGAACCCGGACCCGCGCGAACTCGACATGATTGCCTCCACGGGCGAGCAGGTCAGCGTCGGCCTTCTGGCCATCGCGCTGCACGCCGAAGGTCTCGACGCCGTGAGTTATGCCGGCTGGCAAGTTCCGATCAAGACGGACAGCGCGTTCACGAAGGCGCGCATCAGCGAAATCGACGGTGAGCGCGTGCTCAACGATCTCGACGCGGGCAAGGTCGTGGTCATCACGGGCTTCCAGGGCGTCGATCCGGAAGGGCACATCGCGACGCTCGGACGCGGCGGCTCGGATACGTCGGCGGTCGCGATCGCGGCGGCGCTGAAGGCCGACGAATGCCTCATCTACACGGACGTGGACGGCGTCTATACGACCGACCCGCGCGTCGTCGACGATGCGCGCCGGCTCGACCGCGTGACCTTCGAAGAGATGCTGGAGATGGCGAGTCTCGGCTCGAAGGTCCTGCAAATCCGCTCGGTGGAATTCGCCGGCAAGTATCAGGTGAAGACGCGTGTGCTTTCCAGCCTGACCGACCCGCTGATGGCGCTCGAGGAAGAGATGCACTCGGGCACCCTGATTACTTTTGAAGAAGACGAGAACATGGAAAAAGCAGTGATTTCTGGCATCGCGTTCCAGCGCGACGAAGCGCGCATCGCGGTCATGGGCGTGCCCGACAAGCCGGGCGTCGCGTATCAGATTCTCGGGCCGGTGGCCGATGCGAACATCGACATCGACATGATCATTCAGAACCAGAGCGTGAACGGCAAGACCGACTTCACGTTCACGGTCGGCCGCGGCGACTATCAGCGCGCACTCGAAATCCTGAACGGTCAGGTCAAGGGCCACGTGCAGGCGGAGACGGTGCTGGGCGATCCGAAGGTGTCGAAGGTGTCGGTGGTGGGCGTCGGCATGCGTTCGCACGTGGGCATCGCGAGCACGATGTTCCGCACGCTGTCGGAAGAGGGCATCAACATCCAGATGATCTCGACTTCTGAAATCAAGATCTCGGTGCTGATCGACGAGAAATACACCGAGCTGGCAGTGCGCGCGCTGCACAAGGCGTTCGAGCTGGATCGCGCGTAAGAAGCGCGGGCGTTTGCTCCGGTGGTCGGCGGCGGGAACATTCGTGGTCGATCCATTGGAAAAAATCGTCATGTGAATTTGACCACTGCCGGGGAACACGCTATTATCTCGATCTCGTTGCACTGCACTCCCGGTGCGACGAAAAGTTTGGGAGACGTGGCCGAGAGGTCGAAGGCACTCCCCTGCTAAGGGAGCATCTGGCTAAAAACTGGATCGAGGGTTCGAATCCCTCCGTCTCCGCCAGTGGTAGGAAGAAAAGCCCCGTAAGGTTTGCGCCTTGCGGGGCTTTTTGTTTGGGCGATTCATTCGGCACCTTGGTAGCCAACGTGGCAATTGCGGCATGGCTTTCCGCACGACGGAGCGACGATTCCCTCGAGAACGCAAGGCGCAGCACTTCTGCGCGTCTGCCGAAGGTTCGCCGTACTGACGGAACGTTCGCGCGGCTGCGCACGTCGTAGCGTCGCGACTCGCTCGCGATCGAACCGGACGCTGACGATTCCGCGCGATATTCATTCTGTCATGCTAAGTAATCTCAACCGGCGCACGCACTTTGAAGTCGCACGTTCATTCCGCAAGAACAGCACATCCCCAACGCCGACTCTGCGCCTTTTTGTTACTGCCTCGTTTCCGCCTGCCCGCTTTAAGACAAATCCGCTTCCGAAGTTGACTGTTGGAACCTAATCTCGCGCGTTGCTGTTTCTTCAGCAATCAAACGCAACGGCAGGCAAGACCGATGCACCGAGCAACAACGAGGTTCCAAACATCATGGCAAGTCTAAGAGAATTCGTCGCGCCGCTCATTATCCTGGCGCTGGGCGCGGTGACCGCACAAGCAAGCGAATTCGCTGGCCCGTACGCGGGCGCGAAGCTCGGAATCAACTGGTCGGATGCAACCGGCCGTCACTATCAAACCGACACGCATACGACGTTCTTCCCCGGCATCACGGCCGGATATAACTTCGATGTGGAACGCTTCGTGATTGGCGTGGAAGGCTTCGCCGACTTCCACGGCGGCTCGACCACCAAGAATGACGCGGGCATCGACGCCAAGTTCGGTATGCCGGTTCAGCAGAACATCATGCCGTATGCGCGCATCGGTTTCACGGGCACGTGGCCGGATACGCGCCTGCACTATGGCGCGGGCGTCGAGTACAAGTTCCACAAGAACTGGAGCGTGGCCGGCGAGTACACGGGCGATACCGCGAGCTACGATCAGGGACATCGTCGCAACGATAGCCTGACTGTCGGCGTGCATTATTTCTTCTGATTGCCGACGTCTTGCGTCGGGAGCGTTGCCGCCCGCGACGCGCGTCACCGGCGGCAACGCTGCCGCCGGTCGACACTCCGCTTACTTGCCCGAAGCAATGCGCTCTTCGATGTGCTTCGCACGCGAAGGCGACGACGGGTGCGAACTCAGCATGCTCGACTTGCCGCCGTCCAGCGCCGCCAGCTTCTGGAACGCCGTCACCAGACCGGCCGGGTTGTAGCCCTTCTTCTTCTGCTGATCGAACGAGTAGTCGTCCGCGGCGCTTTCCTGCGACTGGGAGAACTGCGCGTTGACGAACTTCTCCGACAGATCGCCGAGTTGCGAAGCCGACAGGCTGGCGACCGTGCCGCCCGCCGCCGATGCCACCGAGCGCGCCGCCGACGTCGCGTAGGCGACCTGCATCGCCTTCTTCGTATGGCCAAGCGCCACGTGCCCCATCTCGTGGCCCACGACGCCGCGCACTTCGTCGTCGTTCATCAGGTCCATCAGGCCGCTATATACGCGCACGCAGCCATTGGCCATCGCCCACGCATTGACGTCCTTCGTCATGTACACCTTGTAGTTGACCGGCACGCCGTTGATGTTGTCGCCCAGTTGCTTCGAAATGCGGTTCAGGCGCTGCGTGTACTGGCTTGATGCCGGCGCAATTTTGTTCTCAGTGTCCATTTGCGCGCAGGACTTGTCGGAGAGACCGCGGACATCGCTGTCGCTCAGCGTGAGCGCGGAGGTGGCCAGTTGGCCCGACTGCAGAAGCGTGTCGGGATTCAGATTGGCCACGCTGCCGCACGATGCGAGCGTGAAAACGGCGCATGCAGCTGCGCTTGCGGTCAATGCCAGACGGGTGAATTTCATGGTCTGCCCTAGGTTGTGAGCTGTTGTGGTAGTCAATCCGCAAACGTCGCGGACGGGCGCAATGCTCAATGGGAGTCGTGCCGTAAGCTATCCGACAATTCCGATTTTGCTGACCGAAAGCGATGCCAAGCTAGCAGCGAACCTGAATCAGTCGCACACGGGGAGTGAAATCGATGAGCCACGGCGAAATCGCATCAGCGCGGCGTTTGAGAAACGCGATACTTTAGCGTTATCTTACATTTTCGCAAGATTCAGACTCGGTAATAGGACGTTACCAAGTCGAACACTCGTCGCGCCGTTCTTCGATATAGTCCACTCGACACAACCAACACCCATCGAGGTAAGGCTTTACATGAACAAGGTATCGAAGGCTTCCGTCGCTTACGCGCTGGTCATCGGCGGTCTGATGTCCACCGGTGCGGCGATGGCGGGAGTTTCCGTAGGCGTGAACATCGGGGTTCCGGCGCCTGTGTACGTCGCGCCCGCGCCCATGTACGCGCCGCCTCCGCCGCCCGTCGTTTATGCGCCGCCTCCCGCGCCGATGTATGCGCAGCCGGCCATCGTCATTGGCTGGCATGGCGATCGTTATTACGACGGACGTCGTTACTGGGATCGCGATGACTGGTATCGGCACAACGGTCGTGGCCATGCTTACGGGCATGAGAATCACGGGCATCACGGCTGGCATTGATCCCCGCGAGACGACAAAGAAAAACCACCCATGCGGGTGGTTTTTTCTTTCTGCGGCGCGGTCAACGCAGTGTGCGCGACCGTTGGCCTGTGGCGACAGAATGTAACAAAAGGTAAGCTTTCCTCTGACGTAACGTCAGAACACGAAAGAACTTACAAAGCTGAAATATCCGCTCGAAAGCCTTTCGTTATATTTCCTTTACGCCAACACCAATAACGAGGTCCCTATCCATGAAAGCCAAACTTACGGGGCGCATCCTCGCAGCCGCACTGAGTATCGTCGCGAGCGCCGCCGTCAGCACGGCACAAGCGGCGGATGTCCACGTGGGCGTCAATATCGGCACGCCCGCGCCGGTGTATGTCGTGCCGACGCCGGTCTATGCGCCGCCTCCGCCGCCCGTTGTCTATCAGGCAGCGCCGCCTCTGTTCATCGGATGGCACGACGACCGGTACTGGGACGGCCGGCGCTACTGGAGCCGCGGCGACTGGGAGCGGCATCACGGTCACGGCAGGGGGCATGACAAACACGGTCATGGCAACGGCAACGGGCATGGCAACGGGCACGGCAACGGGCACGGACACCACTGAGCGACGGCGCCTGGCGCCAGCGCATGAACGGCAAAAGGGCCGCTTCCGTAAGGAAAGCAGCCCTTTTGTTTTTAGCGGTGGCGTAGAAAAAACTTACTCGCTGATGCCCGCCATCCCGCCGACGACCGCGTGGAAGCCGGAATCGACGTGGACGATCTCCGCGCTCACGCCGCCCGCCAGATCCGACAGCAGGAACGCAGCGACATTGCCCACTTGCTCGATGGTCACGTTGCGCTTGAGCGGCGCGTTATCTTCGACGAAGTCGAGAATCTTGCCAAAGCCCTTGATACCGCTCGCCGCGAGCGTCTTGATCGGGCCGGCCGAGATGCCGTTCACGCGCACGCCCTTTTCGCCGAGCGATGCCGCCAGATAGCGCACGCTCGCCTCAAGCGACGCCTTGGCGAGGCCCATCGTGTTGTAGTTCGGAATCGCGCGTTCCGCGCCGAGATAGCTCAACGTGAGCAAGGACGCGCTGTCCGACAACATCGAGTGCGCCGCCTTGGCCAGTGCCGGGAAGCTGTACGCGGAGATGTCGTGGGCGATGCGGAAGTTCTCCCGCGTCATGCCGTCGAGGAAATTGCCTGCGATCGCCTCGCGCGGCGCGAAGCCGATGGAATGCACGAGACCGTCGAGCGTGCCCCAGCGTTCCTTGAGCGACGCGAAGAGGGCGTCGATTTCCTCGTCGCTGGCGACGTCACACGGATAGACCATGTCGCTGCCGAACTCCGTTGCGAATTCGGTGATGCGGTCCTTGAATCGCTCGCCGACATACGTGAACGCCAGTTCCGCGCCTTCACGCTTGCAGGCTTCCGCGATGCCATAAGCGATCGAGCGGTTCGACAGCAAGCCGGTCAGCAGAATTCGTTTTCCAGCGAGAAAGCCCATGAATGCTCCTTGAATGTCAATGTCACGCGAGGCGCGCGGCGCGGCTCGATTGCGGTCGCGTCGTGCGTGCTTTGCGCAGGGTGCTGAGCGCATCGGTCCGAGGGGCGGGCAAGCATCGTGCTCACGCCTGCCATGCGCCCGAACCCGACGGCGTTTTGATTGGGTAGAATTCTCTCACATCGACACTGCGGTCCGGCTTTCTTGAAGCCTTCTTCACGGCCTTGCACGCCGCGTTTTCATCGCGCCGGGGCCTCTACCGATTTCGCAGGGAACGTATGACCGGGCTGACGACGTCCGCCAAGCCGATCGCATCATCGCCCGTCTGGAGCAAGTGCATGGCGCTCGCGCTGGCGGCGTGGATCGCCTGGCATCCGGGCGGTCCGGCGCACGCGGCGCATGCCATCGCTCAATACGGCGACCCCAAATATCCGCCCGGTTTCAAGCACTTCGATTACGTCAATCCCGACGCGCCCCGCGACGGCACGCTGGTGCTCGCGAATCCCAACCGCCTCACGAGCTTCGACAAGTTCAATCCGTTCACGCTGCGCGGCAATCCCGCGCCCGGCCTCGGGCTGATGTTCGAAAGCCTGACGACAGGCAGTTCCGACGAAGTCGCGAGCGCGTATTGCCTCCTTGCCGACGATATCGCCGTCGCGCCCGATGGTCTTTCGACGACCTTCCACATCAATCCGAAGGCGCGCTTCACGAATGGCGATGCGGTCACCGCGGAAGACGTCAAGTTCTCGTTCGAAACGCTCAAGAGTCCGAAAGCCGCGCCGCAGTTTTCGGTGTACTTCGGGCAGATTGCGCGCGCGGTCGTGGTCGACCGGCTCACGATTCGCTTCGAATTCAAGGTCGCGACGCGCGAAATGCCGCTGCTCGCCGGCGGAATTCCGGTGTTCTCGCGCAAATGGGGCCTGCGCCCGGACGGCACGCGCATTCCGTTCGATCAACTCGCGTTCGAGAAGCCGATCGGGAGCGGCGACTATCTGATCGACAGGTTCGACAACGGCCGCACGATCACCTACAAACGCGACCCGAATTACTGGGGCGCGTCGCTGCCAGTGCGCGTCGGCACGCACAACTTCGCGCGCATCGATTACAAGCTTTATTCCGATGCGACCGCGCGGCTCGAAGCATTCAAGGCGGGCGAATACGACGTGCTCGTCGAAAACGTCGCGCGAAGCTGGGTGCGAAGAGACATCGGCAAGCGCTTCGATAGCGGCGAACTGATCAAGCGCGAGTTTCCGCATCACAACGGCACCGGCATGCAAGGCTTCTTCATGAACCTGCGGCGGCCGCTTTTCAAGGACGTCCGCGTGCGTCAGGCGCTCGATCTCGCGCTCGACTTCGAATGGCTCAATCGCCAGTTGTTCTTCAATCAGTACAAGCGGACCGACAGCTTTTTCGTGAATACCGATCTGCAGGCGAAGGGCACGCCGAGCGAAGGCGAACTCGCGATCCTCGAACCGCTGCGCAAGAAGCTCGATCCGGCCGTCTTCGGCGAGATGCCGAAGCAGCCGGACACCGATCCGCCCGGCTCGCTGCGGGCGAACCTCATCAAGGCGCGCGAGTTGCTGGCGCAGGCGGGATGGACGTATCGCGATGGCGCGCTGCGTAACGTAAAGGGCCAGCCGTTCGTCTTCGAGATACTCGACGATACGGGCGGCGGGGCGTCGATGGAGCCGGTCGCCGCCGCGTTCGGCCGCAATCTGCAAAAGCTCGGCATCACGATGAATTTCCGCACCGTCGATTACGCGCTGATTCAGAAGCGCCTCGACGCGTTCGATTTCGACATGACGAGCGTGCGTCTGCCCGACGTGCAGGTGCCCGGCACCGAGCAGGTCTCGCGTTTTGCGAGCAAGCATGCGGACGAGCAAGGCTCCGACAATCTTGCGGGCGTGAAGTCGCCGGCCATCGATGCGATCCTGCACAAGGTCGTCGGTGCGCAGACGCGCGAGCAGCTCGTCGACGCGACGCATGCGCTCGATCGCGTGCTGATGCACGGCTACTATGTGGTGCCGCACTGGTACTCGGCGACGCACCGCGTTGCGTATCGCAATACGCTCGGGTATCCGTCGACGCTGCCGCTCTATTACGCGGCGGACGAGTGGGTGCTGTCGACGTGGTGGAAGCAGCCCGCTCGCGCCAGCAGCGCGGCCAAGTAGAGGACGAAGAGCATGTGGAACTACATCGCAAAGCGCATTCTGTTGATGATCCCGACGCTCATCGGCGTGCTCACGCTCACGTTCGTTGTGATCCAGTTCGTGCCGGGCGGGCCGGTCGAGCAGGCCGTGCATGATTTGCGGCGCGGCAATGCGGAAGGCGGAGGCGGTGGCGGGGGCTTCGGCATGCGCACGCATACCGGCGTCGATGCGCAACAGATTGCACAACTGAAGGCGCTGTACGGCTTCGACAAGCCGCCGCTCGAACGTTACTTGTCGATGCTCGGCAGGTTCGCGCGCTTCGATCTCGGCGAAAGCTACTTCCGGCATCAGAGCGTATGGTCGCTGATCGTATCGAAGCTGCCGGTGTCGATCAGCATCGGCTTATGGACATTCTTCATCACCTATCTGATATCGGTGCCGCTCGGCATCGCGAAGGCGGTGAGAAACGGCTCGCGCTTTGATGTCGCGACGAGCCTCATCGTGCTGATCGGCTTCGCGATTCCGGGTTTCGTGCTCGGCGTGTTGCTGCTCGTGCTGTTCGGCGGCGGCACGTTCCTGCAACTGTTTCCGCTGCGCAATCTGACTTCGGATAACTGGGCGACGCTCTCGCTCGGCGGAAAGATCGTCGATTATCTGTGGCACATCACCTTGCCGGTGGTGGCGTCGGTGGTCGGCAGTTTCGCCATCGTCACGATGCTCACGAAGAACGCCTTCCTCGACGAAATCCGCAAGCAGTATGTGTTGACCGCGCGCGCCAAAGGGTTGTCGGAGCGGCGCGTGCTGTGGAAGCACGTGTTTCGCAACGCGCTGCTGCCGCTGATCGTCGGTTTCCCGGCGGCGTTCATCGGCGCGTTCTTCACGGGCAGTCTGCTGATCGAAACGCTGTTTTCGCTCGACGGCCTCGGGCTGCTTTCGTACGAATCGGTCGTGCGGCGCGATTATCCGGTCGTGCTCGGCACGCTCTATCTCTTCACGCTGATCGGGCTGGCGACGAAGCTCATCTCGGACCTCTGTTACGTCTGGGTCGATCCGCGCATTCAATTCGAGCAACTGGAGCGCTGACTTTGAATCGAGCCGCATCGTCGCGCCGCGCCGCGACCGCCAGCGACGGCCAGCCGCTTTCGAGCGAAGTATCGATCACGCCCGGACGGCGCGTATGGCTGCGCTTCCGGCAGAACCGGCTGGGCTACTGGAGCCTCGTGCTGTTCGTCGCGGCGTTCGTCATCAGTCTCGCCGGACCCCTGTGGTCGAACGACAAGCCGCTCGTCGTGCGCTATCAAGGGCAGTTGTACTTCCCGCTCGTGAAGACCTATTCGGAAACCACCTTCGGTGGCGACTTCCCGACGCCGGCCGATTATCTCGATCCCTTCGTGCGCGACCGCTTCAGCGCGCCCGGCAACTTCGCGGTGTATCCGCCGAATCACTATTACTACGACACGCTCAATTACTTCTCGAAGGGCTCGAACCCCGCGCCGCCATCGCGTGAAAACTGGCTCGGCACCGATGATCGCGGCCGCGACGTGTTTGCGCGGCTGCTCTACGGCTTTCGCGTGTCGGTGCTGTTCGCGCTGGTGCTGACGGCCATCGGCACAGTGCTGGGCGTGGTGGCGGGCGCGGTGCAGGGCTTCTTCGGGGGAAGGACGGATATCGTCGGGCAGCGATTGATCGAGATCTGGAGCGCGCTGCCGGAGCTTTATTTGCTGATCATCTTCGCGTCGATCTTCGAGCCGAGTCTCGTGCTGCTTATCGTGCTGCTGTCGCTGTTCGGGTGGATCGGGCTATCGGATTACGTGCGCGCGGAGTTTTTGCGCAATCGCACGCAGGACTACGTGCGCGCCGCCCGCGCAATGGGCCTGTCGAACTGGCAGATCATCTGGCGGCACGTGCTGCCCAATAGCCTGACGCCGGTCATCACGTTCCTGCCGTTCCGGATGAGCGGGGCGATCCTCGCGCTCACGAGCCTCGATTTTCTCGGCCTCGGCGTGCCGTCGCCGACGCCTTCGCTTGGCGAACTGCTCGCGCAGGGCAAAGCCAATCTGGACGCGTGGTGGATTTCGCTGTCGACTTTCGGCGTGCTCGTCGCGACGTTGCTGCTGCTCACGTTCATGGGCGACGCGCTGCGCAACGCACTCGACACGCGCATCGCGGATGCGGTGAAAGCGGGAGGCGGGCAGTGAGCGAACCGTTGCTCTCCATCGACGATCTGCGCGTGCGCTTCGGCGACACGCTGGCAGTCGACGGCGTGAGTCTCGACATTCGGCCCGGTGAGCGGGTGGCGCTCGTCGGCGAATCGGGTTCGGGCAAGAGCGTGACGGCGCTGTCGATCCTGCGGCTCATCCGAGATGCGCAAGTCAGCGGCTCTGTCCGCTTCGCCGGCGAGGAGTTGCTCACGAAAAGCGAGCACGCGATGCGCGGCCTGCGCGGGTCCGACATCGCGATGATCTTCCAGGAGCCGATGACCGCGCTGAACCCGCTCTACACGGTGGGCAATCAGATCAGCGAAACCATCCAGCTCCATGACGGCGCAAGCCCGCGTGAGGCGCGCGAGCGGGCTATCGCGCTGCTGGCGCGCACCGGCATCACCGAGCCGGAGCGACGCGTCGACAGCTATCCGCATCAGCTTTCGGGCGGACAGCGGCAGCGCGTGATGATCGCGATGGCGCTTGCATGCAGGCCGCGCCTCCTGCTGGCCGATGAGCCGACGACCGCGCTCGACGTGACGATCCGCGCCCAGATCGTCGAACTGCTGCTGGAGCTGCAGCGGGACGAGGCTGCCAAGCGCGGCATGGCGGTGCTGCTCATCACGCACGATCTGAATCTCGTGCGGCGGTTCGCCCAGCGCGTCGCGGTGATGGAGAAGGGCGTGCTCGTCGAAAGCGGCGCGGTCGATGCGATCTTTGAAGCGCCGCAGCATCCCTATACGCAGCGCCTTTTGCAGAGCCGGCCGAAGCGCAGCGTGCTGCCGGTGCTGCCGATCGCGCCCGTGCTGCTCGATGCGAAAGACGTTCGCGTGGAATATCCGACGCGGCTGCCGGGCTTTGCCGGCTGGTTCGGGCGTGGCCGCTTCAAGGCGGTCGATGACGTCACGCTCTCGGTCCGGCAAGGGGAAACGCTCGGGATCGTCGGGGAATCGGGATCGGGGAAGTCCACGCTCGCGATGGCGCTGCTCGGCCTGCAACGCATCTCGCACGGCAGCGTCGAGTTTCAGGGAAAGGCGCTGCAGGATTTTCGCGGACGCGAAAAAACAGTGCTGCGCTCAAACCTGCAAGTGGTGTTTCAGGACCCGTTCAGTTCGCTTTCGCCACGGCAGACGGTGGAGCGGATCGTCGGGGAAGGGCTGGCGCTGCACCGGCCGGAACTCAACGCAGACGCACGGCGCGCGAAGGTGATCGCCGTACTGCGTGAGGTCGGGCTGGATCGCACCGCGCTCACGCGCTATCCGCACGAATTCTCGGGCGGCCAGCGTCAACGCATCGCCATTGCACGGGCACTCGTGCTCGAGCCGAGTATTTTGATCCTCGACGAACCGACCAGCGCGCTCGATGTCTCAATCCAGACTCAAGTCCTGGCGCTTCTTGCCGATATTCAAAGAAAGCACAACTTGGGTTATGTCTTCATCAGCCACGATCTTCAAGTGATCGGCGCGATGGCGCACAGGGTCGCGGTGATGCGAGATGGAAATGTCGTCGAAACCGGGGACGTGGAGAAGATTTTTGCGAATCCGTCCGACGAATACACACGAAAGCTGCTGGCCGCTGCCCTGAATTCCTAAAAATCTTTCTTTTTCGTCAATTGCGTGTCCGCGTCCATTGTATTTTTCTATTTCTTTTGACAGTTAAATACTTTGTGGCTAGTATGCGTTCAAACTTTCGCATATCTCACTGATTTTTCAGTCTTTAATTGTAAAACCTACCGACCGATGCAGCCACTCACACTGACTCAGACATGCGCGCGCGCTGCCGCTGGCATGTTGATCGGCCTTCTGATGACAACAACTTCGGGCGCGTTTGCCGACGAAGTCAACAGTTACAGCCAAAATGCCGGCAACGGCAATCTCACTTCGAAGCCTACTGATGCAGCCACGCTCGACACCACGAGCACGCCTGGCGGCGCGAAGTCTTTCCTTTCCGGCATGGCGAGCAAAGCGGGCGACGTAGTCGTCGGCGCGCTCAACATGATCGGCGTGCGGTATCGCTGGGGCGGCAATACGCCGGACTCCGGCCTCGATTGCAGCGGCTTCGTGCGCTACGTGTTTCAGGACACGCTCGGCATGACGCTGCCGCGCCGCGCGGAAGAAATGAGCCGCGTGGGCGAGAAGGTCCGCGTGTCGGATCTGAAGCCGGGCGACCTCGTATTCTTCAATACGATGCGCCGGTCGTTCTCGCACGTAGGCATCTATATCGGCGACAACAAGTTCGTGCACTCGCCGTCCACCGGCAGCACGATTCGGGTCGACGACATGGAAAGCGGCTACTGGGAACAGCGATTCCAGGGTGCACGCCGTATCGAGAATGCCCAGATCGGCGACGGCAGCGAATTGCGTCAGCGCGTAAGCGCCACGCTCGGCGGCTACTGATCGACCGGTCGCTGCCTTATGACAGTCAACGAAAAGCCTGCTTCCTCGCGAACGCAGGCTTTTTTGTTTTTACGGCCCCGCTCGAAAAAGCAGCATGCCCCGGCTATGAAGCCCATCGGAAAGCCTCATTGCACGCGTATCCAAAAGCCGTTATAGTTTTCGAATGAACTTTTCTTCGTTCCCCCTCTCGTTTTCCCCGGCTGGTGCGCTGCTACGCGCGCTATCGCTACTAGCGCCGCTCGCGCGCTGATTCTTCTCGCCTCCCGTCTGCTCGTTCAAGGTTTTCGACGCCAGCGGTGGCGCGAACACCCGGATTCCGTTTTGTCGTTTCATCTTGATATTCCCAACAATCGATAAATCTCCCCACAGGAGCCCAAAATGGCAGCAGACAAGTTGATCATCTTCGATACGACCTTGCGCGACGGCGAGCAGTCCCCCGGCGCTTCGATGACGAAGGAGGAGAAGATTCGCATCGCCAAGCAGCTCGAGCGCATGAAAGTTGATGTGATCGAAGCGGGCTTCGCTGCGAGCTCGAACGGCGATTTCGACGCGATCAACACCATCGCCTCGCTCGTGAAGGACAGCACGGTCTGCTCGCTCGCCCGCGCCAACGACAAAGACATTCAGCGCGCCGCCGATGCGCTCAAGCCGGCGAACCAGTTCCGCATCCACACGTTCATCGCGACGTCGCCGCTGCACATGGAAAAGAAGCTGCGCATGACGCCGGAGCAGGTTTTCGAGCAGGCGCGGCTCGCCGTCCGCTTCGCGCGCAAGTTCACCGACGACGTCGAGTTCTCGCCGGAAGACGGCAGCCGCTCGGACATCGACTTCCTGTGCCGCGTGCTGGAAGCCGTCATTGCCGAAGGCGCGCGCACGATCAATATCGCGGATACGGTCGGCTACGGCGTGCCCGAACGCTACGGCAACCTCGTCAAAACGCTGCGCGAGCGCATCCCGAATTCCGACAAGGCAGTCTTTTCCGTGCACTGCCACGACGACCTCGGCATGGCCGTGGCGAACTCGCTCGCGGGCGTGCAGATCGGCGGCGCGCGCCAGGTGGAATGCACGATCAACGGCCTCGGTGAGCGCGCCGGCAATACGTCGCTCGAAGAGATCGTGATGGCGGTAAAGACACGCAAGGATTATTACGGGCTGGATGTCGGCATCGATACGACGCAGATCGTCCCGACCTCGAAGCTCGTGTCGCAGATTACGGGTTTCGTCGTGCAGCCGAACAAGGCGGTGGTCGGCGCGAACGCGTTCGCGCATGCGTCGGGCATCCACCAGGACGGCGTGCTCAAGGCGCGCGACACCTACGAAATCATGCGCGCGGAAGACGTGGGCTGGAGCGCGAACAAGATCGTGCTCGGCAAGCTGTCCGGCCGTAACGCGTTCAAGCAGCGGCTCGAGGAGTTGGGCGTGTCGCTGCAATCCGAAGCCGACGTCAACGCCGCGTTCGCTCGCTTCAAGGATCTGGCCGACCGCAAGGCGGAAATCTTCGACGAAGACATCATGCAGATCGTCTCGGAGGAATCGGCGGAAGCGCAGGCCAAGGAGCATTTCCGCTTCGTCTCGATGAAACAGCACTCGGAGACCGGCGAGCAGCCGCAAGCTAGCGTCGTGTTCGCGGTGGAAGGCGCGGAAGTCACGGGCGAAGCGCGCGGCAACGGTCCCGTCGATGCGACGCTGCACGCGATCGAATCGAAGGTGGATAGCGGCGCGGAACTCGTGCTGTATTCGGTCAACGCGATCACGACCGGTACGCAGGCGCAGGGCGAAGTGACGGTGCGTCTGTCTAAGAGTGGGCGCATCGTGAATGGCGTGGGCACCGATCCGGATATCGTCGCGGCGTCGGCGAAGGCGTATATCGCGGCGCTGAACAAGCTGCATTCGAAGGTGGAAAAGCTTAATCCGCAGCTTTGATGCGCGAGCGGTCCGCCTGAACAACGAAGCCCTCCGAGCGAGGGCTTCGTTGCGTTCGGGCTGCGTCAGAAGAGACTGCGCCGGTCGGGATCGTGCAGCGGATCGGGCGATTTCTGCGTCGTGCGCAGGACGCCCTGATCGTCGAAATAAAAGCTGTACATCAGATACCAGAAGTTCGCTTCCATATAGCGGTACGTCCATACCTCCCGCTTCATCAGCGGAAAGTACGACGTTTCGACCGGCCGGCCGAAGTTCACGAGGACGTCGTCCTTCGTCCACGTGCCGATCTGCGCTTTATAGAACTCGTTCTCGTCGAGCACTTGCCGCACGCTGACGATTCTGCCCGACGCATCGATATCGGCGGCGGTGGTGAATTCGCCGAGCGGCTGCGTCGGCCACATCAGGCGCTTGCCGCCGTTTGGCAAGTCATAGACTTCGCGCGGCGGGCCGAGGCGCGCAGTAATCGTCGACGCATCCGCGCCCGGCTGATAGTTCTGCCACGGTTGCGCGCAAGCCGACAGCAGAAGCGCGGCCCCCGCGCATGCCAGCGCGCCGCGCAGACGGATGAATGAATGCAGCATTGCAGCCTCCACGTGCTTGTCCCCGCGCACAGGCGGGAATCGTTGGTCGTTTTCCGTGATTCTGACACGCGGCGCAAGATGCATGCGCTCTTGCGTCGCGCCCACAGCCCGGCCTATGATCCGCGCTTCTTCTCTCCCGGAAGGATCGATGGCAAGCGTTCATCCCCCGAAAAAATTGCGATGGCTGCTCGCGTGCGTCGCGTCGATATGCGTTCAGGCCAGCGCCGCCGATCTGCCGCCGGTCAAGCTCGCGATGATCGAAGGCATGTCCGGTCCCTTCGCGAACGCGGGCGCGGCGGTCGAGCGCAATCTGCGCTTCGGCGTGGAGCGCGTGAATGCGCAGGGCGGCGTGAAGCTCGCCGACGGCATGCATCCGCTGCAACTGGTCGTGCTCGACGGCAAGGGCAGCAGCGAAGCCAGTCTCGTGCAATTGCGCGCCGCGATCGACGAGAAAATCGGCTTCGTCATGCAGGGCAACAGTTCGGCGGTGGCGGCGGCGCTCGTCGCGGCCATCGACAAGCAGAATGCGCGCGAGCCTGATCGCCGCGTGCTGTTCCTCAATTATTCCGCCGACGATCCCGCGCTCACCAACGACGCGTGCAGTTTCTGGCATTTCCGTTTCGATGCCCACGCCGGCATGCGCATGGACGCGCTCGCCGATGCGCTGGCGCGCGACCACGCCGTGAAGGAAGTCTATTTGCTCAATCAGGACTACAGCTTCGGTCACGATGTGAGCCGTGAGGCGCGGCGCGCGTTGCAGGAAAAGCGGCCCGACGTCGCAATCGCGGGCGACGAGTTTCATCCGATCGGACGCGTGAAGGACTTTGCGCCGTATATCGCGAAGATTCGCGCGAGCGGGGCGGATGCGATCATCACCGGCAACTGGGGCAACGATCTGACGCTGCTGGTCAAGGCCGCGCGCGAGCAGGGGCTGAACACGAAGTTCTACACGTTCTACGGCAATAGTCTGGGCGCGCCGGCCGCGCTCGGCGATGCCGGCGTGAAGCGCGTGATCGCCGTCGCGGACTGGCATCCGAACGCGGGCGGCGCGGCATCCGACGCGTACTACCTGGCGTTCCGCGCGCGCTTTCCGGCCGCATCGGACGATTACCTCGTGCTGCGCATGCCGATGATGATCGACATGCTCGCCGCCGCCATGACACGCGCCGGCAGCGCCGATCCGCTCGCCGTCGCACGCGCGCTCGAAGGCATGCGGTCCGAGGGCGGAGGCTTCCATCCATCGACGATGCGCGCGGCCGATCATCAACTGATTCAGCCTCTTTACGTAATGGAGATGGACAAGGCCGGCGCGCCGGGCGTGCAGTTCGACAACGAAGGTTCGGGATACGGCTTTCGCACGCTGCTTGCCGTGCCGGCGCAAGCCACCGCGCAGGCGACGACCTGCAAGATGGCGCGGCCGTCGCGCTAAGCGCCGGGACGGTCGCGTGCCGGCCGTGCCCTGTGCTATACTCTGCGCTTCGTTTTTGGCGTAAAGCTAGAGATGAAAGGAGACGGGCTCAGGCCGAGTCCGTCGAAGCAAACCACGGCACGGCCTTTCTTCCGTGACCGCCTGTCTGTTTCAAAGGAAAAGCAAATGTCCGTAGCAGAAGTCAAGAAATCCGACGTCGTCGCTGAGTACGCGCGCGGCGCCAACGACACCGGCTCCCCCGAAGTGCAAGTTGCACTGCTCACGAGCCGCATCAACGAACTGACCGTCCACTTCAAGGCCCACACGAAGGACCACCACAGCCGCCGCGGTCTGCTGCGCATGGTGAGCCGCCGTCGCAAGCTGCTCGACTACCTGAAGGGCAAGGATGCGGACCGTTATCGCTCGCTGATCGAAAAGCTGGGTCTGCGCAAGTAATTGGCCCATAACGTGGCTTCGCGGCCAGCGTTCTAACGAAGTGCCTGTGTCAGTTCGCTGATACAGGCATTTTGTTTTTGCGCGATCCGCTCGCGAAGTGGTGCCTGATCGAAGTTTGTGTCGGTCGGCACGTGTTGTTGAAGTCAGCAATTTCAGTTTCACCCGGATGAGTCATCCGGTCCGACGCACGGTCCAGCCTCGCGGCAGAGCTTTGTGTCATTCCAGCGCGGCACGGCGGCGCTAGCGCGCGTCGCGCTGGAATGGCATAACACACCTCTCAAGCGTGGCGCGGGACCGTCCCAGCCCAGCGCCGCTCGGTAGCCTCATGCGCTCGATCGAAGGCGCGGCGCAACCTAGAAGGAGTCGCAATGTTCAATAAAATCGTCAAAGAATTTAAGTGGGGACAACACAACGTCCGCCTCGAAACGGGTGAAATCGCGCGTCAGGCGAGCGGTGCGGTCATCGTCGACGTGGAAGACACCGTGGTTCTGGCCACGGTCGTCGGCGCGAAGACGGCCAAGCCGGGTCAGGACTTCTTCCCGCTGACCGTCGATTACCTCGAAAAGACTTATGCGGCCGGCAAGATCCCCGGCGGCTTCTTCCGCCGCGAAGGCCGTCCGTCGGAAGGCGAGACGCTCATCTCGCGCCTGATCGACCGTCCGCTGCGTCCGCTGTTCCCGGAAGGCTTCTATAACGAAGTGCAGGTCGTGATCCACGTCCTGTCGCTGAACCCTGAAATCCCGGCGGACATCCCCGCGCTGATCGGCGCGTCCGCAGCGCTGGCCGTTTCCGGCCTGCCGTTCAACGGCCCGGTCGGCGCCGCACGCGTCGCGTACATCAACAACGAATACGTGCTCAACCCGACGCGCGCGCAGATGAAGGAATCGGCGCTGGATCTGGTTGTCGCGGGCACGGAGCGCGCGGTGCTGATGGTCGAATCCGAAGCGCAGCAGCTTTCGGAAGAAGTGATGCTCGGCGCGGTCGTGTTCGGTCACGACCAGATGCAAACCGCGATCGACGCGATCCACGAACTCGTGCGCGACGGCGGCAAGCCGGAATGGGACTGGCAGCCGGCGCCGAAGAACGAAGCGCTGATTGCGCGCGTGACCGAAATCGCCAAGCCGGAACTCGAAGCGGCTTACCAGCTGCGCAACAAGCAAGCGCGTTCGGCCAAGCTGAAGGAAGTCTTCGCAGCGACGTCCGCAAAGCTCACCGAAGAAGCGGCGGCATCGGGCACGGCGGCAGCGGACGCGGCCACCGTCGGCAACGTGCTGTTCGACATCGAAGCGAAGATCGTCCGTACGCAGATTCTGAACGGCGAGCCGCGTATCGACGGCCGCGACACGCGCACGGTGCGTCCGATCGAAATCCGCACTGGCGTGCTGCCGCGCACGCACGGCTCGGCGCTCTTCACGCGCGGCGAGACGCAAGCGCTGGTCGTCGCCACGCTCGGCACGAAGGGCGATGAGCAGAACATCGACGCGCTCGAAGGCGAGTACCGCGAGCGCTTCATGCTCCACTACAACATGCCCCCGTTCGCAACCGGCGAAACCGGCCGCGTCGGTTCGCCGAAGCGCCGCGAAATCGGTCACGGGCGCCTGGCGAAGCGCGCGCTGGTCCCGTGTCTGCCGAGCGCCGACGAGTTCGGCTACTCGATCCGCGTCGTGTCGGAAATCACGGAATCGAACGGTTCGTCGTCGATGGCTTCGGTCTGCGGCGGCTGCCTCGCGCTGATGGACGCCGGCGTGCCGATGAAGGCGCACGTCGCGGGCATCGCAATGGGCCTGATTCTCGAAGGCAACAAGTTCGCGGTTCTGACCGACATCCTCGGCGACGAAGATCACCTCGGCGACATGGACTTCAAGGTGGCCGGAACGGCGCAAGGCGTAACCGCGCTGCAGATGGACATCAAGATCCAGGGCATCACGAAGGAAATCATGCAGGTCGCGCTCGCGCAAGCAAAGGAAGGCCGCATGCACATCCTCGGCAAGATGACCAGCGCCGTGCCGGGCACGAACACGGAACTGTCCGAGTTCGCGCCGCGCATGATCACGCTGAAGATCAACCCGGAAAAGATCCGCGACGTGATCGGCAAGGGCGGTTCGGTGATCCGCGCGCTGACGGAAGAGACCAACACGACCATCGATATTTCCGACGACGGCGTGGTGACGATCGCGAGCACGAGCTCCGAAGGCATGGCCGAGGCGAAGAAGCGCATCGAGAACATCACGGCTGAAGTGGAAGTCGGCCAGATCTACGAAGGTCCGGTGCTGAAGCTGCTGGATTTCGGCGCGATCGTCAATATCCTGCCGGGCAAGGACGGTCTGCTGCACATCTCGGAAATCGTCAACGAGCGCGTGAAGGACATCAACGACTATCTGAAGGAAGGCCAGATCGTGAAGGTCAAGGTCATCCAGACGGACGAGAAGGGCCGTGTGCGTCTGTCGGCCAAGGCGTTGCTGAACGAAGGCGCCCCAGCCGAGACGACGCACCCGCAGCAGTAATGCGGTAATGTGTCGACGGCCGGCTCGCATGCGCGAGCCGGCCGTTTTCATGTATGACGGCGTTCGGGCTATGCATTGTCCGACGCGTCATCGGATTCGATGGCAGTGTGGCGCGTGAATCGCGCGTCGCGTGCGCACTGCCATCCAATTCGAGCCGTAGCGTCATTCGATCAACCTGCCACGCATTCAGGGGAAAGCTATGAAGGCCATCGAAATCACGGAGTTCGGCGCACCCGAAGTGCTGAAGCTGGGCGAGCGTCCGATGCCCGAAGCGGGCGAGGGCGAAGTGCTGATCAAGGTCGCGGCTTCGGGCGTGAACCGGCCGGACGTCTTTCAACGCAAGGGCGCGTATGCACCGCCGCCGGGCGCGTCGGATTTGCCGGGGCTGGAAGTGGCGGGCGAGATCGTCGATGGCGACTTCGATTCGAAGCACAACCCGTTCGGTCTCAAGAAGGGCGATCGCGTGTGCGCGCTACTCGCGGGCGGCGGCTATGCGGAATACGCGGTCGCGCCGATCGAGCAATGCCTGCCGGTGCCGGCAGGCCTTTCCGATATCGAAGCGGCCTCGCTGCCCGAGACGTTCTTCACCGTATGGAGCAACGTGTTCGAGCGCGCGCATCTCGGCGCTGGCGAGAACGGTGAGGAGGAGACGCTGCTCGTGCAGGGCGGATCGAGCGGTATCGGCGTGACGGCGATTCAGATTGCGCGGGCGCTCGGTTTCCGCGTGTTCGCCACCGCCGGCAGCGACGAAAAGTGCCGCGCGTGCGAATCGCTCGGCGCGGAGCGCGCGATCAACTACAAGACGGAAGATTTCGTCGAAGTGGTGAAGTCGCTGACGAACGATCGCGGCGTCGACGTCATTCTCGATATGGTCGCCGGCGACTATCTGCCGCGCGAGCTGAAGGCGCTGGCCGACGGCGGCCGCATCTGCGTGATCGCGCTGCTCGGCGGTGCGAAGGCGGAGATCAATCTGAACGATATTTTGCGCCGCCGGCTCGTTATCACCGGCTCGACGCTGCGCCCGCGTCCTGTTGCGTTCAAGGCGAAGATCGCCGCGAAGCTGAAGGAGCGCGTGTGGCCGGAGATCGAAGCGGGACGCATCAAGCCGGTGATCCACCAGGTATTTCCGGCGGCCGAGGCGGCGGCCG
Source organism: Caballeronia sp. RCC_10 (assembly GCF_041360715.1). Lineage (NCBI taxonomy): Bacteria > Pseudomonadati > Pseudomonadota > Betaproteobacteria > Burkholderiales > Burkholderiaceae > Caballeronia > Caballeronia sp. RCC_10. Next base: position 338,949 of record NZ_JBFUPT010000005.1, read on the forward strand.
CCCATGCGTTGATGGAGAGCAGCACCCACGTTGGCAAGATCGTGCTCGACTGGCGGGAGAACGCGTGACAGCGCGATGCAACGGCAGCGGCTTTGGCGGTTTGACCGGTTTCGCCGTATCACAGTAAAATCGCCTGTTTTGTAAGCAGTTTGCAGTTCACAGCGCTTCATTCCAATAACAGGGCGGCTTCCGTATCGAGAGGCCGTCTGATCGACTAAGAAGGCGGCTGTCGAAAGCCGCCGAGCGACGAGACAATGTTTAGAGAACGAGCAAAACTGGTGGTGGGCAACTGGAAGATGCATGGTCGCATCAAGGACAACGCGGCCCTGCTGACCGAAGTCGCCGCAGGCGCATCGGCTTTGCAGAATGGCGTGAGTGTCGGCGTGTGCGTGCCGTGCCCGTATCTCGCGCAATCGCAGGCGCTGCTTTCCGGCTCGCTGTTGCGCTGGGGCGTGCAGGATATTTCGGCGCATGCGCAAGGCGCCTACACCGGTGAAGTCGCTGCAGAAATGGCGGCCGATTTCGGCGCGACCTATGCGATCGTCGGGCATTCGGAGCGGCGCGCGTATCATCGCGAAACGCCCGAGCTCGTCGCGGCGAAGGCGCGTCGTGCGCTGGAAGCGGGTTTGACACCGATCGTCTGTATCGGCGAAACGCTCGAAGAGCGCGAATCGGGCGCGACGGAGCAAGTCATCGGCGCGCAACTGGACGCCGTGCTGCTTATGTTGAGCGAGGAGGAAGCGGCGCGCATCGTCATCGCCTATGAACCGGTGTGGGCGATCGGCACGGGCAAGAGCGCGACGGCCGAGCAGGCGCAGGGCGTTCACGCCTTCGTGCGCGGCAAGCTGGCCGAGAAGGGCGAAGCGGTAGCGAACGTGCCGGTGTTGTATGGCGGCAGCGTGAAGCCCGAGAACGCGCAGGAATTGTTCGGGCAACGGGACATCGACGGCGGGCTGATTGGCGGCGCGTCGCTGAAGTCGAAAGATTTTCTTGCGATCTGCCAGGCGGCGCACACCGCGACGCGATAAGCGGCCGGACGCAGGGCAGTAGAAAGAGTAAGTCGCGGCACGTGAGTGTCACGGAAACATCAAGATCTAGGTGAGTTTAAATGCTGTATTTGAAGACATTGATTATCGTCGTCCAGTTGCTGTCGGCGCTTGGCGTTATCGGGCTCGTGCTGCTGCAACACGGCAAGGGCGCAGACATGGGCGCGGCGTTCGGCAGCGGGGCATCGGGAAGCCTGTTCGGCGCGACCGGATCGGCGAACTTCCTCTCGCGCACGACCGCCGTCCTCGCGGCGATCTTCTTCATCACGACGCTTGCGTTGACCTATCTCGGCAGCTACAAGCCGCAGACCTCGGCTGGCGTGCTGGGCGGCACCGCTCCCGCTGCATCGGCGCCCGCTTCGGGTGCGTCGGCACCGGCCGCAACGGCTCCCGCATCGGCGGCGCCGGGCACTGACGTGCCGAAATAACGTCCGGAACTTTTTTCGCGAAATTCGTGTTTTATGCGTTGAACAATTCTTGAGGCCTAGTTATAATTCAAGTCTTGAAGCGATTCGCGGCAATTAAGAAGTTGTTTTCCCGGATTGCAGTACAGTGCCGACGTGGTGAAATTGGTAGACACGCTATCTTGAGGGGGTAGTGGCGAAAGCTGTGCGAGTTCGAGTCTCGCCGTCGGCACCAAAAGTTATCCAATGCCAGCCGCTTGCTTCGCTTCGGCTGGCATTGTCACTTCTGGAGTACCCTTATGCTGCCGCGTGGCATCGTGAGTGGTCCCAAGTGAGTTCCGTCGCCGGGTGGTCTGTCCCGGCAGAAGCGCCCAATCATCGACTGACCGAACCTACCGATCTGAGGATAGCCTTGAACCTCGCACCCTATTACCCCGTCTTCTTGTTCCTCGTGGTGGGCCTTGGTTTAGGTATAGCGTTGGTCAGCATCGGCAAGATTCTCGGTCCCAGCAAGCCTGACACCGAAAAGAACGCGCCTTACGAGTGCGGCTTCGAAGCCTTCGAAGACGCCCGTATGAAGTTCGATGTGCGTTACTATCTCGTCGCAATTCTTTTCATCATTTTCGACCTTGAGACGGCGTTCCTGTTTCCGTGGGGCGTGGCTCTGCGTGATATCGGCTGGCCCGGCTTCATGGCCATGATGATCTTTCTGCTCGAATTCCTGCTCGGCTTCGCCTACATCTGGAGAAAGGGCGGCCTCGACTGGGAGTAACGGGTAGATCACCGGATTCATGGGCGGCTTTGGCTGGCTGCTCATCTGGAGTGGAAATCAAATGAGTATCGAAGGGGTCTTGAAGGAAGGCTTTGTCACCACCACGGCTGACAAGCTGATCAACTGGACGCGCACCGGCTCGTTGTGGCCGATGACGTTCGGTCTCGCGTGCTGCGCGGTCGAGATGATGCATGCGGGCGCGGCCCGCTACGACCTGGACCGCTTCGGCGTGGTGTTTCGCCCGAGTCCGCGTCAGTCTGACGTGATGATCGTCGCCGGCACGTTATGCAACAAGATGGCGCCCGCGCTTCGTAAGGTGTACGACCAGATGGCCGAGCCTCGCTGGGTCATCTCGATGGGTTCGTGCGCGAACGGTGGCGGCTATTACCACTACTCGTACTCCGTCGTGCGCGGCTGCGACCGAATCGTCCCGGTCGATGTCTACGTTCCCGGCTGTCCTCCCACGGCCGAAGCACTGGTCTACGGCGTGATCCAGTTGCAGGCGAAGATTCGCCGCACCAACACCATCGCCCGTCAATAAAGGCCTGAGCCTCCCCAACTATGGCAAGCAAACTCGAGACCCTGAAGGCGAACCTCGAGACGGCGTTTGGCGGCCGTCTCCAGAGCATCACCGAGTCGCTGGGTCAGTTGACGGTCGTCGTGAAGGCGGCCGATTACCTCGAAGTCGCAACCCGGCTGCGTGACGATCGCTCGCTCGGTTTCGAGCAGTTGATGGACCTCGCCGGCGTCGACTATTCGACCTATGGCGACGGCGCCTACGAAGGCCCGCGCTTCGCAGCCGTTCTGCATCTCCTCTCCGTGTCGAACAACTGGCGCGTGCGTGTGCGCGTATTCGCACCGGACGACGACGTGCCGATCGTCCCGTCGGTGGTCGACGTGTGGTCGTCGGCCAACTGGTACGAGCGCGAGGCATTCGACCTCTACGGCATCGTGTTCGAAGGCCACCCCGATCTGCGCCGCATTCTCACGGACTATGGCTTTATCGGCCATCCGTTCCGCAAGGACTTCCCGGTGAGTGGTTTCGTCGAGATGCGTTATGACCCGGAAGAGAAGCGCGTCGTGTATCAGCCCGTGACGATCGAGCCGCGCGAGATTACGCCGCGCGTGATTCGCGAAGATCGCTACGGTGGCCTGAAACATTAAGAGAGCGTCATGGCAGAGATCAAGAATTACACGCTGAATTTTGGCCCGCAGCACCCTGCCGCACACGGCGTGTTGCGCCTCGTGCTGGAACTGGACGGCGAAGTGATCCAGCGCGCCGATCCGCATATCGGCCTGCTGCATCGCGCGACCGAGAAGCTCGCGGAAACCAAGACGTTCATTCAGTCCGTGCCGTACATGGACCGTCTCGACTACGTGTCGATGATGTGTAACGAGCATGCTTACGTGCTCGCCATCGAGAAGCTGCTCGGTATCGACGTGCCGGTGCGCGCGAAATACATCCGCGTGCTGTTCGATGAAATCACGCGCGTGCTGAACCACCTGATGTGGATCGGCTCGCACGCGCTCGACGTCGGCGCGATGGCCGTGTTCCTTTACGCGTTCCGCGAGCGCGAAGACCTGATGGACGTCTACGAGGCGGTATCCGGCGCGCGCATGCACGCGGCCTACTATCGTCCGGGCGGCGTGTATCGCGATTTGCCGGACGCGATGCCGCAATACAAGGTCTCGAAGATTCGCAACGCGAAGGCACTCGAGAGGATGAACGAGAACCGCCAGGGTTCGCTGCTCGACTTCATCGACGACTTCTTCACGCGTTTCCCCGGTCATGTCGACGAGTACGAAACGCTGCTCACCGACAACCGCATCTGGAAGCAGCGTCTGGTCGGCATCGGCGTGGTCAGCCCCGAGCGCGCATTGCAGCTCGGCATGAGCGGCGCGATGCTGCGCGGTTCGGGCATCGAATGGGACCTGCGCAAGAAGCAGCCGTACGAAGTCTACGATCAGCTCGACTTCGACATCCCCGTCGGCGTGAATGGCGATTGCTATGACCGCTATCTGGTGCGCGTCGAAGAAATGCGTCAATCCACGCGTATCGCCAAACAGTGCATTGCCTGGCTGCGCGCGAATCCCGGCCCTGTGATGATCGATAATCACAAGGTTGCGCCGCCGTCGCGTGTCGGCATGAAGAGCAACATGGAAGAGCTGATTCACCACTTCAAGCTCTTTACCGAAGGCTTCCATGTGCCGGAAGGCGAGACGTACGCCGCGATCGAGCATCCGAAGGGCGAGTTCGGCATCTATCTGGTCTCGGACGGCGCGAACAAGCCGTACCGCCTGAAGATCCGCGCGCCCGGTTATGCACACCTCGCCTCGCTCGACGAAATGGCGCGCGGCCACATGATCGCCGACGCCGTGACGATCATCGGTACGCAAGACATCGTGTTCGGCGAGATCGATCGCTGATCCATCCGCCCGCTGCAAGCACGGCGTGCTCGTCGAGCCGCCGTCGCGGTGAATCGAAGCGGGAAGCGTAGAAGCAATTACAGGAAACCGCAGGACGCCAGGTCTGCTGCAATAAGATGGTCGCGGCAGGTTTTCGTTCGGTAGGAATTGAAAGAGTCGTGTCTGAAAATGATCTCAGCTGAAGGCCTCAAAGAAATCGATCGTGCGATCGCGAAGTATCCCGCCGAGCAAAAGCAGTCGGCGGTGATGGCTGCGCTCGCTGTCGCGCAGGAGGAACACGGATGGCTGTCGCCGGAACTGATGAAGTTCGTCGCCGACTATCTGGGCATGCCGCCTGTTGCCGTACAGGAAGTCGCCACCTTCTACACGATGTACGAGCTGGCGCCGGTCGGTAAGCACAAGATCACGCTCTGCACGAACCTGCCTTGCCAGTTGGGCCCGGATGGCGGCTCCGACAGCGCGGCGCAGTATCTGAAGCAGAAGCTCGGCATCGATTTCGGCGAGACCACGCCCGACGGCAAGTTCACGCTGAAGGAAGGCGAGTGCTTCGGTTCGTGCGGCGATGCGCCGGTGATGCTGGTGAACAATCACCGCATGTGCAGCTTCATGAGCCGCGAGAAGATCGACCAGTTGATCGAGGAACTTTCGAAATGACGTCTCTCCACGATCGTCACATCAAGCCGCTGATCCTCGCCGGCCTCAACGGCGAGAACTGGCATCTTGAAGATTACGTTGCGCGCGGCGGCTACAAGCAACTGCGCCGCATCCTCGAAGAGAAGATTCCGCCGGAGCAGGTGATCGCCGACGTCAAGGCGTCGGGTCTGCGCGGCCGTGGCGGTGCGGGCTTCCCGACCGGCCTGAAGTGGAGCTTCATGCCGCGCCAGTTTCCGGGGCAGAAGTATCTCGTTTGCAACTCGGACGAGGGCGAGCCGGGCACGTTCAAGGACCGCGATATCCTGCGCTGGAATCCGCACTCGCTGATCGAAGGCATGGCCATCGGCGCGTACGCAATGGGCATCACCGTCGGCTATAACTACATCCACGGCGAGATCTTCGAGGTCTACCGCGTGTTCGAAGCGGCACTCGAAGAAGCGCGCGCGGCCGGTTATCTCGGCGCGAACATTCTCGGCTCGGGCTTCTCGTTCGAGCTTTACGCGCATCATGGTTACGGCGCGTACATCTGCGGCGAAGAAACGGCGCTGCTCGAATCGCTCGAAGGCAAGAAGGGCCAGCCGCGCTTCAAGCCGCCGTTCCCGGCGAGCTTCGGCGTGTACGGCAAGCCGACCACGATCAACAACACCGAAACGTTCGCGGCGGTGCCGTTCCTGCTGGAAATCGGCCCGCAGAATTATCTGGAACTCGGCAAGCCGAACAACGGCGGCACGAAGATTTTCTCGGTGTCGGGCGATGTGAACCGTCCGGGCAACTACGAAATTCCGCTCGGCACGCCGTTCTCGACGCTGATGGAACTCGCCGGCGGCGTGCGCGGCAACTCGGTGAAGGCGGTGATTCCGGGCGGTTCGTCCGCGCCGGTCGTGCCTGGCGAGATGATGCTCGCCACCGACATGGACTACGATTCGATCGCCAAAGCCGGTTCGATGCTGGGCTCGGGCGCGGTCATCGTCATGAACGAAACGCGCTGCATGGTGCGCTCGCTGTTGCGCCTGTCGTACTTCTATTACGAAGAGTCATGCGGCCAGTGCACGCCTTGCCGCGAGGGCACAGGCTGGCTTTATCGCGTCGTGCATCGCATCGAGCATGGTCTCGGGCGCAAGGAAGATCTGGATCTCCTGAACTCGGTCGCCGAAAACATCATGGGCCGCACCATTTGTGCGCTCGGCGATGCGGCGGCGATGCCGGTGCGCGGCATGCTGAAGCACTTCTGGAACGAATTCGAATATCACGTCGAGCACAAGCACTGTCTCGTCGGCGGGCACGCGCATCATGCGGCGTCCGAAGCGCTTACCGCGTAATCAGGCGCACAAGTCAGTTGCGCGAAAGAGGTTGAGGACCATTTCCCATCATGGTTGAACTAGAAATTGACGGCAAGACGGTCGAGGTGCCCGAAGGCAGCATGGTGATCCAGGCTGCGCATAAGGTTGATACGTACATTCCTCACTTCTGCTATCACAAGAAGCTGTCGATCGCGGCGAACTGCCGGATGTGCCTCGTCGAAGTCGAGAAGATGCCGAAGGCCGTCCCCGCGTGCGCGACCCCCGTGTCCGCGGGCATGGTCGTGCGCACGACGTCCGACAAGGCCGTGAAGGCCCAGCAGTCGGTGATGGAATTCCTGCTGATCAACCATCCGCTCGATTGCCCGATCTGCGATCAGGGCGGCGAGTGCCAGTTGCAGGATCTGGCGGTCGGTTACGGCAAGTCGCAATCACGCTATAGCGAAGAAAAGCGCGTCGTGTTCCACAAGAACGTCGGTCCGCTCATCTCGATGGAAGAGATGACGCGCTGCATCCACTGCACCCGCTGCGTGCGCTTCGGCCAGGAAGTCGCGGGCGTGATGGAACTCGGCATGCTGGGCCGCGGCGAGCATTCGGAGATCACGTCGTTCGTCGGCAAGACGGTGGATTCCGAACTGTCCGGCAACATGATCGACCTGTGCCCGGTCGGTGCGCTCACGAGCAAGCCGTTCCGCTACAGCGCGCGGACGTGGGAATTGTCGCGCCGCAAGTCGGTGAGTCCGCATGATTCCGTCGGCGCGAACCTGGTCGTCCAGGTGAAGAACAACCGCGTGATGCGCGTTCTGCCGATGGAAAACGAAGCCATCAACGAATGCTGGATCTCGGACAAGGACCGCTTTTCGTACGAAGGCCTGAACAGCGACGAGCGTCTCACCACGCCGATGCTGAAGCAGGGCGGCAACTGGATCGAAACCGACTGGCAGACCGCGCTCGAATACGTGGCGAAGGGCATCAAGGGCATCAAGGCGGATCATGGCGCGAACGCCATCGCCGCGCTCGCGACGCCGCATAGCACGATCGAAGAACTGCACCTGCTGAAGGCGCTGACTGAAGGCGTCGGCACGCCGAACATCGACTTCCGTCTGCGTCAGAGCGACTTCTCCGCGCCGGTCGGCGTGGGCGCGCCGTGGCTCGGCATCAAGATCGCGGATCTGTCGAACGTGGACACCGCGTTCGTGATCGGCTCGTTCCTGCGCCGCGATCATCCGCTCTTCGCCGCGCGTCTGCGTCAGGCAGCTAAGAACGGCGCGAAACTGACGTTCCTCAACGCGAGCAACGACGATTCGCTGATCCCGACCGCGCATCGCCTGGTGGCGGCGCCGTCGGCATGGCTGGATCAACTGGCCGGTATCGCGGCGGCGGTCTCCGAGGCGCGCGGCGTCGCGTTGCCCGAGGCGTTCGCGGGCCGCGAAGCATCGGCTGCGGCAAAGGACGTTGCTGCGTCGCTGTCGGCGGGCGAGAAGCGCGTCGTGCTGCTCGGCAATGTCGCGGTTCAACATCCTGATTTCGCGCAGATTCAAGCGGCGGCGCAGTGGATCGCCGATAACACCGGCGCGAGCTTCGGCTTCCTGACCGAAGGTGCAAACTCGGTCGGCGCTTATCTCGTCGACGCATTGCCCGGCGAAGGCGGCCTCAATGCACGCGAAGTTTTCGAACAACCGCGCAAGGGCTACGTGCTGCTGAACGCGGAGCCGGAATTCGACACGGCCGACCCGGCGCAAGCCATCGCCGCGCTGAAGTCAGCGGAAATGGTCGTCGTGATGTCGCCGTTCAGACACGGCATGGAGTATGCGGACGTGCTGCTGCCCATCGCGCCGTTCACGGAAACATCGGGCACGTTCGTCAACGCGGAAGGCACGGCTCAGTCGTTCAACGGCGTCGTGCGCGGTCTGGGCGATACGCGTCCGGGCTGGAAGGTGCTGCGCGTGCTCGGCACGATGCTCGGCCTGCCGGGCTTCGAGTTCGACACCGCCGAGGAAGTACGCATCGCGGCGCTCGGCACGGGTGATCTGACCACGCGCCTGTCGAACAAGACGACGGTCGCGGCTAAGCGCGCAGCGTCGAACATCGCGGTGAAGGGCGGCTTCGAGCGTCTCGCCGATGTGCCGATCTATCACGCCGACGCGCTCGTGCGTCGCGCGCCGTCGCTGCATCTAACTGCAGCAGCGCGCGACGCGAATGTAGCCGGCCTGCCGACGACGCTCTTCGACAAGCTCGGCCTGAAGGACGGCGACGCGGTGCGTGTCAAGCAAGGCAACCTGTCGGTGGTGCTGCCCGCGGTCCGTGACGCGAATCTGGCTGAATCGGTGGTCCGCGTGCCGGCCGCGACGGCAGCTGGTGCGGCACTCGGCGGCCTGTTCGGTGAACTGGTAGTGGAGAAGGCGTAATGGGCTTGTTCGATACGATCAACGCAGGCGGCACGCAGCTTCTTGGCGTTGCATGGCCGACCGTGTGGGCGCTCGTGCGCATCGTCGTCGTCGCGGTGGTGATCCTGCTGTGCGTCGCGTACCTGATTCTCTGGGAGCGCAAGCTCATCGGCTGGATGCACGTGCGTCTCGGACCGAACCGCGTCGGCCCGGCTGGCCTGTTGCAGCCGATTGCCGACGTGCTGAAGCTGCTGCTGAAGGAAGTCATTCAGCCGACGCAGGCCAGCAAATGGATCTACGTGATTGCGCCGATCATGACCGTGGTTCCGGCATTCGCCGTGTGGGCGGTCATTCCTTTCCAGGCGAAGGCCGTGCTCGGCAACATCAACGCGGGCCTGCTGTACATCATGGCGATCTCGTCGATCGGCGTATACGGCGTGATTCTCGCGGGCTGGGCGTCGAACTCGAAGTACGCGTTCCTCGGCGCAATGCGCGCGGCCGCGCAGATGGTGTCCTACGAAATCTCGATGGGCTTCGCGCTGGTCGTGGTGTTGATGGTCGCCGGCACGCTGAACATGTCGGACATCGTCGCTTCGCAGCAGCGCGGCATCTTTGCGGGCTTCGGCGTGAACTTCCTGTCGTGGAACTGGCTGCCGCTGTTGCCGATGTTCGTCGTGTACTTCATCTCGGGCATCGCCGAAACGAACCGTCACCCCTTCGACGTGGTGGAAGGCGAATCGGAGATCGTCGCGGGTCACATGATCGACTATTCGGGCATGGCGTTCGCGCTGTTCTTCCTGGCCGAATACATCAACATGATTGTGATTTCGGCGATCGCGGCGACGCTGTTTCTGGGCGGCTGGGATGCACCGTTCGGCTTCCTGTCGTTCATTCCCGGCGTCTTCTGGCTCGTGCTGAAAGTCTTCTTGCTGCTGTCGATTTTCATCTGGGCGCGCGCGACTTTCCCACGTTACCGCTATGACCAGATCATGCGTCTCGGCTGGAAAGTGTTCCTGCCGGTGTCGGTCGTGTGGGTGGTCGTGGTCGGCTTCTGGATCATGTCGCCGCTCAACATCTGGAAGTAACGGCGAAAGAGCGGACGAAAATCATCATGAATGCCATTCAGAACTTCTTTAAGACCTTCTTCCTGACCGAGCTGCTGAAGGGTCTGGCGCTGACGGGACGTTACACGTTCCAGCGCAAGATCACCGTGCAGTTCCCGGAAGAAAAGACGCCGGTTTCGCCGCGCTTCCGCGGGTTGCATGCGCTGCGCCGCTACGAGAACGGCGAAGAGCGCTGCATCGCGTGCAAGCTGTGCGAAGCGGTATGCCCGGCGCTCGCGATCACCATCGAATCGGAAACGCGCGCGGACAACACCCGCCGCACGACGCGCTACGACATCGACCTGACCAAGTGCATCTTCTGCGGCTTCTGTGAAGAAAGCTGCCCGGTCGATTCGATCGTCGAGACGCACATCCTCGAGTATCACGGCGAAAAACGCGGCGATCTGTATTTCACGAAGGACATGCTGCTTGCAGTGGGCGATCGTTACGAGAAGGAAATCGCCGCATCGAAGGCGGCTGACGCTCCTTACCGTTGATGCGAGTTCGGTGCCGGCGCCGCGCGGAAGAACCAGGCGTCATGCTTTCGCGCAAACCGGCTTCGAACACGAAGCGATTCTGCTTTGCTGTCGGCGCACGTGAAGAGAAACGCGCGCCGACACACCATGCCTGATGATGGCCTAACGATGAACCGGTAATCATGGAATTCACAACCGTACTGTTCTATATCTTCGCGCTGCTGCTGACCGTGTCCGCGCTGAAGGTGATCACTTCGCGCAATCCGGTGTCGTCCGCGCTTTTTCTCGTGCTCGCGTTCTTCAACGCGGCCGCGATCTGGATGCTGCTGCAAGCCGAATTCCTCGCGATCCTGCTGGTTCTCGTGTATGTCGGCGCCGTGATGGTGCTGTTCCTGTTCGTCGTGATGATGCTGGACATCAACATCGACGTGCTGCGACGCGACTTCCGGCGCTTCGTGCCGCTCGCGACCATCGTCGGCGCGATCATCGTGATCGAGACGGCGCTGATCCTGTGGCACGGCTACGGGGACACCTTCGCGCCGCTGCGTGATGCGGCAGCGGGCGCGGGCGTCGGCGGAGCGGCGGTCATGCCGAACACGCAACTCATCGGCAAGGTCATCTACACCGATTACATTTTCGCGTTCGAAATCGCGGGCCTCGTGCTGCTCGTCGCGATCATCGCGGCGATTTCGCTCACCATCCGCGACAAGAAGGACAAGAAGACACAAACCGTCAGCGAGCAGGTCAAGGTGCGCCGCGAAGACCGCGTGCGCCTCGTGAAGATGCAAGCCGAGAAGCAGGCGCCGGACGCGTCTGTCGAGCCCGCCGTGACCGGCAATGTCGGCGCGGGCACCGTCGACAACAAAGGCTGAGCGCAGAGGAGAAATCTAAACATGTTGAGTCTTGCTCATTACCTGGTGCTCGGCGCGATCCTGTTCGCGATCAGCATCGTCGGGATCTTCCTGAACCGCCGCAACGTGATCATCATCTTGATGGCCATCGAGCTGATGCTGCTCGCGGTGAACACCAATTTCGTCGCGTTCTCGCACTATCTGGGCGACGTGCACGGCCAGATTTTCGTGTTCTTCGTCCTGACCGTGGCCGCCGCCGAAGCCGCGATCGGTCTCGCGATTCTCGTGACCCTGTTCCGTAGCCTCGACACGATCAACGTCGAGGATCTCGATCAGCTCAAAGGTTAATTTCAGGCTAGGCTGTTATGTCCACGACACTCAACGAAAACCTACTGCTTGCGATCCCGCTTGCGCCGCTCGCGGGCTCGCTGATCGCCGGGCTGCTCGGGAAGGCCATCGGGCGCAAGGGCGCGCATCGCGTGACCATTCTCGGCGTCTTCATCTCGTTCATCCTGTCGGCGATCGTCTACGCCGACGTGATGAAGGGCGCCAGCTTCAACGGGACCATCTATCAGTGGCTGTCGCTCGGCTCGCTGAAGATGGAAGTCGGCTTCCTGGTCGACTCGCTCACCGCGATGATGATCGTCATCGTCACCTTCGTCTCGCTGATGGTCCACATCTACACCATCGGCTACATGGCCGAAGAGGACGGCTACCAGCGGTTCTTCTCGTACATTTCGCTCTTCACGTTCTCGATGCTGATGCTCGTCATGAGCAACAACTTCCTGCAGCTGTTCTTCGGCTGGGAAGCGGTGGGTCTCGTGTCGTACCTGCTGATCGGCTTCTACTACACGCGTGAAAGCGCCATTTACGCGAACCTGAAGGCGTTCCTCGTAAACCGCGTCGGCGACTTCGGCTTTCTGCTGGGCATCGGCTTGTTGCTCGCGTTCGCCGGCTCGCTCAACTATGGCGATGTCTTCGCGCAAGGCGACAAGCTCGCGAGCATGCAATTCCCTGGCACGAGCTGGGGTCTGCTGACGGTGGCGTGCATCTGCCTGTTCATCGGCGCGATGGGCAAGTCCGCGCAGTTCCCGCTGCACGTGTGGCTGCCTGATTCGATGGAAGGCCCGACGCCGATCTCCGCGCTGATTCACGCGGCGACGATGGTGACCGCCGGCATCTTCATGGTGACGCGCATGTCGCCGCTGTTCGAGCATTCGGATGCGGCACTGTCGTTCGTGACCGTCATCGGTGCGATTACGGCCCTGTTCATGGGCTTCCTCGGCGTGGTGCAAAACGACATCAAGCGTGTCGTCGCTTATTCGACGCTTTCGCAACTCGGCTACATGACGGTCGCGCTCGGCGTATCGGCGTATCCGGTCGCCGTGTTCCATCTGGGCACGCACGCGTTCTTCAAGGCGCTGCTGTTCCTCGGCGCGGGCTCGGTCATCATCGGCATGCACCACGATCAGGACATGCGCAACATGGGCGGCCTGGCCAAGTACATGCCGATCACGTGGATCACGTCGCTGCTCGGTTCGCTCGCGCTGATCGGCACGCCGTTCTTCTCGGGCTTCTACTCGAAAGACTCGATCATCGATGCAGTGAAGCTCTCGCATCTGCCGGGTTCTGGCTTTGCGTACTTCGCGGTGGTGGCGAGCGTGTTCGTCACGGCGCTGTACTCGTTCCGCATGTATTTCATGGTGTTCCACGGCAAGGAGCGTTTCCGCGGTCCGAAACACCCCGAGTCGCCGATGGGCGCCGAAGAAGCAGCGCACGGCCACGGTCACGGTCACGATGACCACGGTCACGGCCACGCGCACGAGCCGCACGAAAGCCCGTGGGTCGTCACGCTGCCGTTGATCCTGCTCGCGATTCCGTCGGTCGTGATCGGCGCGATCATGATCGGTCCGATGCTGTTCGGCGACTTCTTCTCGCACGGCGTCGTGTTCGATAAGGTGATCTACATCGCCGAGAACCACGAAGGCATGCACGAAATGGCCGAGGAATTCCACGGCTGGTTCGCGATGAGCCTGCATTCGGTCTCCGGCTTGCCGGTGTGGCTGGCGCTCGCGGGCGTGGTCGTCGCGTGGTTCCTGTACATGAAGCGCCCGGATCTGCCGCCGGTCATCCGCCGCCGCTTCGGCCCGATCTACACGCTGCTCGACAACAAGTACTACTTCGACAAAATCAACGAAGTGGTCTTCGCGAAGGGCGCCATCGCCATCGGCCGCGGCCTGTGGAAAGAGGGCGATGTGGTGGTCATCGACGGCATCGTCAATGGCAGTGCGCGATTCGTCGGCTGGTTCGCCGGTGTCATCCGCTTCCTTCAATCCGGTTACATCTATCACTACGCGTTCGCCATGATTATCGGCATGTTGGGGCTGTTGACCCTGTTTGTAACGCTCGGCGGCAAATAAGGCGAGGGACCCCATGCACTCTTTTCCGATTCTCAGTGTCGCGATCTGGTTGCCGATCGTATTCGGCCTCCTGGTTCTCGCTGTAGGCAATGACCGCAACCCGGCGCCCGCGCGCTGGGTCGCGCTGATCGGCTCGGTTCTCGGTTTGATCGTCACCATTCCGCTGATCACCGGCTTCGATTCGTCGACCGCCGCGTTGCAGTTCGTCGAACAGGCGAACTGGATCGAGCGGTTCAGCATCACGTATCACCTGGGCGTGGACGGCATCTCGATGTGGTTCGTCGTGCTGACCGCGCTGATCACCGTCATCGTCGTGATCGCCGGATGGGAAGTGATCACCGAGCGCGTGTCGCAGTACTTCGCCGCCTTCCTGATCCTCTCGGGCATCATGATCGGCGTGTTCTCGACGGCCGACGGCATGCTGTTCTACGTGTTCTTCGAAGCCACGCTGATTCCGATGTACATCATCATCGGCGTGTGGGGCGGACCGAACCGTGTGTACGCGGCGTTCAAGTTCTTCCTGTACACGCTTGCCGGCTCGCTGCTGATGCTGGTCGCGCTGCTGTATCTGTACACGCAGACGCACACGTTCGACCTCGCCACGTGGCACGCAGCGAAGATCGGCATGACGCCGCAGGTGCTGCTGTTCATCGCGTTCTTCCTGGCGTTCGCCGTGAAGGTGCCGATGTGGCCGGTCCACACCTGGCTGCCCGACGCGCACGTCGAAGCGCCGACGGGCGGCTCCGTCGTGCTGGCGGCAATCATGCTGAAGCTCGGCGCATACGGCTTCCTGCGCTTCTCCCTGCCGATCGCTCCGGACGCGAGCCACTTTCTCGCTCCCGTGGTCATCACGCTGTCGCTGATCGCGGTGATCTACATCGGCCTCGTGGCGATGGTGCAAGCGGACATGAAGAAGCTCGTCGCGTATTCGTCGATCGCGCACATGGGCTTCGTCACGCTCGGCTTCTTCATCTTCAGCCAGCTGGGTGTCGAAGGCGCGATCATCCAGATGATCTCGCACGGCTTCATCTCGGGCGCGATGTTCCTTTCGATCGGCGTGCTGTATGACCGCGTCCATTCGCGCCAGATCGCGGATTACGGCGGCGTCGTCAACACGATGCCCAAATTCGCGGCGCTTTCGATGCTGTTCGCGATGGCCAACTGCGGCTTGCCGGGCACGTCGGGTTTCGTCGGTGAATTCATGGTGATTCTGGCTGCCGTGAAGTTCAACTTCTGGATTGGCTTCCTCGCCACGTTCACGCTGATTCTCGGCGCGGCCTATACGCTGTGGATGTACAAGCGCGTGTACTTCGGCGCGGTCGCGAACGACCACGTTGCGAAACTCGCGGACATCAACAAGCGTGAGATGTTCATGCTCGTCGTGCTCGCGCTGTTCACGCTTTACATGGGCCTGCATCCGAAGCCCTTCACCGACGTGATGCACGAGTCGGTGGCAAACCTGCTCTCCCACGTCGCGCAGTCCAAGCTGCCGCTGGCTCAGTAACGCCGTGCGGAGGAACTAAAAGATCATGCAAAACGCCCCTATGAGTGTGCTGTTGCCCGACGCGGTCCTGATGGCCGCGGTCGTCGTGGCCTGGTTGAACGACACCATCTTCGGACCGTCGAGCCGTCGCGTCACGTATCTGATCGCGCTGTTGTCGACGATCGTCGTTGGCGTCTGGTTCGCCTTCACCGCGCTCGATCCGACGCCGCACTACTTCTTCACGCGCATGTATATCGTCGATCCGTTCGCGAGCGCGATGAAAGCGGTCGTGACGCTCGGGTACGCGGTGTCGATCATCTATTCGCGCAAGTATCTGGAAGACCGCGATCTGTTCCGTGGCGACTTCTTCCTGCTCGGCCTGTTCTCGCTGCTCGGCCAGTGCGTGATGATTTCGGGCAACAACTTCCTGACGCTGTATCTCGGTCTGGAACTGATGTCGCTGTCGCTGTATGCGGTCATCGCGCTGCGCAAGGACGCGCCGCAGTCGAACGAATCGGCGATGAAGTACTACGTGCTCGGCGCGCTTGCTTCCGGTTTCCTGCTCTACGGCGTGTCGATGCTGTACGGCGCGACCGGCTCGCTCGAACTGAACGAAGTGTTGAAGGCGGTGGCTTCCGGCCGCATCAACGACGCAGTGCTGCTCTTCGGCGTGATCTTCATCGTCGCGGGCGTGGCGTTCAAGATGGGCGCGGTGCCGTTCCATATGTGGGTGCCCGACGTCTATCAGGGCGCACCGACCGCCATGACGCTGCTCACCGGCGGCGGCCCGAAGGTCGCGGCGTTCGCATGGGGCCTGCGCTTCCTCGTGATGGGCCTGTTGCCGCTGGCGGTGGACTGGCAGGAAATGCTGGTGATTCTCGCGGCGCTGTCGCTGATCGTCGGCAATATCACGGGTATCGTGCAGCGGAACATCAAGCGGATGCTGGCGTACTCGGCCATCTCCAACATGGGTTTCGTGCTGCTCGGCCTGCTCGCGGGCGTCGTGGACGGCAAGGTGACGGGCGCGGCGGGCGCATACAGCTCGGCGATGTTCTACAGCATCATCTATCTCGTGACGACGCTCGGCACGTTCGGCGTGGTCATGCTGCTTGCGCGGCGCGACTTCGAAGCCGAAATGATCGACGACTTCAAGGGCCTGAATCAACGCAGCCCGGTCTTCGCGTTCGTGATGATGGTGATGATGTTCTCGCTCGCCGGCATTCCGCCGACGGTCGGCTTCTACGCGAAGCTCGCGGTGCTCGAAGCGACGATGAACGCTGGCCTCACGTGGCTCGCGGTGCTGGCCGTCCTGACTTCGCTGGTTGGCGCGTTCTACTATCTGCGTATCGTGAAGCTGATGTACTTCGACGCGCCGCAGGACGCATCGCCGATCGTGGCCGGTGCATTCAATCGTTCGCTGCTCGCGTTCAACGGTCTGGCCGTGCTGGTGCTCGGCCTGGTTCCCGGTCCGCTGATGACGGCGTGCCTGCAGGCGATCTCGCATACGCTGCCGCTGTAATGTCGGCGGCGGGCTGGTTCATCGTGCTGTTGGCGCTCGTGGGCGCCAACATCCCCTTTCTGAATCAGCGCCTCTTCGCCGTCGTGCCGTTGCCGCTTCCCGCGCCGACGGGGCGTAAAGCGGCGAAGAAGAGCGCCTGGATCAGAATCGGCGAGCTGATCGTTCTGTACTTCGTCGTCGGCGCGCTCGGCTTCATGCTCGAAGCGCGCGCCGGCAATCGCTTCAGTCAGGAATGGCAGTTTTATGCCATTACCTTCAGTCTCTTCGTGGTGCTCGCGTTCCCGGGCTTCACGTATCAATACCTCGTCAAACGCCGCTGATGGTTCTGCCGTCAGCGGCTTGTTTGCATCCAAGCTAGGGTTCAGCATGGCAGATCACACGTCCACTCCCGGTAGCGACGATGGCCTTATCGAAAAAAAGGTCGAAAGCGTCACGTTGCACGAAGGCAAATTCCTGACGCTCAAGCGCGACACCGTGGCTTTGCCCGATGGCAAGCATGCGACGCGCGAGTTTGTCGAGCATCCGGGCGCGGTGATGATCCTCCCCGTGTTCGACGATGGTCGCGTGCTGCTCGAACGCCAGTTTCGTTATCCCGTCGGCCAGGTGCTGCTGGAGTTCCCGGCGGGCAAGCTCGATCCGAACGAGGACGAACTCACGTGCGCCAAGCGCGAGTTGCAAGAAGAGACGGGCTATAGCGCGCGTGAATGGACGTTTCTGACGCGCATTCATCCGGTGATTTCGTATTCGACGGAATTCATCGATCTGTATCTCGCAAGCGGCCTGACCGCCGGCGACGCGAAGCTCGACGAGGGTGAATTCCTCGAAACGTTCATCGCAGATCACGCTCAGTTGATGACGTGGGTCAAGGACGGAACCATCAGCGATGTAAAGACGATCATCGGCGCGTTCTGGCTCGAAAAGCTACGCTCCGGCGAGTGGCAGGCGGGCGATCCGGTCAAGGCTTGAGCCAAAGCGTCAGCGGATTCGAAAGCGGCCCACGTGGCCGCTTTTGTCGTTTGTATGCACTCGAACGGCCAAGCGTCGCACCGGTTGAACAGCTAGAATCTAAGAGCCGGACGCATCATCGCGCTCCGTCACGAACGACCGTTCACAAACAGCAGTTCCGAGATTAAACTTCACGAAGCCCCATCAGCATGAAGGTCCTCGATTTAAAGTGCGCGCACGAACATCGCTTTGAAGGCTGGTTCGCTTCGGCCGACGAGTTCGAGTCGCAATTGGCGCGCAAGCTGGTCGCCTGTCCCGTTTGCTCGGCGACGGACGTCAGCCGCATGCCGTCCGCACCGCGGCTGAATTTGACGTCGGCGCGCGGAGATGCGCCCGCATCGGCGCAACCGCCGGTTGCCGCCTCGGACGCCGCGGCGCTTCAGGCCCGCGCGCTGAAGTTCATGCGCGAGCTGGTCGCGAAGACCGAAAACGTGGGCGAGCGTTTTGCGGAAGAGGCGCGGCGCATCCATTACAACGAAGCGCCCGCGCGCAATATTCGCGGCGTCACGACGCCGGAAGACGCGCATGCCTTGCTCGAAGAAGGAATCGAAGTGATGCCGCTGCCGGTACCGGCAGCGTTGAAGGAGCCGCTGCAGTAGAGCGCGAGCGCGGCGTCTCCGAAGGCTTCGGCACGATAAGGAGACACCGCGCATGGATCTCGACTATTCCCCTGCGGACAACGCCTTTCGGGCCGACGTCCGCGCCTGGCTCGACGCCAGTCTGCCGCGCGCGCTGCGCGAAAAAGTTCTCGGACACAAACGCCTGAACCGCGATGACTACGCCAGCTGGCATAAGCTGCTGGCCGCACGCGGCTGGTCGGCGGTCGCGTGGCCGAGGGAACACGGCGGCCCCGGCTGGGACGCCACGCAGCGCCACATCTGGGACGAGGAATGCGCCCGCGCCGGCGCGCCGATCGTGCTGCCGTTCGGTGTGTCGATGGTCGCGCCCGTGCTGATGAAATTCGGCAGCGACGCGCAAAAGTCTCGTTACCTTCCCCGCATCCTCAATGGCGACGACTGGTGGTGCCAGGGCTATTCGGAACCTGGCGCAGGGTCCGACCTCGCGTCGCTGCGCACCCGCGCCGAGCGGCAAGGCGATCACTACGTCATCAACGGACAAAAGACCTGGACGACGCTCGGCCAGCACGCCGACATGATGTTCTGCCTCGTGCGCACCGACAGCAGCGCGAAAAAGCAGGAGGGCATTTCATTCCTGCTCGTCGATATGAAAACGCCGGGCATCACCTTGCGCCCGATCATCACGCTCGACGAAGATCACGAGGTCAATGAAGTCTTCTTCGAGGACGTGAAGGTGCCGGTCGCCAATCTCGTCGGTGAAGAGAATCACGGCTGGACGTACGCGAAGTATCTGCTTGGCCACGAGCGCACGGGCATCGCGCGCGTCGGGCAATCGAAGCGGGAGCTGGCGTTTCTCAAGCGCCTCGCGCTCGATCGGAACAAAGAGGGCAAGCCGCTGCTCCTCGATCCCTTGTTTGCGGGGAAGGTCGCGGCGCTCGAAATCGAATTGATGGCGCTGGAGGTGACGGTGCTGCGTGTCGTCGGGAGCGAGACGGGCGGGAAGGGCCTCGGTCCGGAAGCCTCGATGCTCAAGATCAAGGGCACGGAAGTGCAGCAGACGTTGACCGAGTTGATGTTCGAAGCCATCGGCCCGCAGGCCGCCGCCTTCGATCCGGCGTTCCTCGAAGGCGAGCGGGAAACAAGCATCACCGATGACGATGACGCCGCGCCGCTCGCGGCTTACTACTTCAATTTCCGCAAGACATCGATCTACGGCGGATCGAACGAGATTCAGAAGAACATCATCGCGCAGATGATTCTGGGACTTTGAGGAGCCGCCCGTGGACTTCGATTTCAGCGATGAACAGCAGCAGTTTCGCGATGCGCTGCGCCGCTATCTCGACAACGAATACACCTTCGATGTGCGGCAGAAAATCGTTGCATCCGCGTCCGGCGTCGATGACAAGCATTGGCGTGCTTTCGCGGAACTCGGTCTGCTTGCGTTGCCGGTTCCGGAAGCGCAAGGCGGCTTCGATGGCGGTCCGGTCGATATGCTCGTCGTCATGCAGGAGCTCGGGCGCGCACTCGTCGTCGAGCCGGTCTGGGCGACGCTCACGGGAATCGAGGCGTTGCGGCTCGCCGCTTCGGAGGGAAGCGCGATAGCCCGTGAGTTGCTGGAGCGTGCGGCAACAGGCGGTGTGCGCCTGACGGTCGCGTTCAACGAACCGCACGCGCGTTATGACGTGTTCGACTTGCGCTCAACGGCCACCATGAGCGGCGATGCTTGCGCGATAACCGGCGTGAAGTCCGTCGTGCAGCACGGCGCGCAAGCGGATTACTGGATCGTGCCGGCACGCGTGGACGGCGAGATCGCGCTGTTCCTCGTCGCGCGCGATGCGGCCAACGCGGGCATCACCGAATACCGCACGATCGACGGCCAGCGCGCCGCGACCCTCGTCTTCAACGCGACGCCCGCCATGCGCCTCGATGGCGCGGGCGCAGCCACGCTCGAGCGGATCGCGGATTACGCGACATTCCTGCTCTGCGCCGAAGCGCTCGGCGCGCTCGATGCGCTCAATCTCGCGACGGTCGGCTACACGAAAGAGCGCCAGCAATTCGGCGGGCCGATCGCGCGATTTCAGGCGTTGCAGCATCGCATGGTCGACATGCTGATTCACACGGAGCAGGCGCGCTCGATCACCTATCTCGCCGCCGCGCGCTGCCGGCACGACGACGCCGCGACGCGCGCGCAGGCGATATCGGCGGCGAAGGCGCGTATCGGACAGGCTGCGCGCTTCGTCGGCCAGCAGGCGGTGCAGTTGCACGGCGGCATGGGCATGACGAACGAGTTGCCAGTCGCGCACTGGTTCAAGCGCTTGTCGATCATCGAGACGACGCTCGGCGACGTGGATCATCATCTCGCGCGCTTTGCATCGTCGCCCGCGTTTTCCATTACCGACATCACCAACGTTTGACGTTCACGAGGACCTTTGCATGACCTACAGCTTTGAAGACTTCGAAGTCGGCGCGGCCGTGACGCTCAGCGCCCATACTTTCACGCGCGAGGAGATCGTCGACTTCGCCGGCCGTTACGATCCGCAGCCGTTCCATCTCTCCGATGAAGCGGGCAGGGCGTCGCATTTCGGCGGGCTCGTCGCGAGCGGCTGGAACACCTGCTCGGCGATGATGGGCATTCTGGTGCGCGACATGCTCGCCGATTCGACATCGATGGGATCGCCGGGCCTCGACAACATTCGTTGGCTGAAGCCCGTGCGCGTGGGCGATTCGGTGCGCCTCACGGTGCGCGTGCTCGACAAGCGCGTGTCGAAGAGCAAGCCGGATCGCGGCATCGTGTCGACGCGCTGGGAAGCGCATAACCAGGACGGCGAACTCGTCCTGACGGTCGATTCGGCCGCGTTGTTTGGATTGCGCGAGCCGGCATCGCAGTTTTGAAGGCCGCCGTCGCGCGCAAGGTCGCTACTCGCGCGCGATGTATTTCGCCAACTCGAGCCGGGCGATCGCATTGCGATGAACCTCGTCGGGTCCGTCCGCCAGGCGCAAGGTCCGCGCCGACGCATAGGCATACGCGAGCGGAAAGTCATCGCAGACGCCGCCGGCGCCGTGCGCCTGTATCGCCCAGTCGATCACCTGACACGCGACGTTCGGCGCGACGACCTTGATCATCGCGATTTCGCCGCGTGCGCCCTTGTTGCCGACGGTGTCCATCATGTACGCGGCCTTCAGCGTGAGAAGCCGCGCCTGCTCGATCATGATTCGCGCCTCTGCGATCCGTTCCTGCGTCACGCCATGCTCCGCAATCGGCTTGCCGAACGCGACGCGTGAAAGCGTGCGCTTAGTCATCAGTTCGAGCGCGCGTTCCGCGAGCCCGATCAGCCGCATGCAGTGATGAATGCGCCCCGGCCCGAGCCGTCCCTGCGCGATCTCGAAGCCGCGTCCCTCGCCGAGCAGCATGTTCGAAGCGGGCACGCGCACGCGATCGAGCGTGATGTCCATGTGGCCGTGCGGCGCGTCGTCGTATCCAAAGACGTTCAGCGGGCGATGGATCGTGATGCCGTCCGCATCCGCCGGGACGAGGATCATCGACTGTTGCGCGTGCTTCGGTGCGTCGGGATTCGTCTTGCCCATCACGATGAACAGCTTGCAGCGCGGATCGCCCGCACCGGACGACCACCACTTGTGACCGTCGATGACATAGCTGTCGCCGTCGCGCACGATGCTGCACCGGATATTCGTCGCATCCGATGACGCCACTTCCGGCTCCGTCATCAGAAAGGCCGAGCGGATCTTGCCGCGCAGCAGCGGTTCGAGCCATTGCGCCTTCTGGGCGTCGGCGCCGTAACGCTCGATGGTCTCCATGTTGCCGGTATCGGGCGCGCTGCAATTGAACACTTCCGGCGCCCACGGCACGCGGCCCATGATCTCGCAAAGCGGCGCGTATTCGAGGTTCGTCAGGCCCGCGCCACGTTCCGACGCGGGCAGAAAGAGATTCCACAGTCCTTCGCTGCGGGCTTTTTCCTTGAGGCTTTCGACGAGCCGCGTCGGCACCCATGCATTGCCCGCCGCGCGATTCGCTGCGATTTGATCGAAGAACGCGCGTTCGTTCGGGTAGATGTGCGCATCGAAGAAACCAAGCAGCTTCTCGCGCAGCGCGTCGACTTTCGGCGTGTAATCGAAGTTCATGCGGTCGTGTCCCCGTTGTGTTCATCGTCCGACTTTCTGCGCGTATCGCCACGCGAGTTCGGCCATCGGGCGGGCGCGGCGTCCCGCGTCGACGGCCTGCGCGCTCGCGGCGGTGCCATCGGCGACGCGCTTCATGATGCCTTGCAGAATCGCTGCGATGCGGAACATGTTGTACGCCAAGTAGAAGGCCCAGTCGCCTTCGATCGTGAAGCCCGTGCGCTCGCGATAGCGCGCGACATATGCGGCTTCGTCCGGAATCCCGAGCGATGCCCAGTCCAGTCCGGCGATACCGCGAAACTGCGACGGATCGACATGCCACGCCATGCAGTGATACGCGAAGTCGGCGAGCGGATCGCCGAGCGTCGAGAGTTCCCAGTCGAGCACGGCGAGCACGCGCGGCTCGTCGCGATGAAAGATGAGATTGTCGAGCCGGAAGTCGCCATGCACGACGCTCGCTTTGCGTTCCGACTGAGGGGGAAGGTGTCGAGGCAGCCAGTCGATCAGCCGGTTCATCGCATCGATGTCCTCCGTCTGCGATGCCACGTACTGCTTGCTCCAGCGCCCGATTTGCCGCTCGAAGTAATTGCCCGGCTTGCCATAGCTCGCGAGACCGGCGGCCTCGGCATCGACCGTATGAAGGGCGGCGATCACGCGATTGGTTTCGTCGTAGATCGCGGCGCGTTCGGCCTGCGTCATGCCGGGCAGCGACGGGTCCCACAGCACGCGGCCGTCGACGAACTCCATCACATAGAACGCGCGGCCGATCACGCTCTCGTCTTCGCAAAGCGCCAGCATGCGCGCGACGGGCACGTCGGTGCCGGCGAGCGCGTCCATCACGCGGTACTCGCGCTCGATCGCGTGCGCCGACGGCAGCAGCTTCGCGGCGGGGCCGGGCTTCGCACGCATCACGAAGCTGCGCGACGGTGTAACGAGCTTGAAGGTCGGGTTCGACTGGCCGCCTGCAAATTGCTCGATGTCGAGCGGCGCCGCGAAGCCATCGACGTGCGATGCGAGCCACGCGGCGAGCGCGCCGGTATCGAAGCGCTGCCGTTCGTGAACGGGGCGCGTGCCTTCGAATGCTGAAAAATCGGAGTGCTTGTCTGTGTCGTTGTCGGGCATTGTCTCCTCCGGTTTTGTGGGCGAAGCGTCGTCAGTTCATGCCGCTCGCCTTGAATCGCACGAATTGGGCGTAAAGCAGTTCCATCGTCGTATTGCGGACGCCGGCGTGCAGCGGCGAGGGCGGCGAATGGTTGATCGCGTGGACGACCCAGTCGCCGCTTTTGTCGCCGACATCGAGCGCGTTGATGCAGCCCGTCGCTTGCGACAGATGCCCATAGAACGCGCGTCCGCCCGCCGTGATCGCATGCGAGAGCAGCGCGCGGTTGACGCCACCGTGCAGCACGAGCAGCACCGTGTCCCACGCCGTGTCCGCGCGCAGCCGGGCCATCGCGGGCAACGCGCGGTCGAGCAGTTCGCCGATCGTCTCGCCGCCGAGAAACTGCGTGTCTTCGGGCACGACGCCGTCGAACACCGAGAGGAACGCACGCTCGATGTCGCTCGTCGACAGATTCGCGAGCCGGCCACCGCGTATCTCTTGCCATTCCGGCCAGATTTCGATTTCCGCCGCTTGCCCCGTTTCCGCGAGCGCGCGTTGCGCCGTCTCCACCGTGCGCGGCAGGCCGCTCGCGATCACGCGATCGAAGCGGATCTTCTGCGCCGCGAACTCGCGCCCGGCCGCGCTCGCTTCCTCGCGGCCGCGTTCGTTGAGCGGCACGCTTTCGGGATCGATCGCGCGGCCGGTGTCGTCGAAATAAGTGACGTCGCCGTGACGCATCAGAAAGATGCGCCGCCGTTTCGGCAGTTCGTAGTGAGCCATGACTTAACGGTAGTTGGGCTGGCGCTTTTCGAGGAACGCGGTGATGCCTTCGAGCGCATCGCCGTGATGGAGAGCATCGACGAAGCAGTCGCGTTCGAGATCGAGATGCGCGGCGAGCGGCTGCACGTCCGCTGCGTTGATCAGCGACTTGATGCGCGCGAGCGCCTTCGGCGACACGCTGCCGAGATCGTCGGCCCAGGCGATCGCCGCATCCAGCGCAATGCCTTTCTTCGTCAGCCGGTTGACGACGCCCACCTCGTAAAGCCGCACCGCGCCGATCGGCTTCGCTTCGAGCAGCACTTCGCTCGCGAGCGTGCGTGGCAGCGCGCGGGAGAGGAACCACGAAGCGCCGCCATCCGGCGTAAGGCCGACGCGTGCGTACGACATGACGAAGCGCGCGTCGTCGGCGGCGACGATCAGATCGCACGCGAGCGCAAGCGAAAAGCCGGCGCCGGCCGCCGCGCCTTCGACAGCCGCGATCACCGGTTTCGTCGATGCCCGCAGCGCGCTGATCCATTCCGCGAGCAAGTCGATGCTCTCGGCCTGCACCGATGGCTCCTTCGCGCGATTTTCCAGCAGGCGATTCAGATTGCCGCCCGCGCAGAAAAAGTTGTCCGCGCCGGTGAGCACGATGGCGCGCACGGAGCTATCGCGCTCGGCGGTCGACAGCGCTTCGATGCCCGCCGCGTACATGTCCGGATGCAGCGCGTTGCGCGCGCCGGGATTCGACAGCTTCAGCACGAGCGTGGTGTCGCTGCCTGCCGGGCGGTGTGTCAGAAGTTCGGCGCTCATCGGCGCTCCTCGTCGTGGGTGAGCGAAAGTCCGAGCTGCGCGCGGCGCGTGAGCCACGGCGAAGGGCGGTAACGCGGATCGCCGAGCACGCTTTGCATGTTGCGCAGGATCGTGAGGATGGTCGTCGCGCCGAGCGAGTCGCCGAGCGCGAGCGGCCCGCGCGGATAGCCAAGCCCGAGCGTCACGGCGAGATCGATATCCTCCGGCGTCGCGATGCCTTGCTGCGCGATATCGCAGCCGATGTTGACGATCGTCGCCACGATGCGTTGGGCGACGAAGCCGGTCGAATCGCGAATCATGGTGACGGGCACGCCATCGGCGGAGAAGAGCGCGTGGGCGGCGTCGCGCATCGCGGGCGTGGTCGCGGGCGTCGTCATGACCGTGCGTCGCGCGACGGTATCGAGCGGAAAGAGCGTGTCGACGGCGACGACGCGCGTGGCGTCGAGATGCTCGGCGACGGCGGTCGTCGTCGCATCGAAGCCGAGCGGCGTGACGACGATCAGCGATTCCGGCGCGGGTGTGACGCCGCAATCGATGTGAATGCCGGCGTCATGTTTGGCAATCACCTTCAGCACTTGCTCGCGCGCCGCGTGCGATGCCCGGCTGATCCACACGCGCGCCGGCAGTTGCGTCGGCGCGGGCGCTTCTTCGGGCGCTTGCTGCTTGCCATCGACATAACGATAGAAGCCTTCGCCCGCCTTGCGTCCGATCAGCCCGCCCGCGAGCCGCGTGCCGGTAATCGGCGACGGCGTGAAGCGCGGCTCTTCGTAGAACTGGTGATAGATGGATTCCATCACCGGGTGCGAGACGTCCAGCGCGGTCAGGTCGAGCAGTTCGAACGGCCCGAGCCTGAAGCCCGCCTGCTCGCGCATGATGCGGTCGATATCCGCGAAGCTCGCGACGCCTTCGCTCGCCACGCGCAGACCTTCGGTGTTCATGCCGCGTCCCGCGTGGTTGACGATGAACCCCGGCATGTCCTTCGCGCGCACCGGCGTGTGACCGATGCGGCGCGCGAGCTGCATCAGCGCATCGCCGGCGCGGGGATCGCCGCGCAGTCCGTCGATGACTTCGACGACGCGCATCAGCGGCACCGGGTTGAAGAAGTGGAAGCCCGCGACGCGTTCCGGCTTCGAGCAGCCCGCGGCGATCGCGGTGATCGACAGCGACGACGTATTCGACGCCAGAATGCAGGACGCGCCGACCACGGCTTCGAGTTCGCGAAAAAGTTCGCGCTTGATGTCCAGTTTCTCGACGATCGCCTCGACGACCGCGCCGCAATCGGCAAGCTCGCTCAGGTCTTGCGCATCGTGGACGAGGGCGAACGCGGCGTGCGCGTCGGCCTCCTTGATCTTGCCTTTGGCGGCGAGCTTGCCGAAGGTCTCCGACAGATACGCGCGCGCGGCGTCGAGCGCGGCCGGGTTCGAATCGTAGAGACGCACGGTCAGCCCGGCGAGCGCGGCGATCTGGGCGATGCCGCGTCCCATCGCGCCGCTGCCGACGATGCCCAGCGTGTCGATCTTGTATTCCTGCGGACTCATGATGCGTTTCGTCTCCTCGATGTGCTTCGTCTGATCTGAATGTCCGGCAGCGGAATCGACGTCTAGAGCTTGCTCAGCCGCTCCAGCGCGAGCGCCAGCGTTTCTTCCTTCTTCGCGAAGCAGAAACGCACGACGCCGGATTCGTGAGGCTCGTGATAGAACGCCGACACGGGAATGGCCGCGACGCCGATCTCGCTCGTGAGCCATTGCGAAAAGTCGGCTTCGGACATGTCGCTGATCGCCGAATAATCGACACACTGGAAGTACGTGCCGTCGCAAGGCAGCAGCGAAAAGCGCGTGTTCGCGAGGCCCGCGCGGAAGAAGTCGCGCTTTCTCTGATAGAACGCGGGCAGTTCTAGATACGGCTTCGGGTCTTCGAGATAGTGCGCGAGGCCGACCTGCATCGGCGTGTTCACCGTGAACACATTGAACTGATGCACCTTGCGCAATTCGGCGGTGAGCGCGGCGGGCGCGGCGACATAGCCGAGCTTCCAGCCCGTCACGTGAAACGTCTTGCCGAAGCTCGACACGACGAAGCTGCGCTTCGCGAGTTCGGGATAGCGCGAGACGCTTTCGTGCGGCGCGCCGTCGTAGACCATGTGCTCGTAGACTTCATCGGAGACGATCAGCACGTTGGTGCCGCGCACGATGTCTTCGAGCTTGCGCATGTCCGCTTCGCGCCAGACGCGGCCGGTCGGATTGTGCGGCGTGTTGATCATCAGGAGCCGCGTCTTCGGCGTGATCGCGGCGGCGATCTTGTCGAAGGGGAGCGCGTAGTCCGGCGCTTCGAGCGATACGAACACGGGCTTGCCGCCCGCCAGCTCGATCGCGGGCACGTAGCTGTCGTACATCGGCTCGATCACGACGACTTCATCGCCCGGATGCACGCAGCACAGCACGGCGGTGAGCAGCGCTTGCGTCGCGCCCGCGGTGACGGTGATCTCGCGGTCGGCGTCGTAGGCGCGGCCATAAAGCGCCTCGATCTTGCGCGCGATGGCCTGACGCAGCGGCGCGGCGCCGGCCATCGGCGGATACTGGTTGTGGCCGTCGCGCATGGCGGAGGCGACAGCATCGACGATGCGCGGATCGCAATCGAAATCAGGAAAGCCCTGACCGAGATTCACTGCGCCTTTTTGTGCGGCGAGCGCGCTCATCACGGTGAAGATGGTCGTGCCGACATTCGGCAGACGCGACGGAAAGGACAGCTCGGGTGACGCTTCAGGCATGGAGTGCATGGCGTTC
The DNA here is from genome assembly GCF_041360715.1 of Caballeronia sp. RCC_10. NCBI lineage: Bacteria > Pseudomonadati > Pseudomonadota > Betaproteobacteria > Burkholderiales > Burkholderiaceae > Caballeronia > Caballeronia sp. RCC_10. Next base: position 366,960 of record NZ_JBFUPT010000005.1, read on the forward strand.
ATGGTGATTGTTGGACGTGGGCTGTGCGATTCTCGCGCACGCTTTCAGGCAGGTTCGGCGACGACTCCCGCTTCGAATGCCGCGACGAACGGCTTCGGCTCGGCGATACGGAACGCGAAATCGCGCGCGACGCGGCGCGCGAGCTTCAACACCGCGCGGTCCTTCGAAACGAGCCAGTCCGCGTTCGATGCATGCGCGAGTTCTAGAAACTTCTGATCGTCGCGGTCGCGGCACTTCGGCAAAGGCCGCTCGTCCGCCGGCGCTTCCGGTGCGATCAGTGTCGACAGACGCGCGAGCGTATCGAGTGCCGCTGCCTTGTCGATGCCGATGCGCACGAACTGCGGATAGTCGAGCACGTGCGTCAGTTCGGCGAGACAGCGGGCATCGATCAGCGCGTCGAGCGTGCGGGCTTCGAGCGCGGCGCGGATCGGCCGGGTGGCGGGATCGTCGAACACGAGGATGTCGATCCACACGTTCGAATCGAGCACGACGCGCGCTCTGGCGGGTGACGCGGCGGAATTATCCATTCGATACAATCGGGGGTTTATGCCTATGATCGTCGGCGGGGTGCCGGCGAGCCTCCATGATAATCGTTCTCTCGCCTGCCAAATCGCTCGACTACGAGACGCCCGCCCATATCAGGAAACACACGCTGCCGGATTTCGTCGATGACGCCGCCGAACTCATACAGGGCTTGCGGCAACTTTCGCCGCAGCAGATCGGCGGCATGATGGGCATTTCCGATCAGCTCGCGACGCTGAACTTCCAGCGCTACGCCGAATGGTCGAAGACCTTCGACGCGCAGAACTCGAAGCAGGCGGTGCTCGCGTTCAACGGCGACGTGTACGAAGGCTTCGCGGCCAGGACGCTCACCTCCGCCGATCTCGATTTCGCGCAGAGCCACGTGCGCGTGCTGTCGGGGCTGTATGGGCTGTTGCGGCCGCTGGATCTGCTGCAGCCGTATCGGCTGGAAATGGGCACGAAGTTTCCGAACGCACGCGGCAAGGACCTGTATGCATTCTGGGGCGAGCGCATCACGGCGGCGCTCAACGAGCAGTTCAAACGGCAGCGCGGCGCGCGCGTGCTGGTGAATTGCGCGTCGGGAGAGTATTTCAAGTCGGTGAGGCCGAAGCTGCTGGATGTGCCGGTGGTCTCGCCGGTGTTCGAGGACTGGAAGGGCGGGCGGTACAAGATCATCAGCTTTCATGCGAAGCGCGCGCGCGGGTTGATGGCGCGTTATGCGGTGCAGAATCGCATCGACGAGCCGGAGGCGCTGAAGGGCTTCGACAGCGAAGGCTACCGGTTCGACGCGAAAGCATCGAACGATACGACTTACGTTTTTCGCCGCCGCATCGCGGAGTGACCGCCAGTGGCATTCATGCATCGCGACGCAGAACAAGGGATATCCACATGAGCATTTCCATCACCAGCAACTTCGACGCGGGCGCAATCGAAGTCATCGACGCCGGCAATCCGGCGGACATTCGTCTGCGCGTTCGTCCGGATAACCGCGCCGACTTTGCGCAGTGGTTCTACTTTCGCGTATCGGGCGTGCGCGGCGAGCGTCTCGTGATGACGTTCGAGAACGCGTCGAAGTGCGCCTTTCCCGATGGCTGGCGCGACTATCAGGCGGTCGCGAGCTACGATCGTGCGAACTGGTTCCGTGTGCCGACGCGGTATGACGGCACGGTGCTGGTCATCGACCATACGCCGGACTTCGATCGCATCTACTACGCCTACTTCGAGCCGTACAGCGAGGAGCGGCATGCCGAGTTTCTCGGCGCGCTTCAGCAAATGCCGCACGCGAGGCTGACCGAGCTTGGCCGCACGGTTGAGCATCGGCCGATGTCATTGCTTACGCTCGGTCTCGACAACGAGCCGGACGCGCGGGCGAAGAAGCACGTCTGGATCATCGCGCGTCAGCATCCCGGCGAAACGATGGCGGAATGGTTCGTCGAAGGGCTCGTCAAGCGCCTTGCAGGCTGGGGCGACTGGTCCGGCGATCCGGTTGCGCGCGCGCTGTTCGATCGCGCGGTGTTTCATATCGTGCCGAACATGAACCCGGACGGCAGCGTGCTCGGCAATCTGCGCACGAATGCGGCGGGCGCGAATCTGAATCGGGAATGGATGGAGCCCAGCGCCGAGCGCAGCCCCGAAGTGCTGCTCGTGCGCGACGCGATCCGCACGACCGGCTGCGACATGTTCTTCGATATCCACGGCGACGAAGCCATTCCGTACGTGTTCGTCGCGGGCTCCGAGATGCTGCCGGGCTTCACCGCGCAGCAGGCGAGGGAGCAGAAAGCATTCGTCGATTTCTTCAAGCAGGCGAGCCCGGACTTTCAGGATGTCCACGGCTATGAGTCGGGCAAGTATCAGTCGGATGCGTTGAAGCTCGCGTCGAAGTACATCGGCAATGAGTACAAGTGCGTGTCGCTCACGCTGGAGATGCCGTTCAAGGACAACGCGAACCTGCCGGACGAGCGCGTCGGCTGGAATGGGGAGCGGAGTGCGGCGCTGGGAGCATCGATGCTTCAGGCGATTCTTTGGCACCTGCAGGCATTTGCCGACGGCGTCGCGTGAGTTGATCGGGCATCGCTGAAGCGCGATAAAAACAAAGGGCGTGGCCATCTTCCGAAGGCCACGCCCTTTGCCTATGTGCCTTCGCGAAGCTCAGTGCTTCTTCGAAGTCTTCTTCGTGCTGCCCGACGATGCCTTCGTCGACTTCGTGGACGCCTTGCTCGTGGTCTTCGCCTTGCCTGCCGATGCCGCCGGCTTGCTCTTCGCGCCGTGCTTGGCCGTTGCGCCGTGCTTCCCGCCGCGTGCCGTGCTTCGCGCGGGCGCTTCGGTGCGCGCGCGCAGGGGCGGCACGGGGTCGTTCCAGCCGAACGCGAGCATCTGACTGCCGACGTAGCCGCAGCGGAACTTCAGCGGCGTGGAATCGTGCTCGCCGCTCTTCGACATGCCTTGTCCCTCGACGGTCACGACGTTGTCGACTTTGATGCGCTGTTTTTTCTCATCGAAGGAATCGTTCCAGGGCTCGATGGTGGAATGCGAGGGATCGAAAGAAGAGGGGGGAAAGTCGACGTGATCGAACGCCGCCGATGTGCTGGCGATGAAGTTGCCGTGCGCGGCGCAATCGGCAGCCAGCGGATTGGCGTTGTAATCGGTGACGAAGTGGTGAATCAGTTCATTGCGCTCGTCGAGCGTATCGGCAAAGGCGGATACCGCGCAGGCAAGCCATGCGCATACCGCGAACCGGCCGACGAGCCGCATGAGCCGGCGCGGTGCGTAGTTACTTTCCATCAATTTGGCGCTAAGAAGACACGGGCAAGTAAGATGCCTCGTGTGGGGAAGGAGTTCAATCTTATCGTACTTTGTGCGCGCTTCGGACCGCCTGAAGTCCGAGATGACGTTGCCGGGCAGGTAAAAAACCCGGCGCGTTCAGACGCGAGGGCCGCGGTCGAGCCGGTAACGACGGACGTCGTAGGTAGTGATCCACGCGGGCTTATACACCGTAATCAATATGGTGAGCAGCCCGGTGAAGAGCGCCTCGCCGATGCCTAGCAGCAGCGAGCCGCGCGTAAATGACGCAGGAACGTTGATGTGACCGCCGGCAAGCGCCATCTCCAGAAGCACCGTCGCGCCGCATGCAGCAGCAACCGCCGCCGCCGAAGTGACGAATCCGTGGCCGACGATGAACGTGAAGAGATTGCGCGGCAGCCACGCGTTGGAGAGACGTTGGAGCAACGTCGACACCCCGACGGGAAGCGCGCCGAAAAGCAGGTACGTGGTGGCAACCGAGAGCCACGAGGCATCGAGTACCACTGCGGCAAGTCCTGTGCTGGCGGCGGTGCCGATGAGCGCCAGCCGCCAGTCGAAGAGCGTGACCATCAGCGTTGCGCCCAGCAGATGGATGACGGGGCCGTCGTCGAACCATGCATTGCATGCCCATAGCACCGTCACCGACACGATGACACCCAGCCACACGTGCTGGAGCGTAGCGTCCTGCAGCCGGCTGAACGGCCGCTGCACCAGTATGAGTGCGAGCAGCCCCGCGGCGACAATCCAGCTGCCGAGGGTCAGCCAAAGCGGTAGCGGTGTGTAGAAGAACCCCATGCCTTGCATATTACTCGTTGCGTGTGAAACGTGTGCGCAATCCACGAACCCACTTTTCGCCATTGTTGCTAAAACGAAGCCTCGGGCTCGGCCGCCATCGGCAGTGGCGCGGCTGCATCGTCCGTTAGCGGCGAATACTGGATATGCCGATGACGCAGCGGGATCACGTTGGATTCGCCGGGCTTCGGGCGTATCGAGCGCTGCGCCTCGCTGCGCAGGACTTCGAGGTGCGAGTTCTGCACGCCGTTATAGATGGCGACGGCAGCCGCGCGATTCGTCGCGCCGAGTTGCTGGAAGATGCTCGCAAGGTGAATCTTGACCGTGCCTTCACTGATGCCGAGCGTCTTCGCAATCATTTTGTTCGTGCTTCCCATATGGACGCATCGCATGATCTGATGCTGGCGCGGCGACAAGGTCGAGTGAATCCGTGTGGGGCGCGGAAGTGCGGCGTTGTTCTGAAAGCGGCGCAGGGGAAGGTCCCGCAGCGGCTCGAGGTCGATGACATCAGGTGGGACGTAGTGGCCGCCGATCAGCACCATCTCGAGCGCGCGGAGGATCAAAACGGGTTCGAGGGTGCGCGGAATGACGCCCATCGCGCCGGCCCCCATCAGCATGTACACCTGCGCAGCTCCGCAGCGATCCACCATCGTGGCGGCGGGTACGCCCGGCGCGTTATCGAGCAATGTCTCCAGATCGCTCATGCGCAAAGTCTCCGCCCAGTCGATGACGATCATGCTGGCCTCGGTGCGCTTCAGCGCGGAAGCAGCTTGCCGCCAGTCTTTCGCTTCGGTGAACTGTGCTTGACGCGCGATACGGCGCAGCAATGTTTTCAGGCCCGCACGGCGCTCCGCGTCCGAACCCATGATGATAATTTTCATGCTTGACCTCGTTCCAATACGTCCGCCGCCATTCGCGACGGGTCTCAACACCGGCCAATCTGTCGGTGTCGACGTCATATTGACAAACTTCCGGTCGTTCCGCCCCCTATCCGAAAGGCATAAGCAAAATGGACAAAGCCCCGCGCGAGGCGGGGCTTGGCTGGACGGCGAGATGGCTGAATCGGGTCAGTGAAAATGAGGTTGCGCGGGCTCGGCGTCTTCGGGCATTTCCGCGTGGACGATCTCGCCGAGGGGATCGGCATACAGCGGAACGCCGCAGTCGTCGCAGAATTCCGGCTCGAAGCGGCCGGCATGGCGACGAACATCCGAGACGCCGGCTTTCCTCAACAGTTCGACGATCTCTTCGATGGGACCGTCTTCCCCCTCCAGGTCGCCTTCGTCTTCCATATCGGCGTCCGCGTTTTCACGGCCATATAGCGGCCAGACGACGCCGTAGATCACGTCGTTGCTGCCGCGGCGCGTGAAGCCGATGCGGTATTCGTCGATGCGCCGCTCCCCGAAGCCGGCGATAACCGCTCGCAATTCCTGCGGCGCGGTGCCGAGCGTATCGAAAAGATAGCGGACGGCGGTGCGAACGGTATGGGGACGAACTTGCTCGTCGGCATCACGGCACGCTGAATAGTAGGCATCCGGCAGCAGGCATTCGAATTCGCAGCCGGGCAGAATCGTCGCGAAGCTCGCACCGCCTTGCGTTGCCCATTGTTCAAGACACTGACTACGCTCGATCCGCACGCCGTTCTCTTCTTGTTGCCAGCGGAAGAACGCGGCGTCCGCCGGAACGACAGCCAGTGCGAGCAAGAAGCGCGGGTCGGCGAGAATCGGTGAAGTTTCAGGCAAGTCCGACAAGTTCAGGCGGGCCGTGGCGCCGCCAAGCGCGGTCTGCATCAACTGTTGCGCGAGACGCGCGGTGTCCACGTGATGGCGCGGCAACTGGTCGATGCTATACAGATAAGGCGCGACGGCGACGCGCGCGTCCGAAGCAAGGACATGCGCTTGCAATTGCGTACGAAGGGCGTCGACGGTATCGCTTTTGAGTGCCCCCGACGGGATCGCGTAGCGCGTCCAGGCTAGCACGGGCGCCGCGATCAACAGCGCTTCGTGCGGAGCGCCATCGATGTCGATGCGGAACGACTCGCTGTGAGTTTCGGCCATATCGGCCAGGGCGCCGTAGGCGTCGGGATGATTCTGCTGAAGGTGATCAAGCGCGGCATCGAGCGTCGTCTGGTTGCCATTGCGCACAAGTTTGGCGACGAGTGTGTCGAGGCGGCTTTCCCAGAATCGATCCTCGACGCGGCTGCCAGAGGCGAACAGCGCGAGGGAGAGACTGACGAGCTTGTCCGCGTCTGGGGGAATACGTTTAGCGGTTCGCGTGCGCATATCGATACGAGTTAATTGGAGCAGTGAACCTTTTATTGTAGTCGCTTGGACGCTTGTTTTACCGGAGCGTTCGTCGTCGAGGGACATAAGCGACGAAGCGGCGCGCCCCACGCGATCGCCGAGGACAAGCAACGTGCCGTAGCGCTCTGCAAATTTTCACGGGACAGCCCTTGCATATTGCGTTCGGGCTAACTAGAATTCCGTTCCTTCGCGATTCACTGAACGCGAAGGAAGCGGGAGTAAGCGGTTCGGAGGGGTGCTGGAGATGGGCGGTAAAACATTCTCTCAAGCGCAGTCAGCAAGTAAAGCGGTTCAAAAACTTGTTGACAGACTTCGAAACGATGTTCATAATCTCGTTTCTCTGCTGCTGATGCAGCGACGCAAGACGAAGCAAGACGGTCTTAGCGGAAATGTTCTTTAAAAACTAACAGCCGATAAGTGTGGGCGCTTGATAGCGAGTGCGGCTTCGGTCTTCGGACTGGGGCAATAGCAAAAGTAATCAAGAGTCTCACACGAAGTATTAAGAGGAAGGTTTTTCATCTTAGGATGAACAATCATCGTCAGTACGTTGAGTGAGCGACCGGTTTCTAACGGAACCGAAAAACAGTAACAGGTTTGAACTGAAGAGTTTGATCCTGGCTCAGATTGAACGCTGGCGGCATGCCTTACACATGCAAGTCGAACGGCAGCACGGGGGCAACCCTGGTGGCGAGTGGCGAACGGGTGAGTAATACATCGGAACGTGTCCTGTAGTGGGGGATAGCCCGGCGAAAGCCGGATTAATACCGCATACGATCTACGGAGGAAAGCGGGGGATCTTCGGACCTCGCGCTATAGGGGCGGCCGATGGCAGATTAGCTAGTTGGTGGGGTAAAGGCCTACCAAGGCGACGATCTGTAGCTGGTCTGAGA
>NZ_JBFUPT010000006.1:0-284514 GCF_041360715.1 Caballeronia sp. RCC_10
ATCGGCGCCCTGCGCGGCCCGAAGCACGGCGGCGCGAACGAAGTCGCGTTCGAAATCCAGTCGCGCTATCAGACGCCCGTCGAAGCCGAAGCCGACATTCGCCGCCGCGTCGAGAACAAGGAAGTGGTGATCGGCTTCGGGCATCCGGTCTATACGATCTCCGATCCGCGCAACAAGGTCATCAAGGAAGTCGCGAAGTCGCTGTCGACCGAAGCCGGCGACACCAAGCTCTTCAATATCGCCGAACGCCTCGAATCGGTCATGTGGGACGCCAAGAAGATGTTCCCGAATCTCGACTGGTTCAGCGCGGTTTCGTATCACATGATGGGCGTGCCCACCGCGATGTTCACGCCGCTCTTCGTCATTTCGCGCACGTCGGGCTGGAGCGCGCACATCATCGAGCAGCGCATCGACAACAAGATCATCCGCCCGAGCGCGAATTACACGGGGCCGGAGAATTTGAAGTTCGTGCCGATAAATAAGCGAAAATAGCGGGCTTGCGCGATCGGAACCGCGGGTAAAGCGTTCCAATCCGCGCAACAACCGCCAATCAACCCAAATGTTTTTGAAAGGTTTTTAGATGAATAAGCTTCTGATCGCTGCAATCGTCGGCACGCTCGCCACCACCAGCGTGTTCGTGAGCGCCGACGCCTTCGCCGCGACAACCGAGTCGGGCGCGAGCAAGGCCAAGCGCCCCGCCCCGGCGCGCCGCATCATCAAACGCTCCCCCAAGGCGGCGGCGGCTGCAGCAGCCAAGACGGACCCGGTTCCCGAAGGCGCCGTGAAGTGGGCCTGCAAGGACGGTCTTGCTTTCTATCTGAAGGGCGACATGAAGCGTGACGCAATCGTCACGGTCAACTGGGCGAAGAAGGACTACAAGCTGCCGCGTCAGGATACGACGACCGGCGCCGATCGCTTCCACGATTCGGCAACGGGCATGGATCTCGTCGTGATCCCGACCAAGGCGATGCTGTTCTCGGACAAGGACTCCTCGCGACTCGCCGACGAGTGCGTGACGTCCGAAATGGCCGCAGGCGCGGCTGCGCCGACGCAGTCCGAAGCGCTGAAGCAGAACCCGCTGCTGCTCAAGCCGGCGGAATAAGCAACGTCAGCACATCAAACAGGGAATCCTCGATGTCCGCACCGATCTCCAATGTCCGCCCTGAGCCGGACAAGGTACTCGTAGACATAGTCGACTATGTTCTCAACTACGACGTCGACAGCACGCTCGCGCTCGAAACGGCGCGCAACTGTCTGATCGACACGCTCGGTTGCGGACTCGAAGCCCTCTCCTATCCCGCCTGCACCAAGCTGATGGGACCGATCGTGCCCGGCACGATCGTCCCCAATGGCGCGAAGGTGCCGGGCACGCAGTTCCAGCTCGACCCGGTTCAGGCCGCCTTCAACATCGGCGCAATGATCCGCTGGCTCGACTTCAACGACACCTGGCTCGCCGCCGAATGGGGCCATCCGTCGGACAACCTGGGCGGCATTCTGGCGACCGCGGACTGGCTTTCGCGCAACGCCGTCGCATCCGGCAAAACGCCGCTCACCATGAAAGACGTCCTGATCGCGATGATCAAGGCGCACGAAATTCAAGGCTGCATCGCGCTCGAGAACTCCTTCAACAAGGTCGGCCTCGATCACGTGCTGCTGGTTAAGCTCGCTTCCACGGCGGTGGTCGGGCAGATGATCGGCCTCTCGCGCGAAGAGCTCATCAACGCGGTGTCGCTCGCATTCGTCGATGGTCATTCGCTGCGCACGTATCGTCATGCGCCGAACACCGGCTCGCGCAAGTCGTGGGCAGCCGGCGATGCAACCTCGCGCGCCGTGCGTCTCGCGCTCATCGCGAAGACCGGCGAAATGGGCTATCCGTCGGTGCTGACGGCCAAGACCTGGGGCTTTTACGATGTCCTCTTCAAGGGCAACGAGTTCAAGTTTCAGCGTCCGTATGGCTCGTACGTGATGGAGCATGTGCTCTTCAAGATATCGTTTCCGGCCGAGTTCCACTCTCAGACGGCGGTGGAAGCGGCCATGACCCTGCACGGCACGCTGAAGGAAGCCGGCAAAGGCGTCGAGGACATCAGGAAGATCACCATTCGCACGCACGAGGCGGCCATTCGCATCATCGACAAAAAGGGGCCGCTCGATAACCCCGCGGACCGCGATCACTGCATCCAGTACATGATCGCCGTGCCGCTGATCTTCGGCCGCCTGACCGCCGCGGATTACGAAGACGCCGTCGCAAAAGATCCACGCATCGACACCTTGCGCGCAAAGATGGAATGCGTGGAAGACCCGCAGTTCACAAAAGATTATTTCGATCCGGACAAGCGTTCCATCGCGAACGGGCTGACCATCGAGTTCAACGACGGTTCGGCGCTCGATGAAGTCGTGGTCGAGTATCCGATCGGTCACAAGCGCCGCCGTGCGGACGGCATTCCGCTGCTCGTCGAGAAGTTCAAGACGAACCTCGCGCGCCGCTTTCCCACCAAGCAACAAGAGGCGATCCTCGCGGTATCGCTCGATCAGGCAAAGCTGGAAGCAATGCCGGTCAATGAATACGTCGATCTGTACGTGATTTAGTCGATCGACTCGGTCATACAGAAACGTTGCATCGAAGCATTTCCTCGTTTAGCCCTAGGAAAACAACCATGGCCCACAATCTCCACAATACGCTCAAGGAATTCGACAGCGGTTCCGGCAAAGGCAAGTTCTACTCGCTGCCGCAACTCGGCGAAGCACTGAAGGTCGACATCCAGCGCCTGCCGGTTTCGATCCGTCTCGTGCTCGAGTCGGTGCTGCGCAACTACGACGAAAAGAAGATCAGCGAGGAGCACATCAAGCAGCTCGCGAACTGGAAGCCGAACGCGGCTCGCGTCGATGAAATTCCGTTCGTCGTCGCGCGCGTGGTGCTGCAGGACTTCACCGGCGTGCCGCTGCTCGCCGACATTGCCGCGATGCGTGGCGTCGCGAAGCGTGCCGGCAAGGACCCGAAGGCGATCGAGCCGCTCGTCCCGGTGGACCTCGTCGTCGATCACTCGGTGCAGATCGACCACTTCCGCGAGCCGAACGCGCTCGACCTGAACATGAAGCTGGAATTCCAGCGCAATAACGAGCGCTACCAGTTCATGAAGTGGGGCATGCAGGCATTCGACACGTTCAAGGTCGTGCCGCCGGGCGTCGGCATCGTGCACCAGGTCAACCTCGAGTACCTCGCACGCGGCGTCCACAAGAAGGCCGAAGGCAGCGACACCGTGTACTACCCGGACACGCTCGTCGGCACGGATTCGCACACGACGATGATCAACGGCATCGGCGTGGTGGGCTGGGGCGTGGGCGGCATCGAAGCGGAAGCGGGCATGCTCGGCCAGCCGGTGTACTTCCTCACGCCGGACGTCGTCGGCGTCGAGCTGAAGGGCAAGCTGCGCGAAGGCTGCACGGCAACCGACCTCGTGCTGACCATCACCGAAATGCTGCGCAAGGAGAAGGTCGTCGGCAAGTTCGTCGAATTCTTCGGTGAAGGCACGGCGTCGATCGCGGTCCCGGACCGCGCGACCATCGGCAACATGGCGCCGGAATACGGCGCGACGATGGGCTTCTTCCCGGTCGACGAAAAGACCATCGACTACTTCAAGGGCACGGGCCGCACCGACGCGGAAATCGCCGCCTTCGAAAACTACTTCAAGGCGCAGAACCTGTGGGGCGTGCCGCACGCCGGCGATATCGACTATACGAAGACGCTCACGCTCGATCTGTCGACCGTTGCGCCTTCGCTCGCCGGCCCGAAGCGTCCGCAAGACCGCATCGAAATCGGCAACGTGAAGAGCACGTTCACCGACCTGTTCTCGAAGCCGGTCGGCGAAAACGGCTTTGCAAAGAAGCCGGAAGACCTGCAAGCGACGTACAAGACGGCTGACGGCATCGACGTGAAGAACGGCGACGTGCTGATCGCGGCCATTACCTCGTGCACGAACACGTCCAACCCGAGCGTGCTGCTCGCGGCGGGCCTGCTCGCGAAGAAGGCCGTCGAAGCCGGTCTGACGGTGGCGCCGCACATCAAGACGTCGCTCGCGCCGGGATCGCGCATCGTCACCGAGTATCTGACGAAGACCGACCTGCTACAGTATCTCGACAAGCTCGGTTTCACGCTGGCCGCTTACGGCTGCACGACGTGTATCGGCAATGCGGGCGACCTGACGCCGGAACTCAACGACGCGATCGTGAAGAACGATATCGTCGCGGCCGCCGTGCTGTCGGGCAACCGCAACTTCGAGGCGCGCATTCACCCGAACATCCGCTCGAACTTCCTGGCTTCGCCGCCGCTGGTCGTGGCCTATGCCATCGCGGGCAACATCACGCGCGACCTGATGACCGAGCCGGTCGGTCAGGGCAAGGATGGCCGCGACGTCTACCTCGGCGACATCTGGCCGACGAGCGAAGAAGTGCACGCGCTGCTCAAGTTCGCGCTCGACGCCGACGCGTTCCGCAAGAACTACGCGCAGCTCACGACGGAAGGCGACCTGTGGAGCAAGATCGCGGGCGAAACGGGCCAGGTCTACGACTGGCCGAAGTCGACGTACATCGCTGAGCCGCCGTTCTTCGGCGACGACTTCTCGATGAAGCCGGCCGATTCGATTCCCGCGGTGACGGGCGCGCGCGCGCTCGGCATCTTCGGCGATTCCGTGACGACCGACCACATCAGCCCGGCGGGCTCGATCAAGGAAACGTCGCCGGCGGGCGTGTGGCTGAAGGCGAACGGCGTGCAGAAGGCCGACTTCAACAGCTACGGCTCGCGTCGCGGCAATCACGACGTGATGATGCGCGGCACGTTCGCGAACGTCCGCATCAAGAACCTGATGATTCCGGCGAAGGCGGACGGCACGCGCGTTGAAGGCGGTCTGACGATTCATCAGCCGAGCGGCGAACAACTGTCGATCTATGACGCCGCGATGAAGTACATCGCCGACGAAACGCCGACTGTCATCTTCGCGGGCGAAGAGTACGGCACGGGTTCGTCGCGCGACTGGGCCGCAAAGGGCACGCAGTTGCTCGGCGTGAAGGCCGTGGTCGCGCGCAGCTTCGAGCGTATCCATCGCTCGAACCTCGTCGGCATGGGCGTGCTGCCGCTGCAGTTCAAGGGCGCGGACAGCATCCAGTCGCTGAACATCACCGGCGATGAAACGTACGACATCGAAGGCCTCGGCGATAACTTCAAGCCGCAGCAGGAAGTGACGCTCGTGATCCATCGCAAGGATGGCAAGAACGATCGCGTGCAAGTGCTGCTGCGTATCGATACGCCGATCGAAGTCGACTACTACAAGCACGGCGGGATTCTGCCGTTCGTGCTGCGTTCGCTGCTCGCGGCTTAAGCACGCGCGTGGTTTTGCAGGTGACCGCGCTCGAAAGAGCGCGGGAACATTGGACCCGGCCTCGGCCGGGTTTTTTTTCGCCTGCGCGTTACACGTTCGACACAGCCGTTCCGCTTTGCCCCGCGCGCCGCGCCAGCCACGCGTGAATGAGCGCAGCAAGACTTCGCGCTGACGCCGACTCCGACGCCAGCGAAAACCGGCTGCCCTCGCATGCGCCGCTGACCCAGATCGTCGAATACGGCTTCAGTTCTATCGCGTCGCCGGCGTTCAGCCAGTGATCGTCCGCCTCGCCTTCCACCGTCATCCAGATTTGCCCGCGCAGCACGCGCAGCGTTTGCGGGCGGTGGCTGCTCCACCGCGTCGGCGCATCGCGCCCGTCGAGTTCGAAAGTCCGGATTTCACGCATGATGCCGCTCCCAGTTGACTCATCGGATGGCCGCGCCGCGAAAGTGGTCGCCGAGCCGTTGAACACATTATTCGGCCGGTTCCAAACATTTTAAATGAACACTTGCGTACAGTTGCATCGGAACTGTTCAGTCAGACAGGGTGAACAGTTCAAGCTGTTCGGCCAGCGCGCGGACACGGCATTAGCCGATCGGGCAGCTTGACACGGCTTTACGGCTGCGTTCGAATCACTTCTGACACTCGTGCAAACAGCGCGTGCAACTGTTCACCCGACTCCACCGAACACTCAACGATGAACGCACTTCCGCTCAAAATCGACGGCGCGACCGGCGTTCCGCTCACCGAGCAGATCGTCAGCCAGATCGAAGCGATGATCCGCTCGCGGCGCGTGCTCGCCGGCGCGAAGCTGCCGTCGATCCGTCAGCTGGCCGCCGAACAATGCATCAGCCGCTTCCCGGTGATCGAGGCTTACGACCGCCTCGCGTCGCGCGGGCTGATCCAGCCGAAGCACGGCTCGGGTTTTTACGTGGCGAATCGCGTCGATGACCGCGAGGGCGAGTCGGGCAATTGCGATCCGCGTCTCGCGGAAGAAGAATCGAATCAGGTGCTTCAGCAGTTCAACTATCCCGGCGAGACGCTGAAGCTCTCGAGCGGTTTCATCCCGGAGGCGTGGCGCGATCTCGATGGCCTCACTCAAGCCATCCGTCAGGCGTCGCGCAGCGACATATCGAGCGTGATCGACTACGCGATTCCGCACGGCGACGCCAGCCTGCGCCAGCAAGTGACGCTGCGGCTCAACGCGCTCGGCATCGCCGCCGATCTGCCGAACGTGATGATCACGAACGGCGCGAGCCAGGCGCTCGACCTGATCGTGCGAACAATGCTGAAGCCGGGCGATACGGTGTTCGTCGAAGATCCCGGCTACTACAACCTCTTCGGCCTGCTGAAGCTGCAAGGCGTGCGTCTCGTCGGCGTGCCGCGGCTCGCGAACGGGCCGGACGTCGACGCGGCCGAAGCCCTGCTGAAGCAACACAAGCCGAAGCTCTTCTTCGTCAACACGGTCTTCCAGAATCCGACCGCGACGAACATTGCGCCGCAGGTCGCGTTCAAGCTGCTGCAACTCGCGACGCTGCACGGCTTCTCAATCGTCGAGGACGATATCTACGCCGATTTCCAGGCCGTGCCGACGCAACGGCTCGCGTCGCTCGATCAGCTCGACCGTGTGATTTACGTGGGCGGCTTGTCGAAGACGCTGTCGTCGTCGCTGCGGATTGGCTATCTGGCCGCGAACCGGCAACTCGTGAAGGGTCTCGTCGATGTGAAGGTGCTGACGAGTCTCGGCGGCACGCGATTCGCGGAAAGCGTCGCGGCGAGCCTGCTCGAACGCGGCACGTATCGCAAGTATCTGGAGCGGCTGCGCAAGCGCGTGCGCGATTCGCTGTCGAGCGCGGTGCAGCAGCTGGAAGGCTATGGATGGACAGTGTTCGATGAACCGAGCGGCGGCAGCTTCGTCTGGGCAAGCGTGCCGGGCATCGGCGATTCAGCGGTCTTGGTCGATGAAGCCGTGAAGTTCGGCGTCACGCTCGCGCCGGGGAGTTACTATCGGCCGAACGGGGAAGCGTGTCCGTGGGTGCGGATCAACTCGGCGTATGCGGGAGACCGGCGCGCGTCGCGCTTCTTCGAGCATATGACTCAGAAGCGCGACGCGGCCTGAAACAAGCGTCGCTGCGATTACATCGGCGGGGCGACGCCATCTTTCTCGACGACGATCCGCTGCGCGGCATATGCGCCGCCGCTTTCCGGGCTCGCCACCACGAACACCTTCTTGCCCGGCTTCAGATCGTCATGCGTCGCCGGCGCGAAAGTGACGACCGGCACGTTCTCCGGCACCGTCACCGCGTTCGATCCGCCCTTGTACGACAGCTTCAGGTCGCGCCCGCTCGTGCCCTGCACGACCTGATCGACGTTCGCGTTGGTCATCGAGCTTTGCGGGCCGAGATCCCACGCATAGTGGCCTTCGCCCGTGCCGCGTGCGGCTTCCGGGAACACGAGGACTTCGGTTGCGGTGAGCTTGCCATCGGTGCCGGTGGTGGCTGCGGTGCCCACGAACTGGCCCGGCTTGATGTCGGCCAGTTTGATGTTCTTCAGCGCCGACACGGGCGTATCCGCTTTCACCGCGATTTTCACCGTATCGCCGCTGCGGCGATGCACGGTCAAGGTATCGCCCGACAACGCGACGATATCGCCGCGAATGCGCGCGGGCTTGCCTGCAGGCGCCTGAGCGAAGGCGGCGGTCGTGAATGCGAGAGCCGCGATGCTGAGGCCGAGTTTCGTGCGAATCGACATTGAATCTCCTTCAGTGAGTGGACAACGTAAGCGATAGAAAAAGCATCATCAGGAACCGCCGAACCAGTTGTAGCCCTGGTTTTCCCAATAGCCGCCGGGGTAATCGTTGGTCACGGTAATCGCGACGATATGCTTCGGGTTCTTGTAGCCGAGCTTGGTCGGCATGCGCAGCTTCATCGGGAAGCCGTATTTCGGCGGCAAGATCTGGCCGTCGTAAGTCAGCGTGAGCAGCGTTTGTGCGTGCAGCGCCGTCGGCATGTCGATGCTCGTCGAGTAGTTATCGGCGCAATGGAACGCGACATACTTCGCGCCCGTATCCGCGCCGGCTCGCGCCAGAAAATGCGCGAAACGCACGCCGCCCCACTTGCCGATGGCGCTCCATCCCTCGATGCAAATGTGCCGCGTCACCTGGCTTTCCTGCGGCATCGCGTGCAGTTCATCGAGCGTCCACACGCGCTTGCCGGTGACGCGCCCGCCTACTTGGAGCTTGTAGGCCGATGCATCGACTTCCGGCACTTCGTCGATGTCATAGAACGCGTTGAAAGGGAACGGACGCGTGATCATCGACTCGGGATACGTCGGTGCGAGCTTGTTCGGATCGAAGAGCAGCGCCTGGGCGTCGTCGTTGAACGACGATATCTTGCGCAGCATCGCGTTGACGGACTTGTCATCGGTGAGACTGCAACCCGACAGCATCACGAGGCCGCCGAGCGAAAGAATGCGCTTGCCGAAGAGACGCCGGGCGGGCGCTTTCAGCTCCTTCGCGGCATCCTTGATGATGGACTCTGCATCGAGCTTGGTGTTTCGGATCGACATGGCGTCAACGTCCTCGGATCATCAGCACGAGCGAACGCGGCACGAGTGCGACCATCACCACATGCAGCACGACGAACGCCACCAGAAAACTCATGCCGAAGAAATGCACGACGCGGGCATTGTCATAGCCGCCCATCAGCGTGCGAAGAAAGGGGAACTGCACGGACTTCCACACGACGAGGCCCGACAGAATGATGACCACGATATCCACGATCACCGCGAGATAAGCGAGCTTCTGCACGGCGTTGTAGTGCGTGAGATCGTCGTGGCCGAGCTTGCCGCGCACTGCGGCGAGCGCATCGTTCACGACGCTTCTGATGCTCAACGGAAACATGCGCCGGCGAAAGCGCCCGGTGACGACGTTCATCACCGCATACACGATGAAGTTCGCCACCAGGAGCCACATTGCCGCGAAGTGCCATTGCAGCGCGCCGCCGAGCCAGCCGCCGAGCGTGATCGACGATGGAAACGCGAACGGTTTGAAAATGGGCGATGCGTTATAGATCTGCCATCCGCTCGTCACCATCACGACGATGGCGAGCGCATTGAGCCAGTGCGTGATACGCAGCCATAGCGGCTGTAGCGTTCCTTGCTGCACGTCGAACCTCGCGTCGGGTTGATGGGACTTGAAACGAGAGCATGAAGCGGATGCTAACGGCGCGGCGCTGATGGATCGATGACGACTCGATGACTTTTTTGTCATACTCGGCCGGCCTCACGCGCGCGCTGGCAGAATGACGTCAACGTAGCAACGACAGCGAAGCGCGCGCATGACCATCCTCGTGATCGAAGACGACCGCAAGACCGGCGACTACCTGAAAAAAGGGCTCATCGAGTCCGGATATCAGGTCGATCTCGTGCGCAACGGCACGGATGGCCTGCATCAGGCGCTCGCCAACCCCTACGAGTTGATCGTGCTCGACGTGATGCTGCCGGGCATCGATGGATGGCAGATCATGTCCGCATTGCGCGCGAAGCGTGACCTTCCTGTCATTTTTCTCACGGCGCGCGATCAGGTGAGCGACCGCATTCACGGCCTCGAACTCGGCGCGGACGACTATCTCGTCAAGCCGTTCTCGTTCACTGAACTCGTGCTGCGCATTCGCACGCTGTTGCGCCGTGGCGTGATGCGCGAATCGGATACCTTTCAGGTCGCCGACCTCCACGTCGATGTCCTGCGCCGCAAGGTCACGCGCAAGGGCATCGACATCGTGCTCACGAACAAGGAGTTCGCGCTGCTGCATCTCTTCTGCAAGCATCAGGGCGAAGCGCTCTCGCGCACGCTTATCGCATCGGAAGTGTGGGACATGAACTTCGATAGCGATACGAACGTCGTCGATGTCGCGATCAAGCGTCTGCGCGCGAAGATCGACAATCCGTTCGAACTGAAGCTGATCCATACCGTGCGCAGCATCGGCTATTCATTCGGGGAGGATTCTTGAAGCGGCCTTCGCGATCGCTTGCGGTTCGCATCGCGCTGTCGTTTGCGGCGATCGTATGCGCGGTCGTCGGCATGGTCGGCGCGTCGCTTTATCACGCGACCAACTCCGCACTGTCGACGCGCGCCGACTATCAGGTGATCGCCCGCGTCGAACATTTTCGCTCGCTGCTGCACGACCTTTACACGATCAACGAACTCGAAGCGCGGCCCCGGCTCTTCGAAACGATGCTCGGCGACCGGCAAGACGTGATTCTCTTTCGACGCGCGGGAACGGCGCCCTTCATCAACGTCAATCCCGAGCACATGCCGTTGCCGCCGCTGTCGATCGTGCCGGTCGATCGCGCCATCGGTCTCGACGATCTCTACGAAGGCACGCGCGCCGATGGCGTGCGGATGCGCTGGGTCGGCGCACAGGCGCGCATCGGCGATAGCGGCGAAGTGGTCGACATCATCGCGGCGCACGTGATGACGCAGGAAGCGCACGTGTTGTCGGCTTATCTGAAGCGCGTATGGTTCACGGTGATCGGCGCGGTGGCGGTAACGATGCTGCTCGCGTACTGGGTCACGAGCCGCGGACTCATGCCGCTGAAGCTGATGGCCGCCAAGGCCGCGGAGATCACGCCGAACCGCATGTCGGCGCGGCTCGACGTCGCGCATGCGCCGGCGGAACTGCAAAGCCTCGCGGCGTCGTTCAATGCGATGCTCGATCGGCTCGAACATGGCTACGAACGCCTGCTGCAATTCTCGGCGGACCTCGCGCACGAGTTGCGCACGCCGATTGGCGTATTGATCGGCGAGACGCAGGTGATGCTCGCGCACGAACGCAGCGTGGCCGAATATCGCGGCGTGCTGGAATCGAATCTCGAAGAGTTGGAGCGGCTCTCGCGCATCGCGCAGAACATTCTCTTTCTCGCGCAAGCGGATCATTCGCAACAGCCGATGGAGCGCGAGCGAATCGACATTCGCGAGGAACTCGAAACCATCGCGGCGTATTTCGAAGGCATCGCGGAGGAACGCCGCATCACGTTCGCCATCGAGGCGAGCGGCGAGATGCACGCCAACGCGATCATGTGCCGGCGCGCGATCGGCAACGTCGTCGTGAATGCGGTGCGTTATGCGGCGGCGGGCACCGTCGTGCGCCTGTCCGGTCATGCCGATGCGGACGGCGCGTGCATCGTCGTGGGCAATCGCGGCGCGGTCATCGCGCGGCAAGAACTCGCGCGGCTCTTCGACCGCTTCTATCGCGGCGATGCGGCCCGCAGCGAGTTCACGGAATCGAGCGGGCTCGGGCTGTCGATCGTACAGGCGATCATGCGGATGCACGGCGGCAGCGCGTCGGCCGCGTGTTCGCCGGATGGGTGGATCGAATTCACGCTGCGGTTTCCGGCAAGCGCCTGAAAACGCTACGCCCCGGCGACGCTCAACGCCTGCCGCTGCGCCAGCAGGCCATGAATCTGCGCGACGACCGCCGCGCCTTCGCCCACCGCCGCCGCGACGCGCTTCGTCGAAGTCGAACGCACATCGCCGATCGCGAAGACGCCCGGCACGCTCGTTTCGAGGCCCATGACGCCTTGCGTGCGTCCGTCGTGCGCTTCGGGACCGGTCAGCACGAAGCCCTTGCCATCGACGCTTACGCTGCAATCGCGCAGCCAGTCGGTGTTGGGATCGGCGCCGGTGAAGAGAAACAGATGCCGCGATTCGAGCGTGAGCGGACCATCGGGCGTCTTGCACCGGACGGCGGTGAGCGCGCGGTCATCGCCCATCAGCGAGACGATTTCCGTATGCGTGCGCACCGTCACGTTCGGCAGCGAGCCGATGCGCTCGACCAGATAATGCGACATGCTCGCCGCGAGCCCTGAACCGCGAATCAGCACATGGACGTGCTTCGCGTGCGAGGCGAGATACACGGCCGCCTGCCCCGCCGAATTGCCGCCGCCGACGAGCACGACCTCCGCGTTCTTGCAGAGCTTCGCCTCGACCGGCGACGCCCAGTAGTACGTGCCATGCCCTTCGTAACGCTCGAGCCCGTCGATCGCCGGCCGCCGATACGCCGCCCCGGACGCGATCACGACCGTCTGCGTCGTCACGCGTTCGCCGTTCTCCAGCTCGATCTGAATCGGCGACGAACCGCAGTGCAGCGCCTTGATGCGCGTCGGAATCGCGATATGCGCGCCGAACTTCTGAGCCTGCACGAAGGCACGGCCCGCGAGCGCCTGGCCGGAGATACCGGTCGGAAAGCCGAGATAATTTTCGATGCGCGCGCTCGTGCCCGCCTGCCCGCCCGGCGCGCGGCAATCGAACACCGCCACGGACAGCCCTTCGGACGCCGCATAAACGGCCGTCGCCAGGCCGGCCGGACCGGCCCCGACGATAGCGACATCATAGACATGGGCCGGATCGAACTCGGGCAGCCAGCCGAGCTGCGTCGCAAGCTGATTCTCGTCGGGTGCGCGCAGCACCGTGCCATCCGGACAGATGACGAGCGGGAAATCCGCCGTCGACGCCGAGATGCGTTCGAGCAGCGCGATCGCATCCGGGTCCGAGCAGGCGTCGATGACCGTATGCGGATAACCATTGCGGCGCAGAAAGCCTTGCAGCGACACGAGCCGGCCATCGTCGGACTGGCCGAGCAGCACCGGGCCGCTGCCCTTCTCGATCAAGCCGACGCGCCGCAAAATCAGTGCGCGCATGATGCGCTCGCCGAGTTCCGCCTCCGCGACGAGCAGCGCGCGCAGCCGCTCCGGCGGCACCACGATGCCTTCTACATCGTCCACCGCGATGCCATCGACGAGACAGGGCTTGCCCGAAAGCTGCGCCACTTCCGCGAGGAAATGTCCCGCGCCATGTTCGACGATCACGTGATTGCCACCGAGCGCATCGCGCCGCGTGACGCGCACGAGTCCGCTCAGGATGATGACCATGCCGCGCCCGACTTCGCCCATGCGGAACATCCACTCGCCCGCACGCCAGCGCGCCGGCGTGCCGAAGCGGCTCATGCGCTCGATTTCGGCATCGGTGAGGCGCGGAAACATCTGATGCGAGCGGGTTTGCAGCGGCGAGAACGGCGCGCTGTCGTCGGCGGATGCGGATGGACTGACGCCCGTGGCCACGACGTTGGGATCGTCGGGCGGCGGCATCCCCGGACTCCAGGCGACCATGTTCGGCATCTCCATTGCGTGCCCGTTACTCGGGGTCGTACTCATGCGCGATCTCCGTGTGGTAACCCTGGTTCATGCAAGGACGCAGTTGCCTGGGACGTCTGCGCGGCCTGTACCGCCTGTACCTGCTGCACGATGGGCAACGTGCAGGCGGAGGCCATCTGCTCCGCTTCCTCGGGGCTCGTCGCCGCAAGTTCGCCGAACTCGGTCAGATTGGCGACTTCGAAACCGGCGAGCCGCCATGCGTCGAGACCGCCGGTCAGCGGCAGCACATCGCGAAAGCCCGCGTTGCGCATGGTCTTCGCCATCCACGCCGCCGACACTTCGTTCGGGCAGGAGCAATAGATGACGACCTTGCGCGACTTGTCATAGCTTTCGATGATTTTCTGCAGTTCGCGCTCATCCGCGAAGAGCGAGCCCGGAATCGCGAACGGATCGAGCATGCGCTTCTCCGGCGAGCGGATGTCGAAGATCACGGGCAGCGGTTCGGCGTGCATCAGCGCGTAGAGATCGTCGACGGTGATGCGCGCTTTTTCCAGCGTCGCCATCAGCGCACGGCGACGCCACCAGCGATACGTCACGTAGATCGCCAGCAAGACCGCGACGACCATGCCCGCCTGCCGGCCGAGCCGCGAGATCATCGCAAAGACCATTTCCAGCTCGGCTGCGAACAGCACGCCGACGCTCAGGCCGACCGCTCCCCACAGCGCGATGCCTGCGCCATCGTGCGCGATGAAGCTGCGCAGGCGCACGCCCATCGCGCCGGCGAGCGGCACGGAGACGAGCGACAGACCCGGGATGAATTTGGCGACGAGCAGAATGCGCACGCCCCATCGCCCGAAGAAGCGTTCGGTCTTCTTCACGCAGGTATCGCGCGAAAGGGACAGCTTGCAGATGGTTTTGAGCGTGCGGTCGCCATATTTGCGTCCGCCCTGGAACCAGACGAAGTCGCCGAGCACGCCGCCCGCCACCGCGACGGCCAGCACACCGAGCAAGGGCGTCCAGAAAGCGGCGCCGTTCACGGCCATCAACGCGATCGACGCGCCGACGATGATCATCGTCGGCATGGCGGGCACAGGCAGCCCGAGGGCCGAGCCCATCACGTTGATGAAAACGATGATCGGGCCGAACCGATCGACTAGCTGATGCAGCAACATGGGAATCTCCCGCTTGGCGCTACGGCAAGTGACGGGACGAAGCGGTTTCGCGCGCGAGGGCGGCGAAAGGCGCAAACCGGAAGAATCGGGAGAAACGGGCGACCGACGCCCGTGATCCATGGCGGCGCATGGAGCGCCGGGCCGGCCTTCGTCACATTTAAGGGATGAGTTTAGCGCGGAAATGCGGAAGGAAGCGTGACGGCGTGCAGGGAGCGCGCGTCACGCTGGTTGTTGCGGACGGACGCTGCTCATGCGTCCCGTTGCTCCTCGATATACCCCCGAACCACCTCCACGAACGACCCATCGCCGCTCAGCCCAAGCGCCTCCGCCCGCGACGTATCCCACGCGCCCGGCCAGCTTCCGACGATCTTCTCGATGCGCTCGTCGCGTTGCCAGTCGATGCGCGCGACCGCTTCATCGCCCGCCACTTCGCGCAAGGCCGCCACCATCTCGTCGACGCTCACCGACAAGCCCGGCAGGTTGACGACCGGACGTTCTCCCAGCGCCGCACGATCCAGCTCGCAGCCGGCGATGAGCGCCTCGATCGCGCTTCGCGGCGACAGCAGCCACAAACGCGTGCCGCCATCGACCGGACAGACCGAGCGCTCGCCGTTCAGCGGGTCGCGAATGATCCCGCTCGCGAACGACGACGCCGCCGCGTTCGGCTTGCCCGGCCGCACGCTGATGGTCGGAAGCCGCAGCACGCGGCCATCGACGAAACCGCGCCGCGCATAGTCGCACAGCAGCAATTCGGCGATCGCCTTCTGCGTCCCGTACGAGGATTGCGGGTTGAGCGCCGTATCGTCCCGAACGATGGCGGGCAGCGTGCCGCCATAGACCGCGACCGAACTCGTGAACACGACGCGCGGCACATGTCCCGCCGCGCGGCACACTTCGAGCAGCGCACGCGATGCGTCGAGATTGATCTTCATCCCGAGGTCGAAGTCGGCTTCCGCCTGACCCGAGACGATCGCCGCGAGATGGAAGATGGCTTCCGTGCTCGCGTCGACGTGACGTTCCAGCACTGCGCGATCCGAGATGTCGCCGGTTTCGGCGCGCACGCGGGAATCGGCCAGAAGGCGCGCATCGGCGGGACGCGCGACGTCGAGCAGAACCAGTTCGCTAATCGGCTTGCCGTTCAGTTCGCCGCGATCGAGCAGGCGTCTGGCGAGCCGCTGGCCCAAGAAACCGGCGCCGCCCGTAATGAGGATCTTCATTCGCGTCGCTCCTGTGTCAGAGATAGGACTTGAGCCAGCCGAGGCCGTCGGACGTGCCCGCCTTCGGACGATATTCGCAACCGATCCATCCGTCGTAGCCGAGCGAATCGATCAGATCGAACAGATATGGATAGTTGATTTCACCGATGTCCGGTTCGTTACGGTCCGGCACGCCCGCAATCTGTATATGACCGATGCCCGCGTTGGGCCGCTTCATGTCGCGCTTGAGCTTCACGGCGATGTCGCCTTCGACGATCTGGCAGTGATAGATATCGAATTGCACTTGCAGGTTCGGCGCACCGATTTCATCGCAGATGGACTGCGCTTCGTCCTGACGATTGAGAAAGAAGCCGGGAATATCGCGTGTATTGATCGGCTCGATCACGATGCCGATGCCCGCGCCTTGCGCCGCCTTCGCCGCATAGTCGAGATTCTTCATATACACCGCGCGATGTTTCTCGCGCGGCTGCTCCGGCGTGATCAGCCCCGCCATCACGTGCAGCTTCTTGTTTCCGAGCGCAGCGGTGTATTCAAGCGCCTTGTCGACGCTCTCCCTGAACTCGTCCTCGCGTCCCGGCAGCGAAGCGATGCCGCGCTCCCCTGCCGACCAGTCGCCCGGCGGCGCGTTGAAAAGCGCCTGCGTGAGGCCGTTGTCCGCGAGGCGCGTCTTGATGTCGGCGGCGGGAAAGTCGTACGGAAACAGGAATTCGACCGCCTTGAAGCCGTCCTTCGCGGCGGCGGCGAAGCGGTCGAGGAACGCGTGTTCCGTGTACATCATCGTGAGATTGGCGGCGAAGCGGGGCATCGGGTGTCTCCTTGAATGGGTGGTCGCGGCAAGCCGGGAGGCGCGGTCACTTGGCGCTTTTCGGAACGTCGATGCCCGGAAAGATCTTGATGACCGCGATATCGTCCTCGCCGCCGTGGCCCGCCGTCGACGCCATCATGAACATCTGATGCGCCGCCGCCGAAAGCGGTAGCGGAAACTTCGACGTGCGCGCGGTATCGAGCACGAGTCCCAGGTCTTTCACGAAGATATCGACCGCGGAAAGCGGCGTGTAGTCGCCCGACAGAACGTGCGGCACGCGGTTCTCGAACATCCACGAGTTGCCCGCGCTATGCGTGATGACATCGTAAAGCGCGTCCGGGTCGACGCCCTCGCGCAGGCCGAGCGCCATTGCTTCGGCCGCCGCCGCGATATGCACGCCCGCGAGCAGTTGATTGATGATCTTCACCTTCGATCCAGCGCCGTGTGCGTCGCCCAGCCGATAGACCTTCCCGGCGATTGCGTCGAGCACGTCCTCGCAGGCGGCGTAGGCCTCGGCGGGGCCGGAGGTCATCATCGTCATTTCGCCGGATGCCGCTTTCGCCGCGCCGCCGGAAACGGGCGCGTCGATCATCAGCAGACCCAAGGCTTCGACGCGCTTGCCAAGTTCCACCGCGAAGCCCGGCGCGACCGTCGCGCAGGCGAGCACGACGCCACCCGGCTTCATTGCGGGCGCCGCGCCGTTATCGCCGAACAGCACGGTTTCCGTCTGCGCCGCATTGACGACGAGCGTCACGACGACATCGCACTTGCCGCCCAGCTCCGCCGGCGACGCGCACGCGATGCCGCCTTCCGCGGCGAAGGCGTCGAGCACGTCGCGGCGCACATCGCATACATGCACGGCAAAGCCCGCGCGCAGCAGCGAGCGCGCGACGCCCAGCCCCATTGCGCCCAAGCCGATGACTCCCACGTTTCTGGACATGGCGATTCTCTTCGAGTGAAGGTTAGCGGATGCCGGCTTCCGCGAGACGGCGCGCGGCGTTGTAAAGATGCGTCTGGGCGGCGTGACGCGCAAGTGCCGCATCGCCCGCGCGGATGGCGGCGGCGATTTCGGCATGCTCTTCGCGCACTTGCCGCGAGAAGTCCTCGCGCAGCGCCTCGTTGCGGCGCGTGACGAGCGTGCCCGCTTCCAGATATTGATTCAGGAAGGCGAGCGTCTTGAGGAAATACGGATTGCCGGTCGCGTTCGCGATCTCACGATGAAACGCCACGTCTTCGGCGACGCCGTCGCGGCCTTCGCGCACCGCTTCGTCGATGCGGGCGAGCGCGGCGTCGATGGCGGCGAGTTGCGCATCGGTGCGGCGCAGCGCGGCCTCGGCGGCGACTTCGGCTTCGATCGCCCGGCGCAGCGCGAGAATCTGCACGACCGCGCCCGGCTCGACGGCCTGCGCATAATCGATGCGCAGCGGCCGAATGCCCGCCCGCTCGACGATGAACACGCCGCTGCCCTGGCGCGGCTCGACCATGCCCTCATTCTTGAGACGCGAGACGGCCTCGCGGATCACCGTGCGGCTCACGCCGAACTCCTGCGCGAGCACGGCTTCGCTCGGCAGTTTGCCTGTCGCGGCAAAACTGCCTTTCTCGATCAGCTTCTGCAACTGCTGCGCGACCGTATCGGAGAGCGCGCGGGGCGAGATTCTTTCGAACATGCGCGGCGTCGTGGCATCGGAAGTCATCGGGTTATCATACAAGTTGACGCCGCGCATGTCTCTTCGGCGATAACCCTTAGCCCTTAAACCGCGATCATTCCGCCAGTGGCTCGTCGATGAGCGCGAGCGCGTCGCGAATTTCGCCGACATCGCCGGGGCGCACGAGGCGCGCGACTTCCTTGCCGCCGAGCATGAATATAAGCGTCGGCCAGAGCTTGACGCGGAAGGATCGGCCGAGCGGGCGGCCGCTGCCATCCTCGATCTTGATGTGATGCACGCCGCGATGCGCCTGAAACGCCTGCGCGATCAGCGGCTGCGCGGCGCGGCAGTAGCCGCACCAGTCCGTGCCGAACTCGACGACGGTGGGAGCGGTCAGGGCGTCGACTTCGCTGCGATCCGGCGCGGTCTTCGCGTATTCGGTGGCCATGCTCATGGTGCTGTCCTCATCGCTTTCGTTGTTCCGCGAAGCAGCAGAAAACCTGCCAGCCCGCGTGCGCTTTACTGCCCGAATCCCGTCAACCCGATCAGCGCGCCGGCCCCGAGCAGCCATAACGGATGCAGCTTCGTCCGGAACGCCAGCAGCGCGACGGCGACCGTGATGCCGCCGAGCATCGCCGTCTGATCGGACGCCTCCGCGATCAGCAACGCGCTCGCCGCGACGAGCCCCACGGTGATCGGCATGAGCCCGAGCTGCACATAACGCCGCCAGGGCCGGTCCTTGAAGCGCTCCCACGCGTGCAGCGCCGCGATCGTGACGAGCGATGACGGCCCGAACTTCGCGATCGACGTGATGAGCACGCCCGGCCAGCCCGCGACGTGCCAGCCGATCAGCGTGACGACCATCATGTTCGGCCCGGGCGCGGCTTGCGCGAGCGCGAAGAGCGCGGAGAAATCGGCTTTGGTCATCCAGTGATGGACCTGCACCACTTGCCGCTGCATCTCGGGAAGGATGGTATTGCCGCCGCCGAACGCGAGCAGCGACAACTGGCTGAAGATGGCGGCTAGCGACCAAAGATCGTCTTTCATCGGCGCACGTTCCACGCAATGAGCACCGAAACGGGCGTGAGCACGAGCATCGACGGCAGCAGCGGCGTGCGGAACAGCGCGATGGCCGCGAACATCGCAAGCGCGACGAGTGCCGCTTCCGGCTTCTTGCGAAGCGGCCACATGAGCTTGACCGACATCGCGATGAGCAGCCCCGCCGCGGCCGCCGCGAGCCCCGCGAACAGATGCGCGACGCGCGGATCATGATGCGTGCGCTGATAGATGACGCCCAGCGCGATCACGACAAGCGACGGCCCGACGAGCAGCCCGAGCAAGCCCGCGAGCGCGCCGGGCAGCCCGCGAAACCGCATGCCGATGGCGACCGACAGATTGATGACGTTGCCGCCCGGAAGAAACTGGCAAAGGCCGAGGAGATCGGTGAACGCGTCGGCATCGAGCCATTTGCGGCGCTCGACGATCTCGCGCCGTGCGAGCGGCAGCGCGCCGCCGAAGGCGGTGAGGCCGAGGGTCAGAAAGCCGATGAAAAGTTCGGCGATGGTGGGCCTGGGCGTGTCGTTCTGATGCATGGCGCGCAAGGAATTGCCAAGAAGCGGGAAGCGTACAGCGTCGGATGCGGCTCCCGCAATTGCTCAACCTTTCGACGCGCGCGCCTCGCGCTCACGCCGCGCCTCATACGCCTTCAGATGCGCGTAAGCCACCGCCAGCAACGACGTTCCATCGAACGCCGTCTTTCGCCGCGCCAACAGATTGCCGACGATATGGTCCGCTTCGATGGGCGCGTCGTTTTCGATATCGCGCAGCATGGACGCCGTCATCAGCGAGCCGCGCTCCGAAAAGAACGTCCGCGAGCGCGCGAGCACCGCCTCGCCGGGCGCATGGCCGTTGTCGCCGGCGATACCGCTGCACTCGTCGAAGATTCCGCGCAGCAGCGCTTCCCCGCCCGGCGCGGCCACGATGTCGCCGATGGGCGCGCGCATCAGGCACGTTCCGGCCGCGAGCGTTGCGAGGAACACCCACTTGTCCCACATCGCCTGCAGGATGTTTTCGCTGACGTTCAACTCGTAGCGCGCGCCGCTCAATTGCTGCCCGATCGAATCGATGCGCGCCGACCGGCCGCCCGCGCGCTCGCCAATGGTCATCGACTGCATCGTGTTCAGATGAACGATGGCACCCTGAGCGTCCAGCGTCGCGGCGATCACGCATTGGCCGCCGAGCACTTTGCTGGCGCCGAAGCGCGCGTCGAGCGCATCGAGATGGGCCATGCCGTTCAGGAGCGGCAGAATCGCCGTATCGGGGCCGACGGCGGGCGCAAGTGAATCCATCGCGCCCTGCAAATCGTAAGCCTTGCAACCGAGCAGCACGAGATCGTAAGGCTCGGCGATATCCTGCGTCAGCACGATCGGCGGATTGCCGATGCGCACATCGCCCTCCGGGCTTCGCACGTTCAGGCCGCCATCGCGCAACTGTTGCGCACGCCGCTCGCGCACGAGAAAGGTCACGTCGCGGCCCGCTTCGAGCAGCCGCGCCCCGAAATATCCGCCGATGGCCCCCGCGCCCACTACCAGAATCCGCATGCCTCGCTCCTTGTCGTTGATCGTTTGATTCCGCTCAAGCCTGCCACACGCCATAGCCCGCGTCGCGCAAGCCGATTGCCAGCTCCACTTCCATGTCGCGTGCGCCGTCGTAAGGCATCGGGTTGTACATCTCGTACAGATGCGGCAAGAGCCGCAGCCCGTAATCCCGCACGAAGCGGTTCGACTGGATGCCGGCCTTGTGCTTGTCGAAACGCACGTCCGGGTCGATGCCCGTCATCCCGACATAGACGAACGGCTTGCCGAGCACGTAATCCGCGTTCGCACGACGAAAGCGCGCCTCGTTCCAGACCGCGTCCGACAGTTCGACGACATAAACCGAATAGTGATGCGCTCGTGTGCGCCGCGAAAGCGCCATGAAGGATGCGATACGGTCAGGGGCGTCCATTCTATGCCGATGCCCGCGTGCGTGCGCGGCCGCCACCGCTGCCGGATGCCGCCCAAAGTGGTAAATTCGGGCGGTCTGCGCTCGCCCAATGGGCAGGTGTCGGTAGCATCCATGACGCCTCGTGAAGCGCGAGCGCCGCATCCATCCACAGTTTTCATCCGAAGCGCCCGCGCCACGAGCCGCAAGCGCTTCGGTCATTCGGAGATCAAGCATGAGCAAACAAGCTATCGGCGTGGTGGGCCTCGCCGTCATGGGCCGCAACCTGGCCTTGAACATCGAGAGCCGCGGGCACGCCGTTTCGGTCTACAACCGCAGCCGCGCCAAAACCGACGAACTGCTTGCGGAACATCCCGACAAGAAGCTCGTGCCGACGTACACGCTCGAAGAGTTCGTGCAATCCCTCGAAACGCCGCGCCGCATCCTGATGATGGTGAAGGCCGGCGCGGGCACCGACGAGACCATCGCGCAACTACGCCCGCTGCTCGAAAAAGGCGACATTCTCATCGACGGCGGCAACACGCATTTCACCGATACCATCCGCCGCAATCAGGATCTCGCGAAGTCGGGCCTGCATTTCATCGGCACGGGCGTGTCGGGCGGCGAGGAAGGCGCGCTGAAGGGGCCGTCGATCATGCCGGGCGGACAGAAGGAAGCCTATGAACTGGTCGCCCCGATCCTGCACGAGATTGCCGCAAAGGCGCCGGATGGCGAGCCGTGTGTCGCTTACATGGGACCGGACGGCGCGGGCCACTTCGTGAAGATGGTGCACAACGGCATCGAGTACGGCGACATGCAGTTGATCGCCGAGAGCTACGACGTGCTGAAGCGCGTGGCTGGCCTCTCGAACGAAGAACTGGGCAAGGTGTATGTCGAGTGGAATCAGGGCGAACTGGATAGCTACCTGATCGAGATCACGTCGAAGATCTTTGCGAAGAAGGACGAAGAGACCGGCAAGGATCTCGTCGATGTCATTCTCGATCGCGCCGCGCAAAAGGGCACCGGCAAGTGGACGAGCCAGAACGCGCTCGATCTCGGCGCGCCGCTGCCGCTGATTACCGAAGCGGTGTTTGCGCGCGTGCTGTCGTCGCTGAAGGATCAGCGTGTGAAGGCGAGCAAGGTGCTGTCGGGTCCGTCGCCGAAGTTCGATGGGGATCGTGAGGCGTTCATCGAATCGGTGCGGCGAGCGTTGTATCTGTCGAAGATCGTCTCGTATGCGCAGGGCTTTGCGCAATTGCGCGCGGCATCGGATGAGTACAACTGGAACCTGCAGTATGGCGAGATCGCGAAGATCTTCCGGGCAGGCTGCATCATCCGTGCGCGCTTCCTGCAGAAGATCACCGATGCTTACGCGGCTGACAAGAACCTCGCGAATCTGCTGCTTGATCCGTATTTCAGCGATATCGCGGCGAAGTATCAGGACGCGCTGCGCGATGTCGTCGTTGCGGCGGTGAAGGCGGGCATTCCGGTGCCGGCGTTCTCGTCTGCTATTGCTTATTTCGATGCGTATCGATCGGAACGGCTGCCGGCGAATCTGGTGCAGGCGCAGCGGGACTTCTTCGGCGCGCATACGTTCGAGCGGACTGATAAGGCAGGGTCGTATCACGCGAACTGGGCGTGACGATCTGAGCCGTTGATCGAGCGGGGCAGCCTCATGGCTGCCTCGTTTTCAATCGATGCTGACCCACCCCCCATCCATCCCGCTACTCCGCAACACGCCCTCCACGAACCTCAACCCCGCGACTCCGTCCTCTACCGTGGTAAGCCATTCATCTCCCTGCGTGGTCCCACTCGCGATACAAGCCGCCGCGTCTGTATAAACCTGCGCGAACGCTTCGATATACCCTTCCGGATGCCCCGCCGGCACGCGTGTCGCATGCTGCGCCTCGGCGCCCTGCACGCGCCCGCGCGTCAAGCGACGCGACGTCCCGCCAACCGGCGTGAACCACAATTCATTCGGCGACTGCTGATCGAACGCAAGTCCCGCCTTCGTCCCATACACGCGCAGCCGCAAGCCGTTCTCCTCGCCCGCCGCGACCTGACTCGCCCATAACATCCCGCGCGCACCGTTCGGATACCGAAGCATCGCCTGAACATGATCGTCGACGCGCCGCCCCGGCACGAACGTCGTCACTTCCGCCGATAGCTCGGAAGGCCGCATCCCCGTCACGTATTCCGCAAGCTGATACGCATGCGTGCCGATATCGCCGAGACACCCCGCCGGTCCCGCCATCGACGGGTCCGTGCGCCACGCGGCCTGCCGGTTCGCCTGCGTCTCGACCGGCAACGACAGCCAGTCCTGCGCATACTCCACCTGCACGACGCGGATATCGCCGAGCATGCCCTGCCGCACCATCGCGCGAGCATGGCGCACGAGCGGATAGCCGGTGTACGTGTACGTCACCGCGAACACGAGCCGCTTCTCGCGCGCCAGCTTCGCGAGCGCCTCGCCTTCATCGAGCGATACCGCGAGCGGCTTGTCGCAAATCACGTGAATGCCCGCTTCGAGAAACGCCGTTGCAATCGGCGCGTGCAGATGATTCGGCGTGACGATCGCCACCGCTTCGATGCCGTCGGAGCGCCCCGCTTCGATGCGCGCCATCTCGCGATAATCGTCGTAGCTGCGCGGCAAGCCGATCGCCGCCGCGCTCGACGCCGCCCGCCGCGCATCCGACGACAACGCGCCCGCCACCAGCTCGTAACGATCGTCGAGCCGCGCCGCCATGCGATGCACCGCGCCGATGAACGCGCCTTCGCCGCCACCCACCATCCCCAGGCGCACGCGCTTCATCGCTGCTCTCCAATGCCGAGCACGTCGCGCATCGCGTCCCGGCTCGCGCCGCTGCCGGCGAAATCATCGAACGCCCGTTCCGCCACACGGATGATGTGATCGCGGATGAACACCGCGCCCTCGCGCGCGCCGTCTTCCGGATGCTTCAACGCACATTCCCATTCGAGCACGGCCCAGCCTCCGAAGTCGTATTGCGCCATCTTCGAGAAGATCGCTTTGAAGTCGATCTGGCCGTCGCCGAGCGAACGAAAACGTCCCGCGCGCTCCACCCAGCCCGAATAGCCGCCATACACGCCTTGCCGACCGTTGGGACGAAACTCCGCGTCCTTCACATGAAACGCCTTGATGCGCGCGTGGTAGATGTCGATGAACGCGAGATAGTCGAGCTGCTGCAACACGAAGTGACTTGGATCGTAAAGGATGTTCGCGCGCGGATGGTCATCGACCGCGGCGAGAAATCGCTCGAACGTCACGCCATCGTGCAGGTCTTCGCCGGGATGCAGTTCGTAGCACACGTCGATGCCCGCGCGATCGAACTCATCGAGAATCGGACGCCAGCGCTTCGCGAGCTCATCGAACGCCGCTTCGACGAGACCCGCCGGACGCTGCGGCCACGGATAAACATATGGCCACGCCAGCGCACCCGAGAACGTGACATGCGCGTTCAGACCGAGCCGCTTCGATGCCGCCGCCGCGTGCTTCATTTGCGCTATCGCCCACTCGGTCCGCGCGGAAGGATTGCCCCGCACGTGCGGGGCCGCAAAACCATCGAACAGCGTGTCGTAAGCGGGATGCACCGCCACGAGTTGCCCTTGCAGATGCGTCGACAATTCGGTGATCGCAACGCCCGCATCTTCGACGGTGCGGCGGATATCGTCGCAATACGCGTCGCTCGATGCGGCTTGCTCCAGATCGATCAGACGCGCATCGCAAGGCACCTGAATGCCCTCGTAGCCAAGCGATGCCGCCCACGACGCCAGGTTCTTCAACGAATCGAACGGCGCGGCATCGCCCATGAACTGCGCGAGAAAGATCGCGGGGCCCTTGATGGTCTTCATCTTTCGCCTCGATAAGAATGCCGGTCAACGCGTGACCGGCCTGGCGCTCAGAACGGCGAGTTGGGGTAGTAGAACTGCTTCGCGTTGTCCTTCGTGATGAGCACCGAAGGAATGATGGTCGTCGGCGGCAGCTTGTCGCCCTTCAGGCGCGCTTCGGCAGTGAGCTTGATCGCGTCGTAGATGAACTTCGGCGAGTACGAGACATCAGCCCGCACGCGCTTGTCGCCATCCATGATGCGCTTCACCGCTTCCTTCGATCCCGCGCCGCCGAACACTTCCTTGATATCCGTGCGCTTCGCCTGATCGATCGCCTTCAGCACGCCGATCATCATGTCGTCGTCGGCCGCCCAGACCGCGTCGATATGCTTGAAGCGGGTGAGATAGTCCTGCATCACCTTGAACGCGTCATCGCGGTTCCAGTTCGCATACTTCGCATCGAGAATCTTGATGTCCGGATGCTGCTTCATCACGCCTTCGAAAGCCGCCCAGCGTTCGTTGTCGAGCGTCGTGGGAATGCCGCGCAGCGCGACGATATCGCCCTTGCCGTTGAGCGTCTTCGCGAGATACTCGGCGGGCAGCTTGCCGAAGGCGGTGTTGTCGCCGGCTACGTAGGCATCCTGAGCACTGGTGTCGGTCAGGCCGCGATCGACGACCGTCACATACACGCCCTTCTTCTTCACTTGCGCCACGGGCTGCGTGAGCGACGCCGATTCGAACGGGAAGATCACGAGCGCATTGATCTTGTTGACGGTCACGAGATCCTGCAGCTGATTCGCCTGCTCGGGCGCGCCGCCCGCCGTCTTGACGATGATCTTGAGATCCGGATGCGCCTTCTCCAGCTCCTTTTTCGCTTCGTTCGCCCACCAGACGATGCCGCCTGTGAAGCCGTGCGTCGCGGTCGGAATGGCGACGCCCAGCACGACCTTATCAGCGGCGGATGCGGACGGCGCAACGGCAAACGCGCTCGCCGTGAGCGTCAGCGCGGTGAGCGCGCGGAAGAGTTTCTTCATGACGATGTCTCCTGTTCGAATATTAACGACGGCCACGCTGCAAGAAGGCTACGAAGATGATCACGGCGCCCTGCACCGCCGCGTTCAGATACACACTGATGATGCTCGTCAGATTCAGGATGTTGTTGATGACCGAAAGCAGAATCGCGCCGATGACCGTGCCGATCACGCGCCCCTCGCCGCCCTTCAGCGCAGTGCCGCCGACCACGACGGCAGCGATGGCTTCGAGTTCCCATAGCAGGCCGGTTGTCGGCGTGGCCGAACCGAGGCGCGGCACATAGAGCACGGTCGCCACGGCAACGCATAGACCCAGCAGCACGTAAGTGGCGATCTTCACGTGATCGACGCGTATCGCCGCATAACGCGCGACCTGCTCATTCGATCCGATGGCCTGCACGTGCCGCCCGAACACCGTGCGATTGAGCACCAGCGCACCGCCTCCCGCGACGATGGCGAAGACCCAGATCGGCACCGGCACGCCGAAGAGACTCGCGTAGTACACCGGGCCGTAGAGATCGACGAGCGAATTGTCGAGTGTGAGCGCGCCGCCGTCCGCAAGCCACGTCAGCAGCGCGCGAAACACACCGAGCGTGCCGAGCGTCACGATGAACGGCTCGATGCGCCCCTTCGTCACCAGCAGCCCATGCGCGAGGCCGAACAACGCGCCGAGCACGAGCGCAAGCACGATGCCGAGCGCAAGGATCAAGAGCGGCGGCACCGCATGGCCGCTCACGCCCTGCATCAGGCCGTTCATCATGTAGATCATGCTGCCCGCGATCAACGCGGCCATCGATCCCACCGACAGGTCGATGCCCCCCGAAATGATCACGAAGGTCATGCCCACCGCGATGATGCCGATGAACGACGTGCGCGTGAGCACGTTCATCGCGTTGTCCAGGGTGGCGAAGTCGCCGTTGAGCAGCGTGCCGCCGATGCAGAGCGCAATCAGCCCGAGCAGCGGCCCGATGCCGAACAGAATGCGCGAGAACGCCGCGAAACGGCTTTCGCTTTCGGTGTCTTCAGTGTGTGCCGGTCGCATGCGCGATCAACCTCTCTTCGGTCAGAAGGTCCATGCCAAGTGTGGCGACGAGTTCGCCCGCGCGCATTACCGCCACGCGATGGCATAGCCCGATCAGTTCGATCAGCTCGGAAGAAATGACGATCACCGCGCGGCCTTCGGCGGCGAGGCGGTGAATCAGAAAATAGATGTCGCGTTTCGCGCCGACATCGACGCCGCGCGTCGGTTCGTCGAGCACGATGACGCGCGGATCGGGATGCAGGAATTTTGCGAGCGCGAGCTTCTGCTGGTTGCCGCCCGACAGCATGCGCGCGCGGTTTGCCGGGTTGCCCGTGCGAATGCCGAAGTCTTTCATCGCGACGCCGAGCGCATTGCGCTCCGCACGCTTGTCGATGAACGGACGCGCGTAGCGTTCGAGCGTCATCATCGTCAGGTTGTCCTTGAGCGCCATGTCGACGTGCAGGCCGCGGCCCTTGCGGTCTTCGCTCAGATACGTGACGCCGTGACGCATCGCATCGCGCGGGCTTCTCAGCGTGGCCGCTTCGCCTTCGATGGTCACGCGCCCCGCGCTCAATGTGCGCAAGCCGACGAGCGCCTCGAACAGTTCGGTGCGGCCCGCGCCGACCAGTCCCGCAAAGCCGAACACTTCGCCCTCGCGCACCGAGAAGCTCACGCCATCGGCCCAGCCCGGCACCGATGCGCCTTCCACTTCGAATGCGACGCGGGCATCGGCGGCGAGCGCGGGCTTCGGCGGAAACATGTCCGACACTTCGCGGCCGACCATCAGGTTCGCCATCTGCTGCCGCGTCAGGTCGGAAGTCGGCGCGCGCGCGACAAAGCGGCCATCCCGCATCACGATGACTTCGTCCGTCACGCGCTCGACTTCATCGAGCTTATGCGAGATATAGACGATGGTCGCGCCCGCCTCTTTCAGGCGCGCCATCAGCGCGAAGAGGCGTTGCGTTTCGGACGGCGTGAGCGTGGCCGTCGGTTCGTCCATGATGAGCAGACGCGCATCGCGCAGCATCGCCTTCGCGATCTCGACGAGCTGCTTTTCCGCGACGATCAATTCGCGGACCCGGGTATCCGGATTCTTGTGCAGGCCGACATCGGCGAGCGCGGCGCGGGCGTCGTCGCGCATCGCGGGTTCGTCGAGAAAGTAGCCCTTGCGCAGTTCATGCCCGAGAAACATGTTCTGCGTGATGCTCAGGTGATCCGCGAGATTCAGTTCCTGATGAATCAGCACGATGCCCGCGCGTTCCGCATCGCGCGAACTCGTGAAGTCGACGCGCGCGCCATCAATCGAAACCATGCCCGCGTTAGGGCGCTCGTAGCCGGCGAGGATTTTCATCAGCGTGGATTTGCCCGCGCCGTTCTCCCCGAGCAGGCCATAGATGCGGCCCGGCGCGAGATCGAAGCTCACGCCATGCAGCACGCGCACCGGCCCGAACTGTTTTTCGATTCCTTCAAAGCGCACGGCAAGGCTCATCGTCAGGCGCTCCTTCGTTGGATCAGACGATGCGGCAGCAGCACGCCCGGAACATCGGCGCGCGGATCGCGCAGCCGCTTGAGCAGCAGATCGGCAGCCGCTTCGCCGAGCGCCTGCATCGGCTGGGCAACGGTGGTCAGCGGCGGATCGACGTGCGCGGCCACGGCGATATCGTCGAAACCGACGACGGCGACATCGTCCGGCACGCGCAAGCCCACGCCGCGCAAGCCGTTCATCACGCCGATCGCGAGCGTGTCGGAGACCGCGAAGATCGCCGTCGGCCTGTCGCTTCCAAGCGATGCCAGCTGCACGGCGGCGCGTTCGCCCGCGTCATAGTCGAGGCTGTCGAGTTCGATGCGCCACGCCGGATTCGGCACGATGCCCGCGGCTTCGAGCGCATCGCAATAGCCCGCAAGCCGCTGGCGTCCGTACAGATAGCCCTGCCCCGAACCGATCAGCGCGATGCGATCGTGGCCTCTGGCTAGCAGATACCGCACGGCGTCGCCCGCTGCAAGATGATTGTCGATGCCGACATACGGCACGCCCGCGTCCGGATCGAACTCGCAGCACGCGACCCAGGGCAATGTCGACGCTTCTTCGGCGAGCGCGTTTTGCACGGCGGCGGGATCGAGACAGATCGCGCCATCGGCGCGCCGCCCACGCAAAAGATCAAAGTAACTGCGCTCGCGCAACGGGTCCGCGCCGGTATCGCACAGCAGCATGAAGTAGCCGTTCTGCCGCGCGACGCTGTCGATGCCGCGCACGATCGCCGCATAGAACGGGTTGCCGAAGTCGGGGACCATCGTGAGCAAAAGGCGGCTTTCCGCCGTGCGAAGATTGCGCGCAAGCTCGTTGATGCGATAGCCGCTCGCCGCCACCGCCGCGCGCACCTTGTCGCGTGTGACTTCGCGAACGTTCGCATGGCCGTTGAGCACGCGCGACACGGTCGCGACGGACACGCCTGCGCGCGCCGCGACATCGGCAATCGACACTTCCTCGCGGGATCGAACGGTTTCCGACATGCTGCGCGCCACGACGGCGGACGGGATGTAATGGATTACATTATTTGGTCCGACGTGCTCGCAAGGCAACCGGAATCGGATAGGGATAAACGCTTAATGCCGCTCAATGTCGCCTAATGTCGATCCGGCGCGCGCCCGGCCGTCGTAGTGTATGAGGGCGTCATTGCCCGACCGACGATACCAAATGGAGCACGTCCATGCGATTCATGATGCTGATGATCCCGCGCGGCTACGAAAGCGCGGAGCCCGGCACGATGCCGAGCGCCGAAGCCGTCGCGGCGATGATGAAGTACAACGAAGCGCTGCAGAAAGCGGGCGTGCTGCTGGCGCTCGACGGGCTGCATCCGCCGTCGATGGGTGCGCGCGTTTCGTTCGAAGGCGGCAAGCCGCGCGTCACCGATGGCCCGTTCGCCGAAGCGAAGGAAGTGCTCGGCGGCTACTGGATGATTCAGGTCAGTTCGCGCGAGGAAGCGATCGAATGGGCGAAGCGCTGCCCCGGTTCGCCGAACGAGACGATCGAAGTGCGGCAGGTCATGGAGTTCGACGACTTCCCGCCCGATGTGCAGGAAGCGTCCGCGGGCTTCGACGAGATGCAGAAGGCGGCGAAGCGTTGATGCCGTATCAGCGCGGGATGCCGGTGATATAGATCGGCGTCGGCGTCGAGAGCGATTGCTTGACGGCGCGGCCGGTGTCATCGACGAGGACTTCTTCTTCGCCGCGCTCGACCGCCGCCAGCACTTGCTCGACCACGCTCGCGGGCGATGTCTTCGGCGCGGTGACTTCCGCCACCATGTCCGTGTCGATGTAGCCGGGATGCACGCCGACCACGAGCGTGCCCTGTCCGCGCAATTCGTCGCGCAGCGCATTGGTCACGGCCCACGCGGCCGACTTCGACACGCTGTACGCGCCGCCATCCGGCAACACGACCCAGCTCAGCACGGACAGCACGTTGATGACCGCGCCGCCGCCGTTCTGCTTCAGCACGGGCGCAAACGCCTGCGTGACGTTGAGCGGTCCGATCGCGTTCACTTCGATGAGATCGCGCACGCCTTGTGTCGATGCCGCATCGAGCAGCGCGCCGCGCGCGAGCGCCCCCGCGTTGTTGATGACGACCTGCACATCCGTGTACTTCGCGGCCGCATCGGCGATGTCGGCGGGATTGGTCACATCGAGCTTCACGGCTTGCGCGCCTTCGATATCGACGCTGCCCGGATTGCGCGCCGCCGCATAGACTTTCGACGCGCCCGCATCCAGCAAAGACTTTACGAACTGCTTGCCGAGACCGCGATTCGCACCGGTGACAAGAACGACCTTTCCTTTGATCTGCATGACGGCTCCCTATTATGTGCATATGCACTAAACATGGTATATAAAAGCCCGCTCGATGCGGGCTACGTTCGATCAATCAACCCAGTTCGGTCAGTTCGAAGAGCGACTTGCGCAACGCCTTCGCACGCTTCTCGCCGAACTTCGCTTCGAATTCCGCCTGCGCCGCGCGCCATTGCTCGTGGCCCTGCGCCAGCATGGCCCTGCCGGCCGCCGTCAGCTTCAGACCGACGGCGCGGGAACTCGGCGCTTGCTGCTCCATTTCCACGATGCCATCGCGCTCAAGCGGCTTCAGCGCACGGACGAGCGTGGTCCGGTCCATCACCATCGATTCCGACAGTTCGGCCATTTGAACGCCGGGCTTGCGCGAAATCGACGCCATCAGCGTGAACTGCGCCGGCGTGATGCCAGCCACGCTCAGGTGCCGCTCGTAAAGCTGCGAAATGTAGCGCGCCGCCTGACGAATGGCGAAGCAGTTGCAATCCAGAGGTGATGAGTGCGTTGTCATGGAATACAGCTTATCGGTGCATATGCACTCCGTCAAGCACGGCGTTTTTATCGAAACGATAGGCACGGCACAAATCGTCGCGTGAAAGAAGGGGCAAAAACCCGTGCCGCCACGCCGGGCCTGCGAAAGCGCACCGCCGCGCCTGTGCCGAAATCCGCATTCCGTTCGCGACGAATCGACAAGACGCGGCCAATTTGGCTTTCTACATTGGCGCATGTCCGTCGCTGCAGAGGGCAACTCCGTCTTGCCGGCACGTAATTGGTCGTGTTCCATGCAGTGGTCGTGCGCGATGCATCGGCCACGTCTGACTAGATTTCAAACCACAACAGGAGAGGAAACCATGCGTATCCGTACGAGCTTCAAACCGTCGGCATGGATGGTGGCGTGCGCCGCCGTGTTCGCCGCCGCGCCGATGACCGCCGCCGCCGAAGACGTCACGGTGAAAGTCGGTTTCGCCGCGCCTCTCACCGGCGCGAATGCAGGTTACGGAAAGGATCTTCAGAACGGCGTGCAGCTCGCGCTCGACGAAGCCAACGCGAAAAAAATCACCATCGGCGGCAAGACGGCGAAGTTCGAGATCGCGGCGGAAGACGATCAGGCCGATCCGCGCGTCGGCGTGCAGGCGGCGCAAAAACTGGTCGATAACGGCGTCGCGGTCGTCGTCGGCCACTTCAATTCGGGCACGACGCTGCCTGCATCGCCGATCTACAACAACGCCGGCATCCCGATGATCGACCCCGCCGCGACCAACCCGACCATCACGACGCGCGGCCTCGAGAACATCTTCACGGTGATTTCGAGCGATGCGCAGAACGCGGGCAACGCCGGCGTCTACGCGGTGACGACGACGAAGGCGAAGCGCATCGCGATCATCGACGATCGCACGGCCTTCGGTCAGGGCGAAGCCGACGAGTTCGAGAAGGCGGTGAAGGCGAAGGGCGGCAACATCGTCGCCCGCGAGTTCAGCGACAACCAGACCGTCGATTTCAGCGCGCAGCTCACCCGCCTGAAAGCCGTGAACGCGGACCTGATCTTCTTCGGCGGGCTCGACCGGCAGGCGGCGGCGGTCGTCAAGCGCATAAAGCAGCTTGGCGTGAATGCGCAGTTCGTGGGCGGCGGCGGCGTGATGGATGCCGATTTCCTGAAGCTCGCAGGCGATGCCGCCGAAGGTGCGCAGGCCTGGGAATACGGCAGCCCGCTCGACAAGCTCCCGCAAGGCAAGGCGTTCGGCGACAAGTTCCAGAAGCGCTTCGGCGTCGCCATTCTGTCGTATGCGCCGTTCGGCTACGACGCTGCGTGGGCCGCCATCAACGCGATGCAGAAGGCCAACTCGGCCGATCCGAAGGTGTATCGCCCGGCGCTGAAGAGCATCTCGTTCGAGGGCATCACCGGCCCGATTGCGTTCGACGAAAAGGGCGCGCTGAAAAATGCGTCATCGACGCTGTATCAGGTCAAGAACGGGCAGTGGGAAACCATCGTCACGAAGCATGGGATGTAACGTGCAGCGTCTCGCGCGTGGCCGCCGCTTCGGCGTCGAGCCACAGCGCGAACTGCTGCAACGCGGGCGACGGCGCGGGCCGCTCCGGATAGACGAGGTAGTAGCCCGCGCCGCTCGGCACGCATAGCGGGAACGGTGCGATCACGCGCCTGGCGCGCAGGTCTTCTTCGATCAGCGAGACATCGCCGATGGTGACGCCGAGCCCCTGCATCGCCGATGACATCGCGAGGTCGAGCGTATCGAAATGCTGCGCTTTGGCCGATGGCAAGCCCGCGTAACCATACGCGCCGAGCCACAGCAGCCAGTCGCGGCGATCGCGCGTCGGGTGAAGCAGCGTCTTGCCGGCGAGGTCGTCGGGCGTGGGGGCCGTGTGCTTGCGCGGCTTCCAGAGTTCGGGCGCGCACACGGGCGTCAGCACTTCGTCGAACAGATGATGCACGGTCACGCCCTTCATCGACGACACCACGGCCGGCACGCCGAAGACGATGGCGGCATCGAAATGCTCGGCGTCGAACTCCACGCCATGCAACACCGACGCCGTCACTTCCACCACCCGTTCGGGCCGCTCGTTTTGCAAGCGGATCACGCGCGGCAGCACCCAGCGCATCGCGCATGTCGGACACTTGACGCGCAGCGTGCCGGACTGGCTGCCGCTCTTGGCGAGCGCGTCGCCGATCTGCGCGAACGCCTGCTGCAGCGGCGCGACGAGCAGCGTGCCCTGATGCGTGAGCGCGAGCCCGCGCGCCTGCCGCACGAAGAGCGCATAGCCGAGATGCGCCTCCAGTCCGGCGATCTGCCGGCTCACCGCGCCTTGCGTCACGTTGAGCATGTCGGCGGCGCGCGTGAAGTTCAGCTTTTGGGTGACGACGAGGAAGGTTTTCAGCACGTCGAGGGAAGGCAGCGGTTTCATCGGGTTTTTGTCGAGTAGCCATGAGCGAAAAGCATGGCTAGTATGACAAACTTTCGATTGTCGGCGCTTTATTGCCACGGTTGAATCGTGGCAACGCCATAGTGGAGTCAATCGTCGTGCAAAGCGCCTGCGTCCCCGAATCCAAACTGCCGAACGTCGGCACGACCATTTTCACCGTGATCGGCCAACTGGCCGATGAACACGATGCGCTGAACCTGTCGCAAGGCGCGCCCAATTTCGCGTGCGATCCGAAGCTCGTCGAAGGCGTCACGCGAGCCA
Source organism: Caballeronia sp. RCC_10 (assembly GCF_041360715.1). Lineage (NCBI taxonomy): Bacteria > Pseudomonadati > Pseudomonadota > Betaproteobacteria > Burkholderiales > Burkholderiaceae > Caballeronia > Caballeronia sp. RCC_10. The sequence goes on from NZ_JBFUPT010000006.1 coordinate 34,276, forward strand.
TGCAGGCAGGACATAACCAGTATTCGCCGATGGCGGGCGTTCTCGCGTTGCGCGAGGCGATCGCCGTCAAGACGCAAAAGCTTTACGGCGCGCAATACGACCCGGGCACGGAAGTGACGGTCGTCGCGAGCGCGAGCGAAGGGCTGTACGCGACGATCAGCGCGCTCGTGCATCCCGGCGACGAGGTGATCTACTTCGAGCCGTCGTTCGACAGCTACGCACCCATCGTGCAGCTTCAGGGCGCGACGCCGGTTGCGATCAAGCTGTCGCCGGCGGATTTCAGCATCGACTGGGACGAAGTCGCTGCCGCCGTCACGCCGAAGACGCGCATGATTCTCGTCAACACGCCGCACAATCCGACCGGCAGCGCCTTCACGCCCGTCGATATCGAGCGGCTCACGGCGATCACGCGCGGCACGAAGATCGTCGTGTTGTCGGACGAAGTGTACGAACACGTCGTCTTCGATGGCGCGTTGCATCACGGCATGGCGCGCTATCCCGAACTGGCTGAACGCAGCGTGATTGTGTCGTCGTTCGGCAAGTCCTATCACGTGACGGGCTGGCGCGTCGGCTATTGTCTCGCGCCCGCGGCGTTGACCGCCGAGATCCGCAAGGTCCACCAGTTCATGACGTTTTCCGCCGACACGCCGATGCAGATGGCGTTCGCCGAGGCCCTCGCGGACGAATCGAGCTATCTGCATCTCGGGCGCTTCTATCAGCACAAGCGCGACGTGCTGGCGCGGGCGCTCGAAGGTTCGCGTTTCGAGCTGTTGCCGAGCGCGGGCAGCTTCTTCATGCTTGCGCGCTACAGCGCCATTTCGGACGAGCGCGACAGCGACTTCGTGCTGCGGCTGATTCGCGAGGCGCGCGTCGCGACCATTCCGCTGTCGGCGTTTTATACCGATGGCACCGACAATCGTCTGATTCGTCTTTCCTTCGCGAAGGACGACGACACGCTCATCGAAGGCGCGCGCCGCCTTTGCCAGATCTAGCCTTGTTTATTGGAGACCACCACGATGAAGAAGAATCATATTGCGGCCGCGCTTCTCATTGCTTGCTCGTTCGGAAGCAGCGTTGCATTCGCCGCCGATACGCTGCGCTTCGGCCTCGAAGCGCAATATCCGCCGTTCGAATCGAAGTCCGCGACGGGCGAACTGGAAGGGCTGGATATCGATGTCGGCAAGGCGGTGTGCGCCGCCGCGAAGATGCAGTGCAAGTGGGTCGAGACGTCGTTTGACGGCCTGATTCCCGCGCTGCAGGGCCGCAAGTTCGACGCAATCAATTCCGCGATGAACGCGACCGAGCAGCGCCGCCAGGCCATCGACTTCACGACGGTGGTGTATCGCGTGCCGACGCAACTGATCGCGAAGACCGGCAGCGGCATCGAGCCGACGGCGGCGGCGCTGAAGGGCAAGAGCGTGGGCGTGCTGCAAGGGTCGATTCAGGAGACTTTCGCGAAGGCGCATTGGGAAAATGAAGGCGTGAAGGTCGTGCCGTATCAGGACCAGAATCAGGTCTACGCGGATCTGAAGTCCGGCCGCCTGGATGCGACGCTCGTGCTCGCGCCCGCCGGACAAACCGGCTTCCTGTCGAAACCGGATGGCGCGGGCTTCGCGTTCGTCGGCGCGCCGGTGCGCGATGACAAGATTCTCGGCAGCGGCATCGCCTATGGCATCCGCAAGGGCGACGATGCGCTCAAGACCAAGCTGAACGCGGCGATCGAAAAGGTCAAGGCGGACGGGACCATCGACAAGTACGCGAAGAAGTATCTGGGCAATATCGATATTTCGGCGAAGTAACGGTCGGCATGCGCGGCGGCAAGCTGCCGCGCATGGGTGAAGCAGAGCTGGGGAGCATGACGTTCGCGGCGTCGAGTTGGTCTTCGGTCACGGTCTCGCCCTTGAACATCGCGTCACGGGCGACCTGGCTCCGGCTGCGGATTTGATCGACGAGCGCACATCGTCCGCCTGTCCAGCAGCATTCCCGGACAACAGGCACACTTGCGGATCGACCCCCAGTTAGGAACCGCATGAGCACGCCGACGCCGACCAACGCCGGACAGCCGCCTCCGCCTCCGCCGCTCGAAGGCGCTCAACTCGTGCTCGCCACCTTCGCCGTGGCGCTCGCGACTTTCATGAACGTGCTCGATTCGTCGATCGCCAACGTCGCGATTCCGACGATCTCCGGCAATCTCGGCGTGTCGGTCAACGAAGGCACGTGGGTCATCACCGTGTTCGCGGCATCGAATGCGGTTTCGATTCCGCTCACCGGCTGGCTCACGCAGCGGCTCGGGCAGATTCGCCTTTTCGTCGGCGCGATTCTGATGTTCGTGCTGTCGTCGTGGCTGTGCGGCCTGGCGCCAACCCTGCCGGTGCTGCTGGTCGCTCGCGTGCTGCAGGGCGCCGTCGCCGGGCCGCTGATCCCGCTGTCGCAAGCCATCCTGCTCGGCTCGTATCCGAAGGAGAAGTCGTCGATGGCGCTTGCGCTCTGGGCGATGACCGCGACCGTCGGGCCGATTGCCGGCCCCGCGCTCGGCGGCTGGATCACCGACAGCTATTCGTGGTCGTGGATCTTCTACATCAACATCCCCGTCGGCCTGTTCGCGGCGGGCGTGACGTGGGTCATCTACAGCAAGCGCGAATCGCCGACGCGCAAGGCGCCCATCGACGTGATCGGGCTCGCGCTGCTCGTCACGTGGGTGGCGTCGTTGCAGATCATGCTCGACAAGGGACGCGATCTCGACTGGTTCTCGTCGCCGCTGATCGTCGTGCTGGCAATCATCGCGGCCATTTCCTTCGCGTTCTTCGTCGTGTGGGAGTTGACGGAGGCGAACCCGGTCGTCGACTTGCGGCTGTTCGCGGGCCGCAACTTCTTTGGCGGGACGGTGGCGATATCGGTCGCGTATGGCGTTTTCTTCGGCAATCTGGTGCTTCTGCCGCAATGGATGCAGCAGTATCTGAACTACCGCTCCGTCGATGCCGGACTCGTCACCGCGCCGCTCGGCGTGTTTGCCGTGATTCTCGCACCGGTGATGGGCAAGGTTCTGCCGCGCAGCGATGCGCGCGTGATCGCGACGATGGCGTTCATCGGTTTTGCGTTCGTGTTCTGGTTGCGCTCGAAGTACGTCATCGAGATCGACACCTTCCATCTGGTGCTGCCGACGCTGCTGCAAGGCATCCCGATGGCGATGTTCTTCGTGCCGCTCACCGCGATCGTGCTGTCGGGCCTGCCGCCATCGAAGATACCGGCGGCGGCGGGGTTGTCGAACTTTGCGCGCGTGTTTTGCGGCGCGGTCGGCACGTCGCTCGCGGGCAACGCGTGGGACAACCGCATCGCGCTGCATCATGAGCGGCTGACCGAGCAGGCGAATATCTACAACCCGGCGTTTTCGCAGTCGCTCGGGATGTCGCAATCGACGCTCGGCATCAGCGAAGCGCAGGCGCGCGGCATGTTCAATTTCACCGTGAACTCGCAAGCCGCGATGATGGGGCTCAACGATATTTTCCTGATCTCGGCGGTCATTTTTATTTTGATCATTCCGCTGATCTGGATCACGAAGGTCTCGAAGGGTGGTGGCGGCGGGGCGGCGGCGGGGGCGCATTGATGCTTGACCGCATCGGTCGATATACACGGTGCGCCCACGCCGCGTCAGGTCTGCGGCGTCAGGAAATAGATGGGCGTCAGCGGCATGCGCGCCCGTGCATTGTCATCGAGCTGCAGTTGGTTGGTCATCCCTTGACCTGAATCACGACGGTCGCGGCGGCGGCGAGAGCCCACCCTGAAAGCGCGAGCCGGGCGGCTCGCGTCGCGGTTACTCCGGCAAAAATCCCTCTTCGAGTACCGACGTCATCGGCCAGGGGCAAGCCTCCGGGAACGAATCGAAGTCCATGCCCGTCTCCGTTTCCGCCAGGTTTCGCGCCTTCAACCAGACGAGGTCGAGCCACCTCGCTTCCTCGAAGCGTCGCCGCAGGCTCGGAGCTTCGCCCAGAAGGTATAGGGCTTCTGTCCTTTGCGTGCGGATCGTATTGATCCAGCTCTTGCCCCGCCGCTCGGGCTGATATCGCCACTTGAGCAGATGCGCGAGAAGCACCGACACTCTGCTTCCCAGTTCGCGTAATTGGCTCTTCCCCACGTCCTCGATTTCCTCTGCAATATGCTCGATATCGATGGCCGAGAGCCTTCCTGCCCGCAACAGCGCGACCTGTTCTTCCGCCCACGCCACCACGTCCTTGTCATAAGGCGTTCCCATCGGCTCACTCCCGTTGTCCTCAGGATTTCCGGTATCGATCATGCTCTGCAGTTCCTTGCTCATCGAGTCGTCCAAACGGCTAATTCGCGCTACTTCAATCCCAGTTCCACCCGGCTCCCCGCACCCTTATCGTCGATGCCGTCCGCATTCAGCTTCGGCGCGACGACATAAATCCGGCTGCTGTCGATTTTCCCGTCGAAGTACTCCTTCACCGCCTGCGCGCGCTTTTGCGCCAGATCGCGCAGCGACGAGTCATCGATCGGGGCGTTCTGCATCAGCGCGGCCTTCATGTCGGCATCCGGCACGCTCTTCGTCAAGCCGATCACGTTGCGCGGCTTCTTGAAATCCGCCGACTTGTACACCTTCGTCAGATACTTGTCGTAGTCGTCGCCCGACACCTTCACCGCCGCCCAATCGACGGCGTCGCCGCTATTCGACATGTCGCGCACCTTCGCGCGCTTCACCTGGGCGTCGAGCCACGCGCTGCGCAAGCCCGGCTCGTCCACCTTCGGATCGACGCGGCCCGTCACATCGAGTCTGATCGACGGCTTGTCGGCCAGCGCCTTTGCGATCGTATCGAGCTTTTTCTGCGCGGCATCGCCGAGCGTGGCCGATCCGGCATCGAACTCGACGTAGTTCAGTTCCTCGCCACCGCCGCCGCCGATCGCATGCGCGAGGAGCGAGAACGGCGCAGTCACCGCCTTCTGCACGAGATTGACGATGGCCTGCCACACGAGCCCGCCAATCGAGAACTCGGGGTTCGACAGCGAGCCGGAAATCGGAATGTTCACGTCGATTTCGCCGCGCGAATTCTTCAGCAGCGATACCGCGAGCCGCACCGGCAGCTTCGTCGCGCTCGGATTGTCGATGTGATCGCCAAACGTCAACTGGTCGATGAACAGATGGTTGTTCGCGGTCAGCCTGTCGTCGGCGAGCATGTAATGCAGGTCGACGTTGAGCTTGCCCTTCGTGATCGGATACCCCGCGTACTTCGCCGAGTACGGCGTGAGATTCGTCAGTTCGACATCGTGCGCGCTCGCGGTCACGTCGAGCGCAGGCTTCTCGATCAGCGGATTGACCTGCCCCTTGATCGACACCGGACCGTTCGCCGCGAGCTTCGCGGTGACATCGACCGGCGCGGGCGTCGTCGAACGCGTGCCGAACGCGCCGATCGTCCCGTTGATCGCCACCAGATTCGCCGTGTAGTTCGGCTTGATGAAATTGTCGGTGTAAGTCACGCGGCCGTTCTGCAAGACGAGCTGCCCGAAGCGCATGTTTACGGGCGGACCCGATTTCGCGGTGTCCTGCGGCGCGCTCGCAGCGACCGGTGCAGACGCCGCCGGCTGCGTCACCGATTGCGCCTGCCCGCTATCGCTCACGATGACGTTCTTCAAATTCAGCTTGCCCTGCGCATCCAGCAGCACGCGGCCGTAGAAATTCGCGAACGTGATGCGCGCCGCCTCGACATCCGTCCCGCGCTGGCCGTACGCCGCCTTCACGTTCGTCAGGCCGAGCAGCTTCCAGCCGGCGAAGCGGTCGGAGGTCGCCTTATCGAGCATGCGCACGTCCGTGAGCGATACATCGCCCTTGTACGAGGCCGCCAGCGTCTTGCCGCTGCCAGACATCGCCACGTCGCCGTTCGCGTTCAGAAACGCGCTCGTCACCGCGACGTTCAGCCTGTCGCCGAAGTACGGCTCGAACGCGGAGGCATCGACCTGATCGCCTTTCACGTGCAGCGCGAGCTTCAGTGGACTGACCGTCACGTTGCCCGTCACGCCGAGCGCGCCCTTGCCGTTCAGCGTGAGCTTGCCGTCGACGGCGAGCGGCTTCGTCAGATCGTCGCTGAACTGTTTGACATTGATCGATACCGGCGCGACATGCAGCTTCACTGGCCGCGCGGACGTTTCATCGGTGAAATTCGCCGATGCGTCTGCCAGCGTGATCTCGCCGATCTGATAGCGCCACGCCGGACCGGCTGCCTGCGCTTTCTGTATCTTGCGCGTCGCGGTCTGTTCGGGCGCGGCTTCGTGCGGGCCGGCAAGCGCGGCAAGGTCGATACTGCCGTCCTGGCGGCGGGTCACATCGAGCGAAAGGCCGCGAAGCTGAACGCTGTCGAGCGCGGCAGTGCGCGCGCCGACATCGACCTTGCTGATGCTCGCGTTCGCCGATGCCAGCTTGATCGGCGCAGCGCCGGTTGCGTTCGCCGGGACGAGCGTGAGCGATTCGAGCTTCACGTCGCCCGCACCGACCTGCACGGCGGCGTCGGGCTTCGACCAGTCCACCGATACCGGCAGTTTCGCGCCGAGCGTGCCCGACACGACGCGCGCCGCCACCGCGTTCGCGATGTACGGCTGCAGCGGCGGCAACGCGAGCGCGTCGAGTGCGAGCGTCGCGTCGGCCGTTTTGGCGGACAGCGTCACGTTGCCGGCTGCGTCGAGCGCACCACCCTTGTCGAACGCGGTCTTGAGCGTGTAGCGCGCGGGCGTTTTCGCGAGCGTCGAGAAGCTGTCGAGCGTGATCGCGATATCGGTCAGCGCGCCCTGCACCGGCTGCTTCAGCAGTCGGTCGTCGAACGTCAGCTTGCCCGCATCGATCGAAAGATGATGAATGGCGAGGTCGAGCGGCGGGGTCTTGTCCCTGGCGTCGGCAGGCCGCGGCGCTTCCGGCTTCGCAGGCGGCGGCGCGAGCTTGCTCACGTTCAACGCGCCGGAAGCATCGCGCGTCAGATGCACGTCCGGACCTGCCAGCGTGATCTCGTCGAACCGGTAAACGTTGCGCAACGGCTGCATGTCCGCGATCTTCACATGCACCGCACGAGCCGCGACGAGCGGCGCCTTCGCGCGGTCGGTGACGGCGGCATCGGCGAGATCCGCAGTTCCGTCGATGCGAATCGTCGGCACGTCGCCGGCGAAGGCGAATCGCACGTTGAGCGCGGTCGAGAGCCGCCCGCTCTTCACCGCGACCGGCAGCGACGCCGGCGCATACGACGCCATCTGCGGCACATCGAGCGCATCGAGGGTCAGCGCGACTTCGGATTCGCGCGACGTGGCGAACGGCTTCGTGCGGCCCTTCAGCACGAGCGGCGAGCCGTCGATGCGCGCCTGCAGAAGCGGCGTCACGAAGATATCGGTCGCGGACGGCAACGTCGCGATGAACGGAATGCCGAGCGCGAAACGATCGATGACATGCTTCGCGTTCGTCAGCCGGTCGTCGAATTCGATGCGCCCGTTCTCCAGTTGAATGTTCGATACCGAGAAACGCGCGGGCGCGGTCGATGGCTCGGGCGCCGGTTTCGAAAACTTCGCGATGAGGTCCGAGAAATTGAAATGGTCGGCGTCATAGCGCGCCAGCCGGATGCGCGGCGAGTCGATCTTCAGTTCATCGACGACCGGCGCGAGCCGAAAGAGCGAAGTCCATGACGTACGCACGACGAGCCGCGATACATCGACGAAACTGTCCGCGCCGCCCGGCGCTTTCGCGATGTTCGCCGCCGCTTCGCCGATATGCACGTCATCGGCTTCGAGGCGAAGCGTGTACGGATTGAGCGCAATGCGGCGAATGCTGACGGGGCGGTCGAGTTGCTGCGAAAGCTGCGTTTCGGCGACATGCCGGATCACCGGCGGCGCGACGAAGAAGCCGAGCACGCCGATGACCAGCAGTGCAACGATGAACCCGATTGTGATGCGCCGGGTGCGGCGCGCGTGAACTACGCCGCGCAGGGTCCGCCCGGCTGTGGTGAAGGTTGACTTCGTCGTGCTTGACATTCGATGCGCGGCGGCGCGTGCGCGCGGGATCGCCGTTCGGAAGGGGGATGCACGAGTATACGACGATGCACCGCGCCAACGTTGTCAAAACTTTCTATGTTCGCTTGCAGTCAAGAAAGCTGGCTATTGCCGCTCGATGGCGGGCGGGGCCCATGTGCCATCGCTGGCCTGCGGCTTGGGCGCATAGAGGCGCATCGTCAACTGGAACTCGCCATCGGGCGCGGGCAGCCAGTTCGACGCGCGCGCCTTGCCCGGCGCTTCGGCCGACACCACGACGTCGATCGAGCCATCGCGATTCTTCTTCAGCCGGTCGCGATCCGACAGCGCGATGCGCGCGACCTTGTCGTCGGCGAGCGCGCCGTCCTTCGTGTATGCGATGAGCGTCCAGAATCCGCGCACCGGCGGAAGCTGGTTCGGCGCGAAATGCAGCACGTACTGGTTCGCGCCGTTGAGCGCGTGACCCTCGCTGTCCAGATGCGCGACCGGCTTCACTTCGCCGTTCTTCGTCGTCGTGGCGATTTGATGACGGGCCAGGTACGCGCGCAGGATGTAGTCGGTGCCGTAGACGCCGACGCCATCGCCGAACCAGGTCCAGCCGTTTTTCGTGATCGCGTTGGCCGGCACGGTGGCGAGGCGCGTGCGGGCATCGGCCACGCCGGAATCGAGCAAGGGCGCGTCGGTCTTTTTGAACTGCACCGGCTCGCCGGGCTTTACGCCGAGCGAGGCGAGACGGTTCATCGCGGGGGTGTCGGCGGTGGCGGGCGGATTGGCGTCGAGCGCGCGTGCGAGGCGGGCGAAGAACGCGTTGGCTTCGAGCGCCTCGGCCTGCGCGCCCGGCGATGCCGTCGGCGGCGCGGCGGCCAGGGCCGGCACGGCGGGCGACTGGCCGCTCGAGTTGCCCGGCCACGCGCCAGTGACGACAGCGGGCGTCGCCCCGGCATCGGCGGCCGAGCCGTTTGCGGGCGTGGCCGTATCGATGCGCATCGCCGTCTGCAGCTTGCGCGCCTCGCGCACGTCGCGCGGGCCGTTCACCCGCACGCGCACCGACAGCCACACGTAGCGCGTGCGCGTTTCGACGCGCGTCGCGTTGGCGGGCAGCGAGCCGGTCCATCCCGCCGGCACGAAGGCGATCAGTTGCGCTTTCGGATACGGCGTCGTGTCGGCGCTCGAATACAGGGCGTTGGTCCATGCGTCGAACGCGCGGGCGTCGAGATAGCGGCCGCGCGGCGCTGCGGGCAGCGAGACCATCACCGGCTCGGCGGATACATCGAGCCACGCGGTGGAATCGAGCGTATCGACGGTCGGCCAGCCGGTCGCACCGACAGGCGGCAGCGCCGTCGCGTGACGGAAGGTGTTGAGCGGCGCGCGGCCAGGCTGCCCGGCGTTGCCGCTCGCCCGCTCCCGCGCAATGTCCGACACGACGAGCGGAAAGCCGAACGTGTAGGCATCCGCGACCTGATCCTTCATCCATCCGCTGCTGGCTTTGGCTTCGGGCGCCTTGTCGGCGGCGCAGCCGGACAGCAGCGCCATGCCGGTCAGGCTTGCCGCCGCCCAGAAAGTGGCGGTCAGCGGGAATGTCCAGCGTCGGTCTTGAGTCATTCGAATTGGAATCCGGTTCTTGTGCTGCACGGGCGCACGCGTGGTGCAGGGAGCAGCGCCGCGGCCTTCGTTCGCTTCGGGATACATGCTCGGCGCTATCTCGGAATTCGGGTTTTAACGTATCCGCTGAGGATAGGCAAGAATTCACCGCGTTCGGCCTATAACAAATAGCCTAGCAAGCCGCGTGCGCCGGCATCTTGTAACATCGAAGTCAGGCAACGCCTTTCGTTCAATCCACCGTCATCGAGTCGCCAAGATGTATCTGCCCGCCCACTTCGAAGAAAAACGCACGGACCCTCTGCACGCGCTCATCGCGGCCAATCCGTTCGGCGCGCTTGTCACGCACGGTCCGAGCGGACTCGACGCGAACCACATCCCGTTCGAGTTCGATGCGGCCACCGGCGAGCATGGCACGCTGCGCGCGCATGTGGCGCGGGCCAATCCGGTCTGGCGCGAAGTTACACCGGGCGAGGACGTGCTCGTGATCTTTCAGGGCGAAGCGGGCTACATTTCGCCGAACTTCTATCCGAGCAAGCAGGAGACGCACAAGCAGGTGCCGACGTGGAACTATGCGGTCGTGCACGCGCATGGCCGCATCACCGTGCGCGACGACGAAGCCTACGTGCGCGGCGTGGTCGCGCGGCTCACGCGGAAGATGGAAGCCGGCGAGCCCGCGCCGTGGAAGATGGGCGATGCGCCGCGCGACTTCATCGATCAGATGCTCGCCGCCATCGTCGGCGTCGAGATCGAAGTGACGCGGCTCGTCGGCAAGGCGAAGCTCTCGCAGAACAAGGCCGACGCCGACCGCATCGGCGCAATCGACGGCCTGCGCCAGCGCGGCGGCGACGCGGCCGGCGCACTCGCCGACGCAATGCAGGCCACGCTCGGCGATCCCTCGCGCGACTGAAGCGCACGATGCTCCTTGACCTTCCAATCGCTGGAAGGTCGATACTGGTCATATTGATTCAGCCAGATACGGAGCTTTTCATATGTCATCGGCTTCATCGCAGTCCGCGCGGACCGCCGAATTCGCCGTCAGCGGGATGACGTGCGCGTCCTGCGTCGCACGCGTCGAGAAGATGCTCGGGCGCGTGCCGGGCGTCGAGTCCGTCGCGGTCAATCTCGCCACCGAGCGCGCGACGGTTCACGCAGCCAGCGCCGTCACCGACGATCAACTCGTCGCCGCCATCACGAAAGCCGGCTACGAAGCCGCGCTAATCGTTCCGGACGCGCCGCCCGCCGCCGCGCACACACGGGACGGCGAACTGGCGGCGGTCGTCGGCAGCGCGGTCCTGACGCTGCCGCTGCTTGCGCCGATGTTCGGCGGCGCGCTTCCGCCGTGGTGGCAGCTTGCGATCGCAAGCGTCGTGCAGTTCGGCTTCGGCGCGCGCTTCTATGTGAGCGCGTATCGCGCGGTACGGGCGCTGGCGGGCAACATGGATCTGCTGGTTGCGCTGGGGACATCGGCGGCGTGGGGATTGTCCGTTTATCAGATGCTCGCGCACGGCGGGCCGGACGCGCATCTGTACTTCGAAGCGGCGGCGGTGGTCATCACGCTGGTGCGCTTCGGCAAGTGGCTGGAGGCGCGCGCGAAGCGTCAGACGACCGATGCAATCCGCGCGCTCAACGCGCTTCGCCCCGACAAGGCGCGCGTGCGCGATGCCGCAGATCCGTCGCGCGAACGCGAGATTCCGCTCTCTGACGTTCGCATCGGCGATATCGCCATCGTGCGGCCGGGCGAACGCGTGCCGGTGGATGGCATCGTGCGCGAGGGGCGCACGCACGTCGATGAATCGCTGATCACCGGCGAAAGCCTGCCCGTCGCGAAGGAGCCGGGCGCGCGTGCCACAGGCGGCTCGATCAACGGCGAAGGCGTGATCGCGATCGAAACGACCGCCATCGGCGCGGAAACGACGCTCGCGCGGATCATCCGCCTCGTCGAGTCGGCACAGGCGGAGAAAGCGCCGATCCAGCGGCTCGTCGATCGCGTGTCGGCCGTGTTCGTGCCGGCGATCCTCGCCATCGCGGCCGTGACGCTCGGCGGCTGGCTGCTGCACGGCGCAAGCGCGGAGACCGCGCTGCTGAACGCGGTGGCGGTGCTCGTGATCGCCTGTCCGTGCGCGCTCGGCCTCGCCACGCCGACCGCGATCATGGCGGGCACGGGCGTCGCGGCGCGCCAGGGCATTCTCATCAAGGACGCGCAGGCGCTGGAGCAGGCGCACGCCATCGCCATCGTCGCGTTCGACAAGACCGGCACGCTGACGGTCGGGCGTCCGGCCCTCGTCGCATTCGAGACCGCGCCGGGCCAGGACCGCGCCGACGCGCTCGCACTCGCGGCAGCGGTTCAGAGGATGAGCACGCATCCGCTCGCGAAGGCGGTGGTCGCGTCGGCGGCTGAAGCCCGCGCGCCGCACTACGACGCAAGCGATGCTCGCGCGGTCGCCGGGCGCGGCGTCGAGGCGGGCGTGACGGTCATCGGCCACGAAGGGACCCGGACCACGCGCCGTATCGCGATCGGCAGCAGCCGCTGGCTTTCGGAGCTGGGCGCGGACGTGCCGCACACGCTGACTTCGCGCGCCCGCGAACTCGAAGGCCAGGGGAATACGGTGTCATGGCTGATCGATCTCGACGGCACCCGCGCGCTCGCCCTCCTCGCTTTCGGCGACACGATCAAACCGACCGCTCGCGCCGCCGTCGACCGCCTGGCCGCGATGGGCGTGCGGAGCGCGCTGGTCACGGGCGACAACGCCGGCAGTGCGCAGGCCGTCGCGCGCGCGCTCGGCATCGCGCCGGACGCGGTCCACGCCGAAACGCTGCCCGCCGACAAGGCGAGCGTGGTCGCGCAGTTGAAGGCGGCGAACCACGGCATCGTGGCGATGGCCGGCGACGGCATCAACGACGCGCCCGCGCTGGCCGCCGCCGATATCGGCATCGCGATGGCCGGCGGCGCGGACGTGGCGATCGAAGCCGCCGGCCTCACGCTGATGCGCGGCGATCCCGCTCTCGTCGCGGACGCCATCGACATATCGCGGCGGACGTATCGCAAGATCCGGCAAAATCTGTTCTGGGCGTTCATCTACAACCTGATCGGCATACCGCTCGCGGCGTTCGGCATGCTCGATCCGATGTTCGCCGGCGCGGCGATGGCGTTCTCCAGCGTGAGCGTCGTGACGAACGCGCTGTTGCTCAGGACGTGGCGCGCTCAGGCGGGATCGGCGGCGGGCGCGGAGCCGGCGGGCGGGCGCGCTGCGAGTTCGATCACGCGGGCCGCATGACGGGCATTCTTTCGCCGATGTGATCGTCGAATTGAAGGCAGCTTGCTTGCTCGACGTCGCCCCAATAAGCGACACCCGATGCGGTCCATGCACGCATCGGGTGGCGATACAGTAAATGGCCGTGGTAACCCAACCATTCGTCGCGATACATCGCCGTCATGTCGCATCAGGCATTTCCTAATTGAAATTGCCAATAATCCCTCGGATTGCGAACGTCATCTGCGAGACAAAAAACGCACTCCATTCCGACGTCAATTTCTGATTGCGCCCACGAACAGCCTAGCCAAAATTCAGGGCGCAATTGCCGCGTCGCTTTGAAAGCTGTTATATATCTTCAGTTGTTTCGAATAGACGCTGATTCAACTTATCGCTGCATACTTCATCTAAAAGAATGACCGCGTTGTCCGCCACGCTGGTTAACGCTGATTGATATGCTCAGCATATCCGCACGAGTACTTATTGCTACGCTTCGCGCGTCAAAGCATATATTCAACTCAAATTGCAAGGGCATTCTTGCCTGTTGCCACGCGGCCTTTTGTGGTTGTGCGCACATTGCGCCGCTTTCGCTCGCGGTACTCTGACTGCCGAGGAAGTGAACCTGCCTCCGGCGATTTCGCGCACCACCGGAAAATGAGAGATTTTCGGAGCCTGTCGCTGAGCACATTACAAATTCATAACCCCGTGCAATCACAGGTGCTTCAGACGATGGAACGTCAAAACGCCATTCGGGAGAGTGCGCAGTTTTATTTGCGACAGTCCCTCTACGCGCCGGCGCCGGAACGCGTATCGCGTTCACGCATGACACGCTTTATCGAAGACTTCGAGAAGCAAACCGGAGAGCGCTTCGCCGATTACCCCGCTTTGCACGATTACACCGCCCGCGAATATCGCCAGTTCTGGAAATCCTTTCTCGAATCGGCCGAAGGACTCGAATGGTCCGGTATCGCGGAACCCGTTTGTACCGGCGATGAAATCGAAACCGCCCGTTTTTTTCCCGACGTCGAACTGAATTACGCGGAGAATCTTCTCGGCCCGGGCATCGCGCCCGACGACGCTATCGCGCTCGTCGCCTGTTATGCCGACGGCGGCCGCGTCGCCTACACGCGCGGCGAATTGCGCGAGCGCGTCATACGGCTCGCGCAGGCCTTGCGCGAACTCGGGCTGAAGCCGGGCGACCGCGTCGTCGCGATCATGCGCAACGACGCCGAAGCGATCACCGCCGCGCTCGCCGTCGCCTCGCTCGGCGCTACGCTGTCCACCGCAGCGCCGGAAAACGGCGTGCAGGCCATCCTCGACCGCTTCGCGCCGCTCGCGCCGCGCATGCTGTTCGCGCACACGATGCAGCGCTCGTTCGATACGGCCGGCGCGCTCAGCGCGCACGTCGCCGCCGTGGCCGCCGCGTTGCCGACGCTCACCGACATCGTGTGCCTCGACGAAACGCCGCTGCCCAGCACGGTCACGACGCGTCAGCACGAGATGCGCGAACTCATCGAGCACGGCGATCCGTCGCGGTTCGCGTGGCGGCGCTTTCCGTTCAACCATCCGCTCTTCGTGATGTTTTCGTCGGGTACGACGGGCAAGCCGAAGTGCATCGTGCATGGCGCGGGCGGCACGCTCATCGAGCATGTGAAGGAACATCGGCTGCATAGCGATCTCGGACCGGACGACAAGCTGTTCTTCTTCACGAGCTGCTCGTGGATGATGTGGAACTGGCAGTTGTCGGCGCTCGCATCGGGCGTGCAGATCGTCACGTACGACGGGCCGGTGGCGGCCGTCGACACGTTGTGGCGCATCGTCGCGAACGAGCATGTCACCGTGTTCGGCACGAGTCCCGCCTACCTGAAGATGAGCGAGGACGCGGGGCTCGAACCCGGCACGCTGTACGACCTCTCCGACCTGCGCGCGATGATGTCGACCGGCGCCGTGCTCTACGACACGCAATTCCACTGGGTGCATCGGCACGTGAAGCCGCTGCAGCTGCAGTCGATATCGGGCGGCACGGACATCATCGGCTGCTTCGTGCTCGGCAATCCCAACCTGCCCGTTCATGCCGGCGAAGCGCAGTGCAAGACGCTCGGCCTGAACGTGCAGGCCTTCGATCATGGCGTGCAGACGAACATGCCGGGCGAGCTCGTCTGCACGAACCCGTTTCCGTCGCGCCCGCTCGGCTTTTTTGGCGACACGGACGGCTCGCGTTTTCACAAGGCATATTTCGCTGAGAACGAAGGCGTCTGGACGCACGGCGACGTCATAGAGTTTTCGCCGGACGGCAGCGCGCGCCTGCATGGCCGCAGCGACGGCGTGCTCAACGTGCGCGGCATCAACGTGAGCCCCGGCGAGATCTACCGCATTCTGAGCGAAGTGCACGAGATTCGTCAGGCGATGGCCGTGCCGCAAACCGGCCCGCGCGCCGGCGAGGGCGGCCAGCGCATCGTGCTGCTGCTCGTGCTGCGCGAAGGCGAGCATCTCAACGCGACGCTCGCCATCCGCATCCGGCGCGAACTCACGCGGCACGGTTCGGCGGCGCTCGTGCCGGATGTCATCGTGCAGGTCGGCGGTTTGCCGGTCACGCACAACGGCAAGCCGTCTGAAGCCGCTGCTCGCGATGCCGTCAACGGCCTGCCCGCGCGCAACGTGTCGTCGCTCGCGAATCCGGACTGTCTCGATGGCATTCGCGAACATCCGCTGCTTGCGCGCGCGCATTCCGACTTGCCCGCGCCGGGCGAATCGGCGGAAAGCATCGAGGCGTATCTTTGTGCGCTATGGGAGCAGTATTTCAGCTTCTCGCCGATCGGCCGCGACGACAACTTCTTCGAACTCGGCGGGCACTCGCTGCTCGCGGCGCGCATGCTGGCCGACATCAAGCGGACGACGAACCGCACGCTGCCGATCGCCACGCTCATCGTCGCGCCGACAATCGCGCGGCTCGCGGCCGTCATCGCCGCCGATCCGAGCATGAGCGCCGAAAGCTCGTCGCTGGTGCAGATGCGCGCGGGGCGCGGACGGCCGCTCTTCATGGTCCACAGCATCACCGGCTCGGTGATGGAATGCCTGACGCTCGCCGGCACGCTGCAGAGCGAGCGGCCGGTCTACGGTCTGCAGGCGCTCGGCCTCGATGGCGATGAAGCGCCGCAGCGCAGCGTCGAGGACATGGCGCGCGCCTACGTGCTGCGCATGCGCGGCGTGCAGCCGAGCGGGCCGTATGCGCTCGTCGGCTATTCGTTCGGCGGGCTGGTTGCGTTCGAGATCGCGCAGCAACTCGTGAAGGCGGGCGAGCAAATCGAAATGCTCTGCCTGCTCGATACCTATGTGCACGAGCGCTGTCTGCCGCTCACCGCGTGGGCACGCTATCAGGCCAGCATGATCGCCTACCGGATGCGCGAGTTCCGGGCGCTCGGCACGCGCGAGCGCATTGCGTACGTGCGCGGCAAGGCACTCGCAATGAGGGATCGGGTACGCATGCGTCTCGGCAAGACGGCGCAGCGCCCCGGCCCCGAAACGCGCGGCCTGCCGCCGCCGCTGATGCTCGTGCGTGAGTCGATGCGCGTCGCGATGACGACCTACAAGCCGCGCCGCTATCTCGGCGGACCGATCGTTTATGTGCGCGCATCGATCCAGCAAGACGATCGCGGCGATCCGTTGCCGGTATGGCGGCGCGTCGCGAAGCAGGGCTTGCGCATCATGCAGGTGGAAGGCCGGCATAACGATCTCGTCGTTGAACCGCAGCTTCTTACCGTTGCGCTCGCCCTGACGAACGCGCTCGCGGGCATCTGAGGCCGCACGCTTTGCCCATGTCCGGCCGCCCTGCGGGCGCGCCGGCATCCCCGTGCCGATCCGATTCGCCCGAATTCAGACAAGCCCGATAGGAAACCGCTGGGCGTCTCCGCATACCTCGGAATCTGTAAAAAAGCCGCATCTAGCCATTCGAAAACGGGGCAGTGGACTGCTGCGTCACGCCGCCCGCGCCATCGCTGTTCCGTTCGCTGGGTTGCCGGCCATGCTCGATCCGTCAACGCCCGAGACCGCCTTGTCATCCTCGCCCCTCGTCACTGTCGTCATTCCCGCCTTCAATGCAGAATCGTTCATCGGTGAAGCGATCGCCTCGATCCGGTGTCAGACTATCGAAGACTGGCAGCTCATCGTCGTCGACGACGGCTCCGCTGACCAGACCTTGTCCGCCGCCCGCGAAGCCGCCGGCGACGACCGCCGCATCCGCCTCATCCCGTTTCGACCGCAACGAGGGCATCCGCACCGCGTCGAACGCCGGCTTCGACGCGGCGCAGGGCGAGTTCATCGCTCGCGTGGATTCGGACGACCGCGCGGTCCCGAACCGGCTTGCCGCGCAGGTCGCCGCCTTCAGGGAAAATCACCGCCTGGCCGCAGCGAGTTCTCACGCCAGCGTGTTCGGTGACGTTCCCGACGGCATCGCCTATTGCGCGCGGCGCGACGTCAACTTCAAGGCTCGTCTGCTCGACGGTCTCAACACGATCAGCGGCGGCAACCTCATGGTGCGGCGCTCATTCGTGCGCGCGCATGGCATCCGGTTCGACGACTTCGCCCGCAGCGCCTAGGACCTCGACTATCTGACGTCGGTCATCGCGGCTGGCGGCCAACTCGCCAATGTCGACGAAGCGCTCACCGAGCACAAGTCGCATCGCGGCAGCTTCACCAACAGCCGGGTGGACGTCGCCGGTCCGTGGCTCCAAACGGCGCGCCGCCGCCTTCTCGCGCTCTGGTATCCCGACCTCGACCCGAGCGACATCGAACGCATCGTCATCCCGTTCCTCAACACCTATCCAAACTCGTCCGACGAACCGATCGCCATCGTCAGCGCGATCAATCGCCTCGTGAGCACCCAGGCTGTCGACTTCGGGCAGGACGTCTCCATCGTCCACGGGATCATTCTCGACCGGATGCGCAAGATGCTTGGCATCTACCAGGACAACATGCTCCTCGACGCACCGCAAATCCAGTCCATTCGTCACTTCGTTGCCCCGGCGACGCGCGACGCGCTCGATCAGCTCACGTTCTAAACGAAGCGTTGCTCGCTTCAAGACGAGCGCCGCCGACGCTTGCAGGCCGTTTGCGGCGCTCGTTGCATTTCCGGCTAAGTCATTCACGCTGCACGCGCCGTCCATCACCGGCTGCCCGGTCCGTTGACGCTTTCGTACTAGCTGCGAGGCGTATCGCTTCTATCGCCGTTTCGCGGCGTTTGCTCTACTAGCGGCACGCTCGCCCGATTGCGGCGACGCTTTCTCTGGACGGAGCCACGCATGTCAGCCGAATCACGCCTCAATCAACTGGTGCTCACCGTCGCGTGTCCGAGCGCGGCCGGACAGGTCGCCGCCATCGTCGGCTTTCTCGAGCGGCATCACGGCTATATCGACGAACTCACCGTGTTCGACGACGACCTCAGCGAACGCTTCTTCGTGCGCTGCGTCTTCCATGCCGCCAGGCGCGATGAAACGCTCGACCTCGACATGCTGCAACGCGAGTTCGCATCCATTGCCGCGCGCTTCTCGATGACGTGGGCGATTCACGATCTCGCCGTGCGTCCGAAAGTGCTCATCATGGTGTCGAAGCTCGAGCACTGTCTCGCCGATCTGCTGTTCCGCTGGCGCATGGGCGAGCTGAAGATGGATATCGTGGGCATCGGCTCGAACCATACGGACCTCGCGCCGCTCGCGCAGCAGCATGGCCTGCCCTTCCATCACTTGCCGATTACCGCGGATACCAAGTCGCAACAGGAAGCCCGCCTGCTCGATCTGTTCGATACGTCAGGCGCGGAACTGATGATCCTCGCGCGCTACATGCAGATTCTTTCCGGCGATACGAGCCGCAAACTGGCGGGACGTGCAATCAACATTCATCACTCGTTCCTGCCGGGCTTCAAGGGTGCGAAGCCCTATCATCAGGCACATACGCGCGGCGTGAAACTGATCGGCGCGACGGCCCACTTCGTCACCGACGATCTGGACGAAGGCCCGATCATCGAACAGGAAGTGGAACGGGTCGATCATTCGTATAGCCCCGACCGTTTGCTTGCGACCGGGCGCGATGTCGAATGCATCACGCTGGCGCGCGCCGTGAAGGCGTTCGTCGAGCGGCGCGTGTTCATCAACGGGGAGAGGACAGTGGTGTTGCGTTGAGTCTCCCAAACGCGAAAGCGCCGCTGAAAAGCGGCGCTTTCCTCATCGCTTAAGCCTGCAACCCGGCTTACTTGACCCAGCTATCCACCCGGTCTCCATGCGCGCTGATCCACGCATCGGCGGCTGCGGCGGGCTTTTCGCCGTTCTGCGTCGCGAGCATGACGCTATCGATTTCGCCCGGCTTCCACTGGAATTTCTTCAGGAACGCGACCACCGGCGGCGCCTTCTTTTCCAGTTCCGGATTCACGACGCTGTCGACATGCTCCGCTTCGCCGAACACCTTCTTCGGGTCTTCGAGGAACTTGAGCTTGTACTTGGCGAACATCCAGTGCGGCTTCCAGCCCGTCACGATGATCGGCTTCTTCGCTGCTTCCGAGCGCGCCAGTTCCGCGGTCATCGCGCTGCCCGAACTCGGCATCAGCTTGTAATCGAGGTTATAGGCCTTGATCGCTTCGCTCGTCTTTTGCATGACGCCCGCACCGGCGTCGATGCCGACGATGCGCGAATCGAACTCCGCCTTCTTCGCTTCGAGATCGGTCAGGCTCGATACATCGACGTTCTCAGGCACGATCAGCCCGATCTTCGCGTCGTTGAAGTTCGGGCCGAGATTCACGACCTTCGACTTGAAGTTGTTCCAGTACGCGCCATGCGTGACCGGCAGCCATGCGGACAGCGTCGCATCCAGATCGCCGCGCGCCACGCCTTGCCACATGACACCCGCCGCGACCGGCACGAGCTGCACCTGATAGCCGAGCCGCTTCTCGATGATGCGCGCCGCCACGTTCGACGTCGCCACGCTGTCGTCCCAGCCTTCGACGTAGCCGATCTTGATGGTCGGCTTCGTATCGGCGCTTGCCCCCATGCTCGCTGCCAGGGCCGCACTCATCGCGCCCAGCACGAACAGTCTTCTCATCGCTTTCATATGGTTTCCCCTTTGCGGCCCCACGCCGTGCACTCAGAATCGCCAGCCAGAATAGTGCTGTAACGCGCTTTTGCGACATCCAGTTGTCAAGAAACGACGCCCGGTTTCTACTTGTCGACGACGAGATCGCTCAGTGGCTTGCTGCAACACAGCAGCACCATGCCCTGATCGATCTCGCGCTGACGAATGCCGCCCGCATGCTTCATCGCGACTTCGCCCGATACGAGCTTTACCTTGCACGTGCCGCACATGCCCTGCGTGCACGACGACGGCAATCGCACGCCCGCTTTCTTCGCGGCGTCGAGCACATGTTCGCCGCTGCCGCATTCGATCTCGCGCCGGCTCTTGGCAAACGCGACCTTGTACGTCGTGTCGGCGGGCGCGGGCGCGAAGTCGCTGGTTTCGACGAATTCGCTATCGGTGGCGATGGCATCGGCGACATGCGCGGTCGTCAGTTGCGATGCGACTTCAGCGATCGTTTCGAACGAGAAGCTCTCTTCGTGATAGTGCTTGCGATCGAAGCCACCTTCATCGAGCAGATTGCGCACCGCTTGCATATAAGGTGCGGGACCGCACGTGAACACTTCGCGATCGAGATAATCCGGTGCAATCAGCTTGAGCAGCGGCAAGCTCAAAAACCCCGTAATTCCGGGCCAATTCGTACGCGCACCGACGCGCTCGCAAACGAACGCGGTGCGGAAGTTCGCATGATTCGATGCGATGAGATCGAGCTCGCGCGCGAAGATGATGTCGTCCGGCGTGCGTGCGCTGTGCACGAACACGATGTCGGCATCGTCGCCCAGTTCATGATGCGCGCGGCTCATCGACATGAGCGGCGTAATGCCCGATCCCGCCGACAGAAACAGAAACTTTCGCGCCGGATGCCGCGCACACGTGAACTCGCCCGATGGCCCGAGCACACGCACGCGCGCCCCTGCAACCACGTTGTCATGCAGCCAGTTCGACACCTTTCCGCCCGGCACGCGCTTCACCGTGATCGAAATGGTATGCGGGCGCGTCGGCGCGGAAGAGATCGTGTAGCAGCGGTTGACTGGCTCGCCGTCGATATCGAGTTCGAGTGTGATGAACTGCCCCGGCTCGAACAGGAACGCGCGTTCATCGGGCGCCTTGAAGAAAAAGCTCTTCACGTCATGCGTTTCCTGCCGCACATGACAGCAGACGAGCGTGTCGTCGACGTCGCTATTCCAGCGCGCGGGCAGCGCGCCCCAGAACTTCGGCTGGGTCACGCGGCTCTTCGTCGGCTCGAACGTGGCCTGATCGCGCATCATGATGTGCCTCTCTAACGCGCTTAGCGCATGAAGGAAACGATTTTCTCGCCATGCGATGCGAGTTGCTCGTCGGGCGTGTTCGCAAAGCTGTCCAGCCGCCCGATGTACCACTCGCAAAACTTCTCGACGAGCCCTTCCGTGAAGGGCGAATACGGGCCCGGCTGATACGCGCTGCTGGCCGCGCCGAGCTGCGAGTACTCGACGAGCGTGCGATCCTGCTCGTTCGTCGCGCGCCATACGGCCGTGAGATTGTCGACGTCGTAATCGATGCCTTCGCGTGCATCCTTGTGCACGAGCCACTTCGTGCGCACGAGCGTTTCGCCGGCGGACAGCGGGATCACGCTGAACGTGACGATGTGATCGCTCATGAAGTGATGCCACGAATTCGGCTGCGTCCAGAACGAAAGTCCGCCCAGGTCCGCGCGTTCGAAGCCGCCCAGCAGCTTCCTGCAGGCGACCTTTGCGTCGAGCGTTTGCGATTCGCCATCGCGATCGAGCGGCAGGCGTTGCGTGCGGAAGCCGCTGACGAGATCGGACAGGCGCTCGATTTCAGCGGACGGCAGGTTCATCGCGTCCCATTGCTTCGCGCGTTCCACGACGGTGCGCTCGAACGCGGCCATGCCTTCCTCGTTCGCGGGCGAGCGTTGATAGCCGAAGCCGTATTCATAGAGCGAAATGGTCAGTTCGGGATGGTTCGCGACGCAGTGATAGCACTCGCGATTGTTCTCCATCGTGAGCTTCCAGTTGCCCTTTTCGACGAGATCGACGCTCGCCGCGATCTTGCAATCCTTCAGGCCGTGCGGCAGCAGATACGGCTCCATCGCTTCGCGCAGGACGGCGAAATCGGCGGGCGGTTCATCGGCGAGACAGATGAAGATCAGGCCCGCGAGATTCTCCACATGAACTTTCTTCAGGCTGTGCTTGCAACGGTCGAACTGGTCGCCCATGTGCTCGGCGAACATGAGATCGCCGTTCAGGCTATATGTCCAGCTGTGATACGGACACACGATATTGCCGAGCGAACCTTTCTCCTGGTTGCACAGGCGCGCGCCGCGATGACGGCACACGTTATGGAACGCGCGGATCTGCATGTCGTCGTCGCGCACGATCAGAATCGAATCGTTGCCGATATCGATCGTCGTGTAATCGCCGGGCTCGGGCACGTCCGGTTCCACCGCAACCTGAATCCAGTGCTGCCCGAAAATCGCCTTCATATCGAGCGAGTGAATCTCTTCGCTCGTATAGAACGGCGCTTCGAGCGTATAGCCCTTCTTGCGGCGTTCGATCATTGCGCGAACGTCTGCCGAAACTTTCATCGTGTGCTCCTGCATCGCTTTTTGGCCCGCTGTTGTGCCCGTTTGTCTGCCCGCCTGCTGCCGTCGAAATCAGTAGTCGACGAGTTGATGCTCGCGCAAATACGCCAGAATCACTTGTGCTTTTTCGACGGAACTCCCTTCAATTACGACGCTGCCGCCACGGCTTTCCGTCGTCGTCGCGGAGAGCATGCGTGCGTGGCCAGTGCGCTTCTCCGGCGCGGCGAGTCGCTTCGGCTTCGCGGTGACTGGACCGAGCGTCCACGCGCTCTGTTCGTTGTCCACCGGCGCGTTGGCCGCGACCGGCGCGACGCGCCCTTCCTTCATGCGCGCATACGCATAACGCGGTGCGGCGTTCGCCAGCGGATGAACCGCGACGAGCGCGGGCAGTTGCACCCGCACGCGGCGGCGCAAGCCCTTGGGCATGAACTGCCGCACTTCGACGCCTTCGCTTGTTACGCTGACATCCACTGCCGAGCCGACGAGCGCAACGTTCAGCGCATCCGCAAGCTTGTAGGGCAGCGTGCCGCTATCGAACGCGCCTTCGGCACGCGTGCCCGTAAACACGAGGTCATAGCCTGCGAGACGTTGGGCGAGCGCAGCGGAGGCATCGCCCGATGTGTTGAGCACTTCGACGCGCGGTGCGCCCAGTGCGAGATATTCGGCAAGCGCCGGACTGCCCGGATCGCCGGCATGCAGCACATCGAGTTGCGCGCCGTGTTGCTTGGCGATATCGAGGGCGATGGCGAGCGCCGCTGCATCGTTGCGGCTGTAACGCGCCGTGCCGCTCACGGGATGGCGTCCCACGGATACGAGTACGGCGATCTTCATGCGAACGCTCCTTCCGCCAGCGATGTTTCGACGATCGACGCCCCGTTCGCACGCGATGCACGCGCGGCAGCGGCTGCATCGGTCAGCGCCTTGATGGTCTCTTGCGTATCCGCGACGATCGTGAGATTCGCGCGCTTGGCGATGGGCGCGCTCGCATCCAGATTCACGGCGATCACATGCCGGCAATCCTTGATGCCCTGCAAGTGCTGCACCGCGCCCGAGATGCCGAACGCGATATACACGCTTGCTTCGACGGTCTTGCCGGTCGCGCCGATCTGCTTGTCGCGCGTGAATTTGCCATCATCGACGGCGACACGGCTCGCACCGATCGCCGCGCCGAGCGTCGAGGCCAACGCTTCGAACGCGGGGATATCGGACACGCCATTGCCCGCCGAGATGATGAAGTCCGCTTCTTCGAGCGCGACTTGCGCGGCATCCATTTCTTCGATGCCGAGATCGACGTAAGCGCTCTCGACGGCAGCGGGCACGATGCCTTCGCTCTGCACGCGTTCGCCGGCGCCGACGAAAGGCAGCTTCGCATCCACCGAGTTCGGCGCGAGCAGAACGACATCGGGCAATGCGCGCGATGCGATTGCACGGCCCGCCTGCGCATACGATGCAACATGCGACGCATCCAGCTCCACGACATGCGTAGCGATGCTGGCGTCCGCGTGCGCGGCGTAGCGGCGGCCGAGGTCGCCATCGCCGGTTGCGTTGTCCGGCATGAAGACATGCGCGGGCGCAAACGCCGCGACGCATGCCGCAAGCGCACGCATTTCATCATCGGGCGCATAGCGGCGGCGATCGAACGCTTCGAGTTCGATATAGCGGTCCGCACCGAGCGATGCAGCATCATCGCTGAACGCGCCGAACGCGATCAGCACGACTTCGGTTTCATCGTCCGCAAGCAAGGCGGCTGCGGCGAGCGCCTGGCGCGCGTGATCGTCGAGCGCGCCGCGATCGGTGTGCGCCGCGACGAGCAAAACACGGCGCGCGGGCTTCGCCGTGCGGCGCGGCTTGACCGCATCGTGATGCGCGGCATGCGTCGACGCAAAGTCGAGCATCGCGCCCGTGCCGATCTCGCCGAGCGTGATGCGCCTGAGTCCTGCCGTCGTGACGACGAAAGGCCGGCGCGGATCGATTCGTTTGATCGTGTTCATGCGTTACTCCAGCGCTGCGGCGACCAGCTCCGCCACGTCGAGCACTTCGGGACGAGGACCGACCACGCCTTCGAGCATCGCGGTGCATTGCGGGCAACCGACGGCGACCACTTCCGCGCCCGTCGCCTTCGCATCCGCGATGCGGATGTCCGGAATGCGCTGCTTGCCGGGGATATCCGTCAACGGCGCACCGCCGCCACCGCCGCAGCATCGCGCACGCATGCCGTGACGCTCCATCTCGACCACCTTGATACCGATGGTCTTCAGCAGCTTGCGCGGCGCTTCGGTTTCGCCGTTATAGCGGCCGAGATAACAAGGATCGTGATACGTGATCTTCTTGTCGGCGAGCACCGCTGCGGCCTTCGGCGTGAGCTTGCCGCTCGCGACCAGTTCCGCCATGAACGCCGTGTGATGCTGCACTTCGTAGAAGCCGCCGAGCGCGCGATATTCGTTGCGCAGGCTATGCAGCACGTGCGGGTCCGCCGTCACGATGCGCCTGAACGAATAGCGCGAGAGCGTGTCCATGAGCTTCGCGGCGCATTGCTGGAACGTGGCTTCATCGCCGAGACGCCGAGCCGTGTCGCCCGTATCGGTTTCCGCGCTGCCGAGCACCGCGTAATCGACGCCCGCCTTGTTCAGCACCTTTGCGAACGCACGCAGTGTGCGTTGATAGCGCATGTCGAACGCGCCTTCGCCTGCTATGAGCAACACGTCGACCATGCGGCCCGGCTGTGCGACCTGCACCTGCAAATCGACGGACCAGTCATAGCGCGCGCCGATGTCATAGCCGTTCGCGCTGCCCGTCTCGCGCAGATTCGCGAGCGTGATCGGGCCTTTGCCCGGCACGTTGCCTTCGACGAGCGTCTGGTTGCGGCGCATGTCGACGATCGCATCGACATGCTCGATCAGCATCGGGCACTCCTGCACGCAAGCGCGGCACGTCGTGCATGACCAGATGGTGTCGGCTTCGATCATGCTCGAGATGAGCGGCTTGCCGGGCGCGCCGGCATGCTTGCCGACCGGAATGCCTGGCGTGGGACTGCCTGCATACGCGGCATCCGTGCCGCCGACCATGCCCGTCACCAGGTCCTGAATCAGCTTCTTCGGATTGAGCGGCTGACCCGATGCAAACGCGGGGCATGCGGCTTCGCATTTTCCGCACTGCACGCACGCATCGAAGCTCAGCAGTTGATTCCAGCGAAACTCGATCGGCTTGCCGACGCCATACTCCTTCGCATCGAGCACGGGCATCTTCAGTGCCGTGGGCGGCACCACGTCCTGATCGTGCTTCGCCTTGAAGCGCTCCTGCCGCGGATGAAACGCGAGATGCAGGAGGCCGGCCATCGCGTGCTTCATCGGTCCGCCGCGCGCCGCGCCGAAGGTCATCGTGTAGGCGCCCGCGCCGATCAGCAATGCGACGATGATCGCAAGCGCACCGGACATCCACGTTGCAGGCAACAGCATGAACAGCGCGAGGCCGAGCGCGAACGAGCCGAGCAGAAGCGGCAGGCTGTCCCACGGTCCACGCGACAGACGCGCGGGCACCGCCTTCGCACTGTGTCTGCGCCGGTACACGAACACCGCGCCAACGAACATGATCAGCGCCGCGACGAAGATTGCCTTGTCGAGCCACGGCGAATAGATGGCGAGGCCGTAGTTGAGGAACACGAGCGCCATCGCGAGGATCGCGCCGCCCGCTGTCGCGACGTGCGTTCTTGCGATATACGGATCGCGCGCAACGACATGATGCAGGTCCACGAAATAGCGCTTGGGGATGGTCAGGAGGTTGCCCCATCCATAAGCGCCCGCAACGGTCGCGCGCCCTTCGCGCCAGTACGCCGCGCGCCTCATGATGGCGAAGGCGAGGCCCGCAACCGAGGCCCACAGCAAGACGGTGATGACAAACACGGGATTCATCGCGCAATGCCCTCAAAAGTCCTTGCAAAGACGCAGCGCGTCGTAGATCGCGCCGTGGATGTTGTGCATCGAGATGCAGTCGCCGACGCGGAACAGCAGGAATCGCCCGTTGCCGAGTTCTTCGGACAGGCACGGCTGCGCCTCCGATGCAAAGAGCTTGTGCACATCCACTTGTCCGCGATTGAGCGACTCGGACTTGAGCTTCCAGTACAGCGCATCGTTGGGCGTGCTGCCGTTTTCGATCACGACCTGATCCACCGCGCGCTCTTCCTGCTCTTCCGTGTACTCGTTGCGCAGCACGGCGATCTTCTTGCCGTCTTCCTCGTACACCTTGTCGAGCCAGTAATTCGGCGTGTGAATGACGCCTTGCGCATAGAGACGTCGATAGAAAATGGGGAACGTGGTGCCGCCGACGTCGTCCGCCACTTTCACATCGGGCGTCACGATCTCGACATTCGATCCACGCGACGAGATGAAGTCCGCGACGCCCGCGCCCGCATGCGTGCTCACACCGTCATAGACGAGCACGTTCCTGCCCGGCTCGACCTTGCCCGAAAGAATGTCCCACGAACTCACGGCGAGTCCCTGATCGACGCCCCAAGCGGGCACCTGATCCGTGAACGATGAACCGCCCGTTGCAAGTACGATGATGTCCGGCTTCTCGGCCATGATTGCCTTGTCGTCCGCTGCCACACCCAGACGGCGGTCCACGCCAAGGCGCTTCGTTTCCATGTCGAACCAGCGCACGATGCCCGCCATCTGCTCGCGCTGCGGCGCTTTTGCAGCGAGCATGATCTGCCCGCCGACGTAATCGTTCTTCTCGAAGAGCACGACATCGTGGCCACGCGACCTTGCCACGCGCGCTGCTTCGAGTCCCGCCGGGCCGGCCCCGACGACGACCACCTTGCGCTTCGGCCCGCGCGACTTCTCGATGACATGCGGCATCGTCGCTTCACGCGAGGTCGCGGCGTTCTGCACGCACAACACATCGAGTCCGTTGTACTGGCGGTCGATGCAGTAGTTCGCGCCGACGCATTGCTTGATCTCGTCCTCGCGGCCATCGCGAATCTTGATGACCATATGCGGGTCCGCAATCTGCGCGCGCGTCATGCCGACGAGATCGACCATGCCATTCGCGAGCAGGCGCTCGGCCTGGCCCGCATCGCGGATGCTTTGCGCGTGCATGATCGGCAGCTTCACCACCGACTTGATGCCCGCCGCAAGATGCACGAACGGCTCGGGCGGCAGCGCCATCGGCGGCATGCAGTTGGCGAGCGTGTTGTGCGTATCCGCGCCCGAACCGATCACGCCGATGTAATCGATAAGGCCGGTTTCGGCCATCGCCTGTGCGATTTCCTTGAGTTGCTCGTGATCGAGACCGTCTTCGTGAAACTCGTCGCCGCACATGCGCAGGCCCACGCAGAAGTCCGCGCCGACCGCTTCGCGCACGGCCTTCAGCACTTCGACACCGAAACGCAGGCGGTTCTGCAGCGAGCCGCCCCATTCGTCGGTACGGAAGTTGGTGCGCGGGCTCCAGAACTGGTCGATCAGATGCTGGTGCGCCGCCGATATCTCGATGCCGTCCATGCCCGCATCCTTCACGCGCTTCGCAGCCGCCGCGAAGTCTTCGATGATGCGGCGAATCTCTTCGATTTCGATGATCTTCGCGTTGCCGCGATGCACCGGCTCCCGCACGCCCGATGGCGACATCAGATGCGGCCAGCTCTCGCCGTGCCATGCCGAGCGGCGGCCCATGTGCGTCGCCTGGATCATGATCTTCGCGCCATGACGATGCATCGCTTCAGCCAGGCGCGCGAGCGGGTCGATGATCTTGTCCGTCGACAGGTTCACCGACTTCCACCACCCTTGCGGGCTGTCGATGGACACCGGGCTCGATCCGCCGCAGACGGCGAGTCCCACGCCGCCCTTCGCCTTTTCCTCGTAATAGCGGATGTAGCGGTCGCCGGGCAAGCCGCCCGGTTCTGCATACACCTCCGCGTGCGCGGTGCTGACGATGCGGTTACGCAGGGTCAGCTTGTTCAGCGTGAGTGGCTTGAAAAGGTTCGGGTAACGCATGACGGGAGACCTCGAATTGATATGCGTTAATGCTTGCTGTGCGTGCTATGCGTGAAGCTGGATCGGCGACACTTCGAACACGCAATGGTCGTGGCCTTCCGCCGCGCATTGCGTTTCGATGGAACGCGAGCGCGGGCCCTTCTTCGTGCTGTCGGGTGCGGTGTCGTTCACCCAGTCCATCGCGCCCGCGAACCATCCGGCGAACATGTAGCAGAGCTTGCCCTGCTTGCCCGGCTGCGCGAGCACGAAAGACGAATGACGCAAATGGATGCGCGCCATCGCGCTTTGCGGGTCCGATTCGACGATATCGAAGAGACCCCAGCCGCGTTGCGAAAGACGCTTCAGGTAGTGCTCGAACACCGCCATGCCGGCGATGCCGTGCTTCGCGGCTTCCTTGTCGCACCAGTGATACGCGGACTTGTAGCCGGCCTTGTAGAGAATCTCGGCGTACGTCTCGCGTCCGAGCGCTTCTTCGACGGCCACGTGGTTGTTCGTGAAGAAATGGCGCGGTACGTACAGCATCGGCAGCGCGTCGGTGGTCCAGACGCCGGTTTGCGCGTCGACGTCGATAGGCAGTTGCGGTTGCATCGCGGGTTCCCTTATTAATTGTTTAGACGTGCCACACTTCGCCGAATACGCGCAGCCAGTTCTCGCCCATCACCTTCTTGATGCGCGACTCGCTCCACCCGGCGCGCTGCATTGCGGCGGTGAGATTCGGAAACTCGCCGATCGTTCGAATGCCTTCCGGATTCACGACCTTGCCGAAGTTCGTCAGCCGGCGATAACGGCCCTTGTCGTGCGTGATCCAGTCGAAAAACTCAGTGCTGTAGCCTTGCGTGAAGTCCGTGCCGATGCCGACCTTGTCTTCGCCGATCACATCGATCACGTATTCGATCGCTTCGAGATAGTCATCGACATTCGCCTCCGCGCCGCGCTTGAGGAACGGTGCGAACATCGTCACGCCGACGAAGCCGTTGGCATCGGCGATTTCCTTCAGCTGCTCGTCGGTCTTGTTGCGCGGATGTTCCTTGAGCCCCGACGGGCAGCAATGCGAATACGTCACGGGCTTTTTCGAACACGCGATTGCATCCGATGACGTCTTCGCGCCGACGTGCGAGAGATCCACCAGGATGCCCACGCGGTTCATCTCCTGGATCACTTCGCGGCCATAGCCCGAGAGACCGCCATCGGCCTCATAACAGCCGGTGCCGACGAGATTCTGCGTGTTGTAGCAGAGTTGCACGACGTTCACGCCCAGTTCCTTGAACACTTCGATATAGCCGAGGTTGTCCTCGAACGCATACGAGTTCTGGAAGCCGAAGATGATCCCGGTCTTGTTCTCCTTCTTCGCGCGCAGGATGTCGTCGGTCGTGCGCACCAGCGTGAGAATCTCGCTGTATTCGCGGATCTGCTGCTTCATTTCCGCGATGTTGTCGATGGTCTTCTGGAAGTCTTCCCATACCGAGACCGTGCAGTTGACGGCCGTGACGCCGCCCTTGCGCATGTCCTCGAACACGGAGCGCTCGAACTTCGAGATGTTGAGACCGTCGATGATGATGCTGTCGTCGTGCAAAGTGCTCATCGCTTGTTGCTCCGTGTTCTCAGTAGATGGGGAAGCGCTCACACAGCGCAAAAATTTGGCGGCGCACGCGTTGTTCGGTTTGCGGATCGCCTTCCGGATGCTCACGCAGCGAGTCGAATACTTCGAGAATGAGGCGGCCGGTTTCGCGGAATTCGTTCACGCCGAAGCCGCGCGTCGTGCCGGCGGGCGTGCCGAGGCGAATGCCCGATGTGACCGTGGGCTTTTCCGTATCGAACGGAATGCCGTTCTTGTTGCACGTGATGCCCGCGCGTTCCAGCGCCTGTTCCACCTGATTGCCCTTCAGGCCCTTCGGACGCAAATCGACGAGCAGCAAGTGGTTGTCGGTGCCGCCCGTGACAAGATCGACGCCGCCTGCCTTCAGCACTTCGCCGAGCGCCTGTGCATTGGCGAGCACGTCGTCGATATATGTCTTGAATGAAGGCTGCAACGCTTCGCCGAACGCGACGGCTTTGCCCGCGATCACGTGCATCAGCGGGCCGCCTTGCAGCCCCGGAAACACGGCTGAATTGATCTTCTTGGCGATGTCCTCGTCGTTCGTCAGGACGAAGCCGCCGCGCGGGCCGCGCAGCGTCTTGTGCGTCGTGGACGTGACCACGTGTGCATGATCGACCGGATTGTCATGGCGGCCCGCCGCGATGATGCCCGCGATATGCGCCATATCGACCATGAGCTTCGCGCCCGCCGCGTCGGCGATGGCGCGCAGGCGCTTGAAGTCGAGCTTGCGCGGATACGCCGAGAAGCCCGCGATGAGGAGCGACGGCTTGTGCTGCTGCGCGAGCTCTTCGATCTGCTCGTAGTCGATCAGCATGGTGTCGCGATTCACGCCGTACTGCACCGCGTTGAACCACTTGCCCGACAGCGCCGGCTTCGCGCCGTGCGTCAGGTGCCCACCTGCATCGAGCGACATGCCGAGCACGGTATCGCCCGGCTTCGTGAGCGCGAGCATCACCGCGCCATTGGCCTGCGCACCCGAATGCGGCTGCACGTTGGCGAACTTCGCGTTGAACAGTTGCTTGATGCGGTCGATTGCGAGCGTTTCCACTTCATCGACGAATTCGCAGCCGCCGTAGTAGCGCTTGCCCGGATACCCTTCCGCGTACTTGTTCGTGAGCACGGAACCTTGCGCTTCCAGCACGGCGCGCGACACGATGTTTTCCGACGCGATCAGCTCGACTTGCGATTGCTGTCGTTCCAGCTCGCGCAGGATCGCACCGCGCACTGGGGCGTCCCGCGTCGCGAGCGGCGCGTCGAAGAAGGGATTCGAGTTAGACATTGAGAGGTCCGGGGTCAGTAGAAGAACGGTCGGTGGATGAAGCTCGCGCTTTCATCGTTGCGTCTATTCTTGACCTTCGTCTTCCCGGTCAATTTATGAATTTAGACGCGTTCTTTACCTTTTCCGACATGCGCGTCTGTTTTCGACAAGTGCCGAATCAGCTTTGGGTGTAGTGGCGTTTTTAGTACGCTCGCGCTGCACGCTGGCGGAACGATCGTGCGCCGAGTCAGTGCTTGTGCACGACCGTGCGCGCCGCCCTAGTGCGTCGCCTTCAGCCAAACGAAGGCGCCGCCCCGCCTATTCAGGGTTTAGCCCGATGGCATGCAAGTTGCACTCGTTATCACAATGCAGGAGTGGCACAAGGCCGCAGCCACGGCGTTAAACAATAGATTCGATTCCAAGGAATCAATTTCCCCATGTCTTCCGATCGCACGGCGGCACTGACGCACTTCGCGTTCATGCCGCTGCCCAACTTCACGATGATGGCGTTCACCAACGCGATCGAAGTGCTTCGCATGGCGAACTATCTGACGGGGCAGCCGTTGTATCGGTGGTCTATCGTCAGTCCCGAAGGCGGGCCGGTGACGGCCAGCAACGGGCTATCCGTCGATACGGGGCCGGTGGAATGCGTGGGACAGCCGGATATCGTGTTCGTGGTCGGCGGCATCGACGTGCAGCGTGCAACGACGCCCGCTCATCTGTCCGCATTGCGACGCTTTGCGCGCACGGGCAGCATGCTCGGCAGCCTTTGCACCGGAACGTATGCGCTCGCCCGCGCCGGCTTGCTGGCGGGCTATGCATGCGCGATTCATTGGGAGAACATGTCCGCGCTCAAGGAAGAGTTTCCGGATACGCGTTTCCTGAAGGAACTGTTCGTCATCGACCGCGATCGCGTGACGTGCACGGGCGGCGTTGCACCGCTCGACATGATGCTGAACCTGATCGCGGCGCGCGTCGGCACAGCGCGCGTGACGCAGATTGCGGAGCAGTTCATTGTCGAACACGTGCGCGATACGAGCGCGCAGCAACGCATGCCGCTCGTCGCAAGGTTGGGATCAGCGAACAAGTCCTTGTTCGAAGTCATTTCGCTGATGGAGAACAACATCGAAGAGCCGCTTTCGCGCGAAGAACTCGCGCGGCTGGCCGGCATGTCGCAAAGGCAGTTGCAGCGGCTTTTCCGCGAGCATCTCGGCATGACGCCGACGCATTACTATCTGACGCTGCGCCTGCGCCGCGCGCGCGAGTTGCTGCTACAGACGGATATGTCCATCATGCACATCACGATGGCTTGCGGGTTTCAGTCAGCTTGCCATTTCTCGAAGAGTTATCGCGATGCGTTCGGCACTGCGCCGACGCGCGAGCGAAGGAAGCAGGCGCCGTCCCTGAGCGCGGTGCCGGTAATGGCGGCCTGACGACTTGCGCCGCTGCAAAAAAAAGCGCCTCTTTTCAGAGGCGCTTTTGCTTTCTTAGGCCGCCTTGAGCAAGCCGTGCGGATCGAGCACGAACTTGCGCGGCGCGCCGCCATCGAACTTGCGATAACCATCCGGCGCTTCATCGAGCGAAATCACCGACACGTTCACGATATCCGCGATCGGCAGACGGTCCCACAGAATCGCCTGCATCAGGTTACGGTTGTACTTCATCACCGGCGTCTGGCCCGTATGGAACGAATGCGACTTCGCCCAGCCGAGGCCGAAGCGGATGCTCAGGCTGCCTCGTTTGGCGGCGGCATCGGCGGCGCCGGGATCGTCGGTCACGTAGAGACCCGGAATGCCGATCGCGCCTGCTGCCTTGGTGATTTCCATCAGCGAATTGAGGACCGTGGCCGGCGCTTCCTCGTTGTGTTCGTTGCCATGACCATGTGCTTCGAAGCCGACGCAATCGACGGCGCAATCGACTTCGGGCTTGCCGAGAATCTGCTCGATCTGTTCGGCGAGTGTCGCGTCCTTCGACAAATCGATCGTCTCGAAGCCCATCTTGCGTGCATGCGCGAGGCGCTCCTCGTTCATGTCGCCGACGATCGTGCATGCCGCGCCCAGCAAACGCGCCGATGCGGCTGCCGCCATCCCGACAGGCCCCGCGCCCGCGATATAAACCGTTGCGCCCGGCTTCACGCCTGCCATGACCGCACCGTGGTAACCCGTCGGGAGGATGTCCGAGAGGCAGGTGAGGTCGCGGATCTTCGACATCGCCTGAGCCTTGTCGGGGAACTTGAGGAGGTTGAAGTCGGCGTACGGGACCATGACGTACTCGGCCTGTCCGCCGATCCAGCCGCCCATGTCGACATAGCCATACGCACCGCCTGCGCGCGACGGGTTCACGTTGAGGCACACGCCCGTGTGTTGCGCCTTGCACGTGGGGCAGCGTCCGCATGCGACGTTGAAGGGCACGGAGACGAGATCGCCGATGGACAGCGTCTCCACGTCGCGCCCGATTTCGATGACTTCGCCGGTGATCTCGTGTCCGAGCACGAGGCCGACTTCGGCGGTCGTGCGGCCGCGGACCATGTGTTGATCGGACCCGCAGATGTTGGTGCTGACGACTTTGAGAATGACGCCGTGGCCGATGTCGCGGCCACGCGGATCGACCATTCTTGGATAGTCGATGGACTGGACCTCGACCTTGCCCTGACCGAGATATACGACGCCGCGATTGGTGCTCATTGATACGTCTCCTTGGATTCGTGAACGGCAGGCGCGGGCTTTCTCTCTGCGTGCGATGCTCGCGGCCCTGAAGGGAGAGTAGGGGGTTTCAGCGGCGTTCGATGGGGGGAATGCGACGTGAGGTTGGTTGAGAGCGACTTCTGAGTTCGTTGAACGCCCTCACCCCCCGACCCTGCCCCTCGCCGCCGCCGCTACGCGCATCAACGCGTCGGCACTGAGTCTGGCGGCAATCGTCTTGACATACTCGTGATGCCGCGCTTCCAGCGGTGCATCGAGATACTGCGCGTGCAGATAGCGAATCAGCGCGATTCGCCTGTGCTTCAACGCAATGCTCCGCTCAAGCAAAGCAAGCGCGGCACGCGCGTCGCGATCCCTATACGCGCGTTCGGACAGCCGCGCCGCCGTATCGCGCGATGCGTTCATGCGCTCACTGCATCCACGGCACGATGCGCGCGCCAGGCATCGTAATCGGCACGACGCCAGTCGAGTTCGAGCGCAAGCCGCCGCGTGCCCTCGCGAATCTTCGGCTTATGTAGCGTCAGCGTGAGCGCATCGAGCGCGGGCCATGCGTCGAACGACAACGCCGCAATTTCCACCGCCAGCGTCTCGAGCAATCGCGTATGCGGCTTCTCATGCAAATATGCCGTGACCCGATTGCACCACGCTTCGTAATCGATGAGACCATCGCACGCTTCATGCGGCGTACCGCGATACCGCAGGCTCGCATCGATCGACACAGCCTGCGGCGCGCGATGCTCATGCTCGTACAGGCCAATGCGCGTCATCACGACGAGCTCATCGACGACGACGCGCCAGCCCTGCCCGCCGGCATTCAGAGGCTCGAACGGCTTCACGACAACAGCGGCTCGGCGGCATCGAGCATGATCTTCACGAAGTAATCCGCAAAGCTGCGACGCACGATGAGTTCGAAGCGATCGCCACCGAGCGGCACCAGCGTCAGCGACGCCTTGAAGTAATGGCTCTGCGCACACTGTCCAGCACCGAATACCTTCGGATGCAGATCGAGCGGACAGCCGCGCGACAGGACCTCGCGCGTGCGCGGTCCGTCGATGTCGAGCACCGTGTAGCCGCTACCGATATCCACCGCCGCTGCGAACGCACCCGCGAATGCTTCACGCAACCGCGCTTCCAGCGGCGCGGCACGCGATGCGTCGTGCGCCGCTTCGGAAACCACGAGCCACTCGTCCGGGCCGAGCCACAGCACGTCATAGCCGTTGCCTTTCGCGACCGTGTTCGGCTTCTCCGGCGGTGCACATCCAATCACGGCCTCCACGGCGCGCAAGAAGGCGGCATCGCGCGTATCGCCGCGCACGTTCACGAGCTGAAGGAACGGCCGCTCCGTCAAACGAAACGCCTTCGACGCGCCCGCCTGATGCGCCTTCAACAACGCATCCGCACCCACGAGCGGCGACTCCTGCCACACGCCCTGCCCGACCGTCACCCGATCGACGACAGTCGAGGAACCCTTGATCTCATTCAACATGCTGACGTGCTCCTTCGCTGTCATAGAACACAGAACTGGTGATCTTCGCATTGACCTGCTTGCCGTTCGCAAGCGGGATCATGACCGCTTCGCCGATCTTGTCGAGACCGCCCTTCACGACGGCCAACGCAATCGAACGCTTTAAAACAGGGCTGAAATAACTGGACGTGACATGGCCAAGCATTGGCGCGGTATCGCCCTGGAACGGACCCGCGACGATCTGCGCGCCTTCCGGCAGCACGACCGACGGATCATCCGTCAGCAGCCCGACGAACTGCTTGCGCCCGGCCTTCGCCGTATCCGAGCGCGTGAGCGAACGCTTGCCGATGAAGTCCTTCGACTTCGCGACGAGCCCGCCCATGCCGAGGTCATACGGGGTCATCGAACCGTCGGTATCCTGGCCGACGATGATGTAGCCCTTCTCCGCACGCAGCACGTGCATCGTCTCGGTGCCGTACGGCGTGATGTCGAACTCCGCGCCCGCTTCCATCAGTGCTTCCCACACCGCGCGGCCCACGTTGGCCGGCACGTTCACTTCGTAGGCAAGCTCGCCCGAGAAGCTGATGCGCATCACACGCGCCGATGCGCCCGCCACCGTGCCATCGCGATAGCTCATGAACGGGAAAGCGGCATTCGCGAAGTCGATGTCCTGACACACCTTCTGCAGCACCTTGCGGCTGTTCGGGCCGACGACGGCGAACGTCGCCCAGTGATCCGTCACGGATGCGAGCCGCACGCGCATGTCGGGCCACTCCGTCTGCAGCCAGCGTTCGAGCCACGTCAGCACGCGCGCCGCGCCGCCGGTGGTCGTCGTCATCATGTAGTGATGTTCGGCGAGGCGCACGGTCACGCCATCGTCGAAAATCATGCCGTTTTCATCGAGCATCAGACCATAACGGCATTTGCCCACCTCGAGCTTGCTCCACGGATTCGTGTACATCCAGTTGAGCAGCTTCGCGCTGTCCGGACCCTGAATGTCGATCTTGCCGAGCGTCGATGCATCGAGAATGCCGACGCTCTGCCGCACCGCCAGCGATTCACGCGCGACCGCCGCGTGCATGTCCTCGTTGCCGCGCGGGTAATACCACGGGCGCTTCCAGTTGCCGACATCCTCGAACATCGCGCCGTTCTGCACGTGCCATTCGTGAATCGCGGTCTTGCGCACCGGATCGAGGAACTCGCCGAGCTCGCGGCCCGCGAACGTGCCGAAGGTCACAGGCGTGTAGTTCGGGCGGAAGGTGGTCGTGCCCGTCTCGGGAATGGTCTTGCCGAGCGCCTGCGCGAGAATCGCCATGCCGTTGATGTTGCCGAGCTTGCCCTGATCCGTGCCGAAGCCCATCGCCGTATAACGCTTGACGTGCTCCACCGATTCGAAGCCTTCACGCGCCGCGAGGAAGATGTCGGCGGCGGAGACATCGTTCTGGAAGTCGACGAACTGCTTCGGACCGCGCGTTGCAAGTTCGCGGCCGCCGACGAGCCACAGCGGCAAGAGCGGCGCTTCCGCGATTTCCGCGACCTTCACCGGCGCCGGCCGCGCAACGATATGACCCGCCGCACGCGCCGCTTCCGCGCCGGCATCGAGACCGAAGCGAATGCCGCGCGCCAGCGTAAATTCGCCCGCGCATGCGCCGACGCTGCTTTCGGCCTGCATCGCCTTGCCGGGAACGAAGCACGCTTTCTCGTCGTGCCAGTGCGCCTTGCCGCCCGATTGCGCGAACAGATGCAGCACCGGGCTCCAGCCGCCCGACATCGCGACCAGATCGCATTGCAGGTCCGTTTGCTTCGCGCCGACCTGGCCCTTCGCAAACGAAGCAACTTCCACCGACGACACGCGCAGCTTGCCATGCGCCGCCGTGATCACCGCGTCGTTCAGCACGCGCACGCCATAGCGCCGCGCGGCGGCGGGCAATGCGCCTTTCGATTCCATCGGACGGGGATCGACGACCGTCACGTTCGCGCCTGCGGCCTTAAGATCGAGCGCGCACTGGTAGGCGTCGTCGTTATTCGTGAACACCACCGCGTTGCGTCCCGGCAGCACCGCATACCGATGCAGATACGTCGATACCGCCGACGCCAGCATCACGCCCGGCAGATCGTTGTTGCCGAACACGATGGGGCGCTCGTGCGCGCCGGTCGCGAGCACCACGCGTTTCGCGCGCACTTTCCACATCAGTTCGCGCGTGCCCTTGCGAGTCGACACGGGCAGATGCTCGGTCAGGCGCTGCGTCACGGTGACGAGGTTGTGATCCTGATAGCCGAACGCCGTGCTGCGCGAAAGGATCTTCACGTCGGGCATCTTGCGCAGTTCGCCTTCGATCTTTTGAACCCATTGCAGCGCCGGCTTGCCGTCGATCTCCGCGCGGCACGACAGCAGTGAGCCGCCGAGTTCCGGCTGATCGTCGACGAGGATCACGCGTGCGCCGGACATGCCCGCCGCATACGCTGCGGCAAGACCCGATGGCCCGCCGCCGACCACCATCACGTCGCAATGCGCGAAGCACTTGTCGTAGCGGTCGGCATCGCGCTCTACGGGCGCTTTGCCGAGGCCGGCTGCATCGCGAATCACTTCTTCGTACTTCGGCCACAGCTTGCGCGGCCACATGAACGTCTTGTAGTAGAAGCCTGCCGGAATGAAGCGCGCGATCTTCTGATTGACCGCCATGCGATCGTTCTCGATGTTCGGCTTCGCATTCACGCTCGATGCGACGAGGCCCTGATACAGCTCGACTTCCGTGGCGCGCGCGTTCGGCACCGTATAAGCGCCGGTTTCGAGCTGCACGACTGCATTCGGCTCTTCGACGCCCGCCGTTACGATGCCGCGCGGCCGGTGATACTTCCAGCTACGCGCGACGAAGTGCTGTCCGTTCGCGAGCAACGCGGAGGCGAGCGTATCGCCCTGATAGCCCTGATACGTCTTGCCATTGAACGTGAAGGTCAGCGCGATCGCGCGATTGATGCGCCCACCCGTGGCGAGTCGGTCTTTCTGGCTCATTTCGACGCTCCCTCCTTGTTGTCCATCGCAGCCAGCGGACGGTCGAACGTCTCGTAGCCCTGAATCTCGTATGACACCGTGTCGCGCTGAGCCTTGAACCAGCGGCGGCAGCCCTGCGCGTGCATCCATTGCTCGCGATGCACGCCGCGCGGATTGCGGCGCATGAAGAGGTAGTCGCCCCATTCCTTGTCGGTGAGCTTCTCGGTATCCAGCGGACGCGCAATGTCGGCTTCGCCGCCGCAGGAAAACTCGGTTTCGGCGCGCGGCCCGCACCAGGGGCATTCGATCAGCAACATGTTTGCAACTCCCTTTAGTGCGCGACGGCGGCAGCGCCGTGTTCGTCGATCAGGTGACCGGTATAGAAACGATCCAGCGAGAACGGCGCATTCAGCGCGTGCGGCTCGTCCTTCGCGATGGTGTGCGCGTACGCCCAGCCCGAACCGGGCGTCGCCTTGAAGCCGCCCGTGCCCCAGCCGCAGTTGAAGTACAGGCCCTTGACGTCGGTCTTGCTGATGATTGGGCATGCATCCGGCGACACATCGACGATGCCGCCCCACTGCCGGTTCATCCGCACGCGCGAGAACACGGGGAACATCTCGACGATGGCTTCCAGCGTGCCTTCGATGATGTGGAAACTGCCGCGCTGACCGAAGCCTGTGTATTGATCCACGCCCGCGCCAATCACGAGATCGCCCTTGTCGGACTGGCTGATGTACGCGTGCACGGCATTCGACATCACGACGGTGTTGACCACGGGCTTGATCGGCTCCGATACCAGCGCCTGCAACGGATGGCTTTCGATCGGCAGACGCACGCCCGCCATGTCGGCGATCGTCGTCGTGTTGCCCGCTGCGACGACCGCGACCTTCTTCGCCTTGATATGGCCTTTGGTCGTATCGACGCCGGTCACGCGATTGCCTTCGCGCCGGATGCCCACGACCTGGCAGTTCTGAATGATGTCGACGCCCGCCTGGTCCGCGCCGCGCGCATAGCCCCACGCGACCGCATCGTGACGCGCGACGCCGCCGCGACGCTGAATCGACGCACCCAGCACCGGATAACGGCTATTGAGGTTGATGGTCGGCTCGATCTCCTTGATCTGCGCCGGCGTGAGGAATTCGGCATCGACGCCATTGAGACGGTTCGCGTTCACGCGGCGCTCGGTATCGCGCACGTCCTGCAGCGTATGCGCGAGATTCATCACGCCGCGCTGGCTGAACATCACGTTGTAGTTGAGGTCTTGCGACAGCCCTTCCCACAGCTTCATCGCCTTCTCGTACAGTGCAGCGGACTCGTCCCACAGATAGTTCGAACGCACGATGGTCGTGTTGCGCGCCGTATTGCCGCCGCCGATCCACCCCTTCTCGAGGATCGCGACATTGGTGATGCCGTGCTCCTTCGCGAGGTAGTAAGCAGTCGCGAGGCCGTGCCCGCCGCCACCGACGATGACCACGTCGTATTCGCGCTTCGGCTCGGGACTGCGCCACTGACGCTCCCAGTTCTCGTGATACGACATGCCGTTGCGCAGCAGGCTGAATATCGAATAGCGGCTCATGGTGTTTCCCTTGTTTCGTAGCGGTGTTTCAGCACTCGATGACGTTCACGGCCAGCCCGCCGCGCGACGTCTCCTTGTATTTCGTCTTCATGTCGGCGCCGGTTTCGCGCATCGTCTTGATGACCGAATCGAGCGACACGTAATGCGTGCCGTCGCCCTTCATCGCCATGCGCGCGGCGTTGATCGCCTTGATCGCGCCCATCGCGTTACGCTCGATGCATGGAATCTGCACGAGGCCGCCGACCGGATCGCAGGTCATGCCGAGGTTGTGTTCCATGCCGATTTCAGCGGCGTTCTCGACTTGCGCGGGCGTGCCGCCCATCACGGCTGCGAGCGCGGCGGCGGCCATCGAGCACGCGACGCCCACTTCGCCCTGGCAGCCCACTTCCGCGCCCGAGATAGACGCCGTCTCCTTGTAGATGATGCCGATGGCCGCCGCCGTCAGAAGGAAGCGCACGATGCCTTCGTCGTTCGAGCCGTGCATGAACTTGACGTAGTAGTGCAGCACGGCGGGAATCACGCCAGCCGCGCCATTGGTCGGCGCGGTCACGACCCGCCCGCCCGATGCGTTCTCTTCGTTGACGGCCATCGCATAGAGATTGACCCAGTCGAGCATCGAAAGCGGATCGCGCAGCGATTCCTCGGAGCGCGAACGCAATTGCGCGCTCAGATCGGCGGCACGGCGCTTCACATGCATCGGGCCGGGCAATTCGCCGCGTTCCTTGCAGCCGCGCTCGACGCACGCGGCCATCACGCGCCACACGGCGAGCATGCCTTCGCGCACCTCGGTTTCGCTGCGATTCGCGCATTCGTTCTGCATCGCGATATCGGCGATAGACAGACCTGTCTCCCGGCAGACGCGCATCAGGTCGTCGCCGGTGCGAAACGGATACGGCACGTTGCCGCCGGCGCGCACGCCGTTCACGCGATCGCCTTCGCGATTCACCACGAAGCCGCCGCCGATCGAGTAATACTCCTTCTCCACGAGCAACTGGCCGTGTTCGTCGAAAGCCTGAAAGCGCATGCCATTCGGATGCACGATGCTCGATCCCGCCGCACCCGGCATCAGCTTCCGATAGAAGCCGATGTGCTCGCGCTCCTCGAACGCAACGGCGTGCTTGCCGAGCAGCATCAGGCGCCGCGTTTCGCGGATCTCCTGGAGACGCGGCGCGATCATGTCGGGATCGATCAGATCGGGCAGATTCCCTTCGAGGCCGAGCAGCACGGCCTTGTCCGTGCCGTGGCCCTTGCCGGTCGCACCGAGCGAGCCGAACAGTTCCGCCCGCACGCGCGTGACGAAACCCAGCAGATTCGCGTCTTCGATATGCGATGCAAAGCGGCATGCCGCGATCATCGGGCCGACCGTGTGCGAGCTGGAAGGACCGATGCCGATCTTGAACAGATCGAAAACGCTGACATTCATGGCGTGCCCTCAGGCTTGGCGGTTCGGTTGCGTGACCGGGCAAAGACCCGATCACGACATGGGCACATTGCACCAAACCGCAATTCCGGCTGATAGAACAAAAACGGCATCGAAATGGGATGGCGGCGTCAGCCATTTTTTGGAAGCGCCGCCCATGACGGATTTCCTACGATTCCCGACGCGCCATCGAAGGTCGGCGCGTAACAGAGCGATTCGATCGCGGCGCGTTTCTGCGCCGATTCGTTGCAAAACCGGATGTTTTTGAGACTGGTCCGAGAGGCTGAAAAGGCGCGTCTCGGTATATTCCCTAGGTCCGCGAGTGGCCGGCGACCCAAGACCCGCAGCCTCTCCTTCTCGATCTTCCCTTCACCGGTTCACAGCAATGGATAGTCACGCTCTTCCCGATCAGTTCTTCAAGTCCTGGGTTCTCGCGTTCGTGATCGGCGCGAGTGTCGTCGGCGCGCTTCAGGCAGTCGGCCTGGTCTCCCCGGATCACATCCTCACGCGATACGTCCCGCTCTGGGGCGCACTGGTCATCGCGTGCTCCATCGATCCCGCCCTGCGCTACTTCGGCGTATTGAAGGCCGAAATCGAGCAACGCTGGGGCGATTACACCATCGCCAGTGTGCTCGGCCGTTCGACGGGCGCGCTTCTCGGCGGCGTGTTCGCCTGGGCCTTCGCCGTTCTCGGCGGCTGAATTCTCCTCTACGCCGCGCCACGCAGCGTGGCGCTCTCCCGTTTCTGATCATGCGTGCATGGCGCGCGCCCGGTGTTATGCTCGCTGCATAACGTCCAGCCGCCGCACGTCACACGCATGAACCCCGCCGATTCCCTTCCGCCGCTCTCCATCGACGGCCAGTCGAAATCACGTATTCGCTTCGGCATCGTGCTGTTGCCGAACTTCACGCTGACCGCGTTTTCCGGTTTCGTCGATCTGCTGCGTCTGTCCGCCGACGAAGGCGATTTCAGCCGCCCGGTACGCTGCTCATGGAGCGTGATCGGCGAAACGCTTGCGCCCGTGCGCGCGAGTTGCGGCATTCAGATCACGCCGTGGGAAACCTTCGAGAAGGCGGAGCCGTACGATTACGTAGTCGTCGTTGGCGGCTTGCTGCACTCGGGACCGTCCGCGAGCGAAGTCACGCTGCAGTTCATCCGCCGCGCCGCCGCAGCCAACGCGACGATCGTCGGCATGTGCACGGGCGTGTTCACACTGATGCGCGCGGGCGTGCTCGACGGCCATCGCGTGTGCGTGAGCTGGTTCCACTACTGGGACTTCGTGGAGCGATTCCCGCATGCGGACGAACAGATGCTCGTCGCCGACCGGCTCTTCGTCATCGACAGAAGGCGCATTACGTGTTCGGGCGGGCGCGCGTCCATCGACGTGGCCGCCGCCATTCTGCTGCGTCACTTCGAGACCGCGACGGTGCAGAAGGCGCTGCGCATCCTGCTCGTCGACGACATGCAGAAGGGCAACGCGCCGCAGCCGCATCCGCCGGGTCTCGCGCCGGCTACGCATCCGAAGGTCAAGCGCGCGATCCTGCTGATGGAACAGCACGTTGGCCGCACGCTGACGCTCGACGAACTCGCGCACAAGCTCGATATGTCCACGCGTCAGCTCGAACGCCTCTTCAAGGCGGAGACCGGCAAGGCGCCGCAGGCGTACGCGAAACAGGTGCGTCTGCGCACGGCCGCGTGGCTGCTGACGAGTTCGGATAAAACCGTGGCCGATATCGCGTCGAGTTGCGGCTTCTCGGATGCATCGCATCTTGGCCGCGAGTTTCGCAAGCAATTCGGCCTTCCGCCGATGATGTATCGTGAGCAGCGCGGCGCACAGGACGCCGAAGAGACAGCGCATCACGCAATGGACTACGACGAGACTTTCCCCGGCCGCGCGCAAGCAATCTAGCGCACCTGTTCCACGTTGCCCGCGGCCTCACCTATAGGAGAAGCGGCATGGAGACTCAAGGTTATTCGCAGGAAGAATGGGCATTGCGTTGCGATCTGGCGGCGCTGTATCGCGTGATCGCGCATTTCCGCTGGACCGACATGATCTTCACGCACATCAGCGCGCGCGTGCCGGGACCGGAGCATCACTTTCTCATCAACCGATACGGCGTGCTCTTCGATGAAATGCGCGCGTCGGATCTCGTGCGTATCGACAGCGAAGGCCGCCCCGTGAATGCCGATGCCGCGCATCCCGAGCGGTATCTCGTCAATCCGGCCGGCTTCACGATTCATTCCGCGATTCACATGGCGCGGCCCGATGTGGTGTGCGTCGTGCACACGCATACGCCCGCCGGCGCGGCGGTATCGGCGCAAAAGCAGGGCCTTCTGCCGATCAGCCAGCACGCGCTGAAGTATTACGGGCATCTCGCGTATCACGACTACGAGGGCATCGCGCTCGATCTCGCCGAACGCGACCGTCTCGTCAACGATCTCGGCCCGCACAACGCGATGATCCTGCGCAACCACGGCCTGCTCGCGTGCGGCAATTCGGTTCCGACTGCGTTTCAGGAGATGTACTTTCTGGAGCGCGCATGCGAGATCCAGTTGCGCGCGCTCGCGGGCGGCGTGGAACTGAATATCCCGTCCGCCAGAGTGTGCGAAATCACCGCCGGGCAGTATCGGAGCGACGAAATCGAAGGCGTGACCGCGCTGCAATGGCAGGCCGCGTTGCGGATGATCGAGGGCGGCAAGACAGACTATCGAACCTAGCTTTCGACGGGCGTCACGCGGAAAGACGCCGCTCCATGCTCGGCGCATGACCGTATTGCGCGCGATACGCCTTGCTGAAATGGCAAGGCGAATGGAATCCGCAGATGCTCGTCACGCGCGCAATGGACGCA
Organism: Caballeronia sp. RCC_10; assembly: GCF_041360715.1. Classification (NCBI taxonomy): domain Bacteria; kingdom Pseudomonadati; phylum Pseudomonadota; class Betaproteobacteria; order Burkholderiales; family Burkholderiaceae; genus Caballeronia; species Caballeronia sp. RCC_10. The sequence goes on from NZ_JBFUPT010000006.1 coordinate 78,679, forward strand.
TCGGTGTTGCGCAACAGATCACGGGCGCGTCGCAGGCGCAGCGTCAGGTAGTAATGCGTCGGCGACACGTTGAGGAACATCTTGAACATGCGCTGCAAGTGACGTTGCGACAGATGCACGAGCCGCGCAAGTTCATCGAGCGATAGCGGCTCTTCGATGTTGGCCTCCATCAGCCGGACGACTTCAACCAGCTCCGCACGCGAGAAGCCGACGCGCGCATCGACGGGTATGTGCTGATAGTCGCTCGAACCGCGTATGCGCTCTACGATGAATTGTTCGGACACCTGAGCGGCTACCGGTTGCCCGAGTCTCAGGCCGACGAGGTTGAGCATCAGATCGAGCGGTGCGGTGCCGCCCGTGCAGGTCACGCGATCGCGGTCGATCACGAAGAGTTCGTCGGCGAAACGCACATGCGGGAAGCGCTTGTTCAACGGCGACATGTCTTCCCAATGCACCGTGCAGCGATAGCCATCGAGCAGCTTGGCCGCGAGCAACGCATAAGGACCGGTGCAGATGCCGCCGAGCGGAATGCCCGCGTCGTGCGCACGCTGCAACAGGGCGATGACGGTGTCGTCGACATAATCGGCGACGTGCCAGCCCGCGCAGACGATCAGCACATCGGGCATGCCGGCCTCGTCGAGCGTCGTCGTCGGCTTCACGGTGATGCCGTTGCTTGCTCGCGCCGGCTCGCCGTCCGGCGTGATGACCGACCACGTGTAGTGCTGCGCGCGGCCCACGTAGTTGGCCATGCGCAGCACTTCGACCGCGCTCGTGAATGCGATCATCGAGAAATTCGGCAGCGTCAGGAAGCCGAAGTGCGCGAGATTCGCAAGAGGCGATTCCGCTGCCGCCGGGACGATCGCATCACGCTTCATGGGCGCATCAACCCTGTTGCGCAGCCGGCGCGCGGCGCACGCGCATCACGTTGCGCAGACCCGAGAACAGCGGAGCGCGCGCCATGCCCGGCGAACGGCCGAAGCTCTCCGTGATGCGATCGAGGATGATCGCAAGCAGCACCACCGACAAGCCGCTTTCGAAACCGAGGCCGATATCGAGCCGCTGAATGCTTGCGAGCACATCGTTGCCGAGACCGCCCGCACCGACCATCGACGCGATGATGACCATCGACAGTGCCATCATGATCGTCTGGTTCACGCCGGTCATGATCGACGGCAGCGCGTTCGGAATCTGCACCTTATAGAGCAACTGCCACGACGTGCAGCCAAACGCCTGGCCCGCTTCCACGATCTCGCGGTTCACGTGCTTGATGCCGAGCGACGTGAGGCGCACCGCGGGCGGCATCGCGAAGATGACGGTCGAAAGAATGCCGGGCACGCGGCCAAGGCCGAAGAGCATCGCGGCGGGGATGAGGTACACGAAGGCCGGCATCGTCTGCATCAGGTCGAGCACGGGACGCACGGTCATCTCGACATACTTGCTCTTCGCGGTCCAGATGCCGAGCGGGATGCCCATCAGCAGGCTGATTAACGTTGAGGATAACGTAAGACCCAGCGTGATGACCATCTGGTCGTAGAAGCCGGTCGCGTAGATCAGCAGAAGCGACAGCAGCGTGAACGCCGCGAAGCGCCAGCCGACCCGCCACAAGCCGATGCCGACGAACAGCGCCATGAGCGCCCACATCGGAATGGCCTGCAAGCCATGTTCGATGACCGCAGCAAAACTCTCGATGACCTTGCCGATGGCATCGAAGGTTTTCGCGTCGTGGTCGAGCAGATAGTGGACGCCCTGATCGACCCAGCTACCGAGCGGAATAATTTCAGACATGGGAACCTCGATGGCGCGTTAGAACCTGCAGCACGTTCGTCTTGTTGACCGAACCGCAATATGAACCGTCCGCATCGACGACAGGCAGCGGCGCCCGGCTCGCGACGACACGGTTCACGACGTCGTCGAGCGTCATGCTGCGCTCGATGCATTCGATGTGATTGATCTGGGGCACGACGTTGCCGTTCGCATCGCGGCCGACGAAGCCGCGAATGCGGCGCTGCGCGTCGAGCACGAACGCATAGTCGGCGCTGCCATTGAGCGTCGCCGCGACGCTCGATGCGTCGATTTGCGGCGAGTGCTTCATCAGCGGGACGGCGTCGGTCTGCATCAGATCGCCGGCCGTCAGATAGCGGCTCGTGTCGATGCCGTCGAAGAACGCCTGCACATAGTCGTCGGCGGGATTCGTGATGATTTCCTGCGGCGTGCCGATTTGCACGACCCGGCCGCCTTCCATGATCGCGATGCGCGTGCCGATGCGCATCGCTTCTTCCAGATCGTGCGACACGAAAAGAATCGTGCGGCGCTGCTCGCGTTGCAGGTCGAGCAGGACGTTCTGCATTTCCTTGCGCTTGAGCGGATCGAGCGCGGAGAACGCTTCGTCCATGATCATCAGCGACGGATTGACGGCAAGCGCCCGCGCCAGCCCGACGCGCTGCTGCATGCCGCCCGAGAGTTGCGCCGGCAGCTTCTGCGCGAAGGGCGCGAGGCCCACCTGCTCGAGCACGGTCATCGCGCGCTTTTCGCGTTCCTTGCGCCCGACGCCCGCGACTTCGAGCCCGAACGCCGCGTTGGACAGCACGGTGCGTTGCGGCATCAGCGCGAACGACTGGAACACCATGCTCATGTCCTTGCGGCGCAGCGCGGTCAGTTCCGAGCGCGGCACGGCGGCGACGTCGCGTCCGTCGATCAGCACCTTGCCGGCGGTCGGATCGACGAGCCGGTTGATGAGCCGGATCAGTGTCGACTTGCCCGAACCGGACAGGCCCATCAGCACGAAGATCTCGCCTTCCTGCACATCGAAAGAGACGTTATGAACACCGACGATCTGCCCGGTGCGCGCGAAGACTTCTTCCTTCGTCGCGCCGCCGGCCAGCATGTCGATCGCCTGTTTGGGGCTATTGCCGAACACCTTGCACAGCCCTTCGACTACCACCTTGGGGGAATTCATTGAGTTCTCCATGATGCGTGGCGGACGCCGTCCGCGCTGTGCATACATAGTTGCCAGAAAAAAGTGCTCTGAGCCGACTATTTGCGACAGCTACATGAAGAAATACGACAAGGGAAAAAGGCGGATCGGCTGGCGTGACGGCGCAACCCTTGTGCGACAAGGGTTTGCGCGAACGCGAAGAGAAAAGCGGGCAGTGTGCGGCGTGTCGCGTGGGAACAAGTCCCGGCGCGTTTTTCGATGTTCAGGCGCTAGGCCGCAGCATCTGGAACATTTCGCCGATTTCCGCATAGTCGGCACGATAGCCCGCGCGCATGATCGGGCGGGCGGCGGCGGTATCGAAGAGACCGTCTTTCAGATACTCGCTGCGGATATGGACGCCGACGACCTGCCCGAGCGCGAGCCAGTTGTTCATCGGCTGGCCGTCCAGGTCGTGCAGGCGGACGACTTGGAGCAGCCGGCATTCGAGCGCCGCAGGGGATTCGGCCACGTGCGGCACGCCGACATTGCGCCCCGGCGCCTTTGTCAGGCCCGCAAGCTCGAATTCGTCGATGCCGCGCGCCACTGGCGCCGACGTCCGGTTCATGCGCTCGGCGAGCGGACGCGTCGACATGTTCCAGACAAATTCGCCGGTTGCCTCGATGTTGCTGATGCTGTCCTTGCGGCCTTCGCTCGAAAAGCCGATCACGTAAGGGAAAGTCGCGAACGCGCCGAAAAAGCTGTACGGCGCGAGATTTACGCTGCCGTCCGCGTCGCGGCTCGATATCCAGCCGATGACGCGCGGCGCGACGATCGCCTTGAACGGGTCATGGGGCAGGCCGTGGCCTTCGTTGGGGTCGTAGAAATGGACGTCGCCGATCATAGGGGCGCTCGATGCGTCAGAGTGGGAGAGACGAAAGAATACCGCGTCGGCCGATCAGGCAACGGACGGTGGACAGGCGAGGAGACTTGATGCGTCGCACGCTGCGGGGCGTGGAGCGGGATTCGTCGTACAACGACGAAGGAGAACTGCTAGAAAAACTACAGAATCGGTGCAAGCTGGCGGGCGGGGTAATCGACGTCTTGCCGTCGGATATTGCTGACTTGGTATGACCCGCGCCGCCCTCAGCGACGCATTACAGACGGATGCCGAATGCGGTGCTGCGTGCCTTGCGTTGGCGCTCTGCTTCGCGGAAACGCGCTTGATACGAGTAATCCGAGTCCATCGGCAGATGCGGCGATTCGAAGATCGAAGCAAATTTTTGCAGCAGGGCGAAGAGGTAGCTCATGTCTGACTCCGGTTAGTGATTGAGGGTTTTCCCTTAGCAATCATTATAGGGATACCCCTCCCGGATTTCTAGTGCAATGCAACATTTCTTGGCTAGAAATGTTGTAGTTTTTCTACATGACCGGTCGAAATGACCTGTTCGCCGGCAACGGCGGGCAATCGCTTAGTGCGTCGAGTTAGGGTCGGTGTCGGACTGGAAGGCGAGCGTCGCCTGGTGCCCGGCGTGCAACAACGCGATCGTCTGCGCGATGCCAGCCGCCAGCGTCGTGAGCATCGTGCAGAGCGTGACGGTCAGCATCGACCTGGTGCGGCAGGCATGGGCCACGGTTGTTGCGCTTTGGCCGCCGATCGTCGCGCGGACGGTATGGGCCAACGCGCTCGCGGGATGGACCTCACCGTTGATGCGCAAAGCGGGCGGGGCGATCCAGGCCACGCTTGCCTGCGATGTGATGGCGGCGGCTTTGCTCGACGTCGGCGACGGAATCGTGAGCGCATCCGCGATCAGATCGCCCTGCTCCGGCGCGTCCGCCGGTTCGCGCGGAGCCGCATCGGTTCGCGCCGCGCGCCGCCTAGCCGACGACTCCACCGCAGCCAGAAACACTTCCGGCAACTCGAAACCCTCGAACGTGCCCTGACGGATATCCGTGTTCAGCGCCTGAAGCGTGGCGCGTTCGGCGTCCTCGGCGAAGAGATCGAGCGTCTCGCCGTAGCGCGGGCCATCGCCCGGTTCCGCTGCGCGTTGCGCCGGCCGCGCGGCGCGCGCGAGCTTCTTCTGCGCGTCGGCGTCGGCCTCGGCGCGTTGCCTGGACTTCGCCGACGACGCGTCGGCATCCGGATTTCGGGGTACAGCGGGATCTGGCATAGGTCGAAAGGCTGCGGCGAGACGGCCGGCGCGCAGCAGTCATGCGGTCTGGCGATAATTTTCGAGAGGTCGCATTGTCGCACGGCTGCGCGCCTTATCCAGCGGGCATTTGCAAGGAATGCGCGTGCCGCCGCTCAATTGGCGTCCTCCTCGCGAAACTCCCGCACGACCGGCAGTTGCCGCAGACGTTCGCAGATCGCCCGATATTCCTGCGACGACACGCGCGAGAGCTCGACTTGCACCTCATCCAGCTCGGGCGTGTCCTCGCTTTGCTGCACGACGAACTGCTTCACGCGCACGCTGCCCGGCCCGAGCGCCTCGTGCAGGCCGTGAAACGAAAGCGAGCCGCGATCGACGAGCATCGTCAACTGGCGGCGCTGTCTCACGGTGATGAAGCGTCGTTCCAGCGGCTTGAGGCCCGCGAGAATGACGAGGATGATCGCCGTCGCCGCAATCGACGCCGTGTACAGCCCGCCGCCGACCGCCAGCCCGATCGCCGCGACGGACCACAGGCTCGCGGCGGTCGTCAGTCCCCGGACGATTTCGCCGCGCATCAGGATCGATCCCGCGCCCAGAAAGCCGATGCCCGACACGACCTGCGCCGCCACCCGCGACGGATCGAGCACGACGTGATCGCCTTTCAGCGCGTCCGCGAAACCGAACGCCGACACCATCATGATCAGCGCCGATCCGACGCACACGAGCATGTGCGTGCGCAGCCCCGCCGCCCATGAAAGGCGCTCGCGCTCGAAGCCGATCACGCTGCCCAACGCCGCGGCCATGATGAGCCGCGAAACGAGTTCGACATTGCTTAACATCTTCTTCCCTCCTGTCGTTGAGAGTCCCTGGTGCGCGGGGCGGGGTTTGCTATGCTTCAGCGGCTACTGGTAGCTTTCCAGAACATTTTCACAGAGTAGTCGTATGCAAAATCGACCCAAGCATGGCGCACCCGCGACGCCATCGACGAATCCGGATTCCGGCGCCGCGTTGCGCGCGCATTTTGCGAACGTCGTCCTGCCGATATGGCGCGGCCCCGGCTTCAACGCGGCCCTGCGCCTGCCCTTCGAAGCCGTCGCGCCCGCCGACCATGCGCCGTTGCCGCCGAAGCGTTATCGCGCGATGGCGTGCGCGCGTCAGCTTTTCGTTTTCGCGGATGCGGGCGAACTCGACCACGCGAAGACGCTGTTCGAATCGTTGCGGCACTACTTTCGGGACACGCGCAACGGCGGTTGGTTCTATAGCGTCGATGCAAACGGCGCGCCGCTCGAGCGCCAAAAGGACTTGTACACGCACGCGTTCGTGATCTTCGCGTGCGCACATTACGCGCGGACAAGCGGTTCGGCAGATGCGCTGGCGCTGCTGGAAGAAACGTCGAAGCTGGTCGAAACGCGCTTCGCAATAGGCGGCACGATCCTGAACGCCGTGTTATCCGAGGACTTCGCGACGACGCTCGAAGGACCGCTGCAGAATCCGCTGATGCACCTTGCCGAAGCATGGCTCGCGGCGCGCGAAGCCACCGGCGACGCCGCCTACGACGCACGCCTCGCGACGCTCGCCGAATCGGTGGCTCGCACATTCGTGCACGAGCCGACCGGCTGCATCGCCGAATTGCCGATCGGCGCGGCGGACAACCGGCTTGAGCCGGGGCATCAGTTCGAATGGTACTTTTTGGCGATCGGCAGCGGGCACGCGGCGTTCGCATCGGCGGGGCTGAACGAACCGCTCGAGCGCGCGTTCGTGTTCGCGCAGAAGCACGGCATCGACGAGAAGACGGGCGGTGTGTGCGCCGCGCTGGACGAAAGCGGCGCCGTGATCGACGGCACGGAGCGCATCTGGGCGCAGACCGAATATCTGCGCGCGCTGGCGACGCGCGGCGATGCGCACGGCGCGCAAATCGCGCGCTTCCGCACGCGGTTCCTTAACGAGCAAGGCTGGGTCGAGTGCCGCTCGGCCGACGGTGACATCAGCCGCGCGGACATGCCTTCGACGACGCCGTATCATCTCGCCACGGCGTACGCCTGCCTGCCGCTTCAGGCAATCTGAAACACGGACACCGCCGCCTTCAGTTGCCGCGTCTGCTCGTGCAATGACGACGCGGCGGCCGCGGCCTCTTCGACGAGCGCCGCGTTCTGCTGCGTCATCTCGTCCATCTGCGTGACGGCCTGATTGACCTGTTCGATGCCGACGCTCTGCTCGAGCGACGATGCGCTGATCTCCGCCATCATCTGCGTCACGCGGGAAATCGACGACGACACATCGCGCATTGCCGCGCCGGCCCGCTCGACGAGCACCGAGCCGTCGCTGACCTGCGCGACCGATTCCCCGATCAGTTCCTTGATTTCCTTCGCCGATTGCGCCGAGCGTTGCGCAAGCCCGCGCACTTCACCCGCGACCACGGCAAAGCCGCGCCCCTGTTCGCCCGCCCGCGCGGCTTCGACGGCCGCGTTGAGCGCGAGAATGTTGGTCTGGAACGCGATGCCGTCGATCACCGAAATGATCTCGGCGATCTTGTCCGAGCTTTGCGCGATCCCGCGCATCTTCTTGACCACGTCATCGACGACGCTGGAGCCGCGCGACGTGGCTTCGAGCGCATCGCCGGCGAGCGTGTTGGCTTCGCGGGCGTGATCGGCGTTCTGTCGCACGGTCGCCGTCAGCTCTTCCATGCTCGATGCGGTTTCTTCCAGCGATGCGGCCTGGTTTTCGGTGCGCGCCGACAAATCGGCGTTTCCGCTTGCGATTTCATCCGCGCCGAAGTTGATCGACTCCGACGTTTCGCGCACGGTCTTCACCGTGCTCGCGACGCTCGCCTGCATTGCCGCAAGGCCCGCGAACAGACGGCCGATTTCGTTGGTTCCGCGATCCGCGATGCGCTCGTCCAGACGTCCCTGCGCGATGCGTTCGAAGTGACGGCCCGCTTCCTCGAGCGGCGCGATCACGCCACGGCGCAGCGCGACGTGCACGAGCGCAACACCCGCGATGAGCGCCAGGGCGATTGCGAAACCCACTGCGCGGAACAATCCGTAGCGCGTATCGATTGATTCGAGATACGCATTGCTCGATGCATTGCCGAAATCGACGAACTTCTGCTGCTCGGCCAGATAGCGGTCCTGGAAGCCTTGCGTCGGCTGGTCCAGAAACGCCTGCAGGTTATTGGAATCGAGATATTGCACGAGTTCCGACAACGCCTTCGCGTATTCGGCGTACTTCGCCTTCAGCGCGGTCGTGCGCTCGACGTTCTCGTTGCCGGTCTTCGGCGCGTCGAGGAACGCGGAGAACGACTTGTCGGCGAGTGCGATCTCTTCACGCGCATGCTGCACGATCTCGACCGGCTCGGCGCCGCCGCGCACCATGCGCGTTCCTGCGCGCGACAGGTTGATGCGCGCGTCCATCAAGTGCTGCGTGGTCTTGTTGACCGCGTTGACTTGCTTCAGTGCGATGTTGGACAGGTTGCCGACATCGTCGTGCGTGCGCGAGAGCGACCAGAACCCGAGCCCTTCGGTCACGAGCTGAAACACACAGAACACCACCAATACAGCGAGCAAACCCGATGAAACTCTTATTTTTCCCAACATCACTCTCACCCGACTAACGAATTGAGCCGCTTTAACTCGCGGCGACACTGCGGGTTTACGGCAGCGGCAACCGGGAGCTTGAATGGTTTGGCGGAAAGTCTGTCTATGGCAGTTCGCTGCACCGAAATGCACCATTGCACGAATTCCGCCGAACCTGCTTGCGCACCGCGCATTCGCTACCTATTGTCTTTGCAGGACTGCGCCGAACCCATCGAAGGAGTGTCTGAATGGCCGAAATCGTCGATATCGCACGCGGTGCGCTGAATGCGCAACCGTTCAGCGCCTTGCTCGGCACCAAGCTGATGCAGGTCGATTCAGCGAGTCTCACGCTGTGTCTGCCGATCCGCGACGAGCTGAGGCAGCAGCACGGCTTCGTACACGGCGGCGTGGTGAGTTATCTGGTCGACAATGCGCTGACCTTCGCGGGCGCGCTGCGGCTCGGCCCGAAGGTGGTCACGGGGGAATACAAGATCAATCATCTGCGTCCGGCGGTGACAGGCACGCTGATGGCGCGGGCGCGCGTCGTTCATGCGGGGATGACGCAGGCGACGTGTCAGTGCGATGTCTTTGTCACCGATGGCAACACCGAGCGGCTGGTCGCGGTTGCGCAGGGAACGGTTGCGCGCATCGGCGATAGCGCGATCGAGGCGTTCTATCACGCCTGATGCGTTTCGCGGTTGTATCGCCCATGAAAAAGCCTCGCCGCAGCGGCGAGGCTTTTCGTTCGTCTGCGCTTATTGCGCGGCGACGGTCTTCTGCTGCTGCTCGCCCAGGCCCTGAATGCCAAGGCGCATCGTCTGGCCCGCGTTCAAATAGACCGCGTTCGGCTTCACGCCCATGCCGACGCCCGGCGGCGTGCCGGTCGAAATGATGTCGCCCGGCTGCAGGCTCATCACTTTGGACAGGTAAGCAACCAGTTGCGCGACGGTGAAGACCATCGTCTTCGTGTTGCCGTTCTGGTAGCGATGGCCGTCCACTTCGAGCCACAGATCGAGCTTCTGCGGATCGGCGATTTCGTCCTTCGTGACGAGCCACGGACCGATCGGTCCGAACGTGTCGAAGCCCTTGCCCTTGTCCCACTGCGTGCCGTGCTCGAGCTGCCACTCGCGCTCGGAGACATCGTTGATGACGCAATAGCCCGCGACGTAATCGAGCGCGTTGGCTTCATCGACGTACTTCGCTTCGCGGCCGATCACCACGCCCAGCTCGACTTCCCAGTCGGTTTTCTTCGAATTGCGCGGAATCTCGACGTCGTCGTTCGGGCCGCAAATCGCGCTCGTCCACTTGCCGAAGATGACCGGCTCGGTCGGCACCGGCAGGTTCGATTCGGCAGCGTGATCCGCATAGTTCAGGCCGATGCACACGAACTTGCCCACGCGGGCGACGCACGGCCCGATGCGCGGATTGCCCTCGACCACCGGCAGCGATGCCGGATCGGCGGCGCGCACTTTCGCGAGGCCTGCTTCGGTCAGCGTCGCGCCGGCGATATCGTCCACGACTGCCGACAGGTCACGAATTTGCCCATCCGCGTCGAGAAGACCCGGCTTTTCCTGACCCTTCGGGCCGTAACGAAGCAGCTTCATCTGGTTTGATCCTCGTATTTCTGCAGCAAGTTGAAAAGCGATGCGCGGCGAGTCCGTTAATTGGACCAGCCGCCATCGATGATGTGAATCTGACCCGTCGTGAACGACGACTCATCGGAGCCGAGATACAGCGCGAGCGCCGCGATTTCCTCAGCGCGGCCGACGCGCCCCATCGGCTGACGCGCGACGAACGCGGCCTGCACCTGATCGACGCTCGCGCCCTGCGCTTGCGCCTGCTCTGCAATGCGCTCTTTCAGCGACGGCGATTCGACCGTGCCCGGACAGATCGCATTGCAGCGGACACCACGCGTGACGAAATCCGCCGCGACCGACTTCGTGAGTCCGATCACCGCCGCCTTCGACGCACCATAAACGAAGCGGTTCGCGACGCCCTTTACGCTCGACGCCGCCGACGACATGTTGATGATCGAGCCGCCACCCTTCTCCAGCATCGCCGGCAGGAACGCGCGGATGGTCCGGTACATCGCCTTCGCGTTGATGTCGAATGCAAAGTCCCAGTCCGCTTCGCTCGCTTCGAGAATCGAGCCGGCGTGCACGTAGCCCGCGCAGTTGAACAGCACGTCGATCGGGCCGAGTTCCTTCGCGAGAGCGTCGATGGCCTGGGCATCGCGCACATCTAGCTTGCGCACTTCGAACGGCTTGCCGTCGAGCGCTTCGACGCGGATGTCCGTCGCGATCACGCGCGCGCCTTGCGCCGCGAACGCCTTCGCCGTCGCAAGCCCGATGCCCTGCCCCGCCGCCGTGATCAGCGCGGTCTTGCCTGCCAGTCTTTGTACCATCCACTGCTCCAGTCGAAGTTGTTTTTGAGACATGCCCGGTATAGGAGGACGTCAAAGGCGGTAGAACGCACGGGCGTTCGCGCCGAAGATCGCCTGCTGTCCGGCTTTATCCAAATGCGCGGTGAGACGCGTCGCGGCGGCGTGCCAGTCAGTGTAGCCGCCGTTGAGATTCAGTACCGGCCAATCGCTGCCCCACATCAGCCGTTCAGGGGCGAAATGCGCGATGAGATGCGCAACATAGGGTTGAAGCGTCGCGTCGGTCCAGCCTTTTGATGCTTCGGTGGCGAGGCCTGAAAGCTTGCACAAGGGTTTCTGCGGCAACGCAGCGAGCTGCACGATGCCGTCGGCCCACGGTTGCCACGCTGCATCGACGCCATCGCGGATGGGCGGCTTCGCACCGTGATCGATGACGATTCGCAGCTTCGGATAACGACGCGCGAACTCGGTCAGCGACGGGACATGCCGCGCGAAGATCAGTGCATCTAAGGCCAGATCGCGTTCGATCAGACGCTCGATTGCCTCGGGGCGCGGGGCGTGGGCGATCCAGGTGTCGTCGGGCAAGTCCTGCAACATCGGGCGCACGCCTTTGAACTTCGAGTCGCGCGAAAACTCTGCGATGAGATCGACGGCGTCGACGGAATCGAGCGGGACCCAACCGACGACACCCGCGATGGAATCGTCGTCCTGCGCAAGCTTCAGCAGATAGCGCGTTTCATCGACGGTCGGCGCAGCCTGAACGACGACGGTGCGCGCGATGCCGGTCGCGTGACGCAACGGGGCAAGATCATTCGGGCCGAACACGCGGTAAAGAGGCTCGAGATCGGGCGAGAGCCAGCCATAATCGCCGCGCGCCGGGTCCCAGTAGTGCTGATGCGCGTCGATTCTTTCGTCTATGTTCATTGCGGCACCGGCGCGTTCTCGTGAAGCAGGCCCTCCGAGCGCAACGCCTCCCAGAGCGCAGACGGAATCGGCGTCCCGAACGATGCAGCGTTCTGTTGCACTTCACCCGCATTGCGCGCGCCCATCAGCACGGTAGCCACGACTTTATGCGCATAAGGAAACTGGAGCGCGGCGCTCGATAGCGCGACGCCATGTTCCCGACACACGCGTTCGAGTTTGCCGACGCGCTCGATGACTTCCTTCGGCGCGTCGCCATAGTTGAACTTGAGATCGCCATGCGCGTGACTGTCGAGACCTCGCGCGAGAATGCCCGAGTTGAATGCGCCGCCCAGCAGAATGCTCACGCCGCGCTTCTCGCATTCAGGCAACAGATCGTCGAGGGGATTCTGTTCGAGCAGCGTGTAGCGACCGGCGAGCAGCGCACAGTCGATGTCGTATTCGGCCATCGCTTCCATGACTGCCGCGCTTTCGTTGACGCCCAGCCCGACCGCTTTCACGCCGCGCGATTGCTTCAACTCATCGAGCGCGCGAAAGCCGCCATCGTTCGTCAGTTGCCGCCAGTAATGGGCGTTCTTTTCGCCGTGCGTGTATCGGCCGATATCGTGAATCAACACAATATCGACGTCGATCATGCCGAGGCGCTGCTGGCTGTCCTCGAAGGAGCGCAGGATGCCGTCGTAGGTGTAGTCGTAAATCGCCTGAAAAGGCAGCGGATTCGCCCAACCTTCGCTGCCGTCGTCCGGCGTCGTGCGCGGGACGAAGCGCCGGCCCACTTTCGTCGACAACACGAAGTCGCTACGCGGATACCTCCGCAACGCATCGCCTAGCCGATGCTCGGCCTTCGTATGCCCATAGTGCGGCGCGGTGTCGAAGAAGCGGATGCCTGCCTGCCACGCGGCGTCGACGGTGGCGCGCGCTTCTTCTTCCGTCAACTCGTGGTAAAGACCGCCGAGCGGCGCGGTGCCGAGCGATAGCGCCGTGACTTCGAGCGGCGTGCGCCCGATCGTGCGTCGGCGTAGGACGACCTCCTGCATTGCTGCGCTCATCTGCAAACCTCGATCAAAGGTTACGGTGGCTGCGGCGGAGCCGCTTTCTGCGGCTGGCGAGTGATTCTGGCGAGCGAAGTCGACGTCACTAAGATGGAAAAACCCTCTATGTGACGGTTCATCAATGAACGTATTATTCATATTCGCACAAAGCTAAGTCAAGGTAAGCGACGGGCGGCTTTGTCGGTGATTTCCCCTAGCGCATTCCTCATTCATGAATCGACGCACGCCAATTTCTCCGGAATCCGCAGAGAACGACGCCGACCGTTATCGCGCGCCCGCGCTCGATAAGGGACTCGACATTCTCGAATTGCTGTCCGAGCAGAAATCGGGACTCACGCGCGCTGAAATCACGAAGATGCTCGGGCGCAATGCGAGCGAGATGTATCGCATGCTGGAGCGGCTCGTCGCGCGGCAGTACGTCGTGCGCTCCCCCGAGGGCGACCGCTATTCGCTCGGGCTAAAGTTATATGCGCTCGCGCACCGGCATCCGCCGACGCACCGGCTGATTGCGGAGGCGTTGCCCGTGATGCAGCGTTTCGCCGATGCCGCCGAGCAGTCCGTTCATCTCGCCGTCTACGATCGGGGCAATTTGCTCGTCATCGCCCAGGTGGACGGGCCGGGCACCTGGGGCATTTCGGTGCGCCTCGGATCTCGCGTCGGCCTGATCGACACGGGATCGGGCCGCGTGATGCTCGCGTTCCAGACGGACGAACAGCGCGCGCACATGCTGGCCGAGCACACCAAGGTGAAAGGCGAACTCGCAGTCGATGATGCGGTGCTCGATGCGGAACATCGACGCATCCGCGATCTCGGCTACTGGAAGAAGGACAGTCAGCAGACCTTCGGCGTCATAGACGTGGCGTTTCCGCTGCTCGGGCCGTCGGGGCAGGCCATCGCCGCGCTGACGTGTCCTTTTATGCGGCGCATCGACGAGTACGTGGCGCCGTCCGTCGACGATGTCACTGCGCTGCTGAAGGACGCCGCCGCCTCGCTTTCGATGACGCGCGACTGAGCGGCGAAAGCATCGCGCGTTAGAATAGCGGCCCTCTCAAAAAGACGGCCATCGTATTGGTGAGCCGCCGACCTCATCTGACGCATTACTACGCATCACTCATGGCGAAACTTCTTTCCGATTCCGAATTCCAGCGTTTTTCCGAACTTCAGCAAAAGCAGGCAAGCTTCACAATTTCCACCGATGAAGCGGACGAACTCCGCGATATCGTCGCGCGCGCACAGAAGAAGCGCGATGACCGCGCCGCAGCGATGCAAGCCATCGAAGCGCATATCGCACAATTCGACATCGGCCCGGACGAGCTTTTCTCGCCCGAGCAGATCGGCGAAGCGGCGCGCACCTACGGGCTCATTCCCGCTGCGAAAAAGGAGCGCACCCTCCCGCCGCAACTGACGTACAACGGCAAGCCGTATCAGTGGACGTCGCGCGCGCTGCCCGATGAGATCCGCGAGCCGCTTTTCGAAGCATTCACGTCGGGACAGTCCGTGAAGACGTTCATCGCGACGCCGAAAGACGCGGCGCGCTGCGCGCTGACCATCGCCCGGCTGGAACGCGAAACGGGAAGTTCGTATGCCGAAACATTATTGAGCGAACTGTCGCTCTCGCGCGCGCAAGTCGACGACGCGCTCGCCAAACTCGCGGCCTAGTCCCGCGAGGTTTGCGATGGAGGTTCCGGCGCATCGCAGAGGCGCATCCTGAAACCGACGACGCCGGGATCCTCCGTTTTGATGAGCTCGAATCCGGCCTTTCGCGCGAGTGCGATCATGCCTGCATTTTCCCGTAGCGCTTCGCCGATCATCCATCGGGTGCCGCGCTTTCGCTCGTAATCGATGATTCGCGAGAGCAACAGCCAACCCAAACCCTGCCCTTTCATGTCCGAACGCGCGGCCAGCGCGAACTCTGCGGTCTCGTTGTCCGGATCAGCGATTGCGCGCGCCACGCCCAGCGTCTCGTACGTGCCATCCTCTTTTGCACGCGTGATGACGAGCGCCATCTCACGGTCGTAATCGATCTGTGTCATCCGTGCGAGTTGCGAATGGTCGAAGCTGCGCACGGCGCCGAAGAATCGCAAGCGCAGATCTTCGGGGGTGTTTGCGGCGACGAACGCGCGATGCGCGTCTTCGTCTTCCGGACGAATCGGCCGCACCGTGATGCGCATGCCGCGCCAGTCGAGCGTCTCCTCCATTGAACGCGGATACGGCACGATCGCGAGCGGCTTGCGATGCGCGCCGAGTGTGAGTTTCGGTTCGTAGACGACGACAGAATCGCGCGTCACGCGGAACGTCAGCTTCAACGCAACGATTTCCTCGATGTAGCAAACGAGTTGCGATAGCGCGGTCAGTGCGTTGAGCAGAAGCTCGGCGGGTAATTCGCGCGCGCGCGGCGATGTTGTGACGAGGTCGCGGGCGAGCACCGGATTGAGCGGCGGCAGCGCAAACTCGTGAAGCGAATCAGCAAGCCCGAGCGCGCCCGCAGCCCTGAATTCGAATGCCGGGCCGAAGACGCGGTGATTGATCAGCCGCGTGTCGATATCAATGGCATCGCCCGAAGTCGGGTCCGGCGGGCCGGGCTTCACCACAAGGCCAAAGCGAGCGCATATCTGGGCGGCTCGCTCGCCATCCAGCTCCGTGATGCCGCGGTCCAACGCGGTGCGAATTTCGCGCTGCGCGTCGTCGATGTCTTTGGGGACATCGGCGGGAAGACCGTCCGGAGTCTGCATGAGCAACTCGCGTCCTTGCCGGAAATCGACCAGACGCGCGAAGCCGCGCGCAAGGCGATGCGGCGTCGTGTGCACGGGAATGCCGTTGGCATGCAGTTCGTCGCGAGTCGCCGCATCCGCACAACCGAAGAAGCACGCAAGCAGACCACGATAAGCGTGCCGTCGCTCGGCGATCAACACGCGCGCGACGTCGGCGACCGGCGCGCTGTGCGTCGGAGCATGCACGACGAACACGGTCCCGGTTTCGCGATGCGGCGCGAGCGCCTGGAGCGCGACGCCGAAGTCGGAAGGGGACGCGTCGTCGCCAAGCAGCAGCGGATTTCCTGACTGCGCGCGTGGCAACGCGGCGGCGACGGCGTCGCGTGCAGCGACGGGCCACGGCGCAAGACCATCGCCGGCGGCGGCGAACGCGTCCATCGCCAAGGCGGCAACGCCGCGGTCGCTCGTGAGCACGGTGGCTGTATCGCTCGTCGCGACACGGCCGATTCCAAGCGTTTCTATCTCATCGAGAAGGTCGTCGAGAGATTCCACGCGGACCAATCCGGCGCGGCGGAAAGCGGCAGCGTAGAGCCGATCGAACGGATCGTCGCGACCCGTGCGCAACACCAGGACGGGCTTGTTCCGAGCGGCGGCGCGAGCGGCGGACATGAACTTGCGCGCTGAGCTGACGTGTTCGATTGCAAGCAGGATCGCTCGCGTCGATGCGTCGCTCGCCAGGAAGTCGAGCATGTCGCCGGAATCGACGTCGGCTTCATCGCCAAGCGCGACGATTCGCGAGAAGCCGAGGCCCCGTGCGAGTGCCCAGCCAAGCACGCCGTTCGTCAGTGCGTTGGAGCCGGACACCCAGGCAACGCCGCCGGGCTTGACGGTGCACGCGGGAGCACCGAGACATGCGCCAATCGATGGCGTCACCACGCCGAGACTTGCGGGTCCGACGATTCGAATCAAGAACGGCCGCGCGGCGGCCAGCGTCCGAGCGGTCCATTCAGCCGCGTCGTCAGAAGTGGGGGGCTCATCACGATGATCGCTGCCTGTGCGCCGCCGCGCCTCGCCAACGATGACGACGGCCTTCGTTCCTCGGCGCCCCAACTGTTCGACAAGTGACGGCCACGTCTGGGGGCGCGTGCAGATGACGGCGACAGACGGCGCGTCCGGCAGGTCGTCAACATTCTTGTACACCCGCGCGCCGTTCAGCGACTCATGACGAGGATTTATCGGCCAGACGGGGCCCTTGTATCCGGCACATCGTGCGCGCTCCCAGACCATCGCGCCGATGCTCCCGGGGCGCGGCGACGCACCGATTACAGCGATTGACTTAGGGGCAAGCAGAATGTCGAGGTTGCGAACGGTCATGGGCGACTCTTGGACATTGCAGGTCACCGATAAGCATAGGCGATGAATGCGCGTCTGTCGGTCGTCGCGGCGTCGCGGCGTCGCGGCGTCGCGGCAGCGCTTTATGCGCATAAAGTGTGGCGCGGTCCGACGAAGGAGGCCAGCCACTTTATGCGCATAAAGCCTTGTCCGAATGGCTAACGTCCGCAACATTTCATTAATACAACTGGAAAATAATCGCGCGCAATGTAGAATTCGAAACGCAATCAATTTCGGAGCTAACTGTGGCGGCGGAAATCATAGCGATCACGCAGCAGAAAGGCGGAGTGGGCAAAAGCACCATCGCGATGCACCTTGGCGCCGCCTTTCACGAAAAGAAAAAGCGCGTGCTCGTGGTCGACGCAGACGGCCAAAATACGCTTATCCATTGGTCGAGCGCTGCTTCCGATGACAACAGCGGCATCCCGTTTCCTGTTGTCAATCTGTCCGAAGCGGGCGGGCAAATACACCGCGAGATCAAGAAGTTCGTCAACGATTACGACATCATCGTGGTCGATTGCCCGCCGTCAATTACAGAAAAGGTGTCGGGCGTCGTCCTGTTGGCCGCGAGTGTCGCGGTTATTCCGACTTCGTCATCGCCAGCCGATTATTGGTCGAGTGTGGGACTGGTGAAGCTCGTGCAGCAGGCGCAGGTTATGAATGAAGACTTGCGTGCCGTGTTCCTGCTGAACAAGACCGAAGAGAAGCGCATGCTGACGCGCGAGCTCAAAGTAGCGCTCGAAGAGCTGGGTTTCCCGTTGCTCAAGACGCAAATTCCGACACGCGAGTGCTACAAGCAGGCGATGGCTCTCGGCCAGACCGTTTTGCAGATGAGCGATCGGGGAGCACGGCTGGCTGCGGCAGAGATTCGCAGCTGCGCCGATGAAATCCTTGCCATGCTCTGACGACTTTATGCGCATAAAGGACACTGAATGAAACCGTCGCAATTTGCCAAGGGCTTCAAGGCTCGCCCGGACACGACCAGCAGCGAAAAACGGACTGCGCTCGATCGGCTCAATGCGATCGACGGTATCGTCGACATACAGCAGGTTTCCCAAAACGCCGCGAACGGTCGATCCAGCGCTTTCGTCGCGGAAGACCAGGCGGACGCAATTGCTGGCGCCGAGTCGGATGAGTATCGCGCCTGGCGCCGGGCGAATCGTTATACCGCAGGGCAGGTCATTGATTTGCCTCTGAAGGCAATCAAACCTAGTCCCTTCAATCCCCGCCATTTCTATCTAAAGGCGTCGATTGCCGAGCTGGCCGTTAATCTTGCAAAACAAGGCCAGCAGCAGGCGATTCACGTGATTCCGGACTACGAGAACCCGGGCACTTTCTTCGTCAGCGATGGCGGCCGGCGCGTGCGCGCGCTGAAAGAAGCGAACAAGGAAACGGTCAAGGCTGTGGTGGTCGACCTGCCGGTGGGCATCGAGAGCTACAAGCTGGGTTACGACCTTAACGTTCAACGTGATTCGCAGACCGTGTTCGACAACGCTGTCGTCTGGCGGCGCTTTCTCGACGAGCAGCATTTCCAGAGCCAACGCGAATTAGCGGACCATCTCGGCCTCGACGAATCGACGATCGCAGTTGCTTTGTCGATCGCCAAGCTGCCCGAAAATGTAATGCAGGAGATGGTCGCCCGGCCAGATCGATTCGGCTCGAATATGGCGTATCAAATATCGCGGTATCACACGGCGCGTGGAAGTGACGCGACGCTGCGGCTCATCAACAAGATCACTTCCGACGATCTCAGCACGCGTCAGGTCGCGGATATCGTCAAAGGACGTGCGAGCCCTCAGGAAACGCCGAAGCCCGCTGGTCGTCAGCGGTACGCGCAGCGCCTGGAGATCAAACTCGATGGCGTCTCCGTCGGCGATTTGAAGTCATACGGCGAAGACCGGCTCGAACTGCGGCTGCGCGGACTATCTCGGGAGCGACGGGACGAATTGCTGCATCAGATCGAGACGATACTTCAGTCGGAGCAAGCCAACGATTGAGCGCGTTGCCGGTCGTGCTGCCAACGCTAGGCGGCGCGCGACTGACTCAATGTGAAAGCCAGCAAATCACCATCGGTAGGCTCGCCCCACGTTTTTCGGGCGAGCCAGTCGAAGAAGGACGTCTCCGCTAACTTCGAATCCAGACCGCGCTTGCGCCAGTCGTCGCGCATGTGCGAACCCAACTCCGGCAGGACGTTTTCCTCGAAGGTCTGCCGTGCGAGTTCCCGTTCTTCCTCACCCTGCTCGTCGTATAACGCTCGCGCTTCCTTGCGTCGATAGGCCGAGAACTCGCTCAACAAGCGAGCCTTCAGATCGTCCGCCGCAGACGCGCCCGTTGCGCCAACACGCGCCGGCGTTCCGTTTGCGGCAGTCGGCAATGCCTCGACCGGCGGCGCGTAACCCTTCTTGAGCGCGTCCTTGAAGAGGGCGGCGGCAGAGCGCACCGGCGGCAGCGTCGTGCTGCGCATACGCTGCTCGGTCATCTGCAGCGCGGCACGAATCCGGTTTTCCTCGCTATCGGCGTACAGCGTCTGCGCTTCCTTGAGCGGGATGCCAATTTTCACCATGCGATCGACGAGCGTGCTATCGAAGACGTTCGGGTGCTCGTCGAGCGCGAGCATCGGCTGCTTGCGCTCCGTCACCCGGAACTGGATCTCGGCAACACGACGTCCCTCGCGGTGCTCCACCAGTTCGACGAAAATGTTGGTCACCGCGTTGACTTCGGCGATCGCGGGACGCAGATAGTCGCGCTTGAAATACTTGTACTCCCGTTTGGCCTCGTCGCCGGCTTCCGTATCGGGCGTCCCGGATAGAATCGGCCTCCACCACTCCCAGGTTTCGCGCATCGTCAGATGGCTTGGGTTGGTCAGATAACGCACGCAGATTTCGTACAACGCGAGGCCCGCGCTGCTGCGCAGCTGACTCTGAAACTGAAGGCTCAGGCGCGCATACTGTACCGGGTCGAGAAGCTTCTTCTTGATCTTCGGCGCGAACGAGAATTCAACCCAGACGCGGCGCGTCGTCGGATCTTCGAGAATTTCGGCGTCGGCGATCAGCGTCGAGATGCCCCACTTGCGCCCCGGCTTCTGGCTCGACGTGCCCGTGCTCCACTCGACTTGCACGGACACCATCCGGCGCAAGTGCTCTTTGACGAGGGCCGTGTCGTTCGAGTCGAACGCCGAATTGGCGACAATGTCCGACAGTAGCGCGCGATAAGTATCGCCCGACTCATCTGCCTGCTGCGCGACCGCAAGCAGAACATTGAAAAGCTTGCGGGTAAGCAGCGTGATCTTCCCGCTCTTGGGCTGAATTGCGATGGCTTCGACAGCTTTGCGCAATTCGGCCGAGCTAGGGCTAACGACGTCGGTTTTCTTGGCGCGCTTGGTAGCCATGCGTCTGAGAGGAACGATATTGCGAGAGAGCATACCGGGCGCGGTGAAGCGAGTAAACGGGGGCGCGTTCACCATTGGACGGTGACTCTGGTGGAAGGGCTCGAACTCACTGCAGTGCGCTCCTGTAAACTCTCACCACTCACCAAAGCCGGCTGTCGCATCTAACCAGAAGCCATGCGGGTTAACGGTTCTGGACGGTTAACGCGCCCGGTTCTGGGGCGGACATCTGCTCCCGAAAAGGCTCACCCAAATTTTTTTTTGGTCGAACTCGCACTGTTGTGCAGCGAAGACGCCGCCTCTGGCCTACCATTTTCGCCAGTTGCAAGACACGAACTTATGGCTAACAGCGCCCTTCCAACAGCTACCAGGCGTTCTCAGTCGCGCTTTTTCCTGCAAAGGCTCACCTTGTCGTGCGTCGTTTAGCACCGCGTCGCCTCTTCGCGGGCTTTGAACGTCTAATGGCTCTGACGATCGGCTCCCGCATACGCTCACCTTTTCGCCCCAGCGGGTCTGCCAGCGGTTCCCGTACAAGCTCACTTATATGCTCCTGAAAAGACTCACCTATCGTAAAGCGCAGGCAGAAAGCTTTGATTTACAGCCACTTAGGATGCATCGCAAGCCGTCGCACTAGGTCGGTTGCGTCCCGAAAACCCTCACCCTTACGGATCACCGAGTCGATCGGGTCCCGAACTAGCTCACCTATGGAGCGACCAATCTGCCTCAGCGGTGCGTTTCTGTCGTGATAGACCTTAATGCCCGTCAGCCCGGAATAGGCTCCATCCAATAACGCGCGAGGTCCCGAAAAGGCTCACCAAGCCCCTGCAGCCGCCCTGTCCAGCGACTCGCCTCCTAAATCGGCTCCTGCAAAGGCTCACCTTTTGGGGTTTCGAAGCCCCAAATGCAAGCTTCGACGAGATCGGCCATTCCTCAACGCGCGGCACGTTGGGGCAGTGCTCCCGCAAACGCTCACCTTAGCGGCTTGAGCACACGGCAAATACGGCAGAGGGCGGTCCGCTTCCCGAAAAACCTCACCGGCGGTCGGCATTCTTACCTGAATAGCCTCACCATCAAGTGAATTCGGCGATTTTTCGGCGTAATTTGCGGTCAAACTGACCTTCCCGTAATCGCTCACCTTCCGGGACGGAGACACGGGATGACAACTCAAGCCCGCAAAGGCTCTGTGCGCGGGCGTGTCCCGGATCTCCTCACTCATCCAAAACGCTAGCGCCCCGAATCCGCTCACTACCTATCCCGATGGTCCTCACGCATGATCCCGAAAGCCGTCACCGCGGCGCCCTGCAACGCCTCACCATGTATCCCGAAGCATCTCACCTAATGGCTCTGAAACCCTTGCTGCGTAAGGCTGTGGTAGAGCGTTAACGTTTTTAATAAGGTTCAAAGGTGTTAACTTTTACTACTCTCTAGAAGCCCCGCGAGCTTCCCATCACAGAGCATCCAACCAACCTCAACATGTCCATGCAGCGAAGCACACTGGTCCGCAGATCGTGAAACATCTCCAAAACGACGGCGCACAGAAAAAACACTTTGGGGACAACTATTTATCGTCGGCACCTAAACACGTTTCACAGAAATCGACTATAACTCTGGTGGATTTGCAACTGTTATGTCAGCTCGCGCTAAAACTACCGAATTGGCACAGTTTACGAGTAATTCTGTCTTTCCCGAAACGTAAAGCGTTATGATCGATACGCTCAACGCATCGATAGACTATGGACACACAACTCCGCGATACTCTCCGCCAAGAGCTCGACGCCATGCGCAGCGCTGGTGCGCGTCGCCAAGAACTTTCGCATCATGCCTGCAAACGCCTGTTTTTTGATTTAGGGCTGCGTCCCTCGGTCACTACCGTGCGCGAATTGACTCAAACGGGCAGCGCGAGCGATATCCCTCGCGATATCGAATCTTTCTGGGAAACAGTCAGGTCGACGCTGCATGTCCGCGTGGAAGCCGGCGAAATTCCTGACGCACTACGCCAGCGCGCAGGCGAATTGCTCGCTGAACTGTTCGTAGAAGCCCGTCGACACGCCGATGCCGCGCTGAGCGTGGACAGAGCCAAGGTCGATGCAAGCGTGGGGGCCGCCCAGGCCGCAACCCGCGATGCCGAAATCCGTTGCCAGGCCATCGAGCAGGCGCAGCGGCGCGCCGAGCTTCGTGCGGAAGCGGCCGTCGCACAGATTGCCTCGCTGGAGGCAGAGCTGAAGGCCTCGCTTGCCCGCGAGTCGCACGTGCAAAACGACTTACGCGACGTCGTCACGCGGCTGGAGGCAGAAAACAGGGCGCTGTCCGAGCGCATTGCCCGCGAACAGGCCGATGCCGCGCGTCTTCGCGATCGGATCGACGAACTACAGAGCGAACTGCGACACAACACCGAGCATTACGCCCAGCAAATAAAGGACGCCGTGAAGGACGCCGAACGCCGCGTCAAACCGATGCTCGTCGAGCTCGACTCACTGCGCGGCATGGCCGCAACGTATCAGACGAAGGTGCGAGAAGCTGGACAGAAGGAATTCGATTTCCTTCAACAACTTAGTGCGGCACAAACGCGTGCGAACCGGCTGGAATCGCAGGTGCGGGAGCAATCCGACGAGATCGACGCACTGACGCGTGAACGCGATGCGCATCGCGTTCGGGTCGGCATGAGCGCCGAGGTGGGCGGCCTGATCGCGTCGCTGGCGCTGGACGGCCGGCTGACTGCAGCCGAAATCGAGACGCTTGGCACGCAAGTCGACGCGTACGTCGCTGCGCCGCTGGACTGTCCGGCCTGCGAGAGCGCCGAACCGGAATTGCAGCGGCACGAAGACGAATTCGAACTGTCGTGCCCGAACTGCGAGCGAAGCTCGGGTGCGGTGGCCTCCAAGCTGGCTGCGGTACAAGCGTTCCTGAAAACAGCGGCCGTGCGCGCCTGATCCGTACCGCTGCGACGGTCGCCGCTGCCGTCAATGCGGAAGGTGAGCGTTTTCGGGACCCGAATTGTCGTCCGTATCCGCGCGGGCGCGAGCAACATCGCGCTCCCGTATTTGCTCACCCATCCACTCTTGCCAAGCCCGATGCAGCCGATGAACCGAGATCGATTGCTGAAAGCCTAGCCACTGGCCGACGCGCTCCGGGTCGGTGCCATCGTCGAATAATTTAGCAGCGTACGTATTGCGCAGCGTCTGCGGACTGGCGCGTGCGACCCGCGATGCCGCGATGCCGGAAGCCGCCACGACGGCATCGATGGCGCGCAGCATCGTCGCCTTGTGCATCGGGCGGCCGGACTGCGCCGCCGGGAACAACAACGTGCCCGCGAGCCCGACCGCCTTGCGTTCCGCGATCCAGCCGTCAAGCAACTCGACGGCGAACGGTGCCAGCCGCGCCTGTCTGATCAGCAACGGATTAGACGCGTCCACGGTGACGTACGGCGCACCGGGCGCGTAACAGTCGACGGTCAGCTGCGCCGCCTCTCCCGTTTTCACGCCCGCCCCGAGAAACGCGGCAACGAGCGCCCGATCCCGCCGCTCCCTCCAGCGCTGGCCGGTCGCCAGGTCTCCGAGCGGAGAATACAGGTGCGCGATCAGCACCGCGCGTTCGTCGTGCGTCAGAAATCCGGTTGGCTCGTTATCGCGCGCCTTGCGCCAAGCAGCATCACCGTCCTGCGCGATGAATCGCGCGGGATTCGTTGCCGCCGATTCGACCTCACGCACATAATCCAGCACACGCTCAATCAATCGCAGATAGCGCATGCGCTGCGGGCGCCGGATATCGAGCTGCGATATGAATTGCTCGATGACGGGTCGTTGCACCGCATGCAGCGTCGTCCGTTTCGCGCTCAGCCATTCGAGGAAGTTTCCCCACTGCGCGCGATAGACATCGGCCGATGAGGCCCGGAAGTCCTGCTGGGCGAGCCATGCATCGAAGGCGGCGTGCGGGTCGGCCTGCCAGTCGGCGCGGTGTTGGTCGAAGAGATCGGAAGTGTTCGGCATGGTGTTCGAGAGGCGTCTGACAGCGCCGTATTGCGTTGGGCAAAGAGTCGGGCTTCGTGCGGCCGGCGTCAAGAGCACACCGGCGGGCAAATGTGTCGAAGTGTCAGAAGGATTGTGTTGCCGCGTACGCACTCAATCGTCTACTGTCTGGGCGGAAGCTTCCGTTCGATATAAGACCGAGAGCAGCGAGGGGCGATCGATGGTGCATTCACGAGACGTTCAGTCATGGCAGGAACGGCGTGCCAACGGACGGGCCGCTCGACGGCGCACCTCGCGCGGCGCTCACGCAATGATTGGAAACGTTGATCGCGACCCCATCGCATTGCTGCGGGTCAGCAGCGAACGACGCGTCGCGACGTTGGTTCCGCTGCGCTACGGGCGGATGCTCGCATCGCCATTTGCGTTTTATCGCGGCAGCGCGATCGTACAGGCGCACGATCTGGCCGGCACAGCCGATAGCGGCATTACGATCCAGATTTGCGGCGATTGCCATCTCGCCAACTTCGGCGGCTTCGCGACGCCCGAGCGTACGCTTATCTTCGATCTCAATGACTTCGACGAGACCGCGCGCGGGCCTTGTGAGTGGGATCTCAAGCGCCTGATCGCAAGCTTCACCGTCGCAGGCAGACACCTGGGCATGGGCGACCTGGCCGCGGACGAACTCGCGTACCGGGCCGCCGAAAGCTATCAGCGGCACATGCGCGAGTACGCCGAGATGGGTGTGCTCGATCTCTGGTACGAGCGGATCACCTTTGCGCAACTGTACGGTCTGGTTCAGAGCGACGCGGCTCGACGCCGCATCCGTCGAAGTATCGAACGCGCGTCGCGCCGAACGCACGACAGTGTGCTGCCGAAGCTCGCAGACAAGCACGGCGATGGCTGGCGCATCCGCGATGCGCCGCCGGCCGTGTTTCACATCCGCGGCGAGAGCACGCTGATCGACCGCGCGGACGAGTGGGCGGCGCTGTCGGGCGATCGGGCGACGCTTCTCGGGTCGCTGATGGCGGACTACATGACGTCCCTGACGCCGGAACGCGCGGCGCTGCTTTCGCAGTTTCAACTGCAGGACGTTGCGTTCAAGGTGGTCGGTGTCGGCAGCGTCGGCACGCGCTGTGTGGTGCTGCTTTTCACGGATCATCATGGCAGGCCGCTGTTCCTGCAGTTGAAAGAGGCGTCGATGTCGGTCGTCGCGCGCTACACGCGTCCACACGGAGCCGCTCCGGAAAACAAGCACGATGGACAGCGCGTCGTGCACGGGCAACGCCTGATGCAGGCGGCCAGCGATCCGTTTCTCGGTTTCGCAACCGGTGCGCTCGGCCGCACGTTCTACATCCGTCAACTGCGCGACATGAAGCTTTCGGTCCAGATCGACACGTTCGACGACGAAGCCCTGCGCAGTTACGCCGCGCTATGCGGCTGGGCGCTCGCCCGGGCGCACGCGAAGGCTAGCGGCCTTTCGCTGGAGATATCGGGATATATCGGCAACGGCCCGCGTTTGCCGGAAGCGCTCGTGTCCTATGGCCGCGCTTACGCGGATCAGGTCGAGAAAGACTACGAGCGATTCCGCCGCGCATGCCGAACCGGGGAGCTGCACGCGCGCACCGACGCCGATATGGCCGCCGACTTCGCCGTCTGATGGCGTCGCTCGGCGGCCAAGTACGCGCGATCGAGCCGTATCGACGCCTTAGTGTGCAGCGATGGAAAGTTTCGGTTTGCCCTGCCGGGCGGCGCATTCGTAGGCGTCGACTGCAAACGCAAAAACGGCAGGCAACGCGTCCGACGATGCGACGTCGACGACATCGTCGGTCTCCGGGAACTGGAAACCGTCGGGCCGAGCGAAGAGTTCGCGCAGCGCGGCCTCGTGCCGCCCGGCGAACCCAAGGTCTGCAACGGCTTCAGCCTCGATCGCGTGCAGCAGCCGCCAAGTGAGCGGCACGCCCTTCTCGATATAGCGCCCTGCGATCTGTCGCGTGATGCGCTCGAGGTCACGAACCGCGCGCTCGAACTGCTTCTTGCTGAGATGTTCGCCATTCGAATCCATAGTCACCCCTTCCAGCGGTCTCTTAGTACTGTATAAATATACAGTACTAGCTCCGATGAAAATAGCGTCGCGCCGTTCGATCGCCGTGTATGTGCGATTCCGCCTACGTGCGATTCAGACATCCGCTGCTACGCGGGTGCGCCCGGGAGGCGCATTCTAGAGCCATGCTTACGCGACATCCCGCGTCACGATGCGGGCATCTTTAACGTAGCATCGCGCGCAGCCTAAGCGCGAAACGAAAGGAGAAACAGGATGAATAAGGACCAAGTCGAAGGCGTTGGCAAGCAGGTGAAGGGGAAAATCAATGAAGTCGTCGGTAACGCAACCGATGACCCGGCGCAGGAAGCCAAGGGCGACATGCAGCAAGCAGCCGGGAAGATCCAAAAGGGTGCCGGTGATGTCCGCGAGGATCTAAAGGACAGCGTGAAGAAGAACCCGTAACGGGGTTAGCGAAGCGGCAAACGTCGCTCCGCGTATAACGGGACGCCCAGTGGCGTCCCGTTTTTACTTCTTGGCGCGCACCGCTCGACTTGATGCGCATAAAGTTCCGCGGGCTCGCAGCCTGGCAGTCAGCCGGCTCAACCGTGAATGACCACCAACAGCGCCTTCGCTTCTGACCTGCCCGCATTTCGGATGGCGTGTCCGTCGTCCGCGGCGTAGCGTGCCGTCTCGCCTGACTTCAGACGTCGCGTCGTACCTGACGCCTCCACTTCGATTGTCCCGTTCAGGACCGTCACGTGTTCTCGCGTGCCCGGTTCGTGCGCGTTCGATCTGAGCGCGGCGCCCGCCTGCAAGGTAAGTTCGTACCATTCGAACTTGCCAGCCAGTTCGATCGGCCCCCAGACGCGCAATTGATACCCTCCGTTATCCCCACTTAGCGTCGGGATTTCGTGCGGACCGGCCACGCGGATCGCTTCCAGCGGCCGTTGTTGCGCGAACAACTGGTCGAGGCTGATGCCGAGCGCATTTGTCAGTCTCCACGCGACCGCTATGGTCGGATTCGCCTTGTCGCGTTCGATCTCCGACAACATCGATTTGGACACACCTGCTGCCCGCGACAGGTCATCGAGCGTCAGTTTTCTTTCATTTCGCAACCGTTGAATCTGCTCGCCGACGCGCGGCGGCGCCGTCACGGACGATGCTGGTTCTCCGGTCACCTGCGCAGAGCGAACGCTTGCCATGACTTCTTCGATCCTTTACAGTGTTCGGCATATCGGAAACGTGTTCGAAATATCGAACACGTTCAATGCGATGCATGGACTATAACAGGGCTAGGGGCTGCACACCGATTCCCGCAATCAAAGGATGCTGCTGATGAACGACCGATTTCTGAGACATTTGAGCGAGACCATCGACGAGATTCGCGCGGCCGGCTTTTACAAGACGGAACGCGTAATTGCGAGTCCGCAGTCGTCGGATATTCGGCTGGACAGCGGAGCAGAAGTGCTTAACTTCTGCGCAAACAACTACCTGGGACTGGCGGACGACCCGCGTCTCGTCGAAGCCGCGAAGGCGGGACTCGACGCGGACGGCTTCGGGATGGCGTCGGTGCGCTTCATCTGCGGTACACAGACAGTGCATAAGCAGCTGGAACGCGCGGTCGCGGACTTTCTTGGAACGGACGACGCGATTCTTTACTCGAGTTGCTTCGACGCGAACGGTGGCCTGTTCGAAACGCTCATGACTGACGAAGACGCCATCATCAGCGATGAACTAAATCATGCGAGCATCATCGATGGCGTTCGTCTCTCGAAGGCTCGACGGCTGCGCTACAAAAACAACGACCTCGCTGACCTCGAAGCGCGTCTCAAGGAAGCCGATGCCACAGGCGCGCGTTTCAAGCTGATCGCGACGGATGGCGTCTTCTCGATGGACGGCATCATCGCCGACCTCGCCGGCATATGCGATCTCGCCGACCGCTACGACGCGCCGGTGATGGTCGACGACTCGCACGCCGTTGGATTCATCGGCGAAAACGGACGCGGCACGCCGGAGCACTGCGGCGTGTTGGATCGCGTGGACATCATCACCGGGACGCTCGGAAAAGCGCTGGGCGGCGCATCGGGCGGCTACGTCGCCGCGCGAAAGGAAGTCGTCGAACTGCTGCGGCAGCGAAGCCGGCCATATCTTTTCTCGAACACGCTTGCGCCAAGCATCGCCGCGGCGTCGCTGAAAGTGCTCGAATTATTAGCGAGCGACGAAGGCGCCGAATTACGCGAGCGCGTCGGCGCGAACGGTGCGCGCTTTCGCCAGGCGATGACCTCCCTCGGCTTCGACCTCGTGCCCGGCGAACATCCGATCATTCCGGTCATGCTCGGCGATGCGCAAGTCGCATCGAAAATGGCCGAGGCATTGCTCGACGAAGGCGTGTACGTGATCGGCTTCTCGTATCCCGTCGTGCCGAAGGGACGCGCACGTATCCGCACACAGATGAGCGCGGCTCATACGCCAGAGCAAATCGATCGAGCGGTGGACGCGTTTGCGCGGGTAGGACGGGCGCAGGGCGTCATTCGCTGAGGCCTTTATGCGCATAAAGTCGGCCGACCTGACGGACGGCCAAAGTAGTGAATGAGCAACCTTCTGGAACGCTAGCATGAAAGCCCTTGCAAAACTCGAACGCGCACCCGGCCTTACGTTGACCGACGTACCGCGTCCGGAAGTCGGCCACAACGACGTCCTCATCCGCATTCGCAAGACCGCGATTTGCGGCACCGACATCCACATCTGGAAGTGGGATGACTGGGCCCAAAAAACCATCCCGGTGCCGATGCACGTCGGGCATGAGTATGTCGGTGAGATCGTCGAGATCGGGCAGGAAGTGCGCGGGTTCTCCATCGGCGATCGCGTGTCGGGCGAAGGTCACATCACGTGCGGCTTTTGCCGGAACTGCCGCGCTGGAAGGCGTCATCTCTGCCGCAATACGGTCGGCGTCGGTGTCAATCGCGAAGGCGCTTTCGCCGAATACCTCGTCATTCCCGCTTTCAACGCCTTCAAGATCCCACCAGACATCTCCGATGACCTCGCCGCGATTTTCGATCCCTTCGGCAATGCAACCCACACGGCGCTTTCGTTCAACCTCGTTGGTGAGGATGTGCTGATTACGGGAGCCGGTCCTATCGGCGTGATGGCGGCGGCTATCGCGCGGCATGTCGGCGCGCGCAACGTCGTCATCACCGATGTCAACGACTATCGACTCGACCTCGCGCACAAGATGGGCGCCACGCGCGCCGTCAACGTAACGCGCGAAAGCCTCCGCGACGTCATGCACGAGCTTGGCATGACCGAGGGTTTCGACGTCGGCCTTGAAATGTCGGGCGTGCCGAGCGCGTTCACGTCGATGCTCGAAGCGATGAACCACGGCGGCAAAGTCGCGCTGCTCGGCATTCCGCCCGCTCAGACCGCCATCGACTGGAATCAGGTCATATTCAAAGGGCTTGAGATCAAGGGAATTTATGGTCGCGAGATGTTCGAGACCTGGTACAAGATGGTCGCCATGTTGCAGAGCGGCCTGGACTTGTCGCCGATCCTGACGCACACCTTCCCGGTCGATGACTATCAGCGAGGGTTCGAAACGATGCTCTCCGGCAACAGCGGCAAGGTCGTTCTCGACTGGACTGGCGTTTAAGGTCTACTTGGCGTGATGCTTCGCCGGACGTCGCACACGCGAATGAGTTTGCGCAGCACATGTCCGGGCCGAAGAGGTTCTCGGCCTAACGCGCGCAAGCGCGCCTGAAACCCATCGCAACCACGCACGCCTGACGTCGCGCGGCCGCCGCCCGCCTCACTCGCGCCCCTTCTCGAACTCCGCCTGAATCGCGACGTGGACATCATCCCCGACCGCCGGGTACCACGTCGTCAAACCGAACTGCGCCCGGCTGAAATGCCCATCGGCGGAAAAGCCCAACGTTTCCTGCTTGGTGAGCGGATTGACGGCGTGACCGTTGAAAGTCACGTCCAACGTCACCGGATGGGTCGTGCCGCGAATCGTCAGGTCGCCGGTAAGCGTGCCGCGATCCTCTCCCGTCCGCTGAAAATGCGCACTGGCGAACTCGATCTGCGGATAACGCGCGACGTCGAACATATCCGGTCCCTTCAGCATTCGATCCAACAGCGGTACGTTCGTATTGACGCTCGACGCATCGATCGTCGCGCGCACGGTGCTGTCGTCCATGCCGCGAGCGCCCCAGTCGAGCTGTGCCGTCGCTTTGTCGAAGCGAATCACGAACCGCGAATAATGCAAATGGTCGATGTCGAAGCTGACGTTCCAATGATGCGGATCGAGTGCATACCGCCCCGCGGGCACGGTCGATTCGCTCGTGGACACCCGATGCGTGACGACCTGCAACGGCGTGCAGCCGGAAAGAACCAGCGCCAGCGACGCCAGCAGACTCAGCAAGGAGATAGTCGATTTCATCGCGCGATACCTGAAAGTCAGCCCACCGATACGCTCAGTTTCGCCGACAAACGGACTGCACGCAGAAACGACCGTCACGCCATTTTCGCAAGCGCACACGAAGATGACGTGATCAGGTAGAGTTCGCCTCGATTTCATCTTTAAAAGGGCGCCATGGCATTGCGCGATGGCGGAGAAACCCATGCGCTTCTGGCAGTCGCTTTCGCGTTCTCGACCGATCCGCCTCTGGCCCGCCGTGGCGGTGTCGCTCGCCTTCAGCGCGCTGTCGTGGGCGCCATCCGCCAACGCGGCCTTGTGCGACGATGGACTCTGGGTCGACGCGATGATCGGCTCGCATCACTTCCATCCCGACAAGCATTTCGAGCAGTTCAACCCGGGCATCGGCGCGGAATGCTGGATCGCTCCGCAATGGGCGGTGACGGCGGGCTACTTCCGGAACTCGCTGTCAAAGCCCTCGTTCTATGGCGGCGGCATATGGGCGCCCGAATTCCTGCATTGGGGATTTTTCCGGCTCGCCGCGATGGGCGGGCTCATCTCCGGTTACGACTATGGCCGCTGGGGCATCGGACACGATCACATGGTCGGACCGGTTGCCGCACCGCTCGTCATGCTCGCGTATAAGCGTGTGGGAGCCAACCTGATCCTGATTCCGCCTATTCCTTCGAGCGACCTGCCGTTCACCATCGGCTTCCAGGTCAAAGTGAGATTCTAGAATCTCCAATCGATCAGGAAACCGAACTATTAAAAATTACTGCGGCATCCGCTCACGCAACAATTCGATAAACCGCTCCGCCATCGGCGACAGCACGCCGCTTCGACGCGTCACCACGCCGAAGGTTTGCGAAGGCGATCGCATGCTCACCGGAAGAATGCGCAGCATCTTGTGCTGCGCGAACATCTCGGCAATATCAGTTGGTAGTACTGAAACAAGATCCTTGCTCTGGTTGAGCAACGCAACGGTAACGAAAGTGGAAGCCGTCGAGATGGTGTTCCGCGGCATGCTCATGCCCGCAAGGTCCATCTCCCGCTCCAGCAATTCGCGCAACGGCATCTGGCTCGGGTAGGTCACCCATCGGCAATGGGCAAGATCGTGCATCTCGATCGGGCCTTTCGATCTGGCCGAATGCCGATATCCCACGACCACCGAAAGCGGTTCATCCGCCAGCTTGACGTATCGATACTTCGAAGGCTGCGCACTCACCGCCGATCTGCCGATGATCAGATCGAGATGGCCGTCATCGAGTTGCAGCAACATGCGCGCGCTCGTGTCCTCGACGATTTCGATCGATACGTTCGGCAGCTCCGCTTGCAGCGCTTCGAGCGCAGGCACGACGACTGCCGGTATCGCGCCCATGATCGCGCCGATCGCAAGCCGGCCGCCGCGTCCTGACTGAATCTCGTTGATGTCCTGACAAAGCAGTGTGAGATCCGTCGTCAGCAGACGCGCGTATTGAATGACGCGCCGGCCGTATTGATTCGGGATCATGCCGCTTGCCGATCGCTCGAAAAGCTCGGCATCGAACATCGTCTCGAGTTCGTGCAGCGCCTTGCTCGCCGCCGATTGCGTGACCGCCATGACAGCCGCCGCCTTGTGCAGCGACTTGTGCTCGTCGAGCGCAATCAGCAATTGCAACTGCTTCATTCTGAGCCTCGACAGCAGCGTCTGGACGGTGTTCATCAGCGAGTAGAAAAAGTGATCGGGGGATGGAAACAATTCAATATACAGGCTGCAGACTGCAGACGTATAGTCGGCTTCGGAGACAACAAACGATCGGCCCGAACACGGGTGACAATATGCAGAACGCAAGCCAAATCGAAGCCGGCCGGCTCGACGAACCGGCCGCAGCGCGGCCGCGACCCCTGGTGATTCGCCTTCATCGCGACGACGACGTCGTCATCGCACGCGAGCAGCTTGTCGGCGGCACGACATTGCCCGACGAGGGCATCACGGTATCCGGACTCATTCCCCCTGGTCACAAAGTCGCGACGCGCGCCATCGAACAAGGGCAGACGGTGCGGCGTTATGGCCAGATCATCGGCTTCGCGAGCAAGCCAATCGCGCCGGGCGAACATGTTCACGTTCATAACATCGCGATGGGCGAGTTCGATCGCGATTACGCGTACTGCGAAAGCTCACGCCCCACGCAGTACTCGGACACGCCCGCCACGTTCGATGGCATCGTGCGCGACGATGGCCGTGTCGCCACGCGAAATTACATCGGCGTCCTAACTTCGGTGAATTGCTCGGCGACAGTCGCTCGCGCCATTGCCGATCACTTTCGCCGCGACACGAATCCCGCGAGCCTCGAGGCGTATCCGAACGTCGATGGCGTCGTCGCCTTGACGCACGGCGTCGGCTGCGCGGTCGATCCCGAAGGCGAAGGACTCGCACTGTTGCAACGCACGCTCGGCGGCTATGCGGTGCATCCGAATTTTGCGGGCGTGCTGGTCATCGGCCTCGGCTGCGAGACGAACCAGATTGCTCGCATGATGGAGACGCAAGGTCTCACCGAAGCATCGTTCCTGAAGACCTTCAACATTCAGGAGACGGGCGGCACGGCGAAGACCGTCGCGCATGGCATCGAACTGGTGAAGGGCATGCTCGCGGCGGCGAACCGCGTCAAGCGTGAGCCGGTGCCGGCATCGAACCTGATCGTCGGCTTGCAATGCGGCGGCTCCGATGGCTACTCCGGCATCTCGGCCAATCCCGCGCTGGGCGCAGCCGTCGATCTGCTCGTGAAGCACGGCGGCACCGCGATTCTCTCCGAAACGCCTGAAATTTACGGTGCGGAACACCTGCTCACGCGGCGCGCGGTGAGCCGCGAAGTCGGAGAAAAGCTCGTCGCGCGCATCCACTGGTGGGAAGACTATTGCGAGCGCAGCCGCGCTGCGATGAACAACAATCCTTCGGCGGGCAACAAGGCGGGCGGCTTGACGACCGTGCTGGAGAAATCGCTTGGCGGCATCGCGAAAGCGGGCAACAGCGATCTCGTCGAAGTCTACGAATACGCACAACCGGTGACGGCGAAGGGCCTCGTCTTCATGGACACGCCCGGCTACGACCCGATCTCCGCGACCGGACAGGTCGCGGGCGGCGCCAATCTCATCTGCTTCACGACAGGGCGCGGATCGGCATACGGCTGCGCGCCGACGCCGTCGCTCAAGATCGCCACCAACGACGCATTGTGGAATCGCCAGCAGGAAGACATGGACCTGAACTGCGGTCCAATTCTGAGCGGCCAGCGGTCCATCGAAGAAATGGGCGCGGAGTTGTTCCAGTTGATGCTCGACACCGCATCGGGCAAGCGCAGCCGCAGCGAAATTCACGGCTACGGGCAGAACGAGTTCGTGCCCTGGCAGATCGGCGCGATCACCTGAACGCGATTCAGGCGTCGAAGCCGCTTCACACTCTCAACCTTTGCGACGAATCACCATGCCAAATACCGGACCCTATCGCGGCGTATTTCCTGTCGTGCCGACCATCTTCGATGAAGACGGCAAGCTCGACCTCGAAGGACAGAAACGCTGCGTCGACTTCATGATCGATGCCGGCTCCAACGGCCTCTGCATCCTCGCCAACTTCTCCGAGCAATTCGCGTTGTCCGATGAAGAGCGCGATACCGTCATGCACGCCGTGCTCGAACATGTCGCGGGCCGCGTGCCCGTGATCGTCACGACGACGCATTTCAGTTCGGAAGTCTGCGCGCGCCGCAGCGCCGCCGCAGAAGCCGCCGGCGCCGCAATGGTGATGATCATGCCGCCGTATCACGGCGCGACCATCCGCGTGACGGAGAAGGGCATCTACGAGTTCTACGGCAAGGTGTCGGACGCGATCGGCATTCCGATCATGATCCAGGACGCGCCCGTTGCCGGCACGCCGCTGTCCGCGCCGTTCCTCGCCCGCATGGCGCGCGAGATCGAGAACGTCGCGTACTTCAAGATCGAGACGGCGCAGGCCGCATCGAAGCTGCGTGAGCTGATCGAACTGGGCGGCGAGAGCATCGTCGGTCCGTGGGATGGGGAAGAGGCCATCACGCTGTATCCCGATCTCGAAGCAGGCGCGACCGGCTCGATGACGGGCGGCGGCTATCCCGACGGCATCCGCAAGATCGTGGATGCCTACCTGAGCGGTGACAAGGAAAGCGCGGCGGCGCTCTATCAGCAATGGCTTCCGCTCATCAACTACGAGAATCGCCAGTGCGGGCTGGCCGCTTGCAAGATCCTGATGAAGGAAGGCGGCGTCATCGGATCGGATGCAGTGCGTCACCCGTTCGCGCCCGTCCATCCGAAGACGCGTGAAGGCTTGCTCGAAGTCGCACGCCGGCTCGATCCGCTCGTGTTGCGCTGGGGCCGATAAGCGCCTCGCACCGCGGATCGACTGCATCCGCGTATTTCATATAAAAGCATTTAGGAGACCGGACCATGAGTGTGTCCAGCGTGCAATCCGTACGAATGACCAACGTCCGATGGAAGATCTTTCTTCTGTTGCTGGCGCTGGTATCGATCAACTACATCGACCGGGCCGCGCTGTCAGTCGCGATGCCGGCGATCGCGCAGGAATTCGATCTGTCGCCGGAGCGTCAGGGTTTGATCCTGAGCTCGTTTTTCTGGACGTATCTATTCATGCAGGTACCGTCGGGCATGCTGGCCGACAAGCTGAAGCCGCGCGCACTCATCGCGGCGGCAACCGTCGGTTGGGGCTTCTTTCAGGCGCTCGGCGCGTTCAGTTCGGGCTGGGTGCTGCTGTTGCTGACGCGTCTCGGACTCGGCGTCACCGAAGCGCCGATCTATCCGGGCGGCGGCAAGCTCAACGCACTGTGGCTCACGAAGAACGAAAAGACGCGCGGCGCCGCGCTGCTCGATGGCGGCAGCGCACTCGGCTCGGGCGTCGGTGCGATCGTCGTTGCGACGCTGATGGCGGTGCTCGGTTCGTGGCGCGCGGCGTTCGTCGTGGCGGGCGTCGGCACGATTCTCTGCGGCATCTGGGCGTGGTGGTACATCCGTAACACGCCACGCGAGCATCCGTCGATCAACGAGGAAGAAATCGCGTATATCGAGCGCGCTCACGCTGAAGAAGATGCGGCCGAGCCGACCGTTGCGCCGGGCGGCTCGCTGTTCCGCTTCTTCACGTTCCGCTCGGTGTGGGGCATGTGCCTGAGCCACACCTGCACGAACCTGATCTTCTTCGGCCTGATGACCTGGCTGCCGACGTATCTGTTCAAGGTGCACGGTTTCGACCTGAAGTCGCTGGGCGGCGCGACGTTCCTGATCTTCTTCTGCGGTTTCGTCGGCGAAGTGATCGGCGGCAATCTCGCCGACAAGTGGAAGTCGGCGGGCGCGAGTGCGAATCGCGTGTATCGCACGATGATGATCATCGGTGCAGTCGCGGTCGGCCTTTCGATGCTCGGCGTGGCTTATGTCCGCGCACCGGTCATGGTCGTCGGCCTGCTGTGCGTGGCGCTGTTCTTCCTGCGCTGGTGCGGCGGCTGCAACTGGGCGACGCCCGCAATGCTCGCCACCCGCGCACGGACCGGCACGCTCAACGGCATCATGAACTTCGTCGGCAACATCGCGGGAATCTTCGTGCCGATTTTCATCGGTTACATCGTGCAGACGACGGGCTCGTATTTTCTCGCGCTGATGTTCTTCGTCGCCGTGGCGGCCTTCCAGTCGCTGTGCGTCCTCTGCATCGACTATCAACGCAAGCTGCCGGTTTGAACGGGCATGTGACCGGTGCGGAACGTTGAAATGTTCCGCACCGGTCGACAGGAGAAGTGAAGTGCAACGTCGTCTTTATACGGGTAATGATCCGCGCCGCGCACACAGCATCGAAGAGTTGCGCGGGATGGCGCAGCGGCGCGTGCCCAATTTCTGTTTTGAATACGTCGAAGGCGGATCGGAGGACGAGTCCACGTTGCGCCGCAATCGCGATGTCTTCGCGGAAATCGCTCTCCGGCCGCGCTCGCTGGTCGATGTATCGAAGCGCGATATCGGCATTGATCTGTTCGGACGCCGAAGCAATGCGCCGTTCATGATCGGGCCGACCGGCTTCAGCGGATTGCTTTCGCACGAAGGCGATATCGCGCTCGCAAGCGCCGCTGCCGCTGCGGGCATCCCGTACATTCTGAGTAATGCGTCGACGGTGGCGCTGGAACGCGTCGTCGAGCGCGCCGGCGGGCGCGTGTGGATGCAGGTCTACATGTATCGCACGCGGGATTTCGTCGCAAAACTGGCCGAACGCGCGAAGCAAGCCAATGTGGAAGCGCTCGTCGTGACTACCGACAGCGCGATCTACGGCAAGCGCGAGTGGGACTTGCGCAACTACGCGAGGCCGCTGAAGCTCGATCTGCGCAACACCCTGGACGTGCTCACGCATCCGCGCTGGATGATGGACGTGCTCTGGCCGCACGGCATGCCGCGCTTCGCCAATCTCGGCGATTTGCTGCCACCGGGACAGGACAGCGTGCGCGGCGCGGCATCGGCGCTGGCGAAAGAACTCGATCCGTCGCTTTCATGGGACGATATTCGCTGGCTGCGCGACCGCTGGCCGGGCAAGCTCATCGTCAAGGGACTGATTCATCCGGACGATGCCGTGCGCGCCGTCGCGCTCGGCGCGGATGGCATCGTGCTGTCCAATCACGGCGGCCGACAACTCGACGGCTCCGTCTCGGCGATGGAAGTCCTGCCCGAAGTCGTCGATGCAGTGAAGGGGCGTCTCGCCATCATGCTCGATGGCGGATTCCGCCGCGGCTCCGACATCGTCAAGGCGATGGCGCTCGGCGCCGACGCCGTGCTGCTGGGCCGCGCGACGACATGGGGTCTGGGCGCGGGCGGAAGGGCGGGCGTGGATCGCGCAATCGAGATTCTCAAGACCGAAGTGGATCGCGTCATCGGGTTGCTGGGCGTGGGCAGCATCGCCGAACTGGACGCGCGATACATCGAGTGGCCGCGCGTCGCGCGACGCAGCGCATCGCGGCCGCGTCAGGCAGCGCCTGTCGAACTCGAACTGCAATGAACGGGACAGGGATCATGGAAACCAATAACGCAATCCGCCTTCCGCAACGTGTCGAACGCGTCGGAATGATCGGGCTCGGCTTGATGGGCAGCGCGATCGCCGGGCAAGTACTGAAGAAGGGCTTCGAGCTTTTCGTGCTCGGCCATCGCAGCCGCGAGGCGCTCGAAGCCCTCGTGTCGCAGGGCGCGAAGGAAGTGAGCAGCGCGGCCGAACTCGCGCGGAACGTCGACGCCGTCATCATCTGCGTGACGGGAACGCCGCAAGTGCGCGATGTCGTGTTCAGAGAAAACGGCTTGCTTGCGGGCGCGCATGAAGGATTGATCGTCGTCGACAGCACGACCGCCGATCCCGAATTCGCCGACGAAGCCGCACGCGCGTTCGCCGCAAAAGGCGCGGCGTTCATCGATGCGCCAGTCAATCGGACTCCGAAGGAAGCGCGGGAAGGGCGGCTCAACGTACTCGTTGGCGGCGACGCCGGCGTGCTCGAGTTGCTGCGGCCCGTGATGGCGGCTTACGCGGAGACGGTGCATCATTTGGGCGCGCACGGTGCGGGGTATCGCGCGAAGCTGATTCACAACTTCATCGCTCAGGCCAACGGCGCGATCCTCGCCGAAGCGTTCGGCACGGCCGCGAAGGCGAAGCTCGACCTGCACGAGTTTGCGGCCGTCTGCCGCTTGAGCGGCGCGCACAGCAAGACCTTCGACCGCATCATTCCGTATCTGCTCGAAGGCGACGACAGCGGCCAGCAGTTCGCGATCCGCAACGCTGCGAAGGACATGCGTTCGTATGCGCAACTGGCGTCGGCGCAGTCGTCGACGGCGATCATCGCGGAAGCCGTGCGGCAAATCTACGTGCTGGCGACGAATCTCGGGCATGGCGACGAGTACGTGCCGCACATGTTCGATGTGGTCGCGCAACTCAATGGCATGGCGCCGTCGCGTGCCGGGAACGACGAATCGCGCTGATCGCCCGCCAGGGGGACGTCGCCCGTACTCACGGGGCTGACGAGCCTGCTGACCGCGCTTCAGATTGGCGAGGCGGGGCGTCAGTGCATTTTCGGCGCGACGCTACTGGTCTTCTGACGCTCAACGGCTGGTCGTTCAAGGGCGTGCTCGGGCGAGCCTGAGCGTGCAAGCGAGTCAAGCGATGCTTTCCTATAATCCGTCGCTCGACTTGGGCTTTGCACGCGATGGGATTGCGATGGACATATTGTGGAAGGGCATCGTCGGTGGCTTGGTCACCGCATTGATCGTCACGGCTTCGAAGCGTGGCAACGTGCTGCCGGGCATCCTGCCGCTCGCGCCGACGTTCGCGATCATCGCGCTCCTGGCCGTCGGCGCGAAAGGGCAGCCCGGCGGCTTCCGGACCGCGTGTCTCTCCGGCGCGCGGACGATTCCCGCGTACCTCGTCTTTCTCGCACGTGCTGCGTGCTGATTCACTATGTCGATTACCGCCTCACGATCGTCGGCGGACTCGGTGCATGGCTGATCGCGGCGCTCGCGATCTTTCTCGCACCGCGCTTCATGTAATCACGCTTTGCGCCGGCGCCCGCGCGCAAGCCACATCGCACCGAGCAAAGCGCCTGCGCTCACGACGAGGCCGCGATGCGTCCCGAGCCATAGCGACGGGCACGCATCCGATGCTTCGCCATCGAACCGTCCGCGCGTGCGATGCAGCGCCGTCACGGGTTCCCACAAGTTGTCGGGCCGGTCCGCGCCGGGCAGCCGCTCGTCCTGTTGCGCGTCGTAACCGGTGCGGGCGAGGTACGCATCGAGCAGGCCGGGGAAGAAATGGTTGGCCACGATCGCCTTCACCGACGACGAACCGACCCACACTTCCCGCCGCCGATGCGTCGCCGCCCAGTAGATCGCCCGCGCCGCGACTTCGGGCTGAAAGACCGGCGCGACCGGACGCGGCGCGTGCGGCGTCGCGGCCTTGGCCCAGTCGAATTGCGGCGTGTTGATCGCGGGCATCTGCACCATCGTCACGTGGATGCCGCGCTTGTCGTGACGCAGCTCGCAGCGTAATGAATCGGTGAAGCCGCGTATCGCGTGCTTCGCGCCGCAATAGGCGGCCTGCAGCGGAATCGACCGATACGCGAGCGCCGATCCCACTTGCACGATCACGCCCCGATCGCGCGGCGTCATGCGGCGCAACGCGGCCATCGAGCCCCATACATAGCCGAGGTACGTCACTTCGGTGATGCGCGCGAAGTCGCGCTCGGGCATGTCCGCGACGGCGGCGAGCGAGGTGAGCATCGCGTTGTTGATCCAGACGTCGATCGGGCCGAGCGTGGCTTCGATGTGCGACGCGGCTTCATCGACGACATCGGCGTGACTCACATCGAGCGGAATCGGCAATGCGCGCACGCCGCATGCGCGCACGTCGGCGGCGGTATCGGCGAGGGCGGCTTCGTCGCGGGCGATGAGCGCGACGTCCGCGCCCCGTCGCGCGAATTCGAGCGCCGTCGCGCGTCCGACGCCCGCCGTCGCGCCGGTGATGACCACGATGCGAGGTTTCCTCATTGCGTACGCTCATCCTGTGTTGGCTGTGCGCCCGTGAGATGCAACCGTCGTGCCGCGCAAAGCGAAGTCCCGAAAATGCTCACCTTTGGCACGGTGCGAAGCCTTTGGCGGGGCGGGTCTTTCGTGCTGATCCCGAAAAGTCTCACCTCGAGGGGTAACATGCATGCATCGCGGACCGGCCGATGTTGCCCTCGATGAACCTCTTTCAAACGATTCGAACGTGGGCAAGACGCATCAAGCGCGATGCGATGACCCTTTGGTTTGCGTATCGCAATCCGGACACGCCTCTCGCCGTCAGGCTGCTTTGCGTTTTCGTGGTCGGCTACGCGCTCAGTCCTGTCGACCTGATACCGGACTTCATCCCCGTGCTGGGCTATCTCGACGATGCGCTGCTGCTTCCGGGCCTGATCTGGCTTGCGATCCGGCTTCTGCCTGCCGGAGTCGTCGATGAGAGTCGAAGGCGGGCCGACGCGTGGATGGCCGAACAGCGCACGAAGCCAAAGAGTTATGCGGGAGCGGCGGTGATCGTGGCCATGTGGCTGGCGATTGCGTTCGCGGCGTGGTCCTGGCTGAAGAGTTGAACGTTCGACGCGAACTGCCGGTCAAGCCTCTGTCGACGAAAAAAAACCCGGCCGAAGCCGGGTACAAGTCGGACCGGGCGCGTTCCGAGTCACGCCCGACCGCGTGGATGCATCGAAGAGGCCGCGTGTGTCGCGACGCGCTGGCCTCGAAGCAGAGCAGTGTCCGTGGCGGTATAGTGCGGCCTGAAAACTTATGCAACGCTTAAGCGCGTGCTGCGAGGGCGCCGAATCAAGGCTCCGGCTCCGAAGCCGCACGCTCGCGTTAAGCCGCGCTTAAGCAAGCGTCGAGGACAATCGGCGGCGACACGCAAGCCTGGAGACCCGCATGCGTCTGCTATTGGTGGAGGACGACGAGATGATCGCGGAGACGGTGCTGGCCGCGCTGCGTCGTGCGAGCTATACGGTCGACTGGGCGCAGGATGGCCGGGCCGCCGAACTCTCGCTTGCGAACGGTGTGTACGATCTGGTGCTGCTCGATCTGACCTTGCCGAAGCGCCACGGCCTCGACGTGCTCGGCGTCTACCGCAAGAACGGCGGCGATGCGCCGGTGATGATCCTCACCGCGCGCGACGCCATCGACGATCGCATTCGCGGCCTCGACGCCGGCGCTGACGATTACCTGATGAAGCCCTTCGACCTCGACGAACTGGCCGCCCGCGTGCGCGCCCTGCTCAGACGTCGCACGGGGCACAAGCAACTCGTCTATGCGCATGGCGAACTGACGCTCGATCCCGCCGCGCATGAAGCCGCCAAGAGCGGCGCGCCGCTCAACCTCGTGCCGCGCGAATTCGCGTTGTTGCAGGCGTTGATCGAAGAGCCGTCGCGCGTGTTCCGCCGCCGCGAACTCGAAGAGAAACTCTATGGCTGGGGCGAGGAAGTCGGCAGCAATGCGATCGAAGTCCATGTGCACAGCTTGCGGCGCAAGATCGGGCCGGATGAGATCGTGACGGTGCGCGGTGTCGGTTACCGGCTGAAGAGGATCGGATGAACTCGATTCGCCGCTGGCTGCTCGGCTGGCTCATCTGCGGGCTGGCGCTCGCTTGCCTGATCGCGGGCTACGGCATTTTCCGCGCGGCGCGGCTCGAAGCGGGCGAGCTCTTCGATTACGAATTGCGTACGGTCGCGCTCTCGCTGCCCGACAACATTCCCGCCGCCCATGCCGCGGAAGGGCGTACGCACGAACTGCATGGCATCGCGGATGACCGGTTGGTCATCGACATCTGGGACGCTTCCGGGCGTCTCGTCTATCACTCGCCGCACGAGCCCGCGTTGCCGCGCTTCGGCGACGGATTTCAGTCGGCGGAGCGCGAGGGGTATCGCTGGCGCGCATTCGGCGTCGCGCTGCCGGATCGCTTCGTGCAGGTCGCGCAACCTTACTACGTACGCGACGACATGGCGATCGAGCTTGCGTTGCGCATCATCTGGCCGCTCGTCTTGCTGATACCGGCGATCGTCGTGATCGTGCTCGTGGTGGTGGCGCGCGGGCTGGCGCCGGTCCGATGGCTGTCTTCGTCGATCGCCGCGCGTTCCCACGAATCGCGCGAACCGGTAGCGGTCGCCACGCCGATGCCCGATGAGCTTCGTCCGCTCGTCGACGAACTCAACGGCCTGCTTGCGCGGCTGAACGATGCATCCGAGGCGCAGCGCACCTTCGTCGCCGACGCGGCGCACGAACTGCGCACGCCGCTGACCGCGCTGAAGCTGCAGATTCAGGGCGCCATCGGCGATGGATCGCTGAAGGTCGATAGCGCCACGCTTGCCAAAATCGACGGCCGGCTGAACCGGCTGATCCATCTCGCGCAGCAATTGCTCAGCATGGCGCGGGAGGATGCGGCACGCGAGGCGGCTATCGCGCCGATGAGCCTGCGCACGCTTTGCGAAACGCGCGTCGCGGATTTTTCTCTGATCGCGGAGGCAAAGTCGATCGACCTCGGCCTCGTGCTCGAAGAAGCGCACGACGAGTACGATACCTACACGATATGCGGCGACATGCACGCGCTCGCGGTGCTCGTCAACAATCTGCTCGACAACGCGATCCGTCATACGCCGCACGGCGGACGTGTC
Organism: Caballeronia sp. RCC_10; assembly: GCF_041360715.1. NCBI lineage: Bacteria > Pseudomonadati > Pseudomonadota > Betaproteobacteria > Burkholderiales > Burkholderiaceae > Caballeronia > Caballeronia sp. RCC_10. The sequence goes on from NZ_JBFUPT010000006.1 coordinate 121,779, forward strand.
GATGTGACACTGCGGCGCGAGAGCGACGGCATCGCGCTTACCGTGCTCGACACGGGCCCCGGCATTCCGGCCGAAGAGATCGACCGCGCGTGCGACCGCTTCTATCGATGCGTCGGCACGCAAGGGCAGGGCAGCGGGCTGGGCCTCGCCATCGCGCTGCGGATCGCGCAACGGCATCATGCGGCGTTCACGGTAACGAACCGCGATGCAGGCGGACTCGCGGTATCGTTGCGTGGATTGCGCGCAGTGGAAATGAAAGCGCAAGAAGCGGGAAGCGCGGCCCTCGCAATGCGGTGATGATCGTGCCATGAAGCGATTCGCCTATTACTTCGCCATCCTTATGTTATCGGCCAACATCGCACGCGCCGACGATGCCGCCAGCGCGCCTGCGGCGTCGGAAGCGAAGACGCTGAAGGAGCGCCTCGGCGACAAGGCCAGCGACGAACAGCGCGTCGACAATTGCAAGGTGCCGCCGGATCGCCGTGGCGCGAAGGCGCGGCCCGATGCGTGCGCGCATTAGCGTGGCGTTCAGCGCTTGTTCGTCAGCGCGATCGCGAAATCGAGAAAAGCCCTTGTTTTAGCGGGCGGATGATGCCGCGACGGATGAAACGCATAGAGCGGAAAACGTTCGTCGGGCCAGTCGGGAAAGAGATCGATCAGCTTTCCTTCGGCCAGCAGGTGCTCGTGCCCCAGCTCCAGTATCTGCGCAACGCCATAGCCGGACAGACACGCGCTCAGCAGCGTGCCGGGATCGTTGAGCGTCAGGTGCCCGCGCGTTTCGACGGTCAGCCGCTTCTTCTTGCGATGAAACTCCCACGCGAACGGCCGCCCCGTTTCGGGATCGCGGAATTCGATGCAGGTGTGCGCGTCGGTGGCGAGCGATTGCGGCGTCGCGGGCCGGCCGCATCGTGCGATATAGGACGGCGCGGCGACGGTATGCACCGGCGTGTCGAGCAGCTTGCGCGCGACGAGGCTCGAGTTGCGCGGCTCGCCGAAGCGCACGGCGAGATCGAAGCCATCGGCGATCATGTCGCCGAGCCGGTCGCGCGTGATGAGTTCGAGATCGAGTTCGGGATGCGCCTGCATGAACGCTTCGAGTTGCGGGCCGAGCACGAGCCGCGAGAAGATCGGATCGACATTGACGCGCAGCCGTCCCCGCACGGCGGTCGTGCTGCTCGATGCTGTCGCTGCGGCTTCTTCGATGCCGAGGAGATGCGGCATGACCTGGCCGTAGAAGCGTCGGCCATCGTCAGTCAGGGAGACGGTGCGCGTGGTGCGGTCGAAGAGCCGGATCTTGAGTTTCGCTTCGAGACGCGTGATCGCGCGGCTCACGCCGGGCGGGGACATGCCGAGCTTTTCTGCGGCGGCGGCGAACGTGCCGGTATCGACGATCGCGGTGAAGACATTGAGGGCGGGGAGAAGATGCGTGGTGGGGGCGGGCATGCGCGCTTGATCGTCATCGATGAATGACGGTGATGGTAGCGCGCGGAACGCAGCGATGCGCGGAATGGGCGCTGCGGTCCGGTCAGCGCGGTGTCGCGTTACGCCAGATGAAACTCGGAATCGGCAACGACGGCGGCGACCGGAACTGGGACTTCTGTTCCCTCGCTTTCGGCGTCGCTTCGGAGCGAGCGCCGCACCACAAAAGAAACGGGCCCCGAAAGGCCCGTGCTTTACGACACTCAGCTATCAGCGCGCGTCAGGCATGAGCCTTCGCCTCGCGGCGCTCCGCCATCGAATTCGCGCGGATGCGCTCATACTCCTGCTCGCTCATCGGCACCGCATCCTTCTTGCCGAGATCTTCCAGCCGCACGCGATACGTTTCCCGCGCAGACCACGCCGCGATCGCCGCGATGATCGTCACGCTGAAAGCCAGCGCCCCGATGGTCAGCGGAATATTCGTCGATCCCGGCGGCGCGACGGTGGCGAACAGCGCGGGCAGCAGCGCGGTGATCGTCGTGCCGATGTTCTGCGCAATCGCCATCGCCGAAACACGCGAGCGGGTCGGGAACAGTTCGGGGAAGAAGCTCGGGAAAATCGCGTTGTATCCCTGATAGACGACGCCCCACATCAGGAGCGACATCACGATCGCCAGCGGCACGTTGCGGATGCTGATCGCGTAGAGATACGCAAACGAGAGCAGACCCGCGAGCAGCGAACCGGTGATCATCGGAATGCGGCGTCCGACGCGATCCGACAGATTGCCGATATACGGAATCACCAGCACCGCCAGGATGTTGCCGGCAACCGGAATCCACAGATACACGCTCTTGTGAAAGCCGATGCCATACGAAGCCTGCACCGCATACGCCGCCCCGAAGATCGTCGTGACCACGGGAATGACGTTCATCAGCGCCATGCAGACCACGCGGACCATGTCGGGCGTGCTGTTGGCGAACGCTTCCTTGATCGGCGACTTCGGCAGTTCGCCCTGAGCGCCTTCCGCAGTGAACGCCGGCGTTTCATGCACTTCGCGACGAATGATGTAACCCGCGACCAGCACGAACGCCGACAGCAGGAACGGCACGCGCCAGCCCCATGAGTTGAACATGTCCTCGGGCATGAACGCCGCGAGCGGCAGGAACACGGCGGCCGCGAGAATCTGGCCGGCCTGCACGCCCTGCAGCGTGAAGCTCGCATAGTAGCCGCGCCGGCCGGACGGTGCGTGCTCGAGAATCATCGAACTCGCGCCGGAAATTTCGCCAGCCACCGCGAAGCCCTGAATCAGACGCAGCAGGACGAGCATCGCCGGTGCGGCCATGCCGATCTGGTGGTACGTCGGCAGAAGACCGACCGCCATCGTCGAGAAGCCCATCAGGAACATGCAGATCAGCAGCACGTTCTTGCGGCCGTGGGTGTCGCCAAGATGCCCGAGCACGAACGCGCCGATAGGACGCGCCACGTAGCCGACGCCATAGGTCGCGAGCGATGCGACGATCGCCACCTTCGGATTGCCCGACGGGAAGAACAACTGTGGAAAGATCAGCGCCGCCGCCTGCGCGTAAATGAAGAAGTCGTAATACTCCAGCGCCGAGCCGATCCAGCCGCTCGCCGTTGCCTTCTTCGCCTGGCGGCCGCCGTGCGCTTCTTCCTTAAGGCTAGCCATATGTGTCTCCGAACAATGGGTTAATCGATTGAACTCGCGTGCCGCCTGTCTCGTTCTTCTGATTCGTCATCCCGCCGATGCACGAGGCAAAGAGCGGTGGCGAGCGCGTCGCTCCGGGTGATTGGAGAATAGGGGCGCGGCCCTTCTCCGGCAACGATTTGTGATAGATTATGCGCGATTATCGTACGCGCGTGTCCGATAATCGACCGCTTTGGGGGTTAGCACTAGCTAAATGCAAGGTTTGACAATGAACAAGCCCGCACTCGACAAGCGCGACTGGATCGCCGGGCTGGAGAAGGGTCTGGCGATTCTCGAAGCGTTCGACGACCAGCACGCCCGCATGACGCCGACGCAAGCGGCGGCGCGCACCGGCATGACGCGCACGGCGGCGCGCCGCTATCTGCTGACGCTCGCGCATCTCGGTTACGTGCAGACCGACGGCAAGCTCTTCAACCTGACGCCGCGCGTGTTGCGCGTCGGCTGGTCGTATTTCGATTCGGCGCGGCTGCCGCGCATCGTGCAGCCGTATCTCCAGCAATTGAGCGCGACGATCCACGAATCCGTTTACGTGAGCGTGCTCGATGAATGGGATCTCGTCATCATCGCGCGTAACGGCTCCACGCGGGTGATGACCACCGGCTTCGTGCTGGGCGCGCGGGTGCCGGCTGCGCTGATGTCGGGCGGGCTCGTGATGCTCGCCTACAAGCCGGACGAGGATGCCGTCCGCCATTGGCTCGACGCGACCGAGTTCAAGCCGTTCACGCCGCTCACGCTGACCAACAAGGAGAAGCTCCACGAGAAGATCCGCCAGGCGCGCGTGGATGGCTTCGTCGCGATCGAACAGCAGTTGCAGGTCGGCGTGCGCGGCGTCGCGGTGCCGATCAAGAATCGTCACGGACAAGTAGTGGCGGCGCTGTCGGTGAACATGCCGATCGGGAAGGAGACGCACGAGGCGGCGCTCACCCGCGTGCTGCAGCCGCTGCAGGAGACGGCGCTCGCGATGCTGAACGTTATCTGATGGCGGCTCGACGAATGGTGAGGACTTACGGGAGCCGGACAAAGGTGAGGGTTTTCAGGGGCGCGACAAGCCGTTCATTCAGCCGCAAAGCTTCGTTGAACAACTCGTTAGTTTCCCGAACAATTCGAGCGAATATCGGCTAGGCCGATAAGAACGGACCGGCGCACTAGGCAACCGGTCCGGTCACGTCTTGCAGTGGCAGGCTGACGAGACGTGACACCCTGAACCATGCAGCGACCATGCCAGCGGCACACGCACGGTTGCATGGGCGTCCGCGCGAGCGACAGTGGGCGCAACGCCAACAGCCATCGCCCGACCTGTTTGCCACGGTCCTACAGCCGCGATCAACCCGCGATCCTTACCGCAAGCTCGGCCACATGCTTGCCCTGATATCGCGCGATTTCGAGTTCGTTGTCCGTCGGCTGCCGCTTGCCGTCGGGGCCGACGATCGTCGTCGCGCCATAGGGCGTGCCGCCGGTGATCTCTTGCATGTTGGTCAGCGCGGGGCACGCATACGGCACGCCGACGATCACCATGCCGTGATGCAGCAGCGTCGTGTGGAACGATGTGATCGTGGTTTCCTGGCCGCCGTGTTGCGACGCCGTCGACGTGAACACGCTGCCGACCTTGCCGATCAGCGCGCCTTTCACCCATAGCCCGCCGGTCTGGTCGAGGAAGGTTCGCATCTGGCCGGCCATGTTGCCGAAGCGCGTCGGCGTGCCGAAGACGATGGCGTCGTAGTTCCCGAGTTCGTCGATGCTGGCGACCGGCGCTTGCTGATCCAGCTTCACGCCGATGACCGAGGCCTGATCGGCGGGAATCGTTTCGGGCACGCGCTTGACCGTCACCTCGACGCCCGCCACGCCGCCCGCTCCTTCGGCGACGGCCTGCGCCATCGTTTCGACGTGGCCATACATCGAGTAGTAGAGAACCAGCACTTTCGCCATGAGATGTCCTTGTGTCGGGATGGGTCGAGGTCGAGCGCGATCGCACACGATAGCATCGGCTTCGGAGTGCTGCAGAAAACGCCTTTCGCGCTTTTGCAACTGTTCCGATGCGTTTCTTTGCGTCATCGCCGATACGCGGCTACGCTCGGATGTGATGCACGACAACCGCACGAACGATGCCCAACGATCAGCCCGCCGACAGCAGGGCCAACCGCAGCGCGCGCCGCGTCAATCGTCGCGCCGCAGCCAGCCTCGGCGCGCTCGGCGGCATCCTGCGCGACGCGTTCGGCGCACTCGGCCGCGAACTCGTCGCGATTCGGCCGTCGTCGTCACGCGCGCGTTTCGGCACGCAGGCGATGCTGTCCGTAGCGCTTGCGGTCGCGCTCGCGCACGTCTTCGATCTCACGCATGTCTGGTGGGCCGCGATCAGCGGGTTCGCGGTGATGCACTCGAAATTTTCGGCGTGCGCGCAACGCGGCGTGCATCGCGTGCTCGGCACGATTGCGGGTGCGCTGCTCGGCGCGACGGCGGGACCGCTCATCGGCGACACGCCGTGGCTCTTCGTGCCCTTGCTCGGCGTGATCGCGGGTGTGTCGGTGTATCGGGCGCTCGTCTCCGATGCGGGCTACGCGTGGGTGCTCGGCGCGGTCACGTCGCTGATGGTGACGTTCGAGGCGCACCGGCTGGCGTCGGCATCGGCGACGGCATCGTTCGCGCTGCTGCGCGTGGCCGAAGTCGTCGTCGGGACGCTGGCTTGCGTGGCCGTCTCCGCGCTCTTTCACGCGGGCGTGCAGCATTATCGGAAGTCACGCGGCGTTGCGCCGATGCCCGGCGCGCTGGCCGCATCGACGGCGGATCGCGTGGACGGCGCGAGCCACAAGACCGCGCTCGTGCGCTCCGACGCGGCGCGGCTCGAAGCATCGGCCGAGGCGCGGCACAGGCGCATTGCCTGGCACGCCGCGTGGTCCGTCGTGATCCTCGCTTCGCTGGCGTATGCGTACGACCTGCCGGGCTTCCCTCAGGCGATGGTGACGGCCATCGCCGTGTTGATCCTGCCCGCATCGTCGCTCGGTCAGCCGACGCGAAAGCCGATCGCCGCGCGCATGGTCCAGCGCTTCGCCGGCTGCCTGCTCGCGGGCGCGCTCAGTCTTGCGCTGTTGCCGCTGATCGGCGACAACGCCCTCGCGTGCATGCTCGCGCTATGCGCGGGCGTGTGGATCGGCTGTCACGTGCAGACGGGCTCGCAAGGCGCGAGCTATGTGGGACGGCAGTTCACCATCGCGTTCATCATGGTGTTCGTGCAGGACCATGAATGGTCGTCCGACCCGATGCCCGCGCTCTTGCGGCTTGCGGGCATCGTGAGCGGCATCGCGGTGCTGGCTGCCGTGATGGCCGCCGGAACCGCGATATCCCGCCGCCGCGCGGCGTGAATCAGGCCTCTTCCGCCCAGGCCAGATTTTCTCGCGCCATCAGCGCCGACGAAGCCGCCGGCCCGAACGTGCCCGCCGTGTAACCACGCGGCTTGTCGCCCAGTTCCTTCCAGCCGTTGAGAATCGGTTCGACCCACGCCCACGCCGCTTCCAGTTCGTCGCGGCGCATGAAATGCGTGAGACGTCCGCGAATGACATCGATCAACAGGCGCTCATACGCTTCGGCGCGGCGCTGGGTCATCGCCTGCTGCAAGTCGAGATTCAGGTTCACGGGCAGCATCTGCATGCCGCTGCCGGGTTCCTTCGCGAGCATCTGCAACTGGATGGACTCTTCCGGCTGCAGCGTGATGATGAGACGGTTGCCGTAATTGCGCGGCCCGCTCGGGATGATCGAGAACGGCAGGTCCGCGAAATCGATTACGATTTCCGACTTGCGCGTCTGCATCCGCTTGCCGGTGCGCAGAAAGAACGGCACGTTGGCCCAGCGCCAGTTGTTGATATGCGCGCGCAACGCGACGAACGTCTCGGCGCGGCTGTCGGCGGGCACGTTCTCTTCCTGCAGATAGCCCTTCACCGGCTCGCCGCCGACCGCGCCCGCCGCATACTGGCCGCGCACGGTGTCGCGGGCGATGTCCGACACGGTCATCGGGCGCAGCGACTTCAGCACCTTCAGCTTTTCGTCGCGCACGGCGTCGGGATCGAGCGAGACCGGCGGTTCCATCGCAACGATGCACAGCAGTTGCAGCAAGTGGTTCTGCACCATGTCACGCAGCGCGCCGGTGTGATCGTAGAAGCCCGCGCGGCTGCCGACGCCCACCGTCTCCGACACCGTTATCTGCACGCTCTTGATATACGGCGACTGCCACAGCGGCCCGAAGATCGCATTGCCGAAGCGCAGCACCATCAGGTTCTGCACCGTTTCCTTGCCGAGATAATGGTCGATGCGATAGATCTGCTCTTCCTTGAAACGCTTGCCGACCGCATCGTTGATGGCGCGCGCCGAGGCGAGATCGTGACCGAGCGGCTTTTCCAGCACGACGCGCGCATGATCGTCGACGATGCCCGCCGCCGCGAGGTTGTCGCAGATGGTCGTGAACAGTTCCGGCGACGTCGACAGATAGAACACGCGCTGCGCGCCGTCGCGCGATGCTTCCGCGAGCCTGCGGAAGTCGTCCGGGTTCTCGGCATCGACGCGTACGTAGTCGAACAGCGCGAGAAATTTGTCCCACGACTGGGCGTCGAAAGCCTTCTCGTCGATGAACGGACGCGACTGCTTTTCCATGAAGTTCTTCAGATAATCTTCGCGCGTCCAGTCCTTGCGGCCGATGGCGAGAATGCGCGTATCGGCGGGCAGGTTGCAGTGCGTGTGCGCCATGTAGAGCGCGGGCAGCAGCTTGCGCGCGGCCAGGTCTCCGCCGCCGCCGAAGATGATCATGTCGAGCGGGCGTTCGTTCGAGGGAGATGTCGAATTCGTCATGGTGCGTGAGCCGTTGAGGTTCGAAGAGCCGGTTGCATCGAGCGGAAACGATGCCCGATGCAACGCGCTGAAGAGAGCTATGTTGCATGGTTTGCCGCCATTTTGCACGGCCCGTGCGCTAACGGACGTTCGATTCACGCAAAGATTCCCGCAGCCACGCGCCGCCGCGTCTGTTTAGCGCGATCAGCGCAACGATTCATCCGCACGCAGCGTGGCGACCGCGAGATCGAGAAACGCGCGCACCTTCTGCGTGACGTGGCGGCCTTCGCGATGCACCAGATGAATCGGCAGCGGCGGCGGCTGATACTCGGGCAGCACGATGACGAGCCGTCCTTCGCTCACATGCTGCGCGACCTGATACGACAGCAGCCGTGCGATGCCGAAGTCCGCGAGCGCGGCGTCGATGGCCGAATCGTTCGTCGTCGTCATGAAGCGCGGATGCGTGTGTACGAGGATCTGGCGCTCGCCGTCGTGGAGCCGCCATTCGGGCGGCGTCGACGATCCCGTCGATGCGATGATCGTATGCCGCTCGAGATCGTCGGGATGCACCGGTGCGCCATGCTTCGCGAGATAGCCGGGCGAGGCGCACAGCACGCGCCGCACGCGCCCGACCGGAATCGCCTGCAACGACGAGTCCGGCAGTTGCGCGATACGCACGGCCACGTCGATGCCCTCATCGACGAGATTCACCACGCGGTCGATGAACCAGCAGTTCGCATCGGCTTCGGGATAGCGCGAGAGGTAGTCGAGCACGATCGGCGTCACGTGCAGCCTGCCGAACAGCACGGGCGCGGTCAGCGAAAGCACGCCGCGCGGCGCCGCATGCGTGCCTCGCGCCGCGAGTTCGGCGCTGTCGACTTCGCCGAGAATGCGCCGGCAGTCTTCGAAGAAGCCGCTGCCGGCATCGGTGAGACGCACGACGCGCGTCGTGCGCGTCAGGAGCCGCACGCCGAGCCGTTCCTCCAGCTCGGTGACGACGCGGCTCACGACCGAAGGCGATACATCGAGTTTGCGCGCGGCGGAGGCAAAGCCGCCGGTTTCGACCACCGTGACGAAGGTCGACATTGCCTGAAAGCGGTCCATGTCGGATGCGGGAAGCGGGCGGATGAGTTGCCGTGCATTCTCGGGCATGCGGGCATCGGTCGCAATCGCGGCGCGGCGCTTCAGAGATCGAGTTCCAGTGCGCCTTCGGTGTCGGCGGCGGGCATCGCGCAACAGATCAGCGCTTCGTTCTGTGCGACTTCGTACGCGGGCGCTTTCTTGTACGTCACCGCGCCCTTGACGATGCGGGTTCTGCATGTGCCGCACGTGCCGCCGCGGCAATTCGATTCCGCATCGACGCCCGACGCTTCGGCGAGTTCGAGCAGACTGCCGCCTTCGGGCTTCCATTGCACATCGCGATTCGACTTCGCGAAACGGACCGCGACCGCTTGCTGCGCGGGAGGACGCATCGGCTGATGCTCGGCATCGCGATTCAACGATGCCGGTCCGAACGCTTCGGCATGAATGCGCGCATCCGCGACGTTCAGCGCGCGCAGGCCGTCGTAAAGCGATTGCATGAACGCGCCCGGACCGCACAGATAGAAGTCGTAATCGTTGAACGGCAGACGGCTCGTCAACATGTCGATGTCGATGCGACCCGACACATCGTAATCGCGCGTCAGTTCCGCGCCCTGGCTGTCGCTCAGCACGCGGATCACGTGCACCGCGCCGCCCGCGCTTTGGGCGAGCGCGTCGATTTCAGCGGCGAACGCGCGGCTCGCGAGCGTGCGCGCCGATGCGATCAGCCACGTTGGGCGAACCCGCCGCGTGCGCAATCCTTCATAGACGATGTGACGCAGCATCGCGAGCATCGGCGTGATGCCGACGCCGGCGGCCAGCAACACGGCGGGGCGCGTTTCGAACGGATCGATCGTGAAGCTGCCTGCTGGCGCGCGCGCCTCGATGATGTCGCCCACTTTCAGCGTATCGTGCAGATGCGCCGACACGCGGCCTTCGCGCTTCACGCTGATCCGCACGACGCCATCGCGCGGCGCGACCGACAGCGTGTAAGTCCGCACGGCCGGCTTCGCGGCGCCGGGCAGCGTCACGCGCACCGGCAAGTGCTGGCCGGCGGCGTGCGGCACGATGCCCGCGCCATCGGCGGGTTCGAGCCAGAACGAGCGGATCACATCGCTTTCATCGACGATCCGGCTCACGCGATACGGCCGCCACGCATCCGCGAGCGCCGCAGCCTTGATGCGTTGCGCCGCTTCGTTCCAGTCGCCGGTCATCAGCGAATTCGGCGACCAGCCTTCGTCGCGAAAAGCCCAGCGCAGCGGCAGCGCAGCTTCACGCAGCACGACGCGGCGCGCCGTGAAGCGCCACAGGCGTTCCGCGCCCTGGAACGCGGCGATTTCCGGCGAATCCGTCAGCACTTGCGCGTCGCCCGTGAGTTGCAGCACGTCGCCCGTCGCGAAGTCCGCGAACACCAGGCCGGCCTTGCCGTTCACCGAAATGTTGCCAAGCGTGTTGAAGAAGAGATTGCCGGCGAAGTCGGGAATGGTGAGCGCGCCGTCGCCGCCGCGGGATACGCGCACGAAACCCGCCTTGCCGCCGCGATGCGACACGTCCACCTGACGATGCCCGTCCTCGCGGTCGAAGTACGACGCGACGAAGAACGTATCGGCGCGCTCGATCATCGACCGCATGCGAGGCGAGTTTGCATCGAGCGCGATGGGCTGCGCCGTCGGCGGCTCGTCGCGCACGAAGGTGAAGTCGCGGAGTTGAATGTATTGCGGGCAATTGCCGAAGCTCTGCTCGACACGCAGGTCGAACGCATCGCCGTGACGATGAATCACGCCGTTCACGCGATTGCGGCGGCGCGTATGCAGTTCGATGCCGAGCATGCCGATGGATGCGCCGTCGCCCAGACCGGCATCGGCGGGATCGAGCGGATCGGGTGCATGCGCGACCGACAGCGTCGTGGCATCGGGCGTTTGCATGAAGCCGGGACGGCCCGTTAGAAAGGTCGCCCAGGCGTCACCGTGATCATCGACCGTGCCGGCAACGACGAACGGCAACTGCGCGAAAAATTGCCGATGCTGCTCCGGCATGTAGTCGCGCACGACGCGCTGGCCGAGTGCGCGCATGCGGTCGTAGGCGCCCGCGGCCTTTTGCAGCGCGATCTCGCCGCGATGCCAGGGCGTCGCCGGGATCGAAGACGGTGTGGACATGATCTTGAGCTCCGGGCGCGGGTATCAGGCGGCGAGACCGGCGGCCGTCTTCTGGAACGGCACGAAGCCGGGCAACGCTTCGATGCGCCGCAGCCACGCGTTCACGTTGCGATAGCCGGACAGATCGACATTGCCTTCCGGCGCGCTCGCGATATAGCTGTAAAGCGCGACATCCGCGATGGTGGGATGCGCACCGCCGATATCCGCGATCCACTCGCGATCCTGCAACTCGCCATCGATCACCTTGAGCACGGCATGCGCGCGGGCGATCACTTCGTTCGCGTCGAACTTGCTGCCGAACACGGTGATGAGCCGCGCCGCAGCGGGGCCGAACGCGATTTGCCCCGCCGCGACCGATAGCCAGCGCTGCACGGCGGCGGCGCCTTCGGGCGTGTCGGGGAGCCATTGCGTTGCGCCGGCGCGCTTTGCGAGATAGACGAGGATCGCGTTCGAATCGGCGATGGTGCGATCGCCGTCGACGAGCACCGGCACCTGACCGAAGCGATTGATGCGCAAAAACCCGGGCGACTTGTGCGCGCCCGCCGCGAGGTCGACCTGCTCCTCGTCATGCTCGATGTTCAACAGATGCAGAAAGAGGCGCGCGCGATGCGAATGCCCCGAAAGCGGATGGTGATAGAGCTTCATGGCAATTCCCCGGATACGGCCGGGAGACGTCCCGGCCTCTGTGAAGCAGTATCGGTTCTTGCCGTTTCGAGGTGAATACCAGCGAAATTCAAATAAATGTTCTCGTTGCGAGAACAGTCGCGTCGCATTTAGTCGCCGCGCGGCGGCACGTTTGACTTGTTGCCCGCGAGCGGCGAACCATATCCGCCGCTGTTCGCGTTGTTCGGCAAGCCGTTGGACAACTGGGCGCGCGGATCGGCCGGATTCAGATTGAGTTCGCCGGCTTGCGCGTTGCCGTGCGTCGGGTACTCGCTGCCAAGCGGAGCGCCGGGCATGAGACGCGTGCTGTTGTGCGGCGCGTTCATGTCCGTTTCGGGGCTCGGATGCAACTGCGCATGAGCGGGAGAGGCGGCCATGATCGACACGCCGCATAGAAAAGCCATTGCTCGCATCATCGACTCCTTGGAAGTCTTTCCCCGATGCCTATTTCTTGTGCTTCTTCAGCTTTGCCTTGCGCGCGGCGCGGTCGTCGATGATCCGCACGCGATGCTTGTCCTTCATTTTCTTCCATTTCCTGCACTCTTCCTTCGTGCGCAGGCAGCCGATGCAGAAGCCGGTCTTCTCATCGAACTTGCAGATGCTGATGCAGGGTGAATCGACGCCCATACTTGTCTTGCCTCGGCTTTAACGAAGGACAACCACTTTCCCATGCGGATGCAAGCGCATCCAACTGATTGTGTCGATGACCGCGATAGATGCCGCACGCTCCCGTATAAACTCACCGGCACGAGCCTTGCTTCCACGCTTGACTACTTCGAAGAGCGCAATCTCCATGCCCCAGCTTCCCGGTCCGCGCCGGCCCCCCGCCAAAGTCCTGCCGCCCGACGCGCCGGGCCTGCGCGCACTGGCGTCGCTGCTGACGGGCGTCGTCGTCATATGCGCGCTTTACTTTGGGCGCGCGGTGATGATCCCGATCATCCTCGCCATTCTGTTGAGCTTTCTGCTTGCGCCGTTCGTCGATTTCCTGCGACGCCTGCGCTTCGGGCAGGTGCCGTCGGTGATCGTCGCGGTCGTCGTCGCGTTGTCGGTGCTGACGGCGGTGGGCGCGCTGATCGGTGCGCAGGTAGCGCAACTCGCGGGCGATCTGCCGAAGTATCAGGTGGCCGTCGAACGCAAGGTCGACAACATCCAGCGCCTCACCGTGGGCCGCGCCGACGAGTTTCTCGGGCGCGCGTCGCGTGCGCTTAAGCGCGTGTCGCCCGCACGCGAGCAGGAGCCGCGCACCGACGAGAACAATCCGGCCGCGTCCCCGATCGACCAGCCGATGCCTGTCGAAGTTCACGAGCCGACGCCGACGCCGCTCGAACTCGCGCAGCGCTTTCTGTCGCCGGTGATAAGCCCGCTGGAGACGACCGGCATCGTGCTCGTGGTCGCGGTGTTCATCCTGTTGCAGCGAGAGGATTTGCGCGACCGCCTGATTCGTCTTTTCGGCTCGCGCGACCTGCACCGCGCGACCACCGCGATGGACGAAGCCGCGCGCCGCCTCTCGCGTTATTTCCTCGCGCAACTGGGTATCAACGTGGGCGTCGGGATCGTCATTTCGATCGGGCTCGCGATCATCGGCGTGCCGGGCGCGCTGCTGTTCGGCGTGATGACGACGCTGCTGCGCTTCGTGCCTTACGTCGGCACGTGGATCGCCGCGATCGTCGCGGTGGTCTTCGCGGCGGCCGTCGGCCCGGGCTGGACGATGCTGATCTGGACCGTCGTGCTCTTCGCCATCACCGACATCACGGCGGGGCAAATCGTCGAGCCGCTGTTGTACGGTCATAGCACGGGGCTTTCGCCGTTCGCGGTGATCGTCGCGGCGATTTTCTGGAGCTGGATCTGGGGGCCGATCGGCCTCGTGCTGTCGACGCCGCTCACGCTTTGTCTCGTGATTCTCGGCCGTCACGTCGATCGGCTCGAATTTCTCGACGTCCTGTTCGGCGATCGACCCGCGCTCACGCCCGCCGAGAACTTCTATCAGCGGCTATTGGCGAACGATCCCGACGAGGCGCTCGTGCAGGCGGAATCGCTGCTGAAGGAGCGTTCGCTGATCGCCTATTACGACGAAGTCGCGCTCGAAGGGCTGCGCCTTGCGCACAACGACGTGCAGCGCGGCGTGGTGACGGCGGACCAGTTGAAGCGCATCAACGAATCGGCGCTCGACATCATCGAGGGGCTGGAGGACACGGAGGATACCGTGCCGTCCGGGCCGCGCAAGGAGGAGCCGCCCGCGAGCCCGATGTCGTCGGACGAGGCCGCGAAGATCGCGTCCGAAACGCCGCCCGAGCGCTTCGACGCGGCTGCGGAAGGACACACTGCGTCGGTCCTGTGCATCGCGGGTAGAAGCGAACTGGACGATCTCGCCGCGACCATCGCCGTGCAGCTCTTTCGCAAGCATGGGCTGGGCGCCGATCTGGCGGGCTACGAGGGATTTTCGCGTGGCCGCTTCGGCGAAGTCGACTTGTCCGGCGTGACGATCATCTGCGTCGTGTCCTTCGATGCCGCCGAATCGCCGCCGTATCTGCGCAACCTTTTGCGCCGGCTGCATCAGCGCGCGCCGTCGGCGGAACTGATCGTCGGGCTGGTGTTTCCGGAGAGTCCGCTGCAAGGCGAAGTGCTCGTGCGAACCAGTTCGGCGGCGGTGTCGTTCAAGGAACTGGTCGATGCGTGCGTGGCCGCCGCGCGTCGGCAATCCACGGACGCGGTGTCGTGGACGGCGCCGGGCGCGTTGCCCGCCGAGCCCGCCGAGCCCGCGCAGAGTAACGTGCGGGCGGATGTCGCGGCGTTGCGCAATGCGTGAGCGGGAACGCTGTCAGCCGTAACGGCCGTAACCGCCGTAGTTGGCGACGCGCCGCATTTGCGCGGGAAAGCGGGCCATGCCGCCTTCAATGCGCGCTGCTCGACGCGTGACCCGCTCAGCGATTCCCGTCGAACAGATCGTTGAGCATGGTGTCGAACGCCGCTTGCGCGTCTTCGAGTTCCTGCAGCGCGGCGTCGAATGTTTGCAGCGCCATCTGCGATGGCCGGCCGTCGCCTTCGGGCGGGAACTGCTTCTGCAATCCGAGGAACGCGGTCTGCACCTGCTTCGTCGCATTGACGATACGTTCCATCGCTCGCGCTTCTTCCACGCGATTGTTTTCAGCGGTCATCGGGCACTCCTCGTTGGCAATGTCCTGATAGTACCAAGAGTGCCCGTAGCCGCGCCCGCGCGGCTACGCCGTGGTCCGCTCGCGCGCCGGCTCGACGGTGAAGAGACGCACCGCTTCGTCGAGCACGACGGCGCGTCCAGCGAGACGCTTCGCCGTGGCCGCAGCCTGCTCGACGAGCGCGGCGTTCTGCTGTGTCGAATCGTCCAGATGGGCGACTGCCTGATTCACCTGCGCGATGCCGTCGGCCTGTTCGCCGCTCGCCTTCGCCACTTCCATGATGATCGCCGATACGCGGTTGACCGCTTCGTCGATTGCGCGCATCTGACTCGTCGTGCGCGACACGAGGTTCGTGCCTTCCGCGATCTGCGCGACGCTCGTCGCCACCACGTTCTCGATTTCCTTCGCCGATGCCGCGCATCGCTGGGCGAGCCCGCGCACTTCGGTCGCGACGACCGCGAACGAGCGGCCCGCCTCGCCTGCGCGCGCCGCTTCGACGGCCGCGTTGAGCGCGAGGATGTTCGTCTGGAACGCGATGCCGTCGATCACGTCGGTGATGTCCGCGATGCGACGCGAGGCTGCCGTGATCCGCTCCATCGTCTGCTCGACCTGGCTTGCGATGCGCCCGCCGTCGTCCGCCGCGGCCTGCGCTTCCTTGACGACTTCGAGGGCGCGCACGGTGGCGTCCGCGTTGCCTTGAACGGTCGTGGTGAGCTGGTCCATCGTCGCGGCTGTCTGTTCGAGCGAAGCCGCCTGCAACTCGGTGCGGCGCGAGAGATCCGTGTTGCCGCTGGAGATTTCGCGAGCGGCGTCGAGCACGCCGCCGATCTGGCCGCGCACGTCGAACACGATGGCGGCGAGATTCGCCTTGAGCTGGCCGAGCGCGCGCTGCACTTCGCCGAGATCGTCGTGGCGCGCGTCGGGGATGTCGGCGGTGAGGTCGCCGGCGGCCATGCGTGCGGCGAAGCCGGACATCGTGCGGACGGGGGTATCGAGTTGACGCGAGAGTGCGAGCCATCCTGCGATGCTGGCCGCCGCGCCCGCGCCGAGCGCGATCCAGAACGGCATCGGCGGCGCGCCGCGCCAGGCGGCCAGCGCCGCGATCAGCGTGACGGCCGGCATGGCGGCGAAGCCCATCGCGACCCGCGCGCTGACCGGCATGCGGGCGATGGCAGCGAGCTTGCCCGCGATGCCGCGTCGCACGAGCGCGCCGCCCAAGAGCCGATGCTGCGAATTGCCGTTGCGCATGGTTGCGTAGAGGGCTTCGGCTTCGTTGATTTCAGCGCGGCTCGGCTTGACGCGCACGCTGAGATAGCCGACGGCCTTGCCGTGCTCCATCACGGGCGTGACGTTGGCGCGCACCCAGTAGTGATCGCCGTTCTTGCGGCGGTTCTTGACGAGCGCGGTCCAGGAGCGGCCGGCGCGGATGGTCGACCAGAGATCGGCGAACGCTTCGCGCGGCATGTCCGGATGGCGGATGGTGTTGTGCGGCTGGCTGACGAGTTCATCGCGCGAGTAGCCCGAGACCGATACGAAGGCCGGATTGCAGTACTGGATGTTGCCGGAGAGATCGGTCGCGGAGACGAGCATCTCGGAGGCAGGGTAATCGAACTCGTGCTGGGTGACCGGCTGGTTGTTGCGCATGATGTCCTTTGCTTTTTTTGATTTCGCGCGGTGACGCGCTTTCGCATTTCATGGACATAACGGCAAATTTCCCTACAAAGTTTAGGGGAATGCGGCGGAATGACTCAGGGTCTTCGGCGCTGTTCGTGAAGCGCCTTTGTTTGCTCTTTGCTGGCTGGCGCGTTGGAGAGACGGGCTGGCGTTCTTCATTCGAACTGTTATTGCGTTCGGCATCTTGCGCTGTGGTTGATTCTTATCGTGTCGGTCTATTAGTTCGCCCCTCCCCGGGGCGAGCAAACAGACCGACACGAATACAGGCTCAGCGACCCATAAGACAACCAAGAGCAACCTGCAGAAAAGCTTGCGCAGCAACATGCAAAAACAAACGCCACGCGGCCCGAGCGCAAAATCACTGTGCGCTCCACCCTCCATCGATCTGCAACGCCGACCCGCGCATCTCGCTCGCCGCTTCGGAACATAGAAACACGGTCATATCGCCGATCTGCTCCGGCGTCACGAACTGCGCCGACGGCTGCTTCTCCCCGAGCAACTTCGCCCGCGCCGCATCCGCCGAAAGCGATTCACGCGCCGCCAGATCGTCGATCTGCTTCTGCACGAGCGGAGTCAGAACGAATCCCGGACAGATCGCATTGACCGTCACGCCGGTGCGCGCATTCTCCAGCGCCGCCACCTTCGTGAGCCCAAGAATGCCGTGCTTCGCCGCGACATACGCCGACTTGCCCGCCGATCCCACCAGTCCATGCACCGACGCAATGTTGATCACGCGTCCCCAGTTGCGCGCACGCATCGCGGGAAGCGCGACACGCATCGTATGGAACGCCGAACTCAGGTTGATCGCGATGATCGCGTCCCAGCGATCCACCGGAAACTCGTCGATCGTCGCGACATGCTGAATGCCCGCGTTGTTCACGAGCACGTCGACCGCGCCGAAGCGCTCGTTGGCGAAGGCGATCATCGCTTCGATCTCGTCAGGCTTCGTCATGTCGGCGGGATGATGAACCGCCTGCGCGCCAGTGGCTTCGATCTGCGCGAGCGCGCCGCTCACGTCGCCGAAGCCGTTCAGCACGAGATTCGCGCCCGCGTGCGCGAGCGCCGTGGCAATGCCTAAGCCGATGCCGCTCGTCGAGCCGGTCACGAGCGCCGTCTTGCCGGCAAGCGTTTTCGATGCGGATTGAGTCATGAGCGCTTATCCTATTATTTGGGTTATCAGACGATGCCGGTTGCGTAATACACGCCGATCACGAAGAACACAGCCAGCGTCTTGATGATCGTCACGGCGAAGATATCGCGATAAGACTCGCGATGCGTCAGCCCCGTCACCGCAAGCAGCGTGATCACCGCGCCGTTGTGCGGCAGCGTGTCCATGCCGCCGCTCGCCATCGCGACCACGCGATGCAGCACTTCCAGCGGAATATGCGCCGCTTCGGCGCCCTTGATGAACACATCCGACATCGCCGCCAGCGCGATACTCATCCCGCCCGACGCCGATCCCGTGATGCCCGCCAGCGAACTCACCGAAATCGCCGCATTGACGAGCGGATTCGGAATGCTCTTGAGCGCATCCGATACCACGAGGAAGCCGGGCAACGCAGCGATCACACCGCCGAAGCCATACTCCGACGCAGTGTTCATCGCGGCGAGCAGCGCGCCCGCGACCGCCGCGCGCGTGCCCGGCGCGAAGCGTTCCTTCACGCGCGGAAACGCCGTCACCAGCACGAGCAGAATGCCCAGCAGCAGCGCGCCTTCGACAGCCCAGATGGCGATAACCGGCTTGATGGCCGTCGTCACCGGCGTATGCACGCCCGGCAGCGCTTCAGGCGCCACCGTGTAGCTCGCGCCGTACCACAGCGGAATCCAGCGCGTAAGCGCGAAGTTCGCGACGCCGACGAGCACCAGCGGCGCAATCGCGAGCAGCGGATTCGGCAGATTCGTCGACTCGACGCGTTCCGGCTCGTTCACGAGCGAGGTGCCATAGCCTTCACCCTTGGCCATCGTCGAGCGGCGGCGCCATTCGAGGAAACTCAAACCCACGACGATGATGAACGCCGAACCGATCACGCCGAGCCACGGCGCGGCCCAGCCGGTCGTCTTGAAGAAGGTCGTCGGAATGATGTTCTGAATCTGCGGGGTGCCGGGAAGCGAATCCATCGTGAAGGAGAACGCGCCGAGCGCGATTGCGCCGGGCATCAGCCGCTTCGGGATATTGCTTTGCCGATACATCTCCGCCGCGAACGGATAGACCGCGAACACGACGACGAACAGCGAGACGCCGCCATAGGTGAGCAGCGCGCACACTGCGACGATCACCGCATTCACCCGCGACTTGCCGATGTAGCGAATCGCGGCCGCGACGATCGACTCGGAGAATCCCGACAGTTCGATCACCTTGCCGAACACCGCCCCGAGCAGGAACACGGGGAAGTAGAGCTTCACGAAGCCGACCATCTTCTCCATGAAGATGCCCGAGAACACCGGCGCGACGGCGGCGGGATCGGTGAGGAGGACGGCCGCGAGAGCCGCGATCGGCGCGAAAAGGATGACGCTGTATCCGCGATAGGCGGCCAGCATCAGAAACGCCAGGGCGGCGAGTACGATGAGGAACGACATTGAGTCTCCATAATGTTTGTTCTTTGCAATGTTTCCGGTGCGCCTTGTGACGGCGCTTTCGGCGGGCGGAAACTTGCAGGTTCCGTGCCAGCGTCCGCAGAGACTGGCGATGCGGGTATCGCCAGGCGCTTGAAGCGTCTCCGTTGAGCGAAAGCGTCTACGGATCGAGACGACGCGCAGCGCCGAAACCCGCCAACCCGCACTGCATATCGTCTCCGAAATGAGATACGCTGTCGCCGATACGAGAAAAACGGAGACATGCGCTCATGCGCAACGACTGGATCAACGTGCCGGCGGACTATAGCGACGTCATGCGGCGCGCGATGGAATCGCTATTCAAGACCTTCGAAAATCTGAGCGAAGGCACTTTCATCGTCGATGCGGACTCCCGCGTCGTCTGGATCAACAAGCGGTATGCGGCGCGCTTCGGTTTCTCCGATCCGACCGACGCCATCGGCCTCGATTGCGAAGCCGTTATTCCGAACAGCCTCATGCGCGAAGTCGTCGCGACTGGCAAGCCGATTCTGCTCGACGTGCTCGAAACGGATCGCGAGCCGCTCGTCGTCACCCGGCTGCCGCTGAAGGACGATCAGGGCGCGACGGTCGGTGCCATCGGCTTCGCGCTCTTCGATGAGATGAAGGCGCTGACGCCGCTTTTCGCGCACTACTCGCGTGTACAGCAGGAATTGATCGCAACGCGCCAGTCGCTCGCGCAGGCGCGGCGCGCGAAGTACACGTTCGCGAGCTTCGTCGGCACGAGTCCGGCGAGTCTCGAAGTGAAGCGGCAGGCGCGGCGCGCGGCACTCGTCGATTCGCCCGTGCTGCTGCTCGGCGAAACCGGCACGGGCAAGGAACTGCTCGCGCACGCGATCCACGGCGCATCGACGCGCGCCGCCAAGCCGCTCGTCACCGTGAACGTCGCGGCGATCCCGGACACGCTGCTGGAAGTCGAATTCTTCGGCGCGGCACCGGGTGCGTACACCGGCGCGGAGCGCAAGGGGCGCGTCGGCAAGTTCGAACTGGCGGACGGCGGCACGCTCTTTCTCGACGAGATCGGCGACATGCCGCTGCCCTTGCAGGGCAAGCTGCTGCGCGTGCTTCAGGACAAGGAGTTCGAGCCGCTCGGATCGAATCGCATCGTGCGCGCGGATGTGCGGATCATCGCGGCGACCTCGGCGGATTTGCCGGCGCTGGTCGCGGCGGGGCGGTTCCGCGCGGATTTGTTCTATCGCCTGAACGTGCTGACGATCCACGCGCCGCCTTTGCGCGAACGTCTCGGCGACATCGAGGCGCTCGCTTACGCGATCCTCGAGGAACTGTCGGGCGAAGCGCGCACCGGTCACATCAGCCAGTTCGTGCTGCACGACGACGCGCTGCGCCTGCTCACGGCCTGCGCGTGGCCCGGCAACGTCCGCGAATTGCGCAACACGCTCGAGCGCGCGCTGATGCTGTCGGAAAGCGAGCATATCGATGCGCGGGCGCTCGCGCCTTTCATCGATTCAAAGCCCGCGACGCTGCCCGCGCCCGATGACGGCGCGCCGCCCGCGCTGCCGATGCCGTATGCCGAAGCGATGAACGACTTCGAACGGCGCTTCCTCTCCGATGCGTTGCGCGCAAGCGGCGGGCGTGTCGCGGATGCGGCGCAGCGCATCGGCATCGGGCGCGCGACGCTGTACAAGAAGATCGCGGCGCTCGGCATTGCGGTGTGACATCGGCGGCGCGCACGATCGAATGGATGCGAAGGCATCGCGTGGCATACTCGCGCCATCCATCGGAACCAAGAATAACGACCGGAAAACTAGGGGTGCGGGATGAAGATCGGCAAAAGAATCGGCTCAATCGCGCTGCTCGCGGCGGGGGTGTCGGCGCTCGGCGGGTGCAGCAGTTCACCGCCGCTTTTTTCTGCCGATGGCCGGCCCACGCAACTCGTCACGTGTCCGGCCTATGGCGGCTGGCGTCTTTGCACGGATAACGCGAAGGTGGCGTGCCCGGGCGGTTATGACGTGCTCGAGCAGTCCAGCGAAAATAATCAGAACGCGCTGCTGCTGGCGTGCAAGGCGAACTGACGCGGGAGGCTCGAGGAACGGCGGCGCGCTTCAGTCGTGCTGCGTTTCCCGCAGCATCGTGACGTCGTAGCCGAGTGCGCTTGCTCTTGCGAGCAGTGTGCGGCGCAACTCCGCCGAAGGGCGCGCCTCACGCGTGAGAATCCAAAGGTAACGGCCTGTTGGCTCGCCGACGATCGACCACGTGTAGTCGTCGGCGTGATCGAGAATCCAGTAGTCGCCGACATAGAACGGACCGAAGAACGACACCTCCAGCTTTGTGCCGTTCGAGCCGGTGACGACTTTCGCGCGTCCTTCCGCTGCGCGATATTTCCCTGACAGTCCGCCCTCGCGGCACGCATTGACGACGGAGATCAGTCCGTCCTCACGCCGCGCGTAGTTCGCGGTGACAGCCTCGCAGTTGCGCTCGAAGCGGTTCTCGTAACGCGCGAATTCGAACCAGTGGCCGAGATAGCGATCGAGATCGACGGCCTTCGACGGTTCCGGCACGTTGTCGTTACCGCTTCGAGTGGCGCCCTGCAATGCACACGCGGCCAACGCGCCGATGCCCGCGATCACGACTAGCGCCGCTGCGCCGTACGTCCAAGGTTTTCTGAATTTCATTGCTGTTTGCGGATGAATGGG
Organism: Caballeronia sp. RCC_10; assembly: GCF_041360715.1. Lineage (NCBI taxonomy): Bacteria > Pseudomonadati > Pseudomonadota > Betaproteobacteria > Burkholderiales > Burkholderiaceae > Caballeronia > Caballeronia sp. RCC_10. Next base: position 143,725 of record NZ_JBFUPT010000006.1, read on the forward strand.
CCATCGGAGGGAGCAAGGGCCGTTCCGGAACTCCTGAAAACCCTCACCTTTGCGGGGGCGATGGCATTGCCTGGAACCGGATCGCGGTTTGCAACCCGTTGGTCTGCAAGCACTTTTGTACTGGGATTGACTTCAATTCAGCTCGAATACTGCGACTCCCGAATGTTCTCACCACAAACCGGAACGGCTGCGCTGCAGCGGTTCGGCGTCGCATTCGGGCGATAGCGCGTGCGCCCGGCAAAGCTCTAAATATCAAAGACTTGCATTCCTTCACGCGCTACAGCTAGCCGGCAAAACAGTCCATCCGTGAGCCACGCCGTGCGGACCGTCTCACCGTCGCGCGGCTCCCGAACTCTCTCACCTTTGCGATGGCGGGTATGCTTTGGCTCCTTTCGCGTTCCGCAAACGCCTCTCATGTCATCGCTGGTTTCCGGGCTGCCCGCGCTGCTCGCTCCGCTTCTCTCGATCATCCTGCCGGTTTTCGGACTCGTCTTCGCCGGCTTTGCATGCCGCAAGCTCGACAAGCTCGGACCGGCTGCGGCATCGGAACTGAACCGGTTCGTCGTTTATCTCGCCTTACCCGCGCTGCTCTTCGACACGATGACGAAAACGCCGCTCGCCATGCTCGATCAGCCCGCGTTCATTGCGGTGTTCGGGATCGGATCGGCAGTCGTGTTCACGTTGACGCTCGGCGTGCGGCTGATGCAATCGCGACCCCTCGCCGACGCCAGCATCGACGGGCTCAACGCGGCCTATCCGAATACCGGCTTCGTCGGCTTGCCGCTTTGCCTGCTGGCGTTCGGCAAGGAAAGCCTCGCGCCGGCCGTCATCGCGACGATCATGACGGTGTGCGTGCTGTTCGGCGTGGCGATCGTCCTGATCGAACTCGGCTTGCAAACGCAGCGGCACATCGGCGCGACGCTGTGGCGCGTGGCGAAATCGCTCTGCAAGAATCCGCTGTTGATCGCACCGGTCGCGGGCGCGTTGTTCAACGCGTCGGGACTGGCCGTGCCGCAGGGCGGCGAGGCGCTCATCAAGCTTCTGGGCGGAGCAGCGAGTCCCTGCGCGCTGGTCGCGCTCGGGCTGTTTCTCGGCGGCAAGAGCGAAGCGCACAACGTGAGGACGACGGGCGCGCTCGTCGCCTTGAAGCTGATTGCGCAGCCGCTTCTGACCTGGTGGCTCGCCGTTCACGTGTTCAAGCTGCCGGGGCTGTGGGCGAAGACGGCGGTGATACTGAGCGCGCTGCCGACGGGCACCGGCCCGTTCATGCTCGCGGAGTTTTATCGGCGAGATGGCAGCGTGACATCCAGCACGATACTGTTTTCGACCCTGCTGTCGCTCATCACAGTCACGCTGTGTCTTGCGGTCATGCTCTGAGCGCGCGCCGATTATTACGTTGACGACAAGAATTACTTCAGGGGAATGCGCTTTTTCAGCAGACGCCTGATGGATAAAGTTCGCTCATCGATCACGTCCGATCGGCAAACGAACCTCAGGAGATGTCTCATGAAGCGCATTCTTTCTATCCTCGCTGCGTCCATTGCTCTTTTCACTGCCGCCGGCGCGGCACACGCAGCGGACGCGCAGCAGGCTTCGTCCTGCCAAGGGCCGGCGTCGCAATGTAATGTGTTTTTCGGGCAGTAAAGCCGACGTTAAAGCGGACAGGAGGCAACCTCCGAAGCAACAACGCCTCGCATTGTTTCATCCATGAATCGAAACCCGCCGTCCTGCCGTCCATCTCCCCGACTTATCCACAGAATCTGTGGATAAACTTGGGGATAGCTGAGCGCAAACCGTGTAGTGACGCGGCACGAACTGGACTGCGCGATTCATCACAAAAATTGGTTCAATCGCCACGCTGCGCCGACGCGTGACGGTTCGCCGTCGATCCGAATATGATGTGTCCTCGCGACCGGCGGAAGCCCGCCGGTTCACTCACTCTCATCGACGGGGGATCAGGTCATGGCCTACAAGATCGCGGTGGTCGTAGGAAGCCTGCGACGCGATTCGTTCAACAGACAGCTCGCGCATGCGCTCGAAACGCTCGCACCGGACGACTTCACGTTCGAACACGTCGATATCGGCAGCCTGCCGCTCTACAGCCAGGAATACGACAGCGACTTTCCGGAGTCCGCGCGCACGCTCAAGCAAAAAATCTCGGAAGCCGACGGCCTGCTGTTCGTCACGCCCGAGTACAACCGCTCCATTCCGGGCGTCCTGAAAAACGCTCTCGACTGGGGCTCGCGCCCGTGGGGACACAGCGCATGGGGCGGCAAGCCGGGCGCCGTCATCGGCACGTCGCCGGGGGCGATCGGCACGGCGATCGCGCAGTCGCATCTGCGGGGCGTCTGCGCGTATCTCGATATCCCGTTGCTGGGCCAGCCGGAGATGTACATCAAGCACGACGACAAGCGCATCGACGCGAACGGGAACATCGTCAGCGAAGACACGCGCAAGTATCTGCAGGGCTTCATGGACAAGTACGCCGCGTGGGTGCGCGACCACGCCGCCGCCTGACGCAATGAAAACGGCCCGCACGAGCGGGCCGTGTCGTCAGGAAGCAATCACGCGCATCAGATGTGATGTTGCCCCGTCACGCGATCCCAGCCGTGACGGACCGCCGCCTTGAATCGATCCCACGTATCGCCTTCCGGATGCCGCGTCGCCCAGTCGCGGCGCATTTCATACTCCATCTGGTCGTCCCATGCGCGGCTGCGGAAGCGGTCGTCGTTGCCGAGCGTCGCGCCGTAGCGATACGCGCCCTGATAGTCCTCGTACGGCTCGCCGGTCGCCGCATACTTCGCGTCGTAATCGGCGCGGAAGTCTTCCTCATACTCCATGTATTCGTTCGGCGTCGTGCGCGGGCCGAGCGGCACGGCCGCCTGCGACGCCGCCGACGTGCCGATGGGATCGCCTGACGCGCCCATCGCCGGCATCGACTGCGATTGCACCTGATTCTGCGTGTTCAACTGCTGCGGCTTCGCGGGCTCGTCGAGCGGGCTGAGCGGCTCGATGGTATCGATCGAACGCCAGTCCGTGTCCGGATCGACACGCACACCGGGCAGCGGATCGCGCTTGCTCGCTCCGGGCAACTCGCCCGCGTCCGCGCCCACTTCGGCACCCGACGCCAGCGGATCGGCGGGCGTCCCGGCAAGCGGATCGATGCCCGTGGTCGCCAGCGGATCGCGTCCGGTCACCGGATCGCGGCCTGCCAGCGGGTCGCTGGCGGTGCGGACAGTCGTCTTCGTTTCGACCTGCTCGTACTGGACGCTCGACGGCTCCGCCCTGTCGCGCTGCGGGCGCGCGCTCGGCATCAGCGCATCGTCGGCGGGATCGCTCACGTAGTCGCGCGAAGTGAGCGTCGCGGGATCGGTGCGGGCGGGGACATCGACGCGCGGCGCGCCGACGGGATCGACCAGCGGATCGGAAAGCGGCGCGACGGCCGGATCGCCGACATCCGCACGCGGATACGCCCGCGCGCGCGGCGCGGTGTCGACACGCGGCTCGTTCACCGGCGCCTTGCCCGGCACGCCGCTGCCCAGTCCGAGACCGAGTTCGTCGAGGATCGAATGATCGCGGCTGTCGCTTGCGGCGGGCGTCGTGCTTGCGCCGTGCGAGAGCGTCGACCAGCTCGCGGCGCGTTCGTCGATGTCGATCGCGCCGCGATCCGACAGCGTCACGCGGGCGATTTCGGCCTGCTCATGGCTGACCGTATCGACGGCGACGAGCACCGCGCCGCGCCGCACGGCTTCGGAATAATGCGCGACTTCGGGCGGATGATCGCGTCCGCCGAACAGCATGCTGAAGAAGCGCTCGATATTTGCTAGCACGCCCGGCTCCGAGTGCGTCTGCGCGTCGGGCATGTCGGATGGCACGGCGGCGTCGTCGCGTTTCGGGTTCGCCTGCAACTCGATGTCGGTGCGCGCGAAGCCCGCGCTGATCAGCGCCGAGCGCGCATCTTCGGCCTGGTCGTAGGTATCGAATACTCCGATGACGGTGTGTCGCATGGTCGCCTCCTCGCTTCTCGCGGTGTTCCGGGGATCGGCAACGTCGGTTGCCGCACGTGCGTGTGATGACGCAACTGCCGTGCCGGATCGCGAGGCGTGCTGCGCACGGCGCTGCGCTTCACGCGCGCCGCCGCCGCTTTTTACAAGGCCGGCTGCAAAACTGCGATCAGCGATCGACGGGGCGCGCGGCCTGTCCTTCGCGGATGCCGCGCAAAAGCGAATCGAGCAGGGCGATGTCGAAGGGTTTCGACAGCACGCGCGCGTCGACCTGCCGTGCGCGGTCGAGTTCTTCCGCGTAACCGGTGACGAGAATCACCGGGACGCGCGGCTCGAAGCGCTGCATGCGCTCGGCAAGGTCGATGCCGTTCAGTTGCCCCGGCATGTGGATGTCGGAGAGGATCACGTCGAACGGAAAGCCCGACGGCGAAGCGGCGTCGCGCGACGATTCGAGCAGCGTCATCGCGGTATCGGCGTTGAAGACGTAGGTGACCTGGTGGCCCATCATCGTCAAAAGCGCCTCGGTTCCTGCCGCGACTTCCTCGTTGTCTTCGACCAGCAGCACGCGCAGGCCATCCGCTTCCGGGACGGTCGCGGCGGCCGCATCCGCGCTGCTCTCGGCTGTGCCGGCCGCGGCTGTGCGCGGCAGATAGAGGCGCACGGCCGTGCCCGCGCCGACCGCGCTGTCGATGGTCGCCAGGCCGCCCGCCCGCTCGCAGAACGCAAAGACCTGCGGCAGGCCGAGGCCGGTGCCCATGCCTTTGGGCTTCGTCGTGAAAAGCGGCTCGAACGCGCGCCCGAGCACCTCCGGACGCATGCCGACGCCGGTGTCCTGGAGCGTGATCTGAACGAACTCGCCGGTCAGCGGAAAGCCGTCTTCGTGACGGAAGCGCACGTTGTCCGCGCGCACGGTGAAGGCGCCGCCGTTGGGCATCGCGTCGCGCGCATTGACCGCGACGTTGATGAGCGCGAGCTCGAGCTCGGCGGGATCGACGCGAACCATCCCCACGTCCGGCGACACTTCGACGTTCAGCGCGACCTTCGCGCCGAGCGACGCGCGCAGCAGCTCGCGCACCGCCGACACCCACTGACCGAACGCGATGACCTCGCTCCTCAACGGCTGCTTGCGCGCGACGCCGAGCAACTGGCGCGTCAAGGATTGACCGCTCTTCAGCGCGCGCTCCATCGCGGACAGTTCGCGGTCGAGGCCGACCGGGCCTCGCCGCCGCGCGATCTGCACATTGGTGGAGACGATCATCAGCAGGTTGTTGAAGTCGTGCGCGACGCTGCCGACCAGATTGCCGAGCGCTTCCATCTTGCGCGCCTGCCGGTACGCGGATTCGATCGAGCGGCGCATCGACGCTTCCGCCTGCCAGCGCTCCCACGCTTCCTCTTCGATCGCGAGCCGCCGCAGCGACTGCCCGATCACGCCCCACAGCACGACGCACGGCGCGAGTATCGACAGCGCGAGCACGCTCAGGTGCCGATACCACTGGTCCCAGATCGTCGAGATCGGATAGCCGCTCGACACATAGACCGGATACGCGCCGACTCGCCGGAACGCGACGATTTTCAGCTCGTTATCGAAGCCCGACACCATCTTGACGACGCCGCTGCGCGCGCCCGCCTTGTAGGCGGCCCGCAGCGGCGAGTTCGCGGTGAGCGCCGTGGGGGTCGACGGCCGGTCGGGAAACCACGCCAGCACTTCGCCGTCCGCGCGGGCGAGGCCGAGCGAGATCGTCGCACTGTCGCCGAGCAATTCGCGGTAGAACGCGTTGAAGTAGGGCGGCCGGAGCGCGATCGTCACCATTCCCCTGAAGCGGCCGTCGGTCGCGCGGCGCGCAATCGCCGTGTTGAACACGCGCTCCTTGACGACGCTTCCGAGCATGACCCGCGAAATCTGCTCGGCGTCCCTGCTGTCGCGCAGGCTTTTGAAGTCCTCCCGATCGCCGACGGACACATCGGGCGTGGGCCAGCCGCGACTCGTCGCGAGCAGTTTGCCGTCGGGCCCGAAAACGGATGCCGCCGCGACCTGGGGATAGCTGCCGATCATCTCCGCCAGCCGCTCGTGGATGATGACGTCCTGCTGATGGATCGCGTTGGCTTCGAGATCGTCGAGCAGATCGACGATGCGCTCGTTCAGCGTCACGTTTAGATCGAAGACTTTGAGCGCGTGCTCTTCCGCCACGCGCGCATTGCGGGCGACGAGTTCGGATGCGCTGGCTTCGCGGGCGCGATAGTCGGAAATCGCGGTGATCGCCACGTAGACGCACGGAAGCACGACGGCCGCGATGAGCAGCGCATAGAGCGTCAGGCGTTGCGCCGCGAAGTTTCTCTCGGGAACGACGGGAAAAGGCGGCTCTTCCTGCCTGTGCCCCGAGGCGAGCTCGGTGTCGGGTTCCTCACGTTGCAGCGTCATGTTTGGCAGCGAAGTGGAAAACTTTACTTGTGAGGCGTGTCGTTCTTTCCTTGCGGCGGCGACGAAGGACGGCCGCACGCGGGTAAAGGTCGCTTGCATGCACGAACTGTACCGACGCAGAGACCGCCGCAGCAGGATATCGAACGGGCGTGCGTGCAGCGAGTTAGCGAGTTTATCGGAAGCGCAAACGTACACAGAAGGATGGAATACGACGGCGCCGGGATTCGCAAGTTAGGAAATTTTTTCAAAGGAGCGATTTTGAGCGGATTACACCCGACTTGGCGGCTGGTTGAGTTGCTTCCCTATCGTCTTAAGCCGACAATGGAATCCTCTGATTTATACGCCAGAAGAGCGTCTTGCCGAGATGACTCGATGCGCGACGGTGGTTGGAAACTCCGCGCCACGGACGATGGCGCGATAGGCCGGTTGCGCGACTGCACGAAGCAAATGTGGTTACTCGCGGGCTGCGGCGCCGGGGCCGCCTGATTTAGCGATCGAAACCGCGCAACCCTAAAGATCGCTGCAGCGGCGCCGTAAACACATGCGAGAGCATGCCGTGTCTGTCATGACGGCTCTCGGCCCGAAGCTCATTGACCCGACCGACCATGCCTTTGCCAATTGTCATTGCCGATGATTCGCTGCTCGCCCGCAAGGTGCTGACGCGCGCGCTGCCCGAGGACTGGAACGTCGACATTTCCTACGCGACGAACGGGCGCGAGGCGCTCGAGCTGTATCGCGCAGGCCGCGCCTCTGTGATGTTCCTCGACCTGACGATGCCCGACATGACCGGCTATCAGGTCCTCGACGCCCTCCAGCACGAAGATTTGAACACGTTCGTGATCGTCGTTTCCGCCGATGTCCAGCCGATGGCTCAGGAACGTGTACGGGCGCTCGGCGCGATCGCGTTCCTGCCGAAGCCCGTGACGTCCGAAGCGCTGCGTCCCGTTTTGAAGGAGTACGGACTCCATGGTTGACCCCGCCCTCAACGAAGACCAGCGCGACGCGCTGCAGGAAGTCGCCAACATGGCGATGGGCCAGGCCGCGACGCGCCTGTCGAAGCTGCTCGGTACGTTCATCGAGTTGTCGGTGCCGCGCGTGCGCGTCGTCGGCGTGGCGCAGGCGTCGGAGGCGTTGCGCGAGATGACCGGCATCACCGATGCCGTCACCGCCGTGCGGCAGGGCTTCCGCTCGGATATCAAGGGCGAGGCGATCGTGTTGTGCAAGAGTGGCAGCGTGGATCAGCTTTGCGCGCTCGTCGACGATCCGTACACCAAGTCCACCTACGAGACGACCACACGCACCGAGCTCATCTTCGATGTCGCGACGGTGCTGATGGGCGCATGTGTGTCGTGCATTCTCGAGCAGCTTGGGCGTGCGCCGATCTTTTCGCCGCCGGGCATGTTGGGCCTGGAGCTCGCGCTCGACGATGTTTTTCAGCCGGCGATGCTCGCCTGGAAAACGGCGCTTTTGCTCGAAGTGAACTTCGCGCTGGAAGATCACAGCTTCCGCGCGCATCTCGTGATGCTGATGGCGGAAGACGCGATCCAGCATTTGCGTGACGCGCTCGATGCGCTGCTGTCGAGTCTCTGAGCCGCATCGCCATGGAAGAACTGCGGCATGTGCTGAGCGAACTGGTGATCGAGCGCGTGGGCTTCGGCATCTTCGTGCTCGATCGCGATCTGAACGTGCTGATGTGGAATCGCTTCATGGCGGATCACAGCGGCAAGACGGCCGAGCAGGTGACCGGCAAGTCCATTTTCGCGAGCTTCCCGGAGTTGCCGCGCGTGTGGCTGACGCGCAAGGTCGAGAGCGTGTTTCAGCTTGGCAGTTTCGCGTTCAGTTCCTGGGAGCAGCGGCCGTATCTCTTCAAATTCGATCATGACCGGCCGATTACGGGCGGTGTCGATTTCATGCAGCAGGACTGCACGTTCATGCCGCTCGCACAAGACGGCGAGGTGCGCGCGGTGTGTGTGACGATTTCCGATGCGACCCACGCGAGCATGATGCAGCGCGCCCGCGACGAGGCGGTGGCGAAGCTGCAGGAATTCGCGGATCGCGACGGGTTGACGGGCATTGCAAACCGGCGATATTTCGATCTTCGTCTGAGCGACGAGTTTTCCCGCTGGCAGCGGTATGACGGTGATTTGTCGATGCTGCTGTTCGATCTGGATCACTTCAAGCGGATCAATGACGAGCTTGGGCATCTCGTGGGCGACACGGTGCTGCGGGTGATGGCGGCGCGCGTCGCCGCGGCGGTGCGGGTGCAGGATGTGTTCGGGCGCTTTGGCGGCGAGGAGTTCGCGCTGCTCCTTCCCTGTACCAGTTTCGACGATGCGATGATCGTCGCTGAGAAAGTGCGATGTGCTATCTGCGAGACGCCTATCGATGTGCAGGGGGCGCGGGTGCCCGTCACCGCCAGCGTCGGGGCGGCTTGCGCGAAGCGCGGAGTGACTACTTCGTATGAGGCGCTCATCAATGAGGCTGATGCTGCTTTGTATGCGGCCAAGCGGCAGGGGAGGAATCGGGCGATCGGGTTTCGGTGAGTTTTCTTGTCGTTGAGAGTTGGTTTTGCGTTGGTCTTAGCTGTCGACCGACTGGCGCTATAGCGCCTTACTCCAATCCCATGCAAGAAAAGTAACCATCGAATCTTGAACGAATGAGACTGAAGCGATATTCCAATCGCTACCCCAATTTCGCCTCCGCGCTGACGACCCTCGAAAAAGGACTCTGTGTCACTAGAACGTCGCGCTCCGTTCACTTCACAAGTAGGCGGAATCGCCGAAACCCATATCCGTTTAAGTCCTCCGCGCGTCTTTGCCAAACACAAATATTCTAGCGCGCTTCCTTGATTGTGATTCAGACGATAAAGCCCCCGTCGTTCGTCCGATTCGCGGCGTTGAACGGTTTTTTCGCTGGGTGTTCACTTTGTGGAATGAACGCGACACGATAGTCTCACGCGTACAAAACCAATTGATAAATCAATTGCTTCCAACAGCGTCAACGGCGCTGTTTGGTTGAGATCGAGCAATCCCTACAAGGTAGGTGTTAAGCACAATTCAAAATTTCGACAGCACGTCAGGCACGCGCCATAGCGTGCCGGACGCCGCGAGCCAATCGAGTGCATTTGAGCCCATGCGATTATCGATACGTCGATTATAGGGCCGTGAGCGCCTGATTTAGCCAGCGCGGCATACGCCGCGCAGACGAATGAATGCGCTATGCCGTTTCTTTCAATGCCGGTTCAAACGGCGTTGGGAAGATGTCTTGTCGAGGTCAATCGGAAGGAACTTGTGCCACGTACGCGCTTTAGCGTGGACCAGGGCTGAATTTGTCGCGCGGCTTGGCGGTAATCTGACGCGCGCGGGAAGGATCTCGTTTTATGCTCGCGTGAAGAATGCAGAGGATCCAGACCAGTAAAGGGGCATGCTTCTCCTCAGTTTCCAAATCCGTTCGACATTCCGGCGAGCGTCCTGCTTAACGAGGGAATCGACCGGCGAAACGCTCGGCACGCTGAGCACGCGTTACGGCTTCGATCCTGCGGATGTTGGTCCGTCGTTGGCAGTCTCCACTACCGAGAACCCTTGTTCTCGCAAGTTCGCGCTCCGGTGAGTTGAGAAGCCGCGCCCCTTGCTCTGACACGAAGGGCGGGAACAGCGACAGGATGGGAAGACCGGGCACATAACGATACCGGCGAGCCGTTCGGCTCTCCCGCCGGTTCCCTCATCCATTGACGAAACGAAGCACCGTGCGCCGGTAACCAAAGAAGGCGCGCGGGTTCGGAACCCAGCGCGCGCGTTGCGCGAGCGTTGCAAGTTGAGTGTGCAAACAGGCTTTACTCGACGCAACCACGCGCCGATCAGCCGAGGGATACGACGATTCCCTCTCTGAAGAGATAGGACGGTGACATTTTGTGCCAACCGTGGCGGTGATGCTCCGTCTTGGCGTAGCCTTTCCGCGCAGTTTTGACTCGTACTACATAAGGATAACCAACCATGCGGGATATAACAGGCCGCGAGGTTGCGCGCCTCGGCGACGCAACGGACCACGGCGGGACGGTCATTCAGGCCGCTACCGAACTTCAGCACATGGGCATCGCTACGGCGCTCGACGGGCATCTGACCGAGTGCCCGAAGTGCGGCGGGGCCTATCCCATCATCGCTACCGGAACACGCACGCATAAAGGCGTCAAGGTCGCATTGATCGGCGACAAGACCGCGTGCGGCGCGACGATCATCGGAGCCTGACGCGTATGGCATGGTCTGCCGAAACTCACACCATCACGTTCAAAAGTCCGGCCCTTCCAGAAATCGTCGGCCGGGGATATGGCGGAGAAGAACTTCGCGAACCCATGCTTACCGTGCGCAGCATTCGCGGACGGGAAGCGGTCGGTGAGCTGTTCGAATACACCGTGCTTGCTCAGGTCGAGCGTCCTGACTTCCTGCGGAACCCGAGCGATGCGGCACAGGTCGATCTGGAAGAAATCGTCGGCACGAACGGCACGGTTGCGATCGAAGTGACCGGAATCGGCACGTTCCGCGCCGGTCAGCAAGGCGCTACCGGCTCAGCTAACCTCGGCGCCGATACACGCTACATCAGCGGGCGTATCGTCTCGGCGAGGATCATCTGCACCGAGGACCGCGCCGCAGTCTATGAGTTCGTGCTGCGCCCTTCGGTATGGACGGCGACGCAAAACAAGAACTCGCGCATCTTCAGCGGCGACGTTACCGATGTGCTTCAAAAGCTGCTGGGCAGGTATGGCGTCATCGACTGGCGCATCGCTGGCCCGACGGGAGGCAAGAAGCATTACCCGCCGCGCGATTTCATCCGGCAGGCGTGGGAATCGGACTGGAATCTGGCGCTTCGGCTAATGGAGGAATGGGGTCTGTTCTTCTGGTTCGAACACGACAAGAAGGGTCACACACTCGTCGTTTCCGACACGCTGGGCGGTTTCCATCCTCATGGCGTCGCTTATGAAACACTGCGCTATCACACGGGGGGGCGAATCGATGAGGAGCACATCAGCGAACTGTCGCTGACCTACACCTTGACGGCGGGTAAGGCGACCGTCAACGACCACGATTACATGAAGCCGCGCCTTAGAAAGAGCAACGCGGGGTTGCGCGAGGAATACGAGGACACGAACGGCACCGCCAAACGCGGCATCGAGATCTACGCGCCCGCCGAATTCGCTCAACCCGAAGCCGACAATAGCCCGGCCAACGATGCGCGCGAAGAAGGTAGACATCTAGCGCGCGTGAAACTTCAGGCCGCGCGCTGCATGGGACTGCGTGCACATGGCAAGGGGCATCTGCGCGGACTCCAGCCGGGTCGCTCGTTCACGCTGGCCGGCTATCCGCAGACGAAGGCCAATCGTGATTATGTCGTGCTGATGTGCGAACTGGAAATGACCGAAGTCGGTACGTCTTCAGGTTCATGGCGTCAGTACGCGGTCAACACCACGTTCGAGTTGCAACCGGACACCGAGTACTACCGGCTCCCCCAAGTCACGCCACGCCCCCACGTCGATGATGAATACGCGGTGATCGTCGCGCCGGAACATCATCCGAACCAGCACTATGAGACGTGGATCGATGACAAGAATCGCGTCCGCATTCAGTACGACTGGGATCGCGAAGCCCGTTACGACGGCGCGACTTCAATCTGGGTGCGCGTCGCCTCGCAATGGCAGGGCGGTCAAATGGGGGTGGTCGCGCCCGGACGCGCTGGACAGATGGTGATCGTCTCCCACGTCCACGGTGATCCCGACAGGCCGTACGTATCAGGGTTTGTCGTTGACCGCTGGAACATGCCGCCGTGGGAACTTCCCCGCAATGACGCGTTAATTGGAATCCGCAGTCAGAGCCTGGGCGAGAGCATGGCATCGAACCACGTTGTGCTGGACGATACCTATGGACAGATGCAGGCGCAGCTTGCGAGCGATCATGCAAAATCCAGCTTGACGCTAGGATTCAACACGCGCATCGATGGCAATAAGGGAAGGCAGGAGGCGCGCGGCGAAGGGTTCGAGTTGCGCACCGACGCGCACGGCGTCGCGCGTGCAGCCAAAGGGCTGCTCGTCACGACGGAAGCCCGATCAAACGCGCAGAACCACGCGCTGGATATGGGCGAGACGATTGCACGGCTGACGCAGGCGCGCGACCTTCACGAGAGCCTGTCGGAGTCGGCTCAGCGGCACGGTGCGCAGGATGCCACGCACAATCAGAACGATGCCACGCTCGCGATCAAGTCTGCCAACGATGAGATTCGCGGCACGGGCAAGGGAAGCCCGTACAGCGGCGGCTATCCTGAGTTTGCCGCGCCTCATCTGACGCTCGCCAGTGCTGCGGGGATTCAGACCACGGCGGCGGGCAGCACGCACATTGCAAGCAATCAACACTTTGCAGTAACGAGCGGACGCAATGTCAGTATCGCGGCGGCCGGCTCGATGTTCGCGAGCGTGGTGAACACGTTCTCGCTCTTCGTGCATAAGGCCGGAATGCGGCTTGTCGCTGCGGCGGGAAAGATACGGCTGGAGGCGCAGAGCGACGGTGTCGAGATTGTCGCGCGCAAGGATGCGGATATCGTGAGCGCGGATGGCTGGATCAATCTAACGGCGGCCAAAGGAATTCGTTTGAACGGCGGTGGCTCTGTGGTCGAAATCAGCCTTTCCGGACTACGCGGCTTCACTGGGGGCGAGTTTCTTGTTCACGCGGCTAGCCACGGAACAGACGTGCCGCAAGCCAGGCCGGTCCGTTTGCCGGTTTTGCCCGAGCAACCTGGAATCTTGGCGGCTCATCACGTGCTGATCGAGCACGACACGGGCTTTGTTCTACCGAATCAGCCCTACCGCATTACGGTAGATGATGGGCGCGTGCTTGAAGGCGTAAGTAACGCGCTTGGCGAAACGGAAATTGTCACAAGCAATGAGGTAGCGCTTGCGACAGTGGAACTGTTTGCCGCCAGCGAGCCCGACAGGGTGATCGCGGTCAATCAATCCATCATTGCTCGCGACGTGGACAGAAAAATCAACGTTGCAGCGCCGAATCCGAACGTCAAGAGCGCGGACGTTGGAGGAAAGAAGGCATCCGCGCCCGCACAGGTTGCCACTTCCGAAGGACAACCCCCGTTGTTCGCCTCGTGTGATCCGATGAACTTCGGGCTGCGCTCTTATCACTTCATTAAGGATGCGAAGCAAGAGGATTCGAGCATGCCAATTCGGAGGGACGTCGAGTATCCCGTCACAAAGACCTATACGGCTGCAATCAAAAAGAAGCTTAAGGGAATCGATTGGGCAGAGTTGAAGTCGCCAGACGGTCAGATTTCAAGGGAACTTAAAAATGCGATCGAGGTGGCGGTCAAAGCCACGCTATCGATCGCCTTGAAGGAGGGACCTTTCGGAATGCCAAGAGATGCGATGCCAGAAGTGCAAGTTCCAGATTTCGAGACTGCGGTCAAGCGGTATTACATGCGTCCTGACGTCAGCGCCTCGTTCGTCTCACGTGTTTGGGTGATTGCGATCCATGAAAAAGAGATTGCTAAAATCATCGCGGCAAGCGCAGACCCGATTCAGCTCGATAGTCAATTAAAATCGAGTGCCGACATGCTGTATCACGAGGCACGTCACTGCCAACAAGTATTCTGGATGATCACTCTCTTGAGACAACACCAAGTAGATTACGCATCCCTGTCTCAAATCGGTCGAGTGTTCAAAGACATCACGCCCGAACCGATTTTCGAGAAAGCCAACTCAGTTTCGATTCCGAACGATGATCGGGTGGTAAAGGGGCTGCACAAGATGTTGGTGTTTTACTACTACTGGACGATTTCTTTCATGCAAGAAAATGGCGGCGCAGACCTAGAATCTGATGTTGCTATTGCACAAGCCCAGGTCTGTAAACTTCTCAATGTGTCGACTGAGACAGCGGCAAAGATGGTTACGTTCGAACAAGGTTATCGGAGTCAGCTTCATGAAGAAGATGCTTACGCATGCGCGGAAGTGGTTCAAGCTTACTGGGACTATCCTGATCGCGCTTTGGTGCGGAATCCCGGGACATGCACAGACGCTTATCTCAACGCCGTTACCAACATCGGCGCGAGAGGGTGAAATGAACATAACGCAACACAAGCAACAAGCAATCGTGCATCGCTTACTGCTCGATACCATGGTAATTCTTCGTGATGACGCCACGTTTGAGCCGCGGAAAAGCAGTCTTGGTGACCTGCTTTTTATCAACGATACTAATTACGAAATAGGTAAAAGGTACTCTTTCGATAACAATGCTATTCCGAAAGCAAGAATTGAATTGTCTACGATCGATGATCCCGATGACTACCGCTCGGATCGTCAAAGGGTCCGCGTCGTTCCATTCGAACTGGAATTCGGGGTGAGTCCCGCCTTGGCGGATATGAACGCATCCACCATTAAATCATTGCTACAGCTAGAGGACTTCTGGGTCAGCGATGGCGAAATCATTCACGAAAACAAACTGACCCGGTCCCCGCAAACGCCGGACGTACAAGTCTTTAGATACCGTTCTAAGAACGTCGAAGGTAGCAAGTTTCCCGTCAGCGTAGAGCTTGAGTACTACGACCCGATCGATGGTACGTCTCCGCCTGAACTAGTGCATGTTTCTCTGCGTCGCGCATATTCGATGCTGACGCCAGAGGAACGCGAGCAGAAACGATTAGAACAGGAGCATGCAAAGCGCGCGAAGTACGGCTACATGAGGCTGCGCACCGGCATGCTGTGTCCTGAGACGGGATGGTGGGAAGGATGGGCGGCAGAAGGCCAAATTGACAAGCAGGTGGTTCGGCAAAACACGTTGTTCCCGCAAGCGGGCTTCGGGCCGAACCGTTCCGCGCCGGACGGGGCGCGATTTGTCGATGCTCAGTGGATGTGGCACGGCCCATACCATGACGAAACATCGCAATAGGAGCACAACGGGCGCGGTCGCCAGTATGCTCCGTGATATTCCGTCCATCCGGCTCAATACCGAAGCCGAAAAGCGCGCGATCATAGACCGGCTAATGTGCGGGGAGATTTCGATGCACGACGCCGCGTTAGAGCGTGGCGTCAGTCCCGTTACGTTACGCGGCTGGCTTCATGAGTTGGGCTACGCGGAGCGGTACTATGCCCGTCGCGGGAGGCTTTACCGGAAACTTCGTGTGCAAGTGCTGCAATCGCGGCAGGAGAGGCGGCAGCCAGCCTGAACGTACGGCGCGTCCACTCAGGGACGCGCCGCCTCTTCGCTGTCTTCCTCTGCCTCGCGTTCCTCTAGCTCGCGGACCTCGATAATTCCATCGGGTTCCGTCTCCAAGACTTCAGCCGCCCCGGTTCTAGCATTGCATCGTTGACGGTATCGCGGTTGACAGTCACGCGCGCGTGCGTCTTGCCTTGGTCTTCGATCTTAAGTTTCATCGCTGGATGAATCGTGGGGCGGTCGTTGATGACGTCGAGCGATCAGCTAGCGCCACGCCGCCGCCATGCCCGCCCGAATCGCTAACGCTGCTGTAACTGCCTTCGATGTTGACGAGGTGCAGCCGTTGCCGCCACTAGCGCGAACAGTACGGCAACGATCCGACGCTTCATGTTTGCACCTGCGCGTCTGTTGAGGACACTCGCCAATACTCCGCCGACCAATAGACCAAGACGCCTGAGCCCGCGCCGGCCGCTTCTCCGGTCTTGCGCCCATCGCTCGCCCGCGCAGTAGGGACGCCGGACGACGCGTTAGCCAGCGTGGCGACGGTGCACGATTCAGTCGGATGGTTTGCCCTCAAGTTGTAACGCGCTCGAGCCGTCATCCTTGCGCTTGAAGCTATGCGAACCCGTCTTGAAGAAATAGGGTCATCGTGCTATTGCCGCCCAGCCGCATTACCAGCGGCCCGCCTGTGGCCGTGAGGAACAGCATATGAAGTATTTGCTCTAGAAAGGCAGCGGGCGTCTGTGGGTGGTGTCGAACAAGGCGGCTCCCAGAACGTTCGCGCTCAGCGGGGGAGTGGCAGCGCAATAGACCGAGGCAAACACAGGCTCAACGACAATCAAGAAGCCAACCCGCGAACAACAAACCTGAAACCCTGCCAAGCAGCACCTCACCCCCCGCGAACAATTGCTATACTCTTTGCCGCTTCCGGCGCAGCCATCCTTGGGTGCCAGCCGGCCCACGCCGGCTGTCCCGTCGGCTCTGCGCGAAGCTTCGAAACTTAAATCTTGCCCTTGGGGGCGCCACAGCGGAGTCCGTCTTGGCCGTTTCCAACATCATCGCCGACGAATCCACCACCGACGCCGCAAAGGCATCGTCGGGAAGTTCGTTCTATCTTGCGATGCGCATCCTCCCGGCTGCCCAGCGAGACGCGATGTACCAGATCTACGCCTTCTGCCGCGCCGTCGACGACATCGCCGACGAAGGCTCGCTGCCGCGACGGGAACGCGCGCTCGCACTCGAACGCTGGCGCGAAGACATCGACGCCTGCTATCGCGGCGCGCCCCCACGCTCGCTCGAACCGCTCACTCGCCATATCCACGCGTTTCAACTCTCGCGCGACGACTTTCAGGCCGTCATCGACGGCATGGCGATGGACGCCGCCTGCGACATCGTCGCGCCCGACGAAGCCACGCTCGACCTCTACTGCGATCGCGTCGCAAGCGCAGTCGGGCGGCTATCGGTGAGAATCTTCGGGATGCACGAGGACGCCGGCCGGCGTCTCGCGCATCACCTGGGCCGCGCGCTGCAACTGACCAACATCCTGCGCGATATCGACGAAGACGCCGCCATCGGCCGGGTCTATCTCCCGCGCGAACTGCTCGCGCGCGAAGGCATCTCCACGAGCGATCCGGCCACCATCGTCGGCGATGCGCGCCTGCCGCGCGTCTGCGCCGTGCTCGCCGAACGCGCGAAAGGCCACTACGCGCAGTCCGACATCATCATGGCCGCCTCGCCGCGCCACGAAGTGCGCGCGCCGCGCATCATGTCGGCGGCGTATCGGACCGTGCTCGATGCCAATCTCAAACGCGGCTTCGACCTGCCGCGCACGCGCGTGCGCACGCCGCGTGCGCGTCTGCTGTGGATCGTGGCGCGCAACCTCCTCTAATGTCCGGGCAGGTCTTCCTGGCCGGCGCCGGCCTCGCGTCCGCAGTCCAGGCGCAACGGCGCGGCGCGTGCGTCGCGGCAATCGGCTTATCCGGCACGGATTCAAAGGAACAGGTAAGCTCCCTCGCTTTCGACGGCGCGGACGAGTCCGTATCGGTCGAGCCAGGCGATGAAACCGTGCTCGCCATGACGCCGGCTGTCGCGGCGATCGTGACCGTGCAGTTCGCGGTCGATGTGCCGATCGCCTTCGCCGGCTCCGCGCGGCTGACGTTCTTCCTGAACGGCGCGTCGCACTGGCTCCAGGCGAGCGATGGCCGGCTCACCGCCAGCATCGCCAATGCAGATCACCTGCTCGCGACGCCGCACGAAGCCATCGCGGCCAGCGTCTGGCGCCAAGCCGCGAAGGCGATGCGCCTGCCGGAAGCGCCGATGCCGCCGTGGCAAGTCGCCGTCGAAGAGCAGGCGACGCTCGCCGCCGCGCCGTCGCAGAAAGGCTTGCGGGCCGCGACGCGCACGCGCCGGCCCAACTTCACGCTCGCGGGCGACCGGACAGCGACCGGCCTGCCCGCGACGATCGAAGGCGCTGTCCGCTCAGGCCAACAGGCCGCGGATGTGCTGATGAACCCATCGATGGAACGCTGATGAACGATTTATCCCTGTCGGCCGTGGGCGCGCCGGTATCGAACGCCGCGCTGGACCACGCCGTCACCGAAGCCACCGACGCGCTGCTCGCAGCGCAACATCCCGACGGCTACTGGCTGTATGAACTCGAGGCCGACGCCACGATTCCGGCGGAATACGTGCTGCTCGTCCACTATCTCGGCGAAACCGCTGACATCGCGCTGGAAGCGAAAATCGGCCGCTATCTGCGGCGCATCCAGCTCGACGACGGCGGCTGGCCGCTCTTCACCGACGGCGCGATGGACGTGTCCGCGTCCGTGAAGGCGTATTTCGCATTGAAGATGATCGGCGATTCCCCCGACGCCGAACACATGCAGCGCGCCCGCCGCGCGATTCTTGCCGCCGGCGGCGCGGAGAAGGCGAACGTCTTCACGCGCATCCTGCTTGCGCTGTTCGGCGTGGTGTCCTGGCGCGCGGTGCCGATGATGCCCGTCGAAATCATGCGCCTGCCGGTGTGGTTCCCGTTCCACTTGTCCAAGGTGTCGTACTGGGCGCGCACGGTCATCGTGCCGCTGCTCGTGCTCAACGCGAAGCGCCCGAAGGCGCGCAACCCGCGCGGCGTGCGGATCGACGAAGTTTTTCGCGATTCGCCCGTCAACACGGGCATGCCGCACCGCGCGGGGCATCAGAGCCGTGGCTGGTTCGCGTTCTTCCGCGTGGTCGATTCGATCCTGCGCGCCACCGACGGCGCCTTCCCGAAGGCGGGCCGCGAACGTGCGATTGCGGAAGCCGTGCGTTTCGTCGATGAGCGTCTCAACGGCGAAGACGGCCTCGGCGCGATTTTCCCGGCGATGGCCAATTCCGTGATGATGTACGACGTGCTCGGCTATCCGCCGGAGCATCCTCATCGCGCCATCGCGCGCAAGTCGATCGACAAGCTGCTTGTCATCGATGAATCCGAAGACGGCGAAGCGTACTGCCAGCCGTGCCTCTCGCCGGTGTGGGATACGTCGCTTGCCTCTCACGCGCTGCTCGAAACCGGCATGCCGAAGGCGCGGGCGGCGGTGGCGCGCGGTCTCGAATGGCTGCGGCCGCTGCAGATTCTGGACGTGCGCGGCGACTGGTTCCTGCGCCGCCCGAACGTGCGGCCCGGCGGCTGGGCGTTCCAGTTCGCCAATCCGCATTACCCGGATGTCGACGACACCGCCGTCGTCGCGATGGCAATGGAGCGCGCCGATCGCGAGAACGGCACGGCGATGTACGGCGAGGCGATCTCGCGGGCGCGCGAATGGGTCGTCGGCATGCAAAGCAGTGACGGCGGCTGGGGCGCGTTCGAGCCGGAAAACACGCAGTTCTATCTGAACAACATCCCGTTCTCGGATCACGGCGCGCTGCTCGATCCGCCAACCGTCGATGTCTCCGCCCGCTGCCTTTCGATGCTCGCGCAGCTCGGCGAGACGCCCTCCAACAGCGAGCCCGCGCGCCGCGCCCTGGAGTACGTCGTGCGGGATCAGGAGCGCGACGGTAGCTGGTACGGGCGTTGGGGCATGAACTACATCTACGGTACGTGGTCGGCGCTGTGCGCGCTGAACGCAGCCGGCGTCGCGCCGACGGATGGCCGCGTCAAGCGCGGCGCGGAGTGGCTCATCGGCATCCAGAACGCCGACGGCGGCTGGGGAGAGGACGGCGACAGCTACAAGCTCGACTATCGGGGCTACGAGCAGGCGTCGAGCACCGCTTCGCAGACGGCGTGGGCGCTGCTCGGGCTGATGGCGGCGGGGCTCGTCGAGCATCCGGCGGTCGCGCGGGGCATCGCCTATCTCGTGCGGACGCAGACCAAGGACGGCCTGTGGGACGAAGCCCGCTTCACGGCAACGGGCTTTCCGCGCGTCTTCTATCTGCGATATCACGGCTATCGCAAGTTCTTCCCGCTTTGGGCGCTCGCGCGCTATCGCAACCTGACGCGCGAAGGTCAGACGCGCGTCACGGTGGGCATGTGAACACGCCGCGCGGGCGACGGGCGGACGGCGTGCCCGTCGTCGCGGTGACGGGCATGGCGTTCGAGGCCAAAATCGTGCGCGGACGCGGCGTCGATGTCGTCTTTGCGGCGCGGTCGGACTGGCTGGAGCGCGCGTTATCGGATGCGGTGGCGCGCGGGTGCTCGGGCATCATCAGTTTCGGAACGGCGGGCGGACTTGCGCCGGATCTTGAGCCGGGCGCGCTCATCGTCGCGCAAAGCGTCTGTGGTCCGTTCGGCACCCTGCCGACGGATGACGCGTGGAGCGCGCGCATCGTCGAGGCGTTCGCCGGCACGCCGCTCGCTCGCCTCACGCGGCGCGGCCCGATGGCGGGCGTCACCGCGCCGGTCAAAAGCGAGGCCGACAAGCGCTCGCTGCATTCGTCGACGGGCGCGCTGGCCGTCGATATGGAATCGCACATCGCCGGGGCCATCGCGACGGCGCGCGGGCTGCCGTTCGCCGTATGCCGCGCGGTCGTCGATCCCGCCTGGCGCACACTGCCGCCCGCCGCGACCGCGGGCTTGCGCGACGACGGAACCACGGCCATCGGCCCGATTCTTCGCGAACTTTCGCGCCAGCCTTCGCAGTTGGGCGCGATGCTCAGGCTCGCGGGCGATGCGCGCGCCGCCCGCACGACGCTGGTGCTTGCGCGGCAGGCAATGGAAACAGCAGGGGCGCTTTCCTCCACCTAGAGCCTTGCATTCTGCGGGTTAACCCTCAATTCAGTATAATCAGGGAAAACCCTAGGTGATGACGCGGTGGATGCGTCGCCACGGGAACGCAAGGACAACGCAAATGAATTTTCACACTCGCAAGTGGGTCAAGCCGGAAGACCTGAACCCAAACGGCACGCTGTTCGGCGGCAGCCTGCTGCGCTGGATCGACGAAGAAGCGGCCATTTACGCCATCTCGCAACTGGGCAACCAGCGCGTCGTCACGAAGTTCATGTCGGAAATCAACTTCGTCAGTTCGGCGCGTCAGGGCGACATCATCGAATTGGGCATTACCGCGACGCATTTTGGCCGCACGTCGATCACGCTGCGCGCGGAAGTGCGCAACAAGATCACGCGCAAGAGCATTCTGACCGTCGAGAAGATGGTTTTCGTCAATCTGAACGAGCAGGGCGAGCCGGAGCCGCATGGCCGCACGCAGATTCTTTATGCCGATGAACTGTTCGAAGCCTATCGACGCGATCAGCGCGCAGTGGAAGCGCCAACCGTTTCCAGCGACGACCTGACTCGCGAAGAGGTCGCGGAAGCGCATTGAGAAATAAAAACGGGCGCCTGAGCGCCCGTTTCACCGACAAGACCTACTTTTTCTCCGCCGGATCCTCGTATTTCGGCATACCCTGGCCTTCGCTGGAACTGGGCGATGGCGCTCCTTTACTCGTGGCCGGAGCCTGCGTCGAACTTTCCCCCGCGCCCGGCGCGGGCGACTTCGGCCCGATGCCGCCGGCCGGCGACGCCGCTGCGCCCGGATCGACATAAGTCGGCAAGCCTTGCTCGCTGCTGCCGCCGCCCGTCGCGCCCGGCGCACTCGCGCCCTCCGGCGCGCTGACGCCCTCGTCGCCGTAATCGGGCAGTGTCGCGGACGAACCGCCGCCCGTCAGCAGATACTGGCGGCGCTGCGTATAGGCGTCGCGCACGAAAGCGTACTTGTCGAGCGCAGCCTGCGAGAGCAGGTCGGTCGCGCCGAGCAGATCGGCCCGCGCACTCACGAAGTTCACCCCGTACAGCGGCCAGCGAATCTCCGAACCGGCGTAGCTCACCGGATTCACGCGCCAGTCGACGAGCCACGTCGTCGAATCGCGTACCGAACTCGGCCCGAGCAGCGGCAGCACGAGATACGGCCCCGACGGCATGCCGTAGTGCCCGAGCGTCAGTCCGAAGTCCTGATGATGCTTCGGCAGCCCCGCCGGCGACGCGATGTCGATCAACCCGCCGATCCCGAAAACCGAGTTCATCGCGATACGCATCAAGTCCTGCGTCGCATCGGTGATCTTCAGTTGCAGCAGGTTGTTCGCGAAGTTGCTGAAATCGCCCAGATTCGAGAAGAAGTTGCTGACCGCCGTGCGGAACGGACTCGGCGTCCAGTCGACGTAAAACTGCGCGACGGGCCGCGCGACGTAGGTGTCGAGCCCGTCGTTGATCTTGAAGATGGTGCGGTTCATCGGTTCCAGCGGATCGCGCGGATTGCGATCGGGGCCGGTTGCACATCCCGTCATCACCAGCGCGCCCGCGATGACAGCGCCCGTCGTCACCTTGCGCAGCGCGGCAGCGGCAGGGGCCGCTGAGGCCATTCTCATTCTTCAATTCCTCTTAGATTGTCGTGTCGCTGGCTTGCGCGCAGCTTTGCCCGCTCCGCCGCGCGCACCTTGCGCGGCTTGCCCATCAGCACCGGCTGAAAGACCACCGCGCCAATCAGCGTGCAGAAGAGCGACAGCGCGAGCAGCCGTCCCATGCTGGACGTGCCGGGGTGATGCGAGAACCAGAGACTGCCGAACGCGGTGGCGGTGGTCGCCGCGCTGAACATCACGGCGTGCGTGAGGCTCGATTGCAGCAGGCGCGTCTGCCCCGACCGCCACGCCATGACGAAGTAGATCTTGAACGCGACGCCGACGCCCAGCATCAACGGCAACGCGATGATGTTCGCGAAGTTGAGCGGCATGCGGAACACGACGCACAACTCCAGCGTCACGACGGCCGAGACGAGCAACGGTACCAAAGTTCGCAAAACATCGCCGAAACGACGAAGGGCGATCCACAGCAGCACGGTGATCGCGATGAGCGAATAGAGCGCGGCGTGCTCGAACGCCTCGATGATGACCTCCGCCGAATGACGCACCGAGATCGGCCCGCCGATCGCGTTCGGCTCCGCCTTGACGACGGCATCGGCGAAACGGGCGAGCAGGGTGTCGTCGTTCCGGTCGACGCCGGGCGGGGCCTTCGGCGACACGTTGACGAGCGCCTGCCCGCTGGCCGTGACCCAGTTCTCGACCATCGAAGGCGGCAGCGTCTCGCGGGTGATCTCCGTCGGCTGCAGCAGCGCGCGCAGTTGCGCGAGCGCGAGACGCAGCGGCTCGGCCATCGCGTGCTCGGCGCGATCGCGGGCGGCGGCATCGGCCTGGGCGAGCCTGGCAAGCGTCTGCGACAAGTGCTTCGCTTCGGCGGCGCCCGCGCCGGGATGCTCGTCGGCGGCAAGCGATAGCTGGTTCGACACGCGCTTCAAGGTCGCGACGCGCACCGCGTCCGTCACGGGCGACGCGACCGGCTGATCGAGCGCCGGCAGCAGTTGGTCGGCGGCGGCCTTGATCAGTGCGAGCTTCTTCGGCTGATCGGCCGGAATCAGCGACGACAGCGTCGTCGCGCGCTCGACCTCCGGCAGCTTTTCGAGCTTCGCTGCGATGCGATCCGCGTCCGCGAGCGAAGGCGCGAGCACGGCGACATCGTTGACCGCGGCTTCGGGGGAATCCGCGAGCGAGATGAGCGTCGCCATCGATTCGGTATGCGGATCCTTCAAATGCAGCGGATTGAAGTCGAAGCGCAGGTACGCGAGCAGCGGCAGCGCGCCGATCACGATGACGAGCGTGCCGATCAGCACCGGCTTGCGATGCCGGTCGAGGAATTCATCGACGGGAGCGAGCAGCGGAAAGCCCGGCGCCTTCGCTTCGCCCGGCGGCGCGAAGACCTTGATCAGCGCGGGCAGCAGCGTCATGTTGGTCAGATACGCGACGAACATGCCGACCCCCGCAATCAGCCCGAGTTCCGACACGCCGCGATACGCGGTCGGCAGGAACGAGAAGAAGCTCGCAGCGGTGGCTGCGGCGGCGAGCGTGAGCGGCACCGCGACGTGCCGCGCCGTCTCGGCAAGCGACACATCGAGCCGCTTGTGCCGGTGGCGTTCCTCGCGATACTTCACGCCGAACTGAATCCCGAAGTCCACGCCCAGCCCGACGAACAGCACCATGAACGCGACCGAGATCATGTTGAGCGCGTGAACCATCATGAGGCCGAGCGCGGCGGTGATCGACAAGCCGACGAACAGCGTGATGAACACCGCGAGAATCATGCGCTTCGAGCGCAGCGCGACCCACAGGATCATGAGCACGACGAGGAAAGTCAGCACGCCGTTGAGCACCGCGCCATCCTGCACGGAGGCGAATTCCTCGTCCGCGAGCGGCTGCGCGCCAGTGAGATGCAGCGTCGCGCCGTACTTCTTGTCGATGCCGATTCGCGCGGCCACCGCACGGATTTCATCGGACGTGCCCGCTGCGGCTTTCAGCGCGTTGAAGTCGAGTTCCGGCAACACGGTGACGAACGCACGTCCTGGTCCGCTCTTTTTGGACGAATCGGCGACATCGCGCCATGAGAACGCGGCCGGCTGACCGGCGAGCACGCGGTCGAGCACGTCGGCGCTGCGGCCGAGCAGACCGGCCATCTGGCCGAGATTGACCTGACCGAGCATCAGCGGCACATTGAGCGTCGTGTTCAGCGTCTGCGCGAGGCCGGTGAGCGTCGGGTCGTGAGCGAGCGTATTGATGAGCGGCCGCGCCTGCACGAGCTGCTTCGTGACTTCCTCGACCTTGTTCGTTGGCAGATACAACAAGCCGTTGTGCTCGAAGAACGCGCCGCCCTCCGGCTGCGATACCTGCTTGAAACGCGCCGGCTCTTTTGCGAGCGCGGCGGCGAGTTCGCTTGCGGCGGCATCGGCGAATTCGCGGGCCGGCGCTTCGACGACGATCAGCAGCGTGGCGCCGCGCTGCGGAAACGCGGTCTCGATCGCCTTGCTGCGCGCGGCCCACTCGGGCTCGGTTTCGATCAGCTGGCTGACATCGGTGCTGATGCGAAAGTGGTGAACGACATAAATCGTGCTCAGAACGCCGAGCAGTATCGAAACGGCGATAATCCACGCCGGCCGGCGGATCGCGAGGGTGACAAAGCGAGTGATGTTGGACGTCAGCATGAGACGCTACCTGGTGTGTCCTGTTATTTTCGGGCACCGCATGGAGCGGGCCGCGTGATACGCGCTGCCGGGCTGGTGCGCCGCTTCTTGTTTCGGCGACCGAACCGCGAGTCCAACGACGACGATTGATGCCGCGCAAGTATACCGGTCGGGGCGGCGGTGAACTGTCGGCCTGCCGGTGTGTCGATATACTGGCTCGACGCCCTCGGAAATCCGCGCCAACACACACTGAAATTAGAGAACGGTGCCATGAAACGCTATCTGTCTGTCTGCTTCGCTTTGCTCGTCGCTGTCCTGTCGTTTTCGAACGCGGCGGTTGCACAATCGAACCCCGACGCCGTCGTGAAAAGCGCCGTCGAAGGCACCGTCAACGCAATGAAGGCCGACCCGCAAGCGCGCGGCGGCGACATGGCGAAGATCACCCAGCTCGTGGAAACGCGCTTTCTGCCCGCCACGGACTTCCAGCGCACCACGCGCATCGCATTGGGCAAGGCGTGGGCCACCGCTACGCCCGAACAGCAGAAGCAGCTTTACGACCAGTTCCAGACGCTGCTCGTCAGGACCTACGCGGCCTCGCTTGCCCAGTTGCGCGATCAGGACGTGAAGTTCCGCTTCGACCCCCCGACCATCGACGCCGGCGCGAAAGACGCGGTCGTCGAATCGCATGTCGTTTCAACGGGCGGCGACAATCCCGTGCGGTATCGCCTCGGCAAGACCGCGCAGGGCTGGAAAATCTACGACATCGACATGATGGGCGCGTGGCTCATACAGGTCTACCAGCAGCAGTTCGCCGGCCAGCTTCAGAAGGGCGGCGTGGACGGGCTGATCAAATATCTGTCGGAGCACAACGCCCGTTCGGCGGGGTGATGTAATGCTGCGCGTCAGGTGCGTCAGGTGCGTCAGGTGCGTCAGGTGCGTCAGGTGCGTCAGGTGCGCCGGTGCTCGACCGCGTACTTGATGAGTTCGGCCTGACCGTCGATCGACAGCTTGCGCTTCAGGTTCAGCCGATGCGTCTCCACCGTACGCACCGATAACCCGTGCTGCTGTGCGATCTGCTTGCTCGACAAGCCCTGCGCGAGCGCATCGAGCACTTCGCATTCGCGGGGCGTCAGGCGGTCGAGCGGCGTTTGCATCGCCTGAGCCTGAATCATGCGCGCCGCGAGCCCCGCCGAGAAGAACGTCTTGCCCGCGAGCACGGCGTCGATCGCCTGAATGATTTCGGCGGCGGGCGAATCCTTCAGCACATAGCCGCTCGCGCCGGCCCGCACCGCCTGCGTCACGTATTCGACGTTGTCGTGCATCGACAGCATCAGCACGCGGATCGCCGGAAAGCGTTCGTGAAAGCACGCGGCCAGTTCGATCCCGCTCATGCCCGCCATCCCCACGTCCATCAGAACGAGATCGGGCCGGCTCGCTTCGTCGGCGGCGAGCGCGAGCGCCTCGTCGCCGTTGCCCGCTTCGCCGGTCACGACAACGTGCGATACGGCTTCGAGCCGTGCGCGCAGGCCGTCGCGCACGAGCGGATGATCATCGACGATGACGATACGGGCGGGTTCAGAGTTCATCGGAAAGTCCTGACAGGATGGGGGCGGCGAGCGGCAGCGGGACGGTCGCCGCGATCGCCGTGCGGCCGAGTTGCGACTGGATGGCGAGCGTGCCGCCGAGCGCGTCCAGCCGCTCGCGCATATTGCGCAGGCCGAGGCCGCTCGCCGGGCCGTAGAGTGCGGGTTCGGCGTCGAAGCCGCGTCCGTTGTCGCTGACGACGAGGCGCACTGCGTTCGGCGCGATATCGAGCGCGACGCTCGCGCGGGTCGCATGCGCGTGACGCGCGATGTTCGTCAGCGCTTCCTGCGCGATGCGAAACAGTACCGTATTGACCGGATCGGGCAGCGCCGGGCGCGGCGCGGGGCTGGCCTTGCCGCGCGTCGTCGATTCGAAGCGCACTTCGATGCCGTCCTGCCCGTCGAGTTCGCGGGCGAGTTGCTCCAGCGCGGCGGCGAGGCCGAGGTCGTCGAGCATCGCGGGGCGCAGCGCGTGCGAGATGCGGCGCACTTCGCGCAGCGTCCCCGACAGACGCCCGAGCCCGGTGGCGAGCGCGGCCTCCGCAGCCGGTTCGCGCGCCTGTCCCCGTTCGAAGCGCGTCAGCGCCGACTCGAGCAGCAGTTTCACGGAAACGAGCATCTGGCTGATGCCGTCATGCAGTTCGCGCGACAGCCTCGCGCGTTCCTGCTCTTGCGACTCCACCACGCGCCGCGCAAGGCGCTTGAGCTTCGCGTCCGCGCTGCGATGCTCGCTGATGTTCAGCACCGCGCCGCACAGCGCGATCGCCCCGAGCGCCGCCAGCGCGATGCCGCCGATCCACATGACCGTGCGGTCGATGTTCGCGGCCGCCTGCGCATCGATCCGCCCGAGCGTCGCTTCCACGTCCTCCAGATAAATGCCGGTGCCGATCATCCAGCCCCAGCGTTCGAGCGGCACGACGTAGCCGAGCTTTGGCGCAAGCTGTCCGGTGGACGGCCGCCGCCACACGTAACGTACATAGCCGCCGCCCTTCGACGCCTCGCGGATCAACGTCTGAATGGTGAGCGCGCCGGACGGATCGCGCATCGTCCAGAGATCGCGGCCGACGAGATCGGGCTGGCGCGGGTGCATCAGCGAGGTGCCCTGCATCGTGTAGACGAAAAAGTAGCCGTCCGGCCCGAAATCCAGCCGATGCAGCGCGTCGAGCGCAAGGCGGCGGCGTTCTTCGTCGGTAAGTGAGCCGGCGGCGGGGGCGTCGTAGTAAGGCGCGATGGCGCTGCGCGCAAGTTCGACATAGTGCCGAAGCTCGATTTCCTTGCTCGACATGTACGCCGACTGCAGCGTCGCGTGCTGCGCGTGCGCAAGCGTCGTCGCCTGATGACGCACGCCATACTCGATGCCGCCGATCGCCACGACGAACGGCACGATCGCCAGCAGAAAAATCTTCGCTTTGAGGTTCATGAAGCTGGAACGCTGGGTGCTTCTACGTAATCTTACGTAGGCGGCATACGTAGTTGTCCGGTTGTAAGCGCCCGGACGAAGGCGAATACTACACGCCCGAAGCGTCCGACGGCTCATGCCGCGCGCGCGGACATCGAAGGGCAACTAAAAGACAGGAGACACCATGAATCGGGCTTCCGGATTCCTGGTCTGGATCGCGCTCGCGCTGCTGGGCGCGTTCGCATTCGGCACCATCGCGCTCGCGCACGGCGAGCGAATCAGCGCACTATGGATCGTCGTCGCGGCGGTCTGCGTTTATCTGATCGCATATCGTTTCTACTCGCGCTTCATTGCGGGCACCGTGCTGAAACTCGACGGCTTGCGCATGACGCCCGCCGTTCGTCACAACGACGGCCTCGACTACGTCCCGACCAACAAATACGTGTTGTTCGGCCACCATTTCGCGGCGATTGCTGGCGCGGGTCCGCTCGTCGGTCCCGTGCTGGCCGCGCAGATGGGCTACACGCCCGGCATGCTGTGGATTCTCGCGGGTGTGGTGTTCGCGGGCGCGGTGCAGGATTTCATCATCCTGTTCATCTCGACGCGCCGCGACGGCCGCTCGCTCGGCGATCTCATCAAGATGGAACTGGGCACGGTGCCCGGCGTGATCGCGCTGTTCGGCGCGTTCCTCATCATGGTGATCATTCTCGCGGTGCTGGCGCTGATCGTCGTCAAGGCGCTGACGGGCTCGCCGTGGGGCACGTTCACCGTGGCGGCGACCATCCCGATCGCGATCTTCATGGGCGTCTACACGCGCTTCCTGCGGCCGGGGCGCATCGGCGAAGTGTCGATCATCGGCTTCGTCGGGCTGATGCTGGCGATCGTCTACGGCCAGCATGTCGCCGAATCGGCGACGCTCGCGCCGATCTTCACGTTCACGGGCGTGCAGCTCACGTGGATTTTGATCGGCTACGGCTTCGTGGCGTCGGTGCTGCCGGTGTGGCTGCTGCTCGCGCCGCGCGACTATCTCTCGACGTTCCTCAAGATCGGCACGATTCTCGGCCTCGCGATCGGCATTCTGATCGTCGCGCCGGAACTCAAGATGCCTGCGCTGACGAAGTTCGTCGATGGCAGTGGCCCGGTCTGGGCGGGCAACCTGTTCCCGTTCCTTTTCATCACGATCGCGTGCGGCGCGGTGTCGGGCTTCCATGCGCTGATTTCGTCGGGCACGACGCCCAAGATGATCGACAACGAAGTCAACATGCGCCTGATCGGCTATGGCGCGATGCTGATGGAATCGTTCGTCGCGATCATGGCGCTGGTCGCGGCATGCGTGATCGAGCCGGGCGTCTACTTCGCGATGAACAGCCCGGCAGCGCTGCTCGGCACGACGCCTGAAGCGGTCGCGCAGACGGTCACTTCGTGGGGCTTCGCGCTGACGCCCGACATGCTGACGTCGACGGCGAAGGCGGTCGGCGAGACGACCATCGTCGCGCGTGCGGGCGGTGCGCCGACGCTGGCTGTCGGCATGGCGCAGATTCTCCATCAGGTGATCGGCGGCCCGGCGATGATGGCTTTCTGGTATCACTTCGCGATTCTCTTCGAGGCGCTGTTCATCCTGACCGCCGTCGATGCAGGCACGCGCGCCGGCCGCTTCATGCTGCAGGATTTGCTGGGCACGTTCCATCCGGCGTTGCGCCGCACGGAGTCGCTGCCGGCGAATCTCGTCGCGACCGGGCTGTGCGTCGCGGCCTGGGGCTACTTCCTGTATCAGGGCGTGGTCGATCCGTTCGGCGGCATCAACACGCTGTGGCCGCTTTTTGGCATCTCGAACCAGATGCTCGCGGGTATCGCGCTGATGCTCGGAACCGTGGTGCTGTTCAAGATGAAGCGCGAGCGTTTCGCGTGGGTCACGGTCGTGCCGACGGTGTGGCTGCTGATCTGCACGTTGACGGCCGGCTGGCAGAAGATTTTCGATGCGAATCCGAAGGTCGGCTTCCTTGCGCACGCGACGAAGCTGCGCGATGCCGCCGACGCGGGCAAGGTGATGGCGCCGGCGAAGTCGCTGGCGGAGATGCAGCGCATCATCGTGAACGACTACATCGATGCGGCGCTCGCCGGGCTGTTCATCTTCGTGGTGCTGAGCATTGCGGTGTATGGTGTGTTGTCGGTGCTCCGTGCGCGTCGCGAGGCGCGTCCGACGGTGCGCGAGACCCCGTTCGAGCCGATGCCGACGGGCGGCGCGGCGGCCGTGCGCTCGGGCCACTGATACTGCGAGGCACAGGAGGCGGCAATGTTCAGCGATCTTCGGCAAGCGGGACGATACTTGGGCCAGGCGATGCGCCTGATGGTCGGCATGCCCGACTACGACGCGTACGTCACGCATATGCAGAACACGCATCCCGACCAGCCGGTGATGACGTATGCGGAGTTCTTCCGCGAGCGTCAGGAAGCGCGGTATGGGTCGGGGGCGGGGAAGTGTTGTTGACCTAACTTGTCTGGCAATTCTGAGAAGCGCGACGGTGATGAGTCGGCGCGCTTTCTTTTTGCGTTCGGCCTGGCTGGATAAGGTTAGCAGGATCGAAGGCGTGCAGTTCGTGCCCATCGATCGTCACATCGCCCTGGCATCGGCTGATCTTCCGGGCAACTTCCATCAGGACCCGGCGGACCGGATGATCGTCGCAACGGCGCGTTCCCTATCGGCTCCGCTGGTGACGAAGGACGAGCAGATTCGAAGTTATGAGCACGTCAAGACGATCTGGTAGCCGCCAGTAGAAAGGGCGGATGCCTCGCAAGCCATCCGCCCTTCGCTCATCTCTAAACCAAAGCAAGCCTCAATGCGCAGCAGCCGCCTGCTTTGCACCCTTGCCGTTCTTCTGCGCGCGGCCGATCTCCTCCAGCTTGATCTCGACGTGCTTCGAGAACACGTACTCAGCCGGGCGTTGCTTGTCGATCGGCAGTTCCTTCGCGTACGCGCCTTCGGTGCGCGGCCCGCGCAGCGATACACCCAGCGCCTTCAGCGGATGCGCAACGGTGTCCATCACCGCGGTCGCCTCGAAGCCGCTATGCACCATGCAGTCTGCGCACTTCTCGTAGTTACCGGTGCCGTACTTGTCCCAGTCGGTCGTTTCCATCAGCTCCGTGAAGGTCTTCGCGTAGCCTTCGCCGAGCAGATAGCAGGGACGCTGCCAGCCGAACACCGTGCGCGCCGGGTTGCCCCACGGCGTGCATTGATACGTCTGGTTGCCCGCGAGGAAGTCGAGGAACATGGCCGACTGGCTGAACGACCAGTTCTTGCCGTTGTTGCCGCGCTTGAAAATTTCGCGGAACAGCGTCTTCGTCTTGTCGCGGTTCAGGAAGTGTTGCTGATCCGGCGCGCGCTCGTAAGCGTAGCCCGGCGACACGGTGATGCCATCCACGCCCATCGGGCCGAGCGTATCGAAGAAATTCGCGACGCGTTCCGGGTTCGCATCGTTGAACAGCGTGCAGTTGATGTTCACGCGAAACCCACGGCGCTTCGCCTCGCGAATCGCTTTCGTCGCCTTGTCGTACACGCCGTCCTGTGACACGGAATGGTCGTGCATCGCCTGATCGCCGTCGAGGTGGACGGACCAGACGAAGTACGGGCTCGGCTGATAGTCGTCCATCTTCTTTTCCATTAGCAGCGCGTTCGTGCAGAGATACACGAACTTCTTGCGCTCGATGATGCCCTTCACGATCTGCGGCATTTCCTTGTGCAGCAACGGCTCGCCACCGGCGATCGACACCACCGGCGCGCCGCACTCGTCGACCGCGCCGAGGCATTCTTCGAGCGACAGCCGCTGGTTCAGGATCGGGTCCGGATAGTCGATCTTGCCGCAGCCATTACACGCCAGATTGCAGCGGAACAGCGGCTCGAGCATCAGCGCGAGCGGATAGCGCTTGTTGCGCGTCAGGTGCTGCTTGAAGATATAGGCGCCTACGCGGGCCTTTTGAAGCATCGGAATAGACACTGACGTCCTCTCCTTTATTCTTCGCGAATCGCCGTCGCCGTCGTTGCCGACAATGCGGCAAGCGGCTGCAATAGCTTCGCGGGGAGTTTGAATTCGACCTTTTCCTCGCGGCCGTTCATCGTCGTAACTTCGACGTGGCCGATCGCGCGCAGGGCTTGGATCACATGTTCGACCATTTCTTCAGGCGCCGAAGCGCCGGCCGTGATGCCGACCGTCTGCGCATGCGCAAACCATTCGGCCTTGATCTCGGAACCGTCCGCGACGAGATAGCTCGGCACGCCGCTCTCGGCGCCGATTTCGCGCAGGCGGTTCGAATTGGAACTGTTGGTGGCGCCGACCACGAGCAACACGTCCACTTGCGTCGACAGCTCGCGCACAGCGGCTTGCCGATTCTGCGTGGCGTAGCAGATGTCCCGCGTGTCGGGGCCGACGATATCGGTGAAGCGGCGCTGCAGGGCATCGATGATGCCGCGCGTGTCGTCCACGGAAAGCGTCGTCTGAGTGACGTAGGCGACGGGTGTATCGGCGGGCAGCGCCATGTCTTGCACTTCGGCTTCGCTCTGTACGAGCACGACCTTGGCCGGAATCTGGCCGATCGTGCCTTCCACTTCGGGATGTCCCGCATGGCCGATCAGAATCAGCGTGCGGCCCTGCGACACGTATTGCCGCCCCTGCACGTGCACCTTGGTGACGAGCGGGCAGGTGGCGTCGAGCACGTCGAGGCCGCGGGCGTCGGCATCGTGCTCGACGCTTTGCGCGACGCCGTGCGCGCTGAAAATTGCGACCGCGCCGTGCGGCACTTCGTCGAGTTCCTCGACGAAACGCGCGCCCTTGCCTCGCAGGTTATCGACGACGTGCCTGTTATGTACGATCTCGTGACGCACGTACACGGGCGCGCCGTGCCGTTCGAGCGCCCGATCGACGATTTCGATCGCACGGACCACGCCCGCACAAAAGCCGCGGGGTTGAGCAAGGATGATACGCATATTCGAACGAACTCCGACTGGCGCGGGTTTCGGGTAATCGGGCGGGCCGCTTGTGCTTTCGCTATCGGGACGCTTCACGCAACCCGCGCGTGACGGCCCGAAAAGCAACCGGAATCTAACGTCCGGTAAGTTTGTCTGCTCGCCGAAGTTGACCGCGTATTCTAACGCGTTCCCTTTTTTAACGCTTGCAGCCGCGCGCCTTGCAAGACGCTGTAGCCCGAGTGAAATACGGCGATCGGCGGAAGTCATTACACTAGCGGACGCCCGAAAGCCGTGCATGCCGCTTCATCCGCTTTCTTTCGAACGACGGTCCGCAAAGCGCATCGCCCGTTCATGCAACTGCATTCGCCCGCGCGATGCCGCCGGGCTTGTCGCCCTCATTCGTCGCAACCGTCGCAACTCGCCGCCCAAGTCTCTTCATGCTACTGATCGCCTGGTTGTCCCTGCTCATCTGGATCGTGCTGCTCTTTGCTCGCGGCGGCTTCTGGCGCGCGCAGCCCGCGCCCGCGTTGTCGCCGTCGACCGTTCACGCGGTCGGCAACGCCGAGATCGCGCGACGCGGCGCGTGGCCCGCGCTGGTCGCCGTCGTGCCGGCGCGCAACGAGGCGGATGTCATCGGCCGCGCGGTCGGCTCGCTGCTCAAACAGGACTATGCGGGCGCGTTCCACGTGATCGTCGTCGACGATCACAGCACCGACGGCACCGCCGCCGCCGCGTTCGGCGCCGCCCGCGATCTGGGCCTGGAAGACCGCCTGACCGTGCTGACCGGCAAGCCGCTGCCGCCGGGTTGGTCGGGCAAGGTGTGGGCGCAGTCGCAGGGCATCGAGGCAATCGACAAGCTCGGCTTGCCGGCCGAGTTCCTGCTGCTCACCGACGCCGACATCTACCATCCGGCCGATGCCGCCACGCAACTCGTCGCGCGCACGATTCTCGAAGATCGCGATCTGGTCTCGCTGATGGTCCGCCTGCGTTGCGATTCGCTGTGGGAAAAGGCGCTGATTCCCGCGTTCGTTTTCTTCTTCGCGAAACTGTATCCGTTCGCGTGGGTCAACGACACCCGAAAAATGACGGCGGGCGCGGCAGGCGGCTGCATGCTCGTGCGCCGCTCGGCGCTGGTGGAAGCGGGCGGTATCGAATCGATTCGCCGCGAACTGATCGACGATTGCAGTCTCGCGCAGCGCATCAAGCATCGCGCGGGCAAGGCCGATGCGCGCCCGATCCGTCTCGATCTCGCGCAGAGCAGCGAATCGCTGCGTCCTTATGACGACTGGCGCGAAATCTGGAACATGATCGCTCGCACGGCGTTCACGCAGTTGCGCTACTCGCCGCTGCTGCTGGCGGGCACGGTGCTCGGGATGGCGGTGATCTATCTCGCGCCGCCGGTGCTGTCGCTGGCGTGCGGCGCGCGCGCGTGGCCCGCATGCGCCGCCTGGGCGATGATGTGTGTCGCCTATGGACCGATGCTGCGCTACTACCGGCGATCCTTGCTGTGGGCGCCGCTGCTGCCGCTCGTCGCGCTGTTCTACGTATCGGCGACGATTGGCTCGGCTGTGCGTTACTGGAGCGGAAAGGGCGGGCAGTGGAAGGCGCGCGTTCAGGCGCCGACGCAGGAAAATCCGTGAACGATGCCGGCCGGCTCAGCGCTTGGTCAGCATCGCATATAACTCGACGACCATATCCGGCGAGAAGGTGAACGGCACCCAGCCGTGACCCGTGTGACGCATCAGAAGCAGGCGGTCGCCATTGGCTTGCTTTTGCACCGCCATCACCGGATTCTTCGTCGCTGCGAAGCGCCAGCCGGGCGCGACGCCCATCGGCTGCTCAGCCGACATCGACGCCCGCACGTTCGACAGCTCCTGAATCAGTTCCGACACGCCCTCCGGATTCAACAACACGGACTGGCCGCCGATGCTCATCTGAATCGCATCGCGGTCGGGCCGCGACACGGTGAGCGTGGGCGGCGTGCCGGGCTGCGCCTCCGCCGCTGGCTCTGCCATTGCCTCTGCTTCGGGCTCTGCTTTAGCTTCGTTCGCTGTATTCAGCGCGCGGGGCTCCGCCGGAACGCCGACCTGCTCGCCATCGTGGGCGTGAAAGGGCAGCGGCGCGGGGGCATCGTTCGCGGTTTCGCCGGTTGATACGACAGCAGGCGCAACGGCAGCGGGATGGGCGGCGGCCCGGAGGAGCGCATCGAGGCTCGACTCCAGCGCGCCGAGCTGGTCATGTAGGTTCATGCGTGTGTATGTCTTGCGAAGCTGGCAGCGGAGGCAACGATTTTAACCGCTCGCTTGCGCGCGAGCCGGCACACGTTGTAACCAAATGCATGAGAAACGCGATGCAGACGACGCGAATGCGTCTGCGTACTGCCGGAACAAAGCGGAGGGGAAAGCGCGGCGGCGCCGCTCCAGACCAACGAAACGAATGGAACGACGCCGCGCGGAAAGCGCGAGCCGGACGGCCCGCGCCGATACAGCCTTACTTCGCCTGCGCTTGCGACAGCACGGCGTTGAACGTCTTGCTCGGACGCATCACCGCTTCGAGCTTCGCATCTTCCGGCTTGTAGTAGCCGCCGATGTCCGCTTCGCTGCCCTGCACGACGGTCAGTTCCTCGACGATCTTCTGCTCGTTCTCGGCAAGGCCCTTCGCGAGCGGCGCGAAGAACTCGGCGATTTCGCGGTCTTCCGATTGACCCGCGAGTTCCTGCGCCCAGTACATCGCGAGATAGAACTGGCTGCCGCGGTTATCGAGCTGGCCAGCCTTCGGCGACGGGCCCTTGTTGTTGTCGAGCAGCTTGCCGGTGGCGGCATCGAGCGCCTTCGCGACGAGCTTGGCTTTCGCGTTGTTGCTCTTGATGCCGAGTTCTTCCAGCGATACCGCCAGCGCGAGGAATTCGCCGAGCGAGTCCCAGCGCAGGTGGTTTTCCTGCACGAGCTGCTGAACGTGCTTCGGCGCCGAGCCGCCCGCGCCGGTTTCGTACAGGCCGCCGCCCGCCATCAGCGGAACGATGGACAGCATCTTCGCGCTCGTGCCGAGTTCCATGATCGGGAACAGGTCGGTCAGGTAGTCGCGCAGAATGTTGCCGGTGACCGAGATGGTGTCGAGACCGCGAATCACGCGTTCGAGCGTGTAACGCATTGCGCGGACTTGCGACATGATCTGGATGTCGAGCCCTTCGGTGTCGTGATCCTTCAGGTACGTTTCGACCTTCTTGATGAGCTCGTTCTCGTGCGGACGATACGGATCGAGCCAGAACACCGCCGGCATGCCCGAGTTGCGCACGCGCGTGACCGCGAGCTTGACCCAGTCGCGGATCGGTGCGTCTTTCACCAGGCACATGCGCCAGATGTCGCCTTGCTCGACTTGCTGCGTGAGCGATTCGATGACTTCGTTCGTCGCGTTGTCGACGATGCGCGCCGTGCCGTCCTGCGGAATCTCGAAGGTCTTGTCGTGCGAGCCGTATTCTTCGGCCTTCTGCGCCATCAGGCCGACGTTCGGCACCGTGCCCATGGTGCGCGGATCGAACGCGCCGTTGGTCTTGCAGAAGTTGATGATTTCCTGATAGATGCGCGCGAACGTGCTTTCCGGAATCAGGCACTTCGTGTCTTGCGGGCGGCCATCGGCGCCCCACATCTTGCCGCCGGCGCGGATCATCGCGGGCATGGAGGCATCGACGATGACGTCGTTCGGTGCGTGCAGGTTCGAGATGCCCTTGGCGGAATCCACCATCGCCAGCGCCGGGCGATGTTCGTGGCACGCGTGCATGTCGCGGATGACTTCATCGCGCTGGGAATCCGGCAGCGCTTCGATCTTCGAGTACAGATCGACGAGGCCGTTGTTCACGTTCACGCCGAGTTCTTCGAAGAGCTTCGCGTGCTTGGCGAACGCTTCCTTGTAGAACACCTTGACGGCGTGGCCGAACACGATGGGGTGCGACACCTTCATCATGGTCGCCTTCACGTGCAGCGACAACATGACGCCGGTCTTGCGCGCGTCTTCCATCTGGTCTTCGTAGAACGCGACGAGCGCCTTCTTGCTCATGAACATGCTGTCGACGATCTCGCCGTCCTGCAGCTTGACCTTCGGCTTCAGCACGATGGTCTCGCCGCTCTTCGTGACGAGTTCCATGCGCACCTCGCGCGCGCGGTCGTTCGTGATGGACTTTTCGCCGTGATAGAAGTCGCCATGCTTCATGTGCGCGACGTGCGTGCGCGAAGCCATGCTCCATTCGCCCATGCTGTGCGGATGCTTCTTCGCGTAGTTCTTGACGGCGAGCGGCGCGCGGCGGTCCGAATTGCCTTCGCGCAGGACCGGATTCACCGCGCTGCCGAGGCACTTCGAGTAGCGCTGGGCGATGGCCTTTTCTTCGTCGTTCTTCGGCTCTTCAGGAAAGTTGGGCACCTTGTAGCCCTTGCCCTGCAGTTCCTTGATGGCGGCGACGAGCTGCGGCACCGACGCGCTGATGTTCGGCAGCTTGATGATGTTGGTGTCGGGCAACTGCGTGAGGCGGCCGAGTTCGGCGAGGTTGTCCGGAACGCGCTGTTCTTCGCTCAGAAACTCGGGAAATTCGCCGAGGATGCGGCCCGCGAGGGAGATGTCGCTGGTCGCGACGTTGACGCCGGCCTGCGTCGTGAAGGTGCGGATGATCGGCAGAAAGGCGCTGGTGGCGAGCAGCGGAGCTTCGTCGGTCAGGGTGTAGATGATGGTGGGTTGCTGGTTACTCATCGCTAGTCTCGACATCCAGAAACGGGTTGAAAGAAAACCGCCGGTCGGCTACACCCCGGCATCAATCCGCTATTTTGCCTTATTTCAGGCGCCAAGCGTGTGAAAGGACGTGCGGCGTCGGGTGGAAAACGGTGCTTTTTCCTTACGGATCAGTGACTTAATATTTTTTAAGTCTTATAGAAGAGTTGGCCTTTTCATGCCCCCAAATACCCGTTACCCCGAAACCACTCCAGCGCATCCCGCAAGCCTTCCCGATACGGCCTCGCCCGATACCCCAGTTCGCGCTCCGCCTTCGCCGACGTGAAATACATCTTGTTCTTCGACATCTTCAGCCCGTCGACGGTGACGAACGGCTCCTTGCCGCTGACCTTGGCATACAGTTCCGCGCCGATCGCGAGCGGATAAAGCGGCCCGCGCGGCAGGCGGATCGTCGGCGGCTTGCGGCCCACGAGGCCGGCGATATCCGCGAGCATCTGCTGCAAGGGCAGGTTCTCGCCGCCGAGAATGTATCGCTCGCCGATGACGCCGCGCTCCAGCGCGAGCAAGTGGCCATGCGCGACATCGTCGACATGCACGAGGTTGAGCCCGGTATCCACGAACGCGGGAATCTTGCCCGTCGCCGCTTCCACGATGATGCGCCCGGTCGGCGTCGGCCGCACGTCGCGCGGACCGATCGGCGTCGACGGATTGACGATCACGGCGGGCAGGCCATCGTTCGCCACCATGCGCTCGACCGCGCGCTCGGCCAGCACCTTGCTGCGCTTGTACGCGCCGATCGTGCTCGCGGCATCAGAAGGCTTCGTCTCGTCGACGATCGCGCCCGAGCTCGTCACCTTGAGCGTCGCCACGCTGCTCGTGTACACGATCCGCTCGACGCCCGCCGCGAGCGCCGCGCGCATCGTGGCTTCCGTGCCTTGCAGGTTCGCGCGCTCGATTTCGCTCGGATCGGGCGCCCAGATGCGATAGTCGGCGGCGACGTGGAACAGATAGCGCACGCCTTGAAGCGCCGCGCGCATCGACGCTTCGTCGCGCATGTCGCCGACGACGATTTCCGCATCGAGCGATTCCACGTTCTTGCGCGGACTCGTCGCGCGCACCAGCACGCGCACGTCGAAACCGCGTTCGATGGCGAGCCGCGCAACCGCGGAGCCGACGAAGCCAGAAGCGCCGGTGACGAGCACGCGTGAGCCGGAAAAATCAGTCATTGTTACCTCTTCGATGCGCGTGACGCGCGGCTTTCGGAACTAGTTCCGCGCGACAATCGCCGTTTTAATCGCCCGCTCAAGCCCATGTGACAAGGCGTTGCGGCTCGTGCTAAGGTCCGTGCCTGCTGCGGGGCGCGCGGCCCCGAAAAACGTCACTACCGGTCAACGATGCCTCAAGACAATCGCAACCACGCTCTGTGGATCTATATCGCCATCACGCTTTCGCTCGCGGCCGTGTTCGCCGTCGACGTTCTCACGCCGATGCGCTCCGCGATCTGGGTGTTCTATGTGCTGCCCGTCGTGCTCTGCATGTGGGTGGACCGCCCCGGCGTGCCGCTCGTCACGGCAGGCGTCGCGTCCGTGCTGATGATTCTCGGCTACATGTTCGCCACCGGCGACGCGCCCACCTCGCACGAAGTGCTCCAGATCAATCGCGCGATGGGCATCTTCGTGCTGCTCGTGCTGGCCGTGGTGGCGCATCTATATATCAAATCGCGGCTTGCCATACAACGCACCGCCTGGCTCCAGCAGGGCACCATGCAGATGGGCTTGCAGTTGCGCGGAGAGCAGTCTCCGGCTTCGATCGGCGTCAGCATCCTGCGTTCGATAATCCCGTATGTGAACGCGAAGGTCGGCGTCGTTTATTTGCTCGAAGGCGACTCGCTGCAACGCATCGCGGCCTGGGCGCTTCCCGATGAGGACGGCGCGCCCCGCCGGATTGCACTCGGCGAAGGACTCGTCGGCC
Organism: Caballeronia sp. RCC_10; assembly: GCF_041360715.1. Lineage (NCBI taxonomy): Bacteria > Pseudomonadati > Pseudomonadota > Betaproteobacteria > Burkholderiales > Burkholderiaceae > Caballeronia > Caballeronia sp. RCC_10. Next base: position 183,444 of record NZ_JBFUPT010000006.1, read on the forward strand.
AGGCCGTGCAGGACAAGCGCCTGCTCGCAGTCGGCGACGCCTCCGCGCATTATCTCAAGGCCGGCTCGGCGCTCGGCTCGGCGGCGGCATCGCGCGTGGTCATTGCGCCGCTTTTCGCCGATGGCGACGTCGCGGGCGCGCTCGAAATCGGTTTCGTCGGCAACGAAGGGCGTTTCGACGATGCCCGCACGCTGCTCGAGATGGCGTCCGAAGCGATGGGCATGGCCATGCGATCGGCGCGCTATCGCACGCGGCTCGTCGAACTGCTCGAAGAAACGCAGCGGCAAAGCGAAGAGCTTCAGGTGCAGCAGGAAGAACTGCGCGTCTCGAACGAGGAACTGGAAGAGCGCGGCCGCGCGCTGCAGGATTCGCAGGCGCGGCTCGAGCAGCAGCAGGCGGAACTCGAACAGACCAACGTGCAACTCGAAGAACACGCGCAGCATCTCGAGCGCCAGAAGACCGAACTGCTGCACGCGCAGCAGGAACTGACCGCGAATGCGCTCGAAATGGAGCGCGCGAGTCAGTACAAGTCGGAGTTCCTCGCGAACATGTCGCACGAGTTGCGCACGCCCCTCAATAGCTCGCTGATCCTCGCAAAGCTGCTGGAGGACAACCGGCAGGGCAATCTCACCGACGAACAGGTGCGCTACGCCGCGACGATTCATTCGTCCAACAGCGATCTGCTTTCGCTCATCAACGACATCCTCGATCTGTCGAAGGTGGAAGCCGGCCAGATGGACGTGCAGTTCGCCCCGGCCGCCGTCGAATCGCTGCTGCGGGCGCTTCGGCAATCGTTCACGCCGGTCGCGGAGACGAAGGGCCTGTCGTTCATCACGGAAGTGGCCGACGACGTCCCGCAGTACTTCGTCACGGACAGCCAGCGGCTCTTGCAGGTGCTGCGCAATCTGCTCGCGAACGCGTTCAAGTTCGCCGAGCGCGGCAGCGTGACGGTCGCGGTGCAGCGGGCCGGCGACGACGCGGTGCGCTTCGAGGTGCGCGATACGGGCATCGGCATTCCGCGCGACAAACAGGACCTGATCTTCCAGGCGTTCCAGCAGGCCGACGGCACCACGAGCCGCAAATACGGCGGCAGCGGTCTGGGGCTGTCGATTTCGCGCGAGTTCACGCGTCTTTTGGGCGGCTCGGTCGGCGTATCGAGCGAAGTGGGCCGTGGCAGCATATTCTCGGTGACGCTGCCAATCGCCGCGCGGGAAGGCACCGTCACCGCGAAGCTGGATACGATCGGCCACATGAGCGAGCCGGAACCCGCCGCGGTGAAGCCGCCGCCGCCCGCGCCGATTTCCGCGCCCGTGCAGCCGCCATCGCAGCCCGATCTGCAAGCGCCGAAGCCCGAGCATCTCGGCATCGCCGATGACCGCGCGAACCGGCAGCGGCCGGACCGCGTGATTCTCGTCATCGAAGACGATCGGCGCTTCGCGGGTATTCTCTACGATCTCGCGCACGAACTGGACTTCGACTGCGTGCATGCCGCCAACGCGACGCAAGGCGTCGAACTGGCGCGCTCCCTGCAGCCGAACGGCATTCTGCTTGATGTCGGCTTGCCGGATCAGTCGGGTCTCACGGTGCTCGAATGGCTGAAGCACGATCCGCTCACGCGCCACATCCCGATCCATATCGTCTCCGCGACCGATCACGCCGACGTCGCGCTGCATCTCGGCGCAATCGGCTACACGCTCAAGCCGAGCGCGCGGGACGAACTGGCGCAGGCCATCCGCAAGCTCGAAGCGCGGTCGTCGCAAGGCATGCGGCGCGTGCTCGTGGTCGAGGACGATCTCGTGTTGCGCCAGAGCATTCACGCGTTGCTGGCGAGCGAGACGGTCGGCATCGTCGAAGCGGGGTCGATCGCGCAGGCCGTCGAAGAATTGCAGCGCGCGAACTTCGATTGCGTCGTCATGGACCTCGCGCTGCCCGATGGCTCGGGCTATGAACTGCTCGAGAAAGTATCGACGAGCAGCGAGTTTTCGTCGCCGCCGGTGATCGTCTACACGGGGCGGCAGATTTCGCAGGAAGAAGAACAGCGCCTGCGCCGTTATTCCAAATCGATCATCATCAAGGGCGCGAAATCGCCGGAACGCCTGCTCGACGAAGTGACGCTTTTCCTTCATAGCGTCGAAAGCGCGTTGCCGCCGGAACAGCAGCGCATGTTGCGCGCGGCGCGTCAGCGCGACGACGTGTTCGAAGGCCGCACCATCCTGCTCGCCGAAGACGACGTGCGCAACATCTTCGCGTTGTCGCGCGTGATCGAGCCGCTCGGCGCGAAGCTCGAAATCGCGCGCAACGGACGCGAGGCGCTCGAAGCGCTGGCGCGTCACGACGACATCGATCTCGTGCTGATGGACGTGATGATGCCCGAGATGGACGGCCTCACCGCGATGACCGAGATTCGCAAGCGGCCGGAACATGCGCGCCTGCCGATCATCGCGCTGACCGCAAAGGCGATGCAGAGCGATCGCGAAAAATGTCTCGAGGCAGGTGCGGACGATTACATATCGAAGCCCATCGATGTGGATAAGCTCGTTTCTTTGTGCCGCGTATGGTTGCGGCAGCGATGACTCAACGACGGACGCAGCGACCGACGCAATGAACGACAGCAAGCACGATGAAGAAGCCACGTTCGACATCGAACTGAAGCTCATTCTCGAAGCCATCTATCTGAGGTATCAGCACGACTTCCGGCATTACGCGGTAAGTTCGCTGCGGCGCAGGCTCGCGCAGGCGGTGCACGATCTCGAATGCACGACGCTTTCGCAATTGCAGGAGCGCATACTCCGCGAGCCGGCGCTGTTCGCGCGGCTCTTTCAATACCTGACGGTGCAGGTTAGCGAGATGTTTCGCGATCCCTCGTATTTCCGCGCGATCCGCGAGCAGGTGGTGCCCATCCTGCAGACGTATCCGTCGATCAAGGTGTGGGTCGCGGGCTGCAGCAGCGGCGAGGAGCTGTGGTCGCTCGCCGTGCTGTTCGCGGAGGAAAAGATCGCGGACCGCACCGTGTTCTATGCAACCGATATCAACGCCGAAGCGCTGCGTCAGGCCGAAAGCGGCATCTATCCGGTGGAACGGCTGGCGGGCTTCAGCCAGAAATATCTCGCGGCTGGAGGCAAACGTTCGCTTTCCGACTACTATCACGCGGCTTACGGCGCGGCGAAGTTTTCGCAGACGCTCAAGTCGCGTGTGGTGTTCGCGGACCATAGCCTCGCGACCGACAGCGTGTTTCTCGAAGCGCATCTCGTGTCGTGCCGCAATGTGCTGATCTATTTCGATCGCGCACTGCAGGATCGTGCGCTCGGTCTGTTCAGCGATTCGCTCGTGAGGCGCGGCTTTCTCGGGCTCGGCAGCAAGGAGAGCCTGCGTTTCTCGAAGCACGCCGATAGCTTCGCGGACTTCAATCCGCGCGAGCGGCTCTATCAAAAGGTATAGCGATGAGCACCATCGACGCCATCGTGATCGGCGCTTCGGCGGGCGGCGTCGAAGCACTCAATCTGCTGCTGCCCGCGCTGCCGCGCGAATTCGCGCTGCCCGTGCTGATCGTCGTGCACGTGCGGCAGGGACAGCCGAGCTTGTTGCCGGGACTGTTCGCCGAGCGGTGCAGCATCCCCGTGCAGGAGCCGTTCGACAAGGACGTGATCGCGCCCGGCGTCATCTACTTCGCGCCGCCCGGCTATCACATGATGGTCGAGGCCGAAGACGGCGCGCCGCCCGCGATTGCGCTGTCCGTCGATCCGCCGGTGCGCTTCTCGCGTCCTTCGGTGGACGTGCTGTTCGAATCGGCGGCGCATGCCTACGGCGAGCGGCTGCTCGGCATCGTGCTGTCGGGTGCGAACGACGACGGCGGGCGCGGCGCACGCGCCATTCGCGATGCGGGCGGCGCATGCTGGGCGCAGGACCCGGACACGGCATCGGCGCCTTCGATGCCGCAGGCCGCGATCGCACAAGGCGCGGCCAACGAGGTGCTCACGCTCGACGACATGGCGGCGCGCCTCGCCACGCATACACGCACACGCCGGATGCAAAGATGAACGCTATGAACGAAGGCATGGCCCAAGCAAGGAGTCACCAGATGACGCAACCCATCCACGTGCTGATCGTCGATGACATCCGCAACAACATCACGGCGCTCGAAGCATCGCTCGCGCGGCCGGATCTGTCGGTGCTGAAGGCCGAATCGGGGCCGGCCGCGCTCGAACTGCTGCTCAAGCACGAAGTCGCGCTCGCCATTCTCGATGTCAACATGCCCGGCATGGATGGCTTCGAGCTTGCCGAACTGATGCGCGGCAGCCCCCGCACGGCGCACGTGCCGATCATCTTCCTCACCGCGACGGCGCAGGACGTGAGCCGCACGTTTCGCGGCTACGAAGCGGGCGCGGTGGACTTCCTGTACAAGCCGTTCGATTCGCGCATCCTCAATTCAAAGGTCGATGTGTTCATCCAGATGGAACGGCAAAAGCAGCAGCTCGCAACGCAACTCGCGACCATGCAGCAATTGCTCGACGCGAACGAAATGCTGATGGCCGTGCTGGGGCACGATCTGCGCACGCCGCTGTCGGCGGTGATCGCATCGGCGGAATACCTGTCGCGCTTCGTGAAGGACGAGAACGTCGCGAACATCGGCACGCGCATCAAGTCGAGCGGCATGCGCATGGTTCGCATGGTCGACCAGCTGCTCAACCTCGCGCGTCTGCGCGGCGGGCGCGTGACGTTGCAGCCGCGCGCCGTCGAACTGGCGACGCTCGCCAAGAATATCGTCGAGGAATATGAGGCGCGCGTCGGCAAGGGACGCATCTTCGTGCTGCGTCAAGGCGATACCCTCCTGCAAGGCGATGGCGATCTGCTTTCGCAGGTGTTTTCGAATCTGATCGGCAATGCTCTGCAACACGGGCTCGAAGGGTCGTCGATACAAGTGCGGCTCGAAGGCGGCGCGAACGACGTGAAGATCGTTGTGCAGAACGCCGGCGAGATTCCGGCGGAGATCCTGCCAGGCATCTTCGCGCCTTATCGTTCGGGGCGGCGTCAGAACGAATCGAGCGGTCTGGGGCTTGGGCTTTACATCACGCGCGAGATCGCGGAAATGCACGGCGGCGAAGTGAAGGTGCGCTCTTCCGCAGAAGCGGGCACGGCATTCGAAGTGACGCTGCCGCGCATCGTGCGTCCGCATGCGGGCGATCACGCGGATCTGGCACAACCGTTCAGGCTGAGTTGAGCCGGCTCATACGCGCAGTCCCAGTCGTGTCTACAATGCGGCCATGTGAGGACATGGAGGGAATGCACGATGCCGGGTCCGGATCTGGATACGAGAATCGAAACTTATTATGTGCGTGTGAAAGGCGTGGTGCAGGGCGTGGGCTTTCGTCATCACACGGTCAGACGCGCGCACGCGCTCGGCGTGCGCGGCTGGGTCGCCAATCTCGATGACGGCTCCGTCGAAGCCGTCATACAGGGCGCGGCCAATCAGGTCGACCTGATGCTCGAATGGCTGCGCCGCGGGCCGCCGCATGCGCGCGTCACGGACTTCTTCAGCGAAGAGCGTTACGTCGAGAAGCGCTATGAACGCTTCGAGCAGCACTGACGCTCAGCGCGCCACCAGCAGACTTTCCGCGAAGTGCCACTCTTCATCGCGCCACTGATGCGTGCATTCGAAGCCCGCATCGGCGGCGATCGGGGCGACTTCCTCAGCCGCATACTTGTGGCTGCTTTCCGACCAGATCGTTTCGCCCTGTTCGAAGTCGACGTGCAGATCCGCGTCGCGCACGCGCACCGATAACGGACGCTTCGCGCGCAGATGCATTTCGATGCTGCGCGCGTCGGGATTGAAGCGCGCGACGTGCTCGAAGGCATCGAGCGGAAAATCTCCGCCCAGTTCGCGATTGATCCGCGCGAGCAGATTCAGGTTGAACGCGGCCGTCACGCCGATGGGATCGTCGTAGGCGGCGATCAGCGTCGGCAGCGGCTTGATGAGATCGGTGCCGAGCAGAAGCGCGTCGCCGGGTTCGAGCATGCCGCGAATGGAGCGGAGAAACTTCGTCGCGGCAAGACGCGCGAAATTGCCGATGGTGCTGCCAAGAAACAGCACGAGCAAGTGCTCGCCCTTGTTTCGCTTCGCGCTCACTTCGGCGAGGCCGGCGAGGTAATCGCGCTCGTAACCGACGATCGACACGCGTTCGATATCCCCAAGCTCGCGATGACACAACTGCAACGCCGTGCGCGATATCTCGATCGGGTAATACGCAGTGGGTTGCTTCTTGCACAGCGCTTCCAGAATGCGCCGCGTCTTGCGTCCGCTGCCGCTGCCGAGTTCCCCGACCTTCACGTTGGCGGGCAGCGCATTCACGATGTCCGCCGCATGCGCCTTGAGCACGCGTTCTTCGGCGCGCGTGACGCCATATTCCGGCAAGGCGGTGATGACTTCGAAGAGGGCGGAGCCGACTTCGTCATACAGATACATCGACGGCAGCTCCTTCTGCGGCCGCCTTGAAAGACCGGCGTGGACGGCTTCTGCAAAGGCGCTGGAAAAACGGGGCGACAAGGCGGGTTGAGTCATGACGTCTCCATCGTTGCGGCGTTTTCTTCGCGTGCCCGCTCGGAACGGGGCACAGCGCTCGGATGCTGCTGATGCAATGACGCTTTCGGGAGGGTATCGATTCGCGGTGAAGCAAAAAACACGCTAGACGCGGGTCACGCCGATGCTGCGTTTAGAATGCCGCTCAACGCATTCTGGCGCGGAAGCGCGAAATCTCGATGAATCAGCATGTCATGGGCCGCGGCATTGCATTGTCCGTCGCCGCTTCCACGTTGTTCGCGCTCATGTCCGCTTATACGAAGTGGCTCGCCCCGCTCGATGGCCTCGACATCTTCGCGTGGCGCATGGTCTGGACGTTGCCCGGCGCGCTGCTGCTGGTGGCCGTTCGCAATCGATGGCCGCAATTATGCGCGCTCGTTGCGAAGCTTGCCGGAAACGTGCGCCTGCTTGCTGGATTCGCCGTTTCGGCTACGCTGCTCGGCTTGCAGCTGTGGATCTTTCTCTGGGCGCCGCTGCATGGCCGCGCGCTCGAAGTGTCGCTCGGCTACTTCCTGCTTCCGCTCGTGATGGTGCTGATCGGGCGCTTCCATTACCACGAGCGGCTCGATGCGCTGCAATGGGCGGGGGTCGCGGCAGCGGCGATTGGCGTAGCGCATGAGTTGATCGTCACGCAGGCGTTTGCCTGGCCGACGCTCGTCGTCATGCTGGGCTATCCGCCTTATTTCGTGTTGCGGCGTCGGCTCGACGCCGATCCGCTCGTCGCGTTCGCCGTCGAAATCATGTTGATCGCGCCATTTGCGCTGCTCACGCTGGCTGCACGCGGTTCCTTTGCCGTGGTCGCCGGTGCGCCGCTTCTTTCGATGGTGCTGCTGCCCGGTCTCGGCGCACTCAGCACGATCGCGCTCGCATCGTATCTCCGTGCGAGCCGCTATTTGCCGCTCGCGCTGTTCGGCATACTCGGTTACGTCGAACCTGTGTTGCTAGTAGGCGTAGCGGTGTTACTGCTCGGCGAGCCGTTCTCGGCGGACAAGCTTGGCACGTATGGTCCTATCTGGCTGGCGGTTGCGCTGACCGCGGTGCATAGCGGAAGGCTTCTGATGCATGAACGCGCGCAGCGTCGCGCAGCGCCGATGAGCGAGCATCATGCGAGCGCGGAGCATGAGGTCGGCGCGGCGGAGATCGAACGTATCGAGTGAACCGGGTAAGTCGATGAGATGAAAAAAGCGAGCCCGAAGGCTCGCTCGATGGGTCAACGCACGGGACCGAAGGAATCGACAACTCGACGGTCCGCGTGCGCAATGCGATGATCGAATTCTCGCCGGCTTCCCTTACTTCTTCGCGGCGTCGACCTTCGCATCGGCGGCCGCCTTGTTTGCGTCGCTTTGCGCCTCGACTTTTTCCTTGTCGGCCTTGGCTTGCGCCACGTTGGCATCCTTCGCCGCGTCGTGCTTCTTGTCATCGGCCTTGGCCTGTGCAGCGTGCTTCTTCTTGTTGGCTTTCGCCTGTGCCTTCGTGGCATCACCGCGCGCGTCGGAGGCTTGCTCCGCCGTGGTCGCCCGCGCTACCTTCGCGGCTTCCTTATTGGCGTCGGCTTGCGCCGATGCCTTGTCTTCGTTCGCCGATGCCTGCGCCTTGGCGGCATCGTGTTGAGCCTCGGCCTTCTTCTTGTTGGCCGTGGCCTGGGCCTCGGTCTTCTCGTGATTGGCCTTCACTTGCGCCTTGTCAGCGTCGGTTGTGGCGGTCTGCGCGAATACGGTGGTGACGAGCAGCGTGGATGCGAGAGCAGCGACGATTTTCTTCATGATTGTTCGACTCCTTGAGATCCTGCGTTTTTCAACGACGCATGCCAATGCGCGGCATGTGACGATGAAAACGCGAAGCCATCGTCGTTCGTTGACTGTTGTTTGGTGACAAACGGTAACCAGCCGCTAGCAAATGAAACAGCCCTCGTGCATGCGCGAAGCCGTTGCAAAGTTCAAGAATGCAAGTGTTACCAACATGCGAATTCTTCCGGGTTCGTAACAGCCGCCGTTTAGTTCGTCCTCCGAATTTGTAAGCGTTGAAATGCACCGTTACCAACTGCATCAGTTATTTCCTTAGCGCCTGCTTAAGATGCTTCTCACAAACCCGGACAACGGGATCAGGAGAAACACCATGAAGCGCGGAGCACTTGTCTTGTTGATGATCGGTAGTCTGTCGGTGGCGGGCCAGGCCTCGGCGCACGGGCGCGGCGGCGGATACGGTGGCGGACATGGCGGCGGTCACGGCGGCGACGGCGGCGCGATCATCGGCGCGTTGATCGGCGGCGCCGTGCTGGGCGCGCTCGTGACGTCGGTCGCCAATGCGCAGCCGTCGTATGCACAGCCGGCCTATGCAGAACCGGCCTACGCTCAACCTGCGTACGCTCAACCAGCCTATGCCCAACCCCCGTATGCGCAACCGGCTCCGCCCGCAGGCTACTGCTATGACGGTTATCGGCGGGCCTATGTCCCATGCGCGCCCGCAGGCTACGGTTATTGACGCCTGATCGAACGCGGCACGCTGCTTGCGCCAGCAAGGAGCGGTTGCGGCAAACGATACGCGCAGCCGGCACGCTAACTTTGGGAGATTCGCAATGAAAGCAATCACGATGAAACTGGTGGCCTCCGCGCTCGTCCTGGGCCTGTCGGGCGGCGTCTATGCGCAAGCGGGCGGCGGTGGCGGCGGTGCGGGCGGTGGAGGCAGCGCTGGCGGCGCGGGTGCGGCGGGCGTCGGGGGCGGCATGGGCGCGGGCGGCAACGGATCGGCGGGTGCGGGCACGGGCGCGGCAGGCAAGGGCGGCGGCGTCGGCATGGGCGGCAGCGGGATGGGCGGAACGAGCGACGGCACGACCGGCACCGGAACCGGCGCCAAGAGCGGCATGGGCAACAACGGCGTGAACAACGGCATGGGGCAGGGCACCATGCAACGCAGCGGTCCAGGCAGCACGGGCAGCGCAAGCCCGGGCGGTATGTCGAACGGCAGCGGCCAGCAACAGGGCTATTGACGCGCCGTGTCGATGATCAATGAGTGCTAAGCGGGTGCGATCGTCGCGAGCCTGAACGGGCTAAGCGGCATCCGCCACGCGGCGGCGCGCCGAGAGAACAACTAGAAGATGACGGGTTACTGAGCAGGCGCGGTGACCGGCTCAAACGTTTTCGCGCGAAGGCTGACCTTCTGCGCATAGGCGCTCGATCCGCCGTAATTCTTCAGCGCGGCATCGACATCGCCTTTTGCCGACTTTAAATAGCCATGCAAGATGGCCGAGCCGACTTCGATGTTGGCTTCCGGCTCCGTCAGGTCGACATCGCGCACGAGTTTTTTGTGCGCCGACGGCACGACCTGCATCAGCCCCGTGGCGTTGTTCGCGCCCCTGGCCGTTTCCTTGAAACGCGATTCGATCGAGATGATGGCGAGCAAAAGCGCCGGGGGAAGCGAATACTTCGAAGCCGACGACATGACCGCCGTCGCGATGGCCTGCGCCTTTTCGCGTGCGATGCCGAATCGGCGCGCGATGGTTTCGGAGACTTTGTGATGCGCTTCTTCGCTTTGCGTGTCCTGCTGCACGGCATTTTGCGCCACGACATCGGAGGCGGCGGGCGCGCTTTCCTGCGCGAAGGAGGCCTCGGTGCAAGTCAGCAAGAGGGCGATCAGAAGGGATGTGCGGCGCATCGGACTGGGTAAGAAACAGCGGAGTCGCATTATAGCTTGACAAATTCCCTTTGCAGATCATGGACTTGTCCTAGATCTGAGGAATAGTTTTGCAAGGTGGAAGAAGTTACTTCTTCGAAAAGACGCGCCTACGTCCGCTCCGCGCGCTTGGCCGACGGAGCCGAAATGCCTTCCCCGGCGTCGTGCGACAGGCGCGCGAACATCGGCAAGGACGCGAGCACGAGAAGCGCCGTCGCGATAAATCCGCACGCGAGCTGCCACCGCTCGGTCTGGGTGCTGCCCGATACGAGCATCGTCGCCTGGATCGTCCCGGCGGCGACCGTGACGCCGAACGCCTTCATCAACTGCTGCGCGGTTCCCTGAAACGAGGTCGCCGCGGCGAGGCGTGCTTTCGGCACGTCGGCGAAGGCGAGCGCGCCCATCGTCGCGAAACTGAGCGAACGGCCCAGGCCGCCGACCAGCAGCAACAGAAAGATGGCGCTCGCGGGCCACGCTTGCGACATCGTCGAGCAAACGACGAGCACCGCCGCGAAACAGACGCTGCCCGCGCAGAGCACCGTACGCACGGAGAATCGGCGCAGCGCGAGCGCGGTCATCGGCCTCATGCAGAACGAGCCCAGTGCGCTCGCAAACGTGATGAGCCCGCTCGCCGATGCGCTGTAGCCGAAGCCCGCCTGCAACGTCAGCGGCACGAGAAACGGCAGCGCGCCCGCACCCGCCCGGAACAGGCTGCCCGCGATGGTGGCCGCGTGAAACGTCGGGATCGACAGCAACGAGAAATCGATGGCCGGATTCGGCGTCTTCCGGCAATGCAGTATCGTCGCCCGGAAAAGCAGCAAGCCGGCCGCGACGCAGATCCACGGCACGCCCGCAGGCAACACGTCTCGCCCGGCGCTCTCGATGCCGATCATGAACAAACTGAGCGATGCGCCCGACAGCAGCATGCCGCGCAGATCGGGCGCCGTGCGGCTTTCCGGCGGCGATGGCGGCAACAGCCTCCACGTGAGCCACAAGCCGATGACGCCGACCGGGACATTGACCCAGAAGATGCTGCGCCACGAGAGCGTATCCGTGAGAAAGCCGCCGAGCGGCGGGCCGAGCAACGGGCCGACGAGCGCGGGCATCGTCAGCCACGTGGTCGCTTGCAGCAGTTCCTCGCGCTTGACGCCGCGAAAGAGAATGAGCCGGCCGACGGGCACCATCATCGCGCCGCCGAGTCCTTGCGCGACCCGCGCGGCAAGCAGTTGCGGCAGACTCATCGCGGCGGCGCACGCGATCGACGCCAATGTGAACGTCGCGATCGCCCACATGAATACGCGCCGCGCGCCGAAGCGGTCGGCCACCCATCCGCTGGCCGGAATGAACACCGTCAATGCGACGAGATACGCGGTGATGGCGCTGCTCAATGAACTGGATCGACATGAAGATCGCGGGCCATGGTAGGGATGGCGGTCGCGACGATGGTCCCGTCCATGTTTTGCATAAAGAGCGCACTGGCGACGACAGCTGCCGTGATACGAAAGTTGCCGCCCTTCATGATGCGTGGCTCGCAAATGCGCTCGAACGCAGCGGCCCGGCGGTTCCTGTGCGGGTTCCGATTCGATTGACATGCATGTGCGCCAGTCTACTCGATGCCTCGGACTGCCGTCTGCGCGCTATGCTGGATGCATCCTCTCTCTACGATGACGCAGCCCTTACGTCATGCCATTCGCTTTTCGCGGACGCCCTGAACTCGCCGGCCTCGATCGCAGCGCAAGACGCGACGTGCGGCGGCTTGCATGGCACTTTGCGCAGCGGCACTGGAGCCTGCATGCGCCGGCGTTCGCCTGGCTGGTCTTCGTGCTGCTGCATACGCGCCATGGCGTCGTCGCGGGGCGCAGCGAATATCTGTGGGTGACGCTCGGGTTCTTCGTCGTCGCGGTGATCGTGATCCGGCTGCACATCGCGCATTATCTGCGGCCCGCACGCGCCATTTTCGATCTGATGGGTGCATCAGGCATTCGCGCCATCACGCGGCGCTAGACACAAAAGGCCCGTTTTAGCGTGCTAGGATGCCTGTGCCCTTTCCTTCAACGAACGCTAAAGAACGCTGATGGCAACGTTATACGAAACGCTGGGCGTCGATGAGCACGCCACCGAGGAAGAGATCAAGCGGGCGTATCGCAAGGCCGCGATGCGTTGCCATCCTGACCGCAACGTCGGCAATGAAGAGGCCGCCCATACGAAGTTTCACGAGATAAAAGAGGCTTACGCCATTTTGTCGGACCCCGCGCAACGCGAGGTCTACGACCGTATCTTCGCGGAAGAAATGGAGCGCCGTGAAGCGCAGCTACGCGAGGAAGAAGCGGCGCGCGAGGCGCTCTATGCGAAACGTGTATCGCTTGCGATGCGCTTTGCGTCGGAAGGGCATAACGGTGACGTCGTGTTCGGCGTGCTGCTCGGCCAGGATTGCGATGAAGCAACGGCTCGGCAGATCGCGGAGAGCGTCGTTGCATTGCATGAGTCGCGCGAAGCGAAGGCAACGGGCGAACCCGCGCCCGAGCCCGCGACTGAGACGAAGGAAGCGCCGGCTCAAACTGCCGATCAACGCGCCAGCGCAATGAACCCGCTTGGCGCAATGTGGTTCCAGTTCTTCAACAACATGCGTCTTTGAGGCTTCGGGTCACGCAGCGAGCCGCTCTCGCCTGATGTTCGCTCGCTGCGGCGCAGGCGGATAAACGCACCACTGTCCGTCACCGTGTCGAAAGAAGAATAACGCTCTCGACGCCGCGCCCTGCAATGTTTCGACGCACACGTACCGCGTGTGATCGGCGCGAGTACGGCTGAACTTCGTGACATGCACCGGCACGCTTGCCGGCGCGAGCCATTTCTCCACTTGAGAACGTAGGGATCGTTCGTTGATGCTTTTCATCTGAAGTCTCCTGCACGCGGCGTTCATGTCTGGATATCGGCTAGAAGCGCACGAGGCTTTAAGCCGCATGAATGACGCCTGCCGCAACGCACCACACTCGTGACAAAGCACTTGAACTCTACGCCGTGAATCCGCTAGCGTCGTGCCTTTTTGCGAAATAGCAACAGCACATGACCAAGCTTTAATTAAGGCGTTGATGTGCCTGTATGTTCAACACGTGTCGTGCGCGGGTATGTGCGCGAACGGTCATATCGTCGGACCGATGCGTACGGTTACCGTCAAGGAGCCACTAGCGAAACGCATGCCCGGCCCAATGCGTTATAGCGGACGCGCGAAGCTGAGTTCGTGACCGTCGGGATCGGTGAGATGAAAATAGCGCTCGTTCCAGGGCGCATCGCGCGGCGCAAACAGCGGCTCGATGCCGCTTGCGCGCGCCTTGCGATAGAACGCATCCACGTCGGAAACGTAGATGATGACGCGGCCCCACCATTGAATGGGACCGTGCGTTTCGCTGGTGATGTTGAGAAAGGAACTGCCCAACGCGAAAGAGGTGAACGCTTCATCGGCGCCGCCGTGAACGATGCGAAAACCGAGCGCCTGATAGAAGCGCACTGCACGTGGCATGTCGTGCGTCGCGAGCGTGATTGCGCTCAGACTTTCGACGCGCGCATCGTCGTGATCCGAAGGTTGCATGCTTCCCGCTGTCATTTTGGATGACGATGCGAAACGATCGACAGCACCGATAAATCCGGATGCGTCCCGTCGATGATGCTCTTGCCGATATGCCGCGCTTCTTCCACTGCGTCTTGCGCGGTCCGGTATTCATCATCGCCATCGGCGTGGAAATAAACGGCTTCCGCAGGCGTATCGGCGTTCGTTCCATGGCGGCATACACGACCGATGAACACATATCGCTCAGCCGCGCGTGGAGGCGCGTGCTCCGGCGTCGGTTTTATTTGCGGCAGCACGTGTATGTCGAAGCCCTCATATTCGAAGACCTGCCATTGTGAAGCGGGTTCGCCGGACATGATCGCCTCCCTGTCGTTGCCAGGCTCGCATTGCAACGTTACTCCACTTCGGCATGCGAATCCATCGGGGAACGACGGGTTGCCAAGAGCGGCTCGCGCGCGATGGACACGAGCCGCCAAGCCGCATCACACGATATACGGTCCGCTGATGCGCCCTTCGAAGATGGCGATGTTGATGCCCCAGTCATCGACGGTTGCGGGCGCGCGGCCATCGACGATGGCGGACACGGCCCTTCCGCCTGTGATGCGCTGCATCTGTTGCTGAGAGAGCGTGGCTTCGTCGCGGGTCTGAGTATCGGGCGGAAGGTCCGCAATGGCGAGAGTGCGTTTCATGGTGGTGCTCCTGGCGGGTAGCTTGAAGTGGATCGAGCATCGCGATGCTCGCCACGAGTTTTGCAAGGCCTATGCCAATTTACGCCGCTTGAGCGTGGGCAATGCGCAGCGCGCAACAGCCGCACTTGATCGGGTCGACAGGCGGCGGTATGTTGGAGTCGCGCGAACAGATGAACACCGTGGTGTTGGCGCATCAATCGGGACTGGACCATGACCGTCATTGTTCGAGCATTGAGTTTTGTCTTCGCGAGCGCAGTGCTTTTTAGCGGCTGCGTTCTCGCGCAAGAGGCGCGGCAATCTATTGCACTGCTCGACTGCACGCTCATCGACGACAACGCCGCCTACAACGACGCCGACATCAACCGGATTCAAAGCCAGCGGCTTCAGATGATCAGCAGCACCTTGCGCGATGACGTACACCAACGCGCTCTGTTCGAAGTCGCGGATAACGCGCGTGCGAGCGATCTCATCGCCTCGCTGCAGAGCGGTCAGGACATGAGCGCGTGCAATGGCTGTGAGCTGCGCGTGGCGCGTGAGTTGGGCACGTCGCGGGTCGGGGTGTGCTGGGTGCAGAAGATCAGCAATCTGATACTCAACATGAATCTGCGGGTAGAGGACGCACACAGCGGCGCAACGCTCTTTCAGCGTTCAGTCGATATTCGCGGCAATACGGATCAGTCCTGGCGACGCGGCGCAAAGGCACTGGTCGATCTTCTCGCGAACGATGCGTCCGCGCTTCATTGATCCTTTGCGAAGGGAATCGGGAATTTCTCCCGCCCGATGCGATTGCGTGCGCGGCGTCTCCTGCGCTAAGTTAGTCGTTGGGCCAGGCTCACCTCAAACGGCCCGCCATAGAACGAACAAAGAACGTTCAGCCGGAGACGCTCATGCAAGTCACCATCAAGGCGGCGCGCCTGGCGTGCGCGTCGTTTCTCGCACCCGCTTTGTTTCTCTCCGCATTCAGCGCGCACGCCACCGCTCAGACCGCTTATGTGACCAGCGAAACAGCCGGGGTCGGCGTGATCGATCTCGCGAATTTCTCGCTTGCCAGAACCATCGACGTGGGCAAAGACGGCCCGCGCGGCCTGAGCCTCAATCAGGACGGCACGCGCCTGTATGTCGCCAACAAATCGACGGGCGATCTTTCGGAAATCGATACCGCGTCCGGCAAGGTCACGCGGCGCGTGAAGATCGGCAAGAACCCGGAATTCGTGCGTGTGTACGGCGGTTATGCGTATGTGACGTATGAGCCGGGCGAATCCGGCGCGCCGCCCAAGCCCGGCGAGCCCGAGAAGGACGACGACGACGCGAACTCGCCGCCCGCCGAAATTGCCATCGTCGATATAAAAGCGTTGAAGGTCACGCGTTCGGTCAAGAGTGGCCATGAAACGGAAGGCGTCGAATTTTCGCGGGACGGCACGCTGATTCTCGTCACGAACGAAGGCGACGACACGGTGTCCGTCTACCGTGCGCGCACGGGCAAGCCGGTGCGCACCGTCGAGCTGCAGAAGGGCTCGCGTCCGCGCGGCATCAAGATATCGCCCGATGGAAAGCAATACGTCGTCACGCTGGAGAATGCGAACAAGTTCATCGTGCTGGACGGCAAGGACCTGAAGGTCGTCAAGACCGTCGATACGAAAACCGGCCCCTATGGCGTATCGTTCGATCCTTCGGGGAAGCGCCTGATCGTGGTTGCATCGCGGGACAAGATCCTGCAAGTGTTCGACGGCGCGACCTACGCGCACATGAGCGACATACCCGTCGGCCAGCGCTGCTGGCATTTCAGCTTCACCCCCGATGGATCGCGGCTGCTGCTGGCATGCGGCCGCTCCAATGCGGTGTATGTGCTCGATGCGTCGAACTTCCAGACCATCAGCCAGATCGGCGACTTGCCGCTTGCATGGGGCATCGTCACGTATCCGCCGAGCGCGGGATCGATAGCGGGCCGCTGATTGCGCTGGCCGCACGGCCGTTTCGCTTTGCACCGTGCATCGTTGCTCAATCCACCTTCCGCCTCGCTGTGAGCGGCTGCTAGTATCAGATAGGCTCTCCGGCGAGGACAATCATGCTTACATTAGCCGAGGCGTTCGACGCAATATCCGATACTCCGGTAAGCAGGCGCATTCTGATTGCGGCTCAGGGCAGCACGGGCAACTGCCGATGGCTGCCCGCACACGTCGGCAAGCACGGCGAGCTTCGTTACGAGCAGTGCATCCAGGAAGGCATCGAACTGGACGACGATGCCGCCGACGCGCTTCGCCTCTTCGATGCCGGCTCGCTTTCCTCGTGCGCGCTCGTCGTGCATCTTGGCGCGCTGGGCGTGGGCGCGCTCGTGATGGGACCGGAATCGCCCAGCGATGCCATGCGGATGCTCGAGCAACTCAAGGCCAACGCACTTGGCCGCTTCGTCGAGAGATTCCTGGCGGACTTGCGGCAACGGCGACCTGCAAAGATCTATCCGTTCAAACCGCGCTGAGTTGGAGCTGGCAGCAGCACTCAGTTCCATGCATAGCGCAAGCCGACCCAGACGCCGCGTGGCGCACCAATGCCGAGAAATTGCTCATTGGTGGTATCCGCGCCGTTGAAGGTATGGTTCGGCCCGTTGAAGAAGTTCTCGCCGAGAATCGCGAAGTTCGCGTAGCGCTTGTTGAGCAGGTTCTTGACGGTCGCATAGACTTGCAATTGCTTCGTGACGTTATAGGTCGTGTCGAGATCGATCAGGAAATAGCCGGCGATGCTGCCGTTCACATCCTGATTGTTCTCGTCGCCGCGCGCAAAGATATTGCTGCGATACGTCAGATTCGTGCCGATGTTCCATCGCGAGAGCGGGTTGTAGTCCACACGCAGTTTCACGGTATTCGCGGGAATGCCGGGAATGCGGTCTCCAGAATGCAAGGTAATGTTGCCGTCGGCGTCCGCGCTCGAATTACTGGCGCTGTTCTCCCTCCATGTGGAACGATACGTCGCGTTCACATAGCTGTAGCTCGCGGCGAACCCGAGCGGTCCCCATCGCGTGCGGCCCGCGAGTTCGAAACCCTGACGGCGTGTCTTGCCGACGTTCTGAAAGTAGCCGAGCGTGCTCGTTGCGCCTTCGCTGCTGACGAACTGGATGTCGTCCGTGAGCGTCGTGCTGTATAACGCAGCGCTCCAGGTCGTCGATGTGCCGATATGTCCGCGTGCACCTATTTCGAACGTCTTCGAGATGACCGGCTTTAGTTCGGGATCCGAAATGAAATCGTTCGGAAGCGAGCACGGGGCGTTCGGGTCCGCGCATGCAAGCTCGATTGCGGTCGGGGAGCGCATGCCTTCGTTGTACGTCGCATACGCCGTGAACCACGGCGTCGGGTTCCAGTTGAAGCCAATTGCCGGATTGAAACGCGAGAACGTGTGCCGTCCATCGAGGAGCGGCTGCACGCCGCTTTCATCGCCGATGGTCGCCTTGGCCCAGTTATAGCGGCCCGCGAGCGTCATCGACCATTGCTCGGTGAAGGACAGCGTATTCTCGAAGTAAATGCCCCAGTTTTCATTGCGCGTCTTGGCGTTCGTCGTCGGCACGAAAGGGCCGAGGCCGATGGTCGCGCGGCTATCGGTGAACTCCGCGGGCTGCGCCGACTGAGTGAAATGCGAATTGGCGAAGTCGCCTGCTCCGCCCAGAATCAACTGGTTGTCCATGCCGAACAGCTTATTGAGCAGCGTCAGTTGCAGGCTCGCGCCATAACTGTCCGTCACGATCACCGATTGATCGTTGGTCGCCTGCGTGAGATCGATCGTGCCGTCCTCATCGACTTCGCCGTAATTGTCGTTGACGTTGCTGCTCACGTTGCGGTTGCGATAGTGCCGGTAATACAGATTGCCGCTCAACTCCACATTGGGCGAAAAGTAGTGCTCGCCCGACAGCGTGATATAGCCCACCTGATTTTCATTCGTGTCGGGAAACGTATAAGCCTGCTTGTAGTTGTCGAGAAACGAGCGCGGAATGGTCTGCGATCCGTTGAGCGTGTTGTCCGCGCCGCCCATCGAGAGAGAAATGGTCGTGTCGGCGTCCGTGTAACGTAGCTTCGCGAACGCCTGACGCAAGCGGCTCGAATTGTGTGCCGCCCAGCCGTTGTCATTCGCGATGTTGGCCGTGAAGTAGTAGTCGAGGTTACTGCCGATCACGCCGCCCTGTTCGATCTGCGCAGTCTTTTTGCCCCATGATCCACCGCTGATATCGATGTTCCCGCCGGGATTCGTGCGGCCGTTCTTGGTCGTGATGGCGATTGCGCCGCCGAGCGTATTGAGGCCGAAGGTCGGGTTCGAGCCGGGAATGAGTTGCATCGTATTGATGGCGGCTTCCGGAATGAGATCCCAGTTCACGACATCGCCGAAAGGCTCATTGATGCGAACGCCATCGAGAAACACTGAAAGACCCTGCGGCGTGCCGAGCAAGGGCGACGCAGTGAAACCCCGGTAGTTGATATCCGTTTGAGACGAATTGCCCTGCGCGTCGTTGACGTCGACACTCACCACGTTTTGCTGCAGCTAGTCGGTGACGGTCGCGGAGTGCTGCGCTTCGATCTCGTTGCCCTTGATGGTCTGCACGTTCGCCGGCACCTTTTCGAGCGGCGTGCCCACGCCCAATAACGGTGTGGTTCCTACCACGACGATAGTCGGCAATTCCATATTCGGCGGCGCGCTGGCCGCTTGCGCCCATGCGCCGACAGTGATGCTCGCGAATGCGCTCCCGAACACGAGCTTCAGTCCCGCTCGGGGTTTGAACCGATGCGCGATGGCGGACCGGCGCGGCATGCTCCTCATTGTCGTCTCCGGTTATTCTTTCTTGTGCGCTTCCTTGAAACGATCGGCCTTTGATAGAAAGAGTCGCACAACAATCCGTGCGCGCACCGGGAGCTTTTCCCGATCGTGCAGGGAAGGGTTCCCAAACGTCATTTGCACGCGCCATCGCGCGGGCCTGGCGTGCTTAAAATGGATTCCGCGATGCCATCCGAATCCTTGTCCTCTCTCGCTGAAGATGCTTCCAGACGCGCCAAGCCTTCGACGGCGTCGCGCGATCTGGCATGCGTGCTCGCGATGACGATCGTCGCGGGCGCAGGCTTCGCGCTGATCGACTTCAGCGAATTCACTTATCGCTGGACGCGCAGCGCCGAGCGCTTTCAGCTCGATGAACTTCCTGCAACCTTGTTCGTGCTTGCGCTCGGCTTTGCGTGGTTCGCATGGCGGCGCTACAAGGACGCGCGTCGCGAAGTGCGCCGCAGCCATGCGCTCGAACAGGAGGCGGAACATCTGCTCGCTGAGAACCGGCGGCTGGCGAATCAGGCCATTACCGCGCAGGAAGCCGAACGTCGCCATTTAGCGCGCGAGCTGCACGACGAACTGGGACAGTACCTCAACGCGATATCGCTCGATGCGGCACGTATTCGCGATTTGTCCGCTGAACGCGAGGACGAAATTCATCGGCTTGCTTTAGCGTTGATGCAAAGCGCGACGCACGTGTACCGCGAAATCGGCGGCATGACTCGCAAGCTAAGGCCCATCGGCCTCGATGAATTCGGCTTGCCGACCGCCATGGAACATTGCATCGAAGGCTGGCGCGAACGCTTGCCGCAAGCGGAATTCACGTTGACGGTAGAGGGCGATTTCGACCATCTCGGCGATGCGCTCAACATAGCGCTTTATCGGCTCGTGCAGGAAGGGCTGACGAACGTGTCCAAGTTCGCGCGTGCATCACGGGTCGAACTCTATCTGGTACGCACACCGGAAACGGAGAAAGGCTCAGGAGAGGTCGTCGTGACTATCGCGGACGATGGTCCGGGCGTCGATCTGTCAGTGCCGCGCAAGGGCCTGGGGCTCGTCGGCATGCGCGAACGCGTGGAGGCGCTGGGCGGCGAATTTCATCTTGCGAGCAGTCCCGGTCAGGGCTTTCTGGTCTGCGCACGCGTACCCGTTCAGGCGGGGCGGCCGTTGCCTAGCGAGCCGAACGAAGGCGCGTCGGGGGCGCCAGTAAGATCGGAAAAATGAAGTCCCAGGCGATTGGCGATCTGCGCGAGCTGGACGCCGTTATCGGCGCCGAATTTCTGCCGTATCACCGATTGATGATTGGCCACGGTCTTCTGGCTCAGTCCGAGTTTCTCCGCGATGCTCGGCAGCGTATAACCTTGCACGAGCAAACGGAGCACTTCGAACTCACGCGCCGATAACTGTCGTCCCGGCGGTCCTTCCTGAATCGTCGCGCGCAGTGCGATCGCTTGCGAGATATCCGGGCTCAGATAGCAAACGCGACGTGCAACCGAGCGCACCGCTTCGACGAGCACATCGGGCGCGCTGGCTTTCGTGACATAACCGCGCGCGCCGGCATCGAGCGCACGGCGCACGAAAATCGCTTCCTCGTGAACGCTGAAGATCAGCACGCGTGCATTTGGCTCGCGTGCGAGCATGCGACGCATCGCTTCGATACCGCTTGCGCCGGGCAGTGCAAGGTCCATGACGACGACATCGGGCTGCAACGCGCAGAACTTCTGATAAGCCTGCGCGGCATCCGCCGCTTCGCCCGCGACGCTGACATCGGGGCTGAGTTCGAGCAGACGCTTGTAGCCTTCGCGCACCACGGCGTGATCGTCTACGAGCAGCACGGAGATATCGGCATGCATGGTTATTTTTCTCCGACTTCCGATCCATCCGTTCGATGCGTCGAAGCGAGCCGCCGCGAATTCGCATCGTTACGAAAGACGATGGGCTGTTCCTGCGGCTCTTGTCTCATCGAGGCCGCGCGCACCACTTCGATTACTCGCTCATGATGCGCGGACTTATCGCAAACGGGGTCCGCATTCGCCGGGTCTTGCGTCAGAAGATAAGCCTGACAGCGGCATCCACCGAGATCGATTGTTTTCTCATCGCAACTGCGGCACGGCTCTTTCATCCACCCAAAGCCGCGAAAGCGGTTGAATGCATCGCTCTCGTACCAGATGTCCTTGAGTGGCGTGTCGATCACGTTGGGAAACGTGAGACCCGGAAGCGAGCGCGCCGTATGACATGGCAGCGCGGCACCGTCCGGCGCGATGCCGAGAAACACCGAGCCCCAGCCGTTCATGCAGCGCTTCGGGCGACGCTCGTAATAGTCGGGCACCACGAAGAATATCTTGCACTTGTCGCCGATTTCCTTGCGATACCGTTCGACCACGGCTTCCGCTTCCTGCAACTGCTCGGCGGTCGGCATGAGTTGCGCACGGTTCGCATGCGCCCAGCCGTAGTACTGCGTATTGGCGAGTTCCAGATACTCTGCGCCCATGGTGAGTGCCATGTCGATGATGCGCCCGATATGCGGCAGGTTATAGCGATGCAGCACGCAATTGAGCACCATCGGAAAGTCATGCGCCTTGATGAGACCGGCGACGCGTTTCTTCAAATCGAATGTCTTCGTGCTCGATAAAAAGTCGTTCAGCTCCTGCGTGGAGTCCTGAAACGAAAGCTGAATGTGATCGAGGCCCGCGTCCTTGAGCGCGGCAAGGCGCTTGTCCGTCAGGCCGATGCCCGACGTGATGAGGTTCGTATAGAAGCCGAGCTTGCGGGCTTCACCGACGAGCGTTTCGAGGTCATCGCGCAAGAGCGGTTCGCCACCGGAAAAGCCCAGTTGCGCTGCGCCTAATGCACGCGCCTGACGCAACACGTCGAGCCATTGCGCCGTATCCAGTTCGCGCGAATGGTCCGTGTAATTCACCGGGTTGTAGCAGAAGACGCAGTGCAGCGGACAGCGATACGTCAATTCAGCAAGCAGCCACAAGGGCGGCGCAATGGGCGTCCCTTCGTGTTCGGGCTTGGCGATGGGTTCGGAAAGATCGGTCATGCTTGCACCTTTTCACTCCAGCCAGCCACGCGCACGCGCGCCGGCGATGAACGCGCGCACATCGTCGCCGAGATCGGCTGCGTTGAACGCCTGTTCCAGATCGGCGACGAGCGCGGGAATATCGCGCGTGCCATCGCAGCGAAGCAGGATTTGCGCAGCGCTCTGATTGAGCTTCACCATGCCTTCGGGGTAAAGCAGCACGTGCGCGTCTTGCGCAGGCTCCCATTGCAGGCGAAAGAGCCGCTTGAGCTTCGGACGCAAGGCATCGTCCGGAGCGTCGACGGCTTCGTTTATGCGCTGAGTCGGATTCATGTCGCTCATGCCGGGAATGCCTTTTCGATTGAATCGAGCATGGTCCAAAGAATATCCAGCTTGAATTGCAGGATATCGAGTGCGCGTTGCTGTTGCTCGCGCGTGGTGAAATGCGAGAGCGTCACTTCGAGACCATGTTCGACGTCACGCTGCGCAAGCGACACGCGCGAGCGAAAATAAGCGAGCCCTTCCTGTTCGATCCATGTGTAATGCTCTGGCCACGTGGCAAGCCGGTCCTTATGAATCTGTGGTGCGAACATCTCCGTCAGCGACGAGCACACTGATTCCTGCCACGGCGCGCGACGTGCGAAGTTCACGTAGGCATCGACGGCGAAGCGCACGCCCGGCGTCACGAGACGAAGCGACCAGAGATCGTCGCGCGAGAGCCCGACTGCATCGCCGAGACGCGCCCATGCTTCGATGCCGCCGGGTTGTTCTTCATAACCGTCGTGATCGAGAATACGGAGCACCCAGCGGCGGCGCGTCTCGCGATCCGGGCAGTTGGACATGACCGCCGCGTCTTTGAGCGGAATGTTGATCTGATAGTAGAAGCGGTTCGCGACCCAGCCGCGTATCTGCTCACGCGAGCATCCTCCGCTATTCATCTTCACGTTGAACGGATGATGAATGTGGTACGACGTGCCCTTCGCGCGCAGTTGCTCTTCGAACTGCTCGCGCGTCCACGCGGGGCCGGCTTCATTCAGTGCGGTGAAGTGCGGGCCGGTCGTGGGGTTCAGCATCGGCGTGAAAGCGTTGCCAGTCATTCAATAATTCTCCGCGATGTCATAGCTCGAAGCTCATGCCGTCATGCGCCACTTCGATGCCATGCTCCGACAGCATGCGCCGTTCGGGTTCGTCCTCGATCAGGATAGGGTTCGTGTTGTTGATATGAATGAGCACCTTGCGCACGTCCGCGCGGCCGATCGAATCGAGCACTTCGATCATGCCGCCGGGACCGCTTTGCGCGAGATGTCCCATGTCCGCGCCGGTTTTCTTCGTCAGGCCGAGGCGGATCATTTCGTCGTCGGTCCACACGGTGCCGTCGACGAGCAAGAGGTCAGCGGTGCGCATCGCATCGAGTACATGCGGTTCGAGTGCGCCGAGGCCGGGCGCATAGAACGCGCGCTTGCCCGTGACGTTGTTCGTGAACATGAGGCCGATGTTGTCGCCCACTTCCGGCGCTTCGCGATGCGGCGAATACGGCGGCGCCTTACTCGACAGCGGCAGCGCATCGATGCTGACGCGCGGCAGTTCGGGCACGCTGAACGCGGCGCCATCGAGCGCAATGCGGCGATGCTCGACGCCGCAGTAATGCGAAAGAATGGATGTGACCGGAAAGCCCGTCGACAGGTCCTGCCATACCGCGTCGGTCGTATAGAGCGGCAGCGGCGTGCCGCGCTCGCGCAGCATCAACAGGCCGGTGACGTGGTCGATCTGCGCGTCCATCGTGATGACCGCGGCGATGCCCGTATCGCGCACGCGGCGTGCGGGCTGCAACTCAGGGTTCGCCGCGATCTGCGCGAGTATGTCCGGCGATGCGTTGACGAGCAGCCAGTCCTCGCCGTTGTCACTGACCGCAATCGACGACTGCGTTCTGGCACGCGCGGCAATGACGCCGCGGCGCACGCCGTCGCAATTGCGGCAGTTGCAGTTCCATTGCGGAAAGCCGCCGCCCGCCGATGAGCCCAAAACGCGAATCTTCATCGTCAGGTCCTGCGCGAATACGTCATGGCCACATTCTCCTTAACAGCCCGTCTTTATCGATGACCTGATGCTTCATTGCGCCCAGAAAATGAAGGACGATCAACGCGGCCAGCATCCATGCAATGAAACCATGTATGCCGAAGAACAATTCGCGCATTGCTTTATCGTCCGATCCCCATTGTGGCAGAAGCACGCCCCAGAAGCGCGTGCCGTATTTGTTGAACGACGAGCCGAGATAGCCGGTCAGCGGCATCGCGACCATGCCTGCGTATAAAAGACCCTGCGTGGTGCTCGCGGCGGCGCGTTGCCACGCTCCCATCGGCGGCAGAGGCGGCCGGCCATAGGCCAGGCGTACCAGGATGCGGATCAGCACCAGCAGGAAAATCGTCAAACCGAGCGACTTATGGAAGTTGATGACGGTCGACTTGAACGCCAGTCCGCGTGGCAGGCCCACCATATAGAAGCCGATGCACAGCATCGCAATGATGGCGATGGCGATGATCCAGTGCAGCGCAATCAGCGGCCGGGCGAAGCGCTCGTTCGCCACCGTCGACCGGCCGGGCGTCGCGGGCCGGGTGCCGACTGCGGTCATGGCATGCCTCCTTCGCGAAAGGGCATTGGTGCGGCGGATAGAGGGTCCATTGTTATCGTCGTTTCATGAATTGGCGATCAGCAATTCCCCCCGTCCGTCTACGGCAAGATCACCGGTATAGCGCTTCGGCAATGCGTTTTGCGCGAGCGTCGAGAAAGGCGCGATCTCTCTGGCGAGCATGCGCGCAAGCAGTCGCCAGAAGACATCGAAGCCGCGTCCGCCTTCCGTGAAGGTGGGTGGAACGCATGAGGGATTCTTCAATAATACGACCGTGCCGCGCCGCATACCATAGCCCAGGTGTGCGCCCGTTTGTCCTGCGACACAGACCGTCCCTGCAACGATGCGCGAAGCAGCGAAATCCCCGGCATTTCCGCCGATGAGCACGGTGCCGCGCCGCATGCGGTCCGCAAGGCGCGCGCCAGCATCGCCGTGGACGACGAGCGTTCCGCCGCTCATGCCTTCCATGTTGCCTGGCAGCGCGGCCGCCGCGAAGTCGCCGACGTTGCCGTGGACGGTCATGCGTCCCCCTTGCATCTCGCATGCGGTGAACCGGCCCGCATTGCCTTCGATCGACAATTCGCCGCCTGCCATGCCGATGCCGACGTAGTCGCCCGCATTCCCGTGAATTGTGAGCTTGCCTTCTGTAAGCGACGCGCCGATGCGATCGAGCCAGGCCACATCGCCTTCTATACGAAGCGAGGCATCGGCTGCATCGGCCTCGGCGATGCCGAAGAGATCGCCGATCGCGCACGTTTCACCGTCTGCGTGCAGCGGCAGTCTTGCCCGTTCCGTAGACGACATCTGTGCCAGCGTTATAGGAAGTAATTTGGACCCATCCACGCGAAAGCCAGGCGCACTTTTTACGCGCAGGGTGACGGCGTTCATGCGCGTGCTCCAGTGACGCCAGCGGATAACTCATGCAACTTGAAGTGATAAGGCCCGAGTTTGCCGCCATAGTTTCCGGCTGAAATGCGCAAGACTCCCCCTGTGCGTCCGATAGACGTCGCTGCGGTGATTCCGGCTGTCATTGCCGCGCCGACGTCGGCATCGGTGAGACCGTCGATCACGATTTCGAGCACGCACGCCACTTCCGGAGTGAGTTCGCTTTGCTTCGACAAGCCGACGAGCGTGGGACAAAACGCATCGTTCGTGGATGCCGTCGCGCCTTTGTACTTCGAGCCGATCTTCGACCCCGAACGCACGACGCCGCCCGGAAAAGGCGTAATGACATTGGGCAGCTTGTGCATTGCGGCAACGGCGGCTTCTGCGGCATGCAATGCACTGTCGATGTCGCGCGCAAGAAACAACAGGTTGCCGCCGCCCACTGCCTTGACGGTTGCAGTGAATTCTTCGCAAACGAATTCGCCGTCCATGACGGGCACGCGCCAATAGCGCGTCGTGCCAAGCACTTTCGATATCTGAAAGCCATCGCCGAAGAAGCGCAGGCCGGCGCCAAGCGGTGCATTGTCGGAGAGCGGCGCACGGCTGGTGGACGGATCGATTCCGCCATAGACGGCCGTCGTCGGGCACGTCAATACGCATTGCCCGACGCGACGCGCAACCTGCTTAGCCAAGTCCTTCGACGACACCGCGAAGATCAGCACCGATATGCCTGGCCTTCCGTCGGGCGTTTCATTGCCAGCAAGGTCGCGTTCGATGCCCGCCTCGCATCCGCAATCGATGACGGACGTGGCGAAGCCCGTCAGCGAATTGGCCGCATGACGCGCCCACGTCGCTGTATGCGCGGTAATGATCAGACGCGTCGCCTTCATCGGAAAGGCTTCTGCGAAGGTGTCGTCGATCTCGGTGTCGTTGATGCGCATGGTGGTCATCGCCGTTCGCATGCGACCGGCAAGAGCTTGCCGCCGTTGCAGACCGTACACATTTCGTCGTCGCCGATCGCGATGTTTTCGAACCTTCCCGCCAGATTCGCGTCCGTGTAGTCGCGCACGCGCTGTTCGATTGCGCGGTCATAGTCGGGCGTCACGAAGTGAATCCCGCCCGCCGGCGTTTGCAGCAAGGTTCCGTCGCGCGCAATGAGTTCGCCGTCCTTGAACACGAATGCGGGCGACGTGAACATGCGCTCGCGATCCGCGTTTTCTCGATACACCGCGATATCCGCCGCCGCGCCCGCGCCCAGATGCCCGCGATCGGCGAGGCCAAGCAGACGCGCGGGGCCGGCACGGGTGATGATCGCTATTTCATAAAGAGAGAGTTCGCGTGTGATTTCACTGAGCACGCTCGCGGCTTTTGCATCGGCGTTCAGCTTGTCGAGTTGTTCGTCGCGAAACGGCTTGTCCATCAACAGGCGGATCAGATGCGGATAGCTCGTGAACGGTCCGCCATTGGGATGATCGGTGGTCATCGATACGCGCCACGGATCATCGACGAGCAGAAAGATCTCCAGCCCGATGATCCACTGCAGCGCATTGACGAAGCTCTGCTCGCGATACCGAAATGGCACGACGCCGCATCCGCCGTCGCATTCGATATCGCCCAGTATCCATTTGCGAGGACGCGCAAGCGGTGCATTGCGGAACTGCATCATCGTGTCGCCGGATGCGGAGACCGTCTGACCGAAGATGATCTGGCCGACATCGATCGTTACGTTGGGGCGTGCGTTGACCGCTTCCGCGATTGCGCGTGCGCCCGATGAAAACTTGAGCGGCCCTTCGGTCCCATAGCTATGAAACTGGATATGCGTAAGATGGATGGGCAGGCCATCGGATGCGTCCATTGTCGCGATCGTCGATTGCACATTGCCCGGCACACCGAGATTGCTCGCGTGCACATGCAGCGGATGCGGCACGCGCAGTTCGCTCAATGCGCGCGTCAACGTCCTTAGCACGTCGCGCGGCGTGATGCCGTAATGCACGTGTGCTTCGTCGAGATCGAGCGAACGCTGATTGAACTTGAAGGCGGAGATGCCGCCGGGATTCACGACCTTGACGCCGAGCGCCTTGTTCGCGTCGATGGTCCAGCCGACGTAATCGCGCATGCGCTCGAAGTCTTCCTTTGCAGCAAGCATCTGCAGGAAGAGTTCGTCGTTGCCCATCATCACGTAGGCGCCGTGATCGATGATCGGCGTATCGCCCATTTCGAGGTGCGTGTGACGTGCGTTGGATGCGACCATCGCCGGTTCGAACGCGGCGGTGTAGCCCATTTCCGCATAACGATAGCCGGTGGCAAGCGTTCCGGGCGCGCATGTTCCGCACGAGGGCAGACGCATATAGCGGCCTTCGCCGGGCTTGTCGGGGACGGCGCGTGCATCGTTGCGATGATCTTCCGGCAGGAGCAGGCGCGACAGATTGGTCTTGCCGCCGCCGATATGCGAATGCAGGTCGATGCCGCCGGCCATTACGATCATGCCGCTCGCGTCGAAGTCGCGTTCGGGCGGAATGCTTTCGCTCTGCGCCTGATCGACGATGCGGCCATCGCGAATGATGATGTCGCGCCGGACGCCGTCGATGCCGTTCGCCGGATCGTAGACGGCGGCGCCTCTGATGCGCGTGAGGCTCATTGCGGCCTCCTTGCGCGGACTAGTTCGCTGGCGATCGCGGCTACGGTTGGCAAAGCCGTATCACGTGCAGGGACGAGCGGCACGACGACCGAGGCATCGACGCGAAAAAGGTGGCCGTTGCTATCGATGCCGGGTGTCGCGACCGGGATGAAGACCGTGGTTGCGTTGCGCGCGGCGTGCGTCGTCGCGGGATGGCCGAGGATGATGGCGGGCACGTCGTCGGGTAGCGACGAAGGCAGTGGCTCGGGGCCGAAGCTCGATATCCATAGCAATGCGTCGATCTCCTTGCGGCGCAATAGGTCGTCGGTGCGGTAGCGGTGCGAATCATGTTCGAGCGGCACGCCATACGCGACGCGCGTGCGCAGCGGAAAGCCCGATAGCCACGTGACGGTTTGATTGACTGAGAGTGCGCCGTCGTCGCCGGTCAGCGCGAGCGCGCCTGCGCGTGTGGTGCGATTGATCGTCTTGACGATGCGGTTGATCGCTTCGATGGCGAGGGCTGCGTGTGGAGCGGGCAGCGTGCCGGGTTCGTAGACGAATGCGGTGTAGTGCGCGGTGTGGATGCGTTCGAGCAATGCTTCGAGTTGTTGCGCGGTTCTCGCGTCGCCGAGCGCATTGGCGTTGCGGCCTTCCGTCAGCGCGGACCAGAGCGCGAGGATGTCGAAGGGGTCGGTGTTTAGCAGTATCGCTTTGGCGTTCGTGCTTGCGGCTGGATCTGTGTTGCATCCGACGAAGACGATATCGGTCTGGGGGTTGAGCACACGCTCGTAGAAGCGCGGATAGTGCCGCGATGGTTCGCACGCGATGACAACGATCAGATCGGCGCGCGAGCGTATCTCCGAGAGCGTGGTGAAGAATGCGCCGCGATCCTGTAGCGCAAGTGTGCTGGCGGCGAGCACGTCGCCGTGCAGATGATCGAGGATGGCGCCGCTGTGTGCCGCGAGGTCGTATAGCGCGCGTGCGCCGGCGATGTCGGTTGCTAGTCCGCTGAAGAGCGGACGGCGGGCTTGTTCCAGAATTTTTGCCGCTTCGGATAGTGCTGTGGTCAGGTCCGTATCCTGGCCATTTATCTGGGGTTTCTTTGTTGCGTCGTTGCTCGTGAAGGTGGCGAGCGATCGCGTTAGACGCGGACAGGTCGTGTTCAATGCCTCCAGACTCGCAGTCAGCACGATGTCCTCGCATAGCAGCGGGCAGAAAGGACAGGCTCTTATTGCTGGCGCTTGGGGAGGTGAACTGGACATAGTGGGCGAGCTTTTAGCAAGGTCTATGCCGAACGGGGGGTTCGCTGGCGCTCGGGTTTGGTTGTTTTCTCTTCTTTTTTTCGTGGCGGTCTATTAGTGTGCCCCTCCCCGGGGCGGGGGTCACTTTCTTTGCCGCTGCAAAGAAAGTAACCAAAGAAAGCAGCTTTTTTGAACCGCACGATGCACTAAGTTGTGTGGTCACTTCGTAGAACAGCAGTGGTACTC
Organism: Caballeronia sp. RCC_10; assembly: GCF_041360715.1. Taxonomy (NCBI): domain Bacteria; kingdom Pseudomonadati; phylum Pseudomonadota; class Betaproteobacteria; order Burkholderiales; family Burkholderiaceae; genus Caballeronia; species Caballeronia sp. RCC_10. The sequence goes on from NZ_JBFUPT010000006.1 coordinate 213,375, forward strand.
AGCTTGAAAGAGCCTTGAATTACCTTCCGCGCCCGCTGACTACTAACGTCCTCCGAGCCCCTTGGCTCGACAACACCATTGGGCACCACGCGCTGCGTGCTATCAACGCTGTCGAGCGTTCAAATCAAGAACATGTAAAGGGCGCAGCCGAAAAGCCACGCAGCAAACACGGTCTAAAGGCGGGAACAGTCTTGCACGATCGAGAGCCGCTCAACGTTGCAGTCCGCCTCATCACAAGCGTCGCGCGGCAAATCGGTTGAATCACAACGGAGTGCGAAGCCCGAGCGAGAAAGGCTTCAGTAAGGGCATTCAATCAAATTTGGTCAGCCTTGAGCCGTAGCGTGGCGCATGTTCATACAGTCGGTTTTGACGAGCCAAGGGGCTCGGAGGACGTTAGTTGTCAGCGGGCGTGGAAGGTGATTCAAGGCTCTTTCAAGCTGAGTGCCACTGCTGTTCTACGAAGTGAGCACAAGTCTGTGCATCGTGCGGTTCAGAAAAAAGCTGCTTTCTTTGGTTACTTTCTTTGCATGGGACCAGAGTAAGGCGCTGAAGCGCCAACTCTGGTCGACAGCCAAGAAAGTGACCCCCGCCCCGGGGAGGGGCGAGCTAATAGACCGACACGAAAACAAGTTCAACGCAAGCAGGCTCAAACAAAGCAAGCTCAACGCAAAGCAAGTGCAGCCCCAAATGCTCCCAAATCGCCACAAACTGTCACCTGCTGACCCAGCAAACCCGACCTAGGGAGCCCGCGATGCGAATCAATCTCTCGATGGCATAGATATTGAGTCAGGCCAAAGCCGAAACCCCAAGTGCAAGCTCATGAACCGCCGACCCGACAAGCCACCCGTGCGCGCCAGCGCGAGATGCACGTGCAAGATCACTGCGATCCCGCACGCCGCCCGCGCCGAACAAGAGACGCTCACCGGCCATCTCGCGCACGGCAGCAAACGTATCCAGATCAGGCCCGGCGCGCGCGCCAACCTGATCGAGTGTCATGACGATGACCCGCATCGGCCAACAAGCGCTATCGCCATGAAGCGAACCCAACGCCCGCCCGCCGTGATAATCGAGCGAAAGAACCGGCTCATACCCAGCCGCAGCGGCATCGGCAATTGCGCCCGCATCGCGCAGACTCTCAGTCCCGAACACCGGCACGAGCGATGCCCCCGCACCGCAAGCACCGAACAACGCCCGCACCGATGCAAAGTCGCTGAACCCCGCATCGAGCCAGATAGAAACGCCCTGCCCAAGCGCATCGCAAAGCGCAGCGAGCGCATCGACATGCGCGCCACGCTCCAGAATCGCGCCGAGATCCGCCACATACAACGTCGGCGCCCCCGTCGCGCGAAGCAATGCGCGAGCAACCGCAACCGGCTCGCTTGTCGCACACAGTGAAGACCGAATCGGCCGGTAGCGCGAACGCTCGCCGCGCACCGCATGCACCACATGACCGTCGAGCAGATCGAGAACGGGTATCACCTGCATGGATCGCCTTCCTTTGATCAAACTATTCGTATTCGAGTACCTCACCGGAGGCGGCATCGACCCGGATATCGCCAGCCCGGCGAGCCTCGCGGACCTGAGTGCACTGATCGTCGAAGGCCGCGTCATGCGCGATGCCATCGCAGCCGATCTGCGCGCATTGCCCGGCATCGACGTGACCATCGCCAGTTCACGCTTCGAACACGTCGATGATCGCTATTCGCACCAACGCGCGCAAGAAGGAGAATCCATCACGCAGTTCGTGTCACGCATGGCGCGGGAGCACGATTACGCACTCGTCGTCGCGCCCGAATGCGACGGCCTGCTGTTGCGTCTCTACGATGCGGTCGGCGCAACCCGCTGGCTCGGCTGCGCGAAGGAGACCATACGCGTTGCATCGAGCAAGAGCGCAACGGCCACGTGCCTCGCAGCTCATTGCATCGCAACGACGCCCGCGCTCGAGCCGGAGCAGGCCGCATCGCTCGAAGCAGCTAACTGGGTGGTCAAGCCCGACGACGGCGCAGGCGGTCTCGATACGTATGTCTACCGCGACCTCGACGCCGCGCTGAAGGAATACGAAGCGCGCGCCGCCGCCGGGCGCAATCCCGTGCTGCAGGAATGGATCGATGGCGAGCCGCTCAGCCTCTCGCTCATCTGCGACGAGGCAGGCGCGCAACTCGTGTCCATCAATCGGCAACGCATCGGCATAAGCAGCGACACGCCATCGCATCGTAATGAACGCATCGTCGAATTCGATGGCGTCGATTCCGATTACATCCCGCTCGATAGCGCGAAGGGCCACGCCCTCGAACGTCTCGCGATGCGTGTCGCACACGCGTTGCCGGGGCTGCGCGGTTTCGCCGGCATCGACGTCGTATGGAACGAAGCGCGCGGGCCCGTGGTGATCGAAGTCAATCCGCGCCTCACCGTGGCCTACGCGGCAATCAGCAAGAAGCGCAATCTCGCGGCGCAATTGCTCGCGGCGCATCGTGTGTCAGGCTTCGCACACCATGACACGCGCGTGCGCGAAGTGGGAGCGTCGTCGTGACCGCGCGTAGCGGCGACGCGCCGGTATTCGGCTGGGACGTGGGTGGCGCGCACGTCAAAGTCTCGATGACGAGCAAGGGCGCGCTCGTCGATGTCGCGCAATGGGCGTGTCCGCTATGGCAAGGCATTGCGCATCTCGAGCGAGTCATCGGATATGCGTTCGAACGCTGGCCCAGTGCAGCCGATGCCTCCGCGCGCCACGCCGTCACCATGACCGGCGAAATGGTCGATCTCTTCGCGGATCGCGCCGAAGGCGTGCGCACGCTCGCACGCACGCTCGCGCAGCGGCTCGGTCAGCGCACGATGTTCTATGGCGGCGAATCGAACTGGCTCGCGCGATCCGCGTGCGCCGATGGCTGGCGCAAGATCGCATCGGCGAACTGGCTCGCAACGGCTCAATGGATCGCGACGCGTGTGCCTCATGCGGTGCTCGTCGATATCGGCAGCACGACCACCGACATCATTCCGATCATCGATGGCCGCGTCGCCGCACGCGGCACGAACGATGCGCAGCGTCTCGCAAGCAGCGAGCTCGTGTATCAGGGCGTCGTGCGAACGCCACTGTGCGGCGTCGCACATCGCATCGCGTTTCGCGGCGAAAGCACCGGCGTGATGAACGAATGGTTCGCGACGACGGCGGATGTCTATCGTCTGACCGGCGAGTTGTGGGACGCGCACGATCAGCATCCGAGCGCCGACAACGGACCCAAGACCGAAGCCGCGAGCCGCGCGCGCATCGCGAGAATGATCGGACGTGATGCAAGCGATGCGAAACCCGACGAATGGCGCCGCTTCGCATTCGCGTGGCGGCACGAGCAATTGCGCACGCTGGAAGCGAGCCTTGCACGCGTGAGTGCGCAGCATGCTTCACTGAATTCCGCACCGATCGTCGGCGCCGGGTGCGGACGCTTTCTCGCGGAGGCGCTCGCGCGGCAGGAGGCGCGCGGATACATCGAATTCGCGCGCCTTGCGGGTGTATCGGATACGGACGATGAGCGCGCGGAATGGGCTTCGACGTGTGCGCCGAGCGTGGCGGTCGCGTTGCTCGCATCGGCGCCCTTGATCGCGACGACAACGAATCTCGAACGAGGATAAAGACCATGTGGGTGGTCAAGATCGGGGGAAGCCTGAGTCACGATCCGGCGCTGCGCGAGTGGCTGATGCGGCTATGGGAAGTAGGCGGAGGGCGCGTGGTGATCGTGCCGGGCGGCGGCGATTTCGCGGATGCGGTGCGGCGATATCAGCGCGAATGGCGCTTTGACGACCTCGCGGCCCACAACATGTGTCTGCTCGCCATGGCCCAATACGCGATCCTCATGCAAGGCATCGTGCCCGACCTCGTGCTCGCATCGAACGAAGATCGCATTCGCCGTGCATTGCGCGATGGCCGCGTGGCCGTATGGGTGCCGACCGACCTCATGCGAACGACGCCGGATTCGATGACCAACTGGGACACGACGTCCGACAGCCTCGCCGCATGGCTCTCAACGACGCTCAACGCCGAGCGCCTCTTGCTCGTGAAATCATGCGATGTTGAAGCCCACGCGCCACTCGACATGCTCGCGGCGAGCGGCGTCGTCGACAGGCGCTTTCCTGCTTATGTGCGCGATGCAAATTATCTCGTCGAAGTGTTCAGCAAGGGCGATGCATCGCGCATGAGGGACAGGCTGCTTGCGTTTCAGGCATGAGCGGCAATGGGCTGGCCGTGCAGCGCGAGCGCCCAGTTCCGCACGCGCGATGGATCGAGCCGGCCGGTGCGCCCCTCGCGTTCATCGCATAGTGCGCCTCTGAAGCCTGCAATATCCGGGGCAAGCGCGCGAATCCTGTCCAGATCGGGCCAGCCGAGCGAACCGGCGAGCGCCGTCATCGTGCCGCTCGAACGCGCCTCTGCGATGCAACGTCCGAGGGCCGCGACGTCGACGCAATCGAACAGCGTGCGGCCATTCTTGCTCGCGGTATCGAACACCATGCCGACGAAGCCGAGTTGCGCAGCAAGCGCCGCAAGCTCGCAGTCCACGCCTTCATCGGATAGCAATACCGGCACGACAGCCGCAGGCAGACCCGCAAGATGACGCAGGCAATCGGCCGCGCGCGGGCCGGGCACGACGCCGACCTTCACGTAATCGACGCCTGTCGCCGCCACGTCGAGCACGCGGCGCGTCATTTCATCGAGCGCATCGTTCGGCAGATCGCCGATCGTCGCGCTGATCGGCCGTACCGCATATTGCGCGCGCAATGCACGCACGATGTTCGCGATGTCCTGCAACGCGACGCCGCCGAGCGCGCCCGCATGCGGTTCCTTCAGATCGATCAGTTCGGCGCCGGCGCTGGCCGCGTCGAATGCCTCATCCGCCGAGCGGACGCTTGCGAGCAATGCGGTCATCGTCAAACTCCGGAGGGATGCGTCAGGAATGAAGCGCGTTCGCGCGATGCGCTTCGATCGCCTGCAAGAGCCAGTTCCATGCGGTGCGTTCGGCGTCGCCGGCTGTCTTGTCGATGGCGATGCGCAGATACGCAATCTCGCTATCCACTTTCTCGGGCGGCAACATGAAGAGACGGCTCACGAGAATCGCGCCTTCGACGATGGCCGCCTGCGCCCGATTGAAGCCGGGAAACGGCGCATGCGTTTCACGATGCACGCACTCCATGCGCACTAGGGGGCGCGTGTCATCGTCGTGTAAATCGGCGAGACGCAGCTCGATATGCGCGAGTGGATCGGCCAGCCGCACGCTCGGTACAGTGGTGGCTGCAAGCGTCGGCCAGTCGCGCTGAAAGCCCGTCACGCACCCGGCGAAGATGCGTACGTCGGTCGTCAGATTGATGACGGCGCTGTTCGTCGCGATGATGTTGTCCAGCGTAATCGACGGGCGAAACGGCGCGAGAATCGCGCGCTCTTCCTCGAAGCGCACGCCCATCGGCGCGATATGCGGAAGCCCGTCGCGGTCCGCGGTCGTGACGATGGTCTCATAGATCATGATCGATTCGCACCCGCACGAAGAGTTGAAGCGATGCTTCCTCGTGCGGGCTTATCCGCTTCAGCGCGTGGCGATATACATCGTGATTTCGAAGCCGAAACGCATATCGGTAAAGCTCGGTGTGGTCCATTGCATGGCTTGTTTCTCCTTGACGAGGTAAGTGGAGCAACGCCGCCCGTCGCACGGAAGGCATTCTCCACGCATGCGACGCAAGGCCCATGCCAAAGAAGTCGATACGTCCGGCGCGCTCGCACTGTGACGGAAACGCAGCAAAGTGTCCCGTCCGTGCGCGTGACGTTAGATAAGGGATCGTTTAGACCCGCGCAAGAAATTCGTGAATTCACAAGGGATGACCGCGCGCCTACTCTGCATTCACAGCAAGGCGCAACACGAACGCGACGGTCGCGGATGTCTCGGACACGTCGTTCTCATCTTCCCCTCGTGAAGGAAACGGAATGAACGACTTCAGCAAGGCCGCCATCGAGGCGGCGCGCAATCCGGCCGATCCCCGATCACGCTATGCGGCCGGCGTGATGAAGTATCGCGAGATGGGCTACTGGCAGCCCGATTACACGCCGAAAGACACGGACGTCATCGCGCTCTTCCGCATCACGCCGCAAGCAGGCGTCGAGCCGGAGGAAGCGGCGGCGGCGGTCGCGGGCGAATCGTCGACTGCGACGTGGACTGTCGTATGGACCGACCGCCTCACCGCATGCGACATGTATCGCGCAAAGGCGTATCGCGTCGAACCGGTGCCGAATGCACGCGCCGACGAGCCGCAATACTTCGCCTATATCGCCTATGAACTCGATCTCTTCGAGGAGGGATCGGTGGCGAATCTCACGGCATCGATCATCGGCAATGTGTTCGGCTTCAAGCCGCTCAAGGCGCTGAGGCTCGAAGACATGCGCATCCCCGTTGCCTATCTCAAGACGTTTCAGGGGCCGCCGACGGGGATCATCGTGGAGCGCGAAAGGCTCGACAAGTACGGCAGGCCGCTGCTCGGCGCGACAGTCAAGCCCAAGCTCGGCCTGTCAGGAAAGAACTATGGCCGCGTCGTGTATGAAGGGCTTAAGGGCGGCCTCGATTTTCTGAAGGACGACGAGAATATAAATTCGCAAGCGTTCATGCACTGGCGCGACCGCTATCTGTTCGCGATGGAAGGCGTGCATCGCGCGCAAGCGGAAACCGGCGAAGTGAAGGGCCACTATCTGAACGTGACCGCCGGCACGATGGAAGACATGTATGAGCGCGCAGAGTTCGCCAGGGAACTGGGCTCGTGCATCGTGATGATCGACCTCGTCATCGGCTGGACGGCGATTCAGTCGATGTCGCGCTGGGCGCGCAAGAACGACATGATCCTGCATCTGCATCGCGCGGGACACGGCACCTACACGCGGCAACGTAATCACGGCATCTCGTTTCGCGTCATCGCGAAGTGGCTGCGCATGGCGGGCGTCGATCACGCGCACGCCGGTACGGCAGTCGGCAAGCTCGAAGGCGATCCGCTTGCCGTGCAGGGCTATTACAACGTATGCCGCGAGCCGCGCAACGACGTGGACCTGCAGCGCGGCATCTTCTTCGATCAGCCGTGGGCGGGCTTGCGCAAGGTGATGCCGGTGGCGTCGGGCGGCATTCACGCAGGGCAGATGCATCAGTTGCTCGACCTCTTCGGCGACGATGCGATCCTGCAATTCGGCGGCGGCACGATCGGGCATCCGCAAGGGATACAGGCGGGCGCAACGGCCAATCGCGTCGCGCTCGAAGCGATGGTGAAAGCGCGCAATGAAGGGCGCGACATCGTTCATGAAGGGATGGACATTCTCGAAGCCGCTGCGCGCTGGTGCACGCCGCTCAAGCTCGCACTCGATACCTGGCGCGACGTGACCTTCAACTATGCCTCCACGGACACGCCGGATTTCGCGGTGACGCCCTCGGTGGCCTGACGATCAACGACGAGCAACGGAGCCGACATGCACATCACACAAGGAACGTTTTCATTTCTGCCTGCATTGAGCGATGAAGAGATCGCCGCGCAAATCGACTATGCATTGAGTCAGGGCTGGGCGTGTTCGGTCGAATACACGGACGACCCGCATCCGCGCAATACGTACTGGGACATGTGGGGCTTGCCGATGTTCGATCTGCACGATGCCGCCGGCGTCATGATGGAAGTGAACGCATGCCGCAAGACGTTTCCCCAACACTACATCAAGGTGAATGCCTTCGACTCGGTGCGCGGCTTCGAGACCATGCGGCTCTCGTTCATTGTCAACCGGCCACCCGAAGAACATGGCTTCCGTCTCGAACGAACGGACGGCCGTAACCGCGTGCAGCACTATTCGATTCGCACCTACGCGACGGATCGTCCTTCGGGCGAGCGGTATCGATAAGGAGAATGCTCATGCAGGCCGACGACATCATCGAGGAAGAGCCGCAAACGCGCGCCGATCTGATGGCGCTGTATCGCGAGTCGCGCATCGGCGAAGTGCTCGCGGAACTGGACCGCGATCTCGTGGGCCTGGCTCCCGTGAAGACGCGCATTCGCGAGATCGCGGCGCATCTGCTCGTGGAGCGGGCGCGGGAAACGCTAGGCATCGCGAGCGGCGCGCCGACACTGCATATGTGCTTCTCCGGCAATCCCGGCACGGGCAAGACCACGGTTGCAATGCGGATGGCGCAAGTGCTGCACAGGCTCGGTTATATTCGCCGCAATCAGCTCGTCTCGGTGACGCGCGACGATCTCGTCGGCCAGTACATTGGACATACCGCGCCCAAGACGCGCGAAGTGCTCAAGCGCGCGATGGGCGGCGTACTGTTCATCGACGAGGCGTATTACCTGTACCGGCCGGAGAACGAGCGTGATTATGGGCAGGAAGCCATTGAAATCCTGCTGCAGACGATGGAGAACCAGCGCGACGATCTCGTTGTGATTCTGGCGGGATACGAGTCGCGCATGGAGACGTTCTTCCAGAGCAATCCGGGCTTTCGCTCGCGCATCGCGCATCACATCGTGTTCCCGGATTACGAGCCGCATGAATTGCTCAGGATAGCGGAACAAATGCTCATCGAAATGCATTATAGATTTGACGACGATGCGCGCCGCGTCTTCGAAGAGTACCTCGCGCGCCGCATTCGTCAACCGAACTTCGCCAATGCCCGCTCGGTGCGCAATGCGCTGGACCGCGCGCGGCTGCGTCAGGCGAATCGTCTCTTTGCGGCGGCGGAACGAGGCAGCGGTCCCGCCGACGCCGACGCGCTGATGCAGCTCGAACCATGCGATATACGCGCAAGCCGCGTGTTCGACGAACCGTCATCCTGAAAGGAGCGCACCATGCAGGACGGACGCACGACGCTGTCGAAATTCCTGATCGATACACTCGATCGCAAGCCTGGCCCGCATGCGGCCACCGGACTCTCGGCCTTGCTGGTGGACGTGGCCGCTTCCATCAAGACCATCGCCGCCGCGCTCACGCGCGGTGCGCTCGGCGGACAGCATGGCTCGGCGCAAAGCGTCAACACGCATGGCGAGGAACAGAAGAAGCTCGACCTCGTGACGAACGATATCTTCCTGCAGCATTGCGAATGGGACGGCTTGCTGGCTGGCATGGTGTCGGAGGAAATGGAGGGCGTATACGCGGTCCCGGAGCCTTATCCGCGTGGCGAGTATCTGCTTGCATTCGATCCGCTGGACGGCTCTTCGAACATCGATATCAACGGCGTCGTCGGCTCCATTTTTTCCGTGTCGAGAAGAAGCGCATCGCGGCATGACGCGCCGAGCGAAGCGGACTTCCTTCGTCCGGGAAGCGAACAGGTCGCAGCCGGCTATGCGATCTACGGGCCAGCGACGATGCTCGTCATATCGGTCGGCAACGGCACGCATGGCTTCACGCTGGAGCGCGATGTCGGCAACTTCGTGCTGACGCATTCCGATATCCGCATACCCGACGATTCGTGCGAATTCGCCATCAACGTGTCGAACGAACGCTTCTGGGAGCCGCCCGTGCGCCGCTATGTGAAGGAGTGCAAGGAGGGCCGCACCGGATGCCGCGCGCAGGACTTCAACATGCGATGGATCGCTTCGATGGTCGCGGAGGTGCATCGCATTCTGATGCGTGGCGGCGTGTTCATGTATCCGCGCGACTTCAAAACGCCGGAGATGGAAGGGCGCTTGCGGCTGCTGTATGAAGCGAACCCGATGAGCTTCCTCGTCGAGCAGGCGGGCGGGCTTTCGATTACGGGCCGCGAACGCATTCTCGATACCACGCCGCGCGCTTTGCATCAGCGCGTGCCGGTCATTCTCGGCTCGCGCAACGAAGTGGCGCGCATTCAGCGTTATCACGGTGAATACGACCGTGGTGAGGACAAGCCATTCACATCGCCGCTGTTCAACGAGCGGTCGCTGTTCCTTCCCGAGACGCCGGTGTGAAGTGCACAGAATAAAACCTTAGGGAGACAGGCGCATGTCAATCAAGCATCCGATCATCGCGGTGACGGGCTCGAGCGGCGCGGGCACCACCACGGTCATGAAGAGTTTCACGCATATATTCAGGCGCGAGCGCATCAATGCGCAGATCGTCGAAGGCGATGCCTTTCATCGTTACGATCGCCTCGGCATGCGCGAAGCGATGAAGCAAAGCGAGCGCGATGGCATCCTCAACTTCAGCCACTTCGGGCCCGAAGCGAATCTGCTCGAAGAACTGGAGCGCCTCTTCTGCACCTATGGCGAAAGCGGTCGCGGTGAGTATCGGCGTTACATACACGACGATGCCGAAGCCGCGCATTTCAAGCAGGACGCGGGCACGTTCACGCCGTGGGAAGACATTGCGTCCGATACCGACATGATGTTCTATGAGGGCTTGCACGGCGCAGCCGTCACCGACAAGGTCGATATTGCGCGCCATGCGGATCTGCTGGTCGGCGTCGTGCCGATCATCAATCTCGAATGGATCCAGAAGCTGCATCGCGATCAGACCATGCGCGGGTATTCGCACGAAGCGGTCGTCGATACAATCCTGCGCCGCATGCCCGACTACGTGAACTACATCTGCCCGCAGTTCTCGCGCACGCACGTGAACTTTCAGCGCGTGCCGACGGTGGATACATCGAACCCGTTCACCGCACGCGAGATTCCGCAACCCGACGAGAGCTTCGTCGTGATCCGCTTCACGAAGCCGAAAGGCATCGACTTCCCGTATCTGCTCACGATGCTGCACGACTCGTTCATGTCGCGCCCGAACGTGATCGTCGTGCCGGGCGGCAAGATGGGACTCGCGATGCAACTCATCTTCACGCCGATGATTCTTCAGTTGCGCGACCGCCGCGCGCGCGCCTGAGCCGCTTTTCCCCTGCAAATATGGAGGCATTCATGAATGCCGTCGCCGAGGCTTTGCCCAGAACTTTTCGATCTCCCGATACGCGCCACATGGCGAACGCACTGCGCATGCTCGCCGTCGACGCGGTACAGCAGGCGAACTCGGGTCATCCCGGCATGCCGATGGGCATGGCCGAGATTGCCGTCGCGTTGTGGAGCCGCCACCTGAAACATAATCCCGCTGATCCGGACTGGCCCGATCGCGACCGCTTCGTGCTGTCGAATGGTCACGGCTCGATGCTGCTCTACGCGTTGCTGCATCTCACCGGCTATGACTTGCCGATCGAAGAACTCCAGCGCTTCCGGCAAATGGGAAGCAAGACGCCGGGGCATCCCGAAGTCGGCGTAACCCCCGGCGTCGAAACAACGACCGGTCCGCTGGGGCAAGGCTTCGCGAATGCGGTCGGCATGGCGCTCGCGGAGACGCTGCTTGCGCGCGAGTTCAATCGGCCGGGGCACGAGATCGTAGATCATCGGACGTATGTGTTCGTAGGCGATGGATGTTTAATGGAAGGCGTGTCGCACGAGGCCGCGTCGCTCGCGGGAACGTTGCGGCTTGATAAGCTCACCGTACTCTACGATGACAACGGCATCTCCATCGACGGTCACGTGCAAGGCTGGTTCAGCGACGACACGCCGCAACGCTTCGCGGCCTATGGCTGGCACGTGATCGCCCCAGTCGACGGCCACGATGTGCAAGCGGTCTCGGCGGCGCTCGACGAAGGGCGGTTATCCGATCGTCCCACGTTGATTTGCTGCAAGACGACGATCGGTCACGGCGCACCGTCGATGGCCGGCACACATGACGTCCACGGCGCTCCGCTCGGCGTCAACGAAGTCGAAGCGACGCGTCTCGCGCTCGACTGGCCGCATGCGCCCTTCGAGATACCCGCATCGATCCGCGAACGATGGAATGCGCGTAGCGAAGGCGCGGCTGTGCAGCAGGACTGGAAGCGTCGCATGGATGCGTATCGTCGCGTGTATCCGGAGCAGGCCGCTGAATTCGAGCGGCGCACGCGTGGTGCATTGCCGGCGAACTGGCGCGATGCCGCGCATGCGCTCGTGCGCGACGCCGACCGCGCGCGGCAGACCATCGCGACGCGCAAGGCGTCGCAGAACGCCATCGAAGAGCTTGCGCGCGCACTGCCTGAATTGCTCGGCGGATCGGCGGATCTGACCGGCTCGAATCTCACGCGATGGAAGGATGCGATCGACGTCACCGCGGCGCCGGAACGGGGCAACTATGTCCGCTTCGGCGTGCGCGAGTTCGGCATGAGTGCGATGATGAACGGCGTTGCGCTGCATCGAGGCTATTTGCCGTTCGGCGGCACGTTCCTCACGTTCTCCGACTACGCGCGCAACGCGCTGCGCATGGCCGCTTTGATGAAGACGCGCACGGTGTTCGTTTTCACGCACGATTCGATCGGCCTTGGCGAAGACGGCCCGACGCATCAGCCGATCGAGCATGCCGCCACGTTGCGGCTGATTCCGGGGCTGGACGTGTGGCGTCCATGCGATGCCGTCGAGACCGCGCAGGCGTGGGTCAGCGCGGTGGAGCGCGACCGGCCTTCGTGCTTGTTGCTGTCACGTCAGAACCTGCCTTTCGTGCCGCGCGATGAAGCGCAGATCGATGGGATCGAACGCGGTGGCTATGTGCTCGCGGATTGGCCCGGCGCGTGCGAGCGCGATGCGCGGCGCGTGGTGCTGATCGCGACGGGATCGGAAGTGGCGCTGGCGCTTGCGGCCATCGAACCACTGAAGCGCGAGGGCATTCTCGCGCGCGTCGTGTCGATGCCGTCCACGACCGTGTTCGACCGGCAGTGTCACGCATGGTGCGAACGCGTGTTGCCGGAAGGGGTGCCGCGCGTCGCGGTCGAAGCGGGCGTGACGGCGTTCTGGCGGCAATACGTCGGATTGCATGGCGGCGTGGTGGGCATCGACCGTTTCGGCGAATCCGCGCCGGCGGGGGAACTGTATGCGCATTTCGGCGTGACGACGGCGGCTGTCATCGAGCAAGCGCGCCGTGTCGCGGCGTGAACCGGGAGAACGATGATGGCTTTCATCGCAATGAGGCAACTGCTTGATCACGCGGCGGAGCATGGCTATGGCGTACCCGCGTTCAACGTCAACAACATGGAACAGGTCCACGCGATCATGCAGGCCGCGGATGCAACGAAGAGTCCGGTGATCCTGCAGGCATCGGCGGGCGCGCGCAAATATGCGGGGGAGCCGTATCTGCGGCATCTCGTGCTTGCTGCGGTGGAGGCGCATCCGGACATACCTGTCGTGCTGCATCAGGATCACGGCGCGAGCCCGGCCGTCTGTCAGCAGGCGATCCGCTCGGGCTTCACGTCGGTGATGATGGACGGCTCGCTCATGCCTGATCAGAAGACGCCCGCCGACTATGACTACAACGTGGACGTCAGCCGCCGCGTCGTGGATGCGGCGCATTCGGTGGGCGTATCGGTGGAGGGCGAACTGGGCTGTCTGGGATCGCTCGAGACGGGTCGCGCGGGCGAGGAAGACGGCGTGGGTGCGGAAGGCGCGCTCGGCCGTGAGCGCTTGTTGACTGATCCCGATGAAGCGCGCGATTTCGTCGAAGCAACCGGCATCGATGCGCTTGCCATTGCGATCGGCACGTCGCATGGCGCATACAAGTTCAGCCGCGAGCCGACGGGCGATATCCTCGCGATCGATCGCATCGCCGAGATACATGCGCGCATTCCGGATACGCATCTGGTGATGCATGGGTCGTCATCGGTGCCGCAGGAGTGGCTCGACGTGATACGTGAGTACGGTGGCGAGATTCCATCGACGTATGGCGTGCCGGTGGAGGAGATTCGGCGCGGCATCGCGAATGGCGTGCGGAAAGTGAACATCGATACGGACATTCGCCTCGCGATGAACGGGGCGATGCGGCGCGCGATGGCATCGAGCAAATCGGAGTTTGATCCGCGGCATGCGTTGAAAGCGGCGACGGCGGCGGCGCGCGATCTTTGCATCGAACGGTTTCGGGCGTTCGGGTGTGAGGGGCAGGCGGAGCGGATCAGGCCGTTGGGGATGGAGGCGATGGCGAAGCGGTATCAGTGATCAGGGCTGGGGCCGTTGAAAATGTACATGGATACTCCGTATAACTAACAAGGACTTCCATGCTAACCGACTCCGCCACGCACGCCAATCTGCCGAACGGCCAATTGGGAGCTATCTCATGCCGACTGAATCCCCGACTGCGGAACTCGGCGCAGTCGCGCCCGAGTTCACGCTTCCCGCCACCGATGGCCGCACCTACAACCTCGACACGCTGCGCGGTCCGAAGGGCCTCGTGCTCGTCTTCATGTGCAACCATTGCCCCTACGTGAAGGCGGCGCTTCCCCATCTGATCCGCGACGCGATGGACTTGAAAGAACTAGGCGTCGGGCTGGCGAGCATCAATTCGAACGATGCAAGCATCTATACCGACGACGCCTTCGACCGCATGATCGCCGTGTCAGAAGAGTGCCGGATGCCGTTCCCCTATCTCCACGATGGAAGTCAGGAAGTGGCGCGCGCTTACGGCGCAGTCTGCACGCCGGAATGCTTCGGCTACGACGCGGAACTGCGCTTGCGTTATCGAGGGCGCATCGATGCATCGCGCAAGGAACCATTACCGGACGCGCGAAGGGACCTTTACGAAGCGATGCGCGCCATCGTCGAGGGTCGCCAGCCGGACGAGCAATACCCGGCTCTCGGCTGCTCGATCAAGTGGAAGGCTTAGCGCTTCTTCATCGTCGGTCCGGGCGCGTGCCATGCGCTCAGATCCTCTTCTGGCCGATCTACCTGACATCCCCAGTCCAGCGGTTGATCCTGATCGAAGCGTTTGCCCAATTGCCACGCGATTTCCGCACGCGCAAGCTGCACGCCCATATAGAACGCGTGGCCGCCATCTGTTTCCAGCTGCAATTGCGGATAGAGCGCGAACGGATCGACATCCAGGCGATGCCCGTCACGGTTATAGACGTGAATGCCTTCCTCCGACACCTGCACGCGAAAGTTAGGATCACGAACAGATGCGGCGAGCGCGTCGATTTCTTGTGCGCTATACGGAAATGGCCGTTTAGCATGCAGCGCCGATAAATCGCCGGTCATGCCCTTCGGCAGCGTCTGCGTTTCGCGTGCGGCATGCATCACGCGCCGCGCGACATCGGCTTCGCGAACCGCGCGGCGTGCATGCAGGCTGACCGATGTCGTCAGCACGGCCGCCACCCGCAATTCGGCGGCCATCCCCATGAGCACGGCGTTGATGCCGCTCGTGTCCGCTTCGGTCAGTTCCGTGACGTTGCCAATGCCCATCATGATCGCGACATCGGCATGACGTTCGCGCAGACTCACATAGCGCGCGATGGACGTGGCGAGCCCGAACGGGATCGGGTCGAGAATGGGGTCGGCGAGAAAGGCGCGATTGCGCTTTTGCATGGCGTCGATCGCCGCATCGAGCGAGGCCATATCGTGCGGCTCGCGCGGTACGAGTATCGGCGTCGACGCGGTTTCATCGGCGATCCATAACGTATCGATGTTCAGGCTCATCAGATAATCCGCGCCGGCGCGCGCACCGCGCAACAGCTCTTCGGCGAGCATGGAATCGACGCTGACGCGATAACCCTGTTCCATGAGCATCGTTACCGCATCTTCGAGATGCGGAAACGGCGTCTCGGGCAGACAGCCGATATCGATGACATTCGCGCCCTGGCTCACATACTCGCGCGCGCGCACGGCGATGCCATCGAGGTCGAGACGCGGCGCGTCCACGATCTCCGCGAAAATCTCCGTCTCGTAGCGCGATAAATCCACATGCCGCGCCTCGCGTCCGAAAAACTGCGGCAGGTCCTTCACTTCTTCCGGCCCGCGCTCGACCTTCACGCCATAGTGCGCGCTGAGCGCATCGAGGTCGCCGCGGCATCGGCCCGGCACGATCATGCGATTCGTGCCTTCGGTGAGCGGCAGCGCGACGCGTCGACGGATCATGTCGGCGGTCATCAGCCCCGCCACCTGCAAGCCAATTTCGCGCACTTCCCATGTGAACGGCGATGCTGCATCGACAGGCGCAATGCCTTCGAGCACGCGATACAAGCTCTGCTCGGCAAGACGGCCGGTCAGGAAGACGATGTGTTCCATGCGAGCGTGAGTTGCGTGAGCCGCCGGTCGAGCGCGGCGCGCAGGTCGTCGAGCGTATAGGCGACGGTCGTATGTTCGATGCGCGCAAGCCGCTCGACGTTCTCGAACTCGATCGCACGCGGCCTCACTTCGACCCATTCGTGCGGCGTCTGCGTGATGACGCTCGGCGCGGTATCGCATGCGAACACGATGCCCGGCACGCATTGCTTGCCCGCTTGCGCGAAGAGATTGGTGGGCAGCGTATCGGAGATGCCGAGCGCGCACTTCGCGACCGTGTTGCTCGTCGCGGGCGCGATCACGACCGTGTGATAGTCGCCGTTATAGAGCATGCCGACGGGCACGCTGCTCGCGCTGTTGTCGCGAAACACCTTGAAGTGCTCGCGCAGCCTTTTCATGGGCCAGCCGTAGAGCGGCAGCACTTCTTCGCCCGCCGATGAAAGAAACAGGTCGCAACGCGGCAGGCGCAAGGCCAGATCGATCGACTCTTCGATCATGTGACCGGACCCTGTCACGCACCACGCGAAATGTGCGTCGGGCTTGAACTCGTCGAGCCGGCGGGCGGGCGTCGGCTGCGTCATGCGTCGTGCGGCGAGGACGAATCATGCGACAGCCGGATATGCAGCCGATGCATCTTGCGATAAAGCGTGTTGCGGCTGATGCCGAGCACCTTCGCGACATTGCTCACGTTCCAGCGATGCTCGTCGAGCAGCAGCAACACCGTCTCGCGCTCTTTCACCTGAATGGCGTTGAGCGCGCTCATCTGCGCATCGTCGGTGAGATGCGCAGGCGCCGCCGATGGCGCCGGGCTCGTCGCACGCGCCGATGCCCCGCTCAGTATTTCCGGCGGCAGATGCGCGCAACGGATTTCGTTGCCATCGCAGAGTGCGATCGCCATCTGCAGCACATGCCTCAATTGCCGGATGTTGCCGGGCCACGGATAGTTGAGCAACGCCTGGCGCGCTTCGGCGCTCAAGGCAGGCGGATCGTCGGATTCGGTCTCGAGAATATGGCCGATGAGCGCGAGCGCATCGGCGCGTTCACGCAATGGCGGCAGATTGATCTCGATACCGTTGAGCCGATAGTACAAGTCCTCGCGGAACATGCCGTTCTGCACGAGTTCGATGAGATTGCGGTGACTCGCGCTGATCAGTTGAAAATCGACCTTGACGGTGGTTTCGGCACCAAGCGGCGTGACCTCGTGTTCTTCGAGCACGCGCAAGAGACGCGCTTGCAACGCGAGCGGCATATCGCCGATTTCATCGAGAAAAAGCGTGCCGCCGTTGGCCTGCACGATCTTGCCGCGCCGGCCCTCACGCTGCGCGCCGGTGAATGCGCCCGCGCGATAGCCGAATAGTTCGCTCTCGATGAGATTCTCCGGCAACGATGCACAGTTCACGGCGACGAATGCGCCGCTTCCGTTCGGGCTGATGCTGTGCAGCGCATTCGCGAACACTTCCTTGCCCGTGCCCGTTTGCCCGCGCAGGATGATCGGGATCTTGCGTTGAATGACGCGTGCGGCAAGCTGAATCTGCGAGGCCATGCGCGGGTCGCCGAACTCCAGGTGCGAGAGCTTGTCGAGACGGCCCGTGCCGGTGGCGTCGCGCGTTTCCTTGCGCGCGGGTTTGGCGCGCGTGTCGTTCATCAGAATGCGCGTTCCGTTGCTTGCGGCCTCGCGCGGCGTTTGCGCCGTGAGAAAGAAACGGCTGTTCGCTTTTGCGCTATAGACGGTGACCGGATGGAACGAGCCGCGAATGCTGCGCGCGATCATGTCTTCGAGCGTCGCGTTGAACGCTTCTTCGATGCGCTTGCCGCATAGCTCGCCCGGCGAACGCAAATCGAGCTGAAACAGCGCGCTGCGGCTCGCGGCCAGCACGATGCCCTCGTCGCTGACGGCGAGCTTGCCCGCGTGCAGTGTGCCGACGAACTCCGGCCGGCTATGGAAGTGAATCATGTTCGCGTGGCGGTAGCGCGCATCGATCAGACGATTTTCGATCATCTGCCGCGACATGCCGACGAGCACGAGCGAATGCTGCTGCAGGAGCTTCGAGCGGCTCGTGACATCGAGCACGCCGACCACCGCGCCGCGTTCATCGAAGATCGGCGCGGCGGAACAGGTGAGCGACGTATAGCGCGGATAGAAATGTTCGTGCTGGCAAACCGCAATGCAATCGCGCTCGATCAGACATGTGCCCATGCCGTTCGTGCCGGCCTCGCGTTCGCTCCAAAGCGCGCCGACGCGCAGGCCATCGGCGGCGACGGCTTCGCCGAACGGCACCGACGACACCTGATGCACGATCACGCCGTCGGCATCGACGAGTACGACGGCCAATTCGGGGTCCGCCAGTTGTTGATAGAGCGTGGTCATCTCCAGCTTCGAACACGCGATAAGATCGCTCGCGGCTTCGCGGCGCTCGGTCAGTTCGCGCTGCGTGAGCACGGGCGGCATGACGAAGCGGCCCGGATCGAGATGGAATTCGGTGAGGCAACGCATCCACGATTGCGCGACGGAATCGCTCGCGCGCCGTGAAGCCAGCGGGTTATTGACGATATTCAGCACTTCCCGGACATGCGTATCTACGTCAGCAAGCGACGACATGAGGGCGTGTCTCCGTGGCGCCGCGTTCCGCCGCGCGTTCGCCGCGCAGCCTTCGGACGCCGTATCCGTTGTGATTTCCGCTGGCGCTGCGGCTCGATATCCATTGCCGTCGTGCTGTTTGCCGCACGCGTGCGCGCCTCGTAGCCGGGCGGATGCCGTTGTTCGGACTCCCGGTTCTCAAAAACTGTACATCCTATGACGCCTGTGTTCAATTGGTAGTCGCATAAAGAAGCTTGTTTGCGCCCGCTTTTTGCTTGCAGCTTACGGATTCCTGCGGCGTTGAAGCGCCGCACACTCACGCGAGGCACTGACACATGGGCCGATTCGATCCGATCCGCGAAGCCTTCACTGAACAGCACGACGCCGCGATGGATATCGTTTATATCGACGGATTGACGGGCCAGACGGTCATCGGCATCGACAAGAACGAACTGCACGACGCGCAGCCCGTTCGCATGAGCCTCATGATCGGCGTGCCGTCGATCCGCGCGTGCACCACGGATCACATCGACGACACGATCAATTACGCGGCCGTGCGCGACGCCATTCATGCGCTGCTCGCGTCGCATCGCCTGCAATTGCTGGAGGCGCTGGCCGAGCGCATCGCGCAGATGGTGATCGCGGATTTCGGCGCGCACTGGCTGAAAATCTCGCTCGCGAAGCCCGCCAAGTTCGATGACGTCGATGCGGTCGGCGTCGTGATCGAGCGCCGCCGTTCATGGTCAGAGACAACGGGCCTCGGCTGGATCGGACGCGGATATGTCCCACAGTAACTTCAAGCGGCCTTAAGCGGCCTATTTTCCGGTAGATGTGCGCTGCACGATGCCGCAGGCCTTGAACGCATCGCGCTGCAACTCGCGGAACTTCTTGGTCTGCGCCTTCGCGCGGTCCACCCGGAATTCAGCTCCACCTTCGCCGCCTAACGTGGCGTACTTGGAAAACGTGGACTGCTCGACGAAGTCGTCGTAGTTGAGCACCTTCGCGATTCTGTCGATCGCGCACGAGCACTTGTACACGTTCACGAAGTCGTGCCCGTTGTCGTCCATGCAGCTCAGCACGTATTCGACGCGGCCCTCCGTCGGATAGTCATGTCCTTGCGCGTCCGCGCCGAAGGAAAGCGACGAGGCGAGCGAGAGCGCGGCGAACATCGCGAGCGTGCGGCAACGTTGGATCATTCGATGAATCTCGCTTTATCGTCGATGATGAGCGGCCGGCGTTGCACCATGCGCGCCGGCCGCGGGACAAGTCGCTTCGGTCAGGACGCCGCGAACGGATGCGCGACGGAACCCTTCTTCGCTACGACATCAGCCGCTTTCGGCTCGCCTGCAACGGCTCGCTGAATGGATTCCTTCGTCGCGCGATAGTTGAACTCCTGAATCTTCTTGTCGTCGGACGCTTCCCAGTGGATGAACACGCCGACACAAATGAAGAGGTCGTCGGCTTCGTCTGCCGGAATGGTGCCGTCCTCGACGCTATCGGCCACGGCCAGCGCCACCGCATGCTGCGCCGGGCCGAACATCTGCACGGCCTGCTTCGCGCCCTTGATGGTCACCTTGTTGAAGAGAATCGTGTTCGGCTTCGTGATGAGATTCGGCGCGACCACGGCGAGCAGCGATGTAAAGCCATCCTTGTTGTTCGTGAGCGCGTGACAGAACGCTGTCTCGGCAGCGGAGCCTCGCGGTCCGATGATCAAGTCGATATGTGCGACCTCGTTGCCTTCGCCGACCAGCGACTCTCCTATCAGGACGCGGTTGATCTTGGCCATGCTCTTCCTCCAGTGATGGGTGGTTCTTGGGACGACCGACTTGCTCTTTCGCTAGCGACGGCATGAGAACCGCGCAAGGCTCGTTGAAAAACGGGGCGGCATAACCGCGCACTTCCTAAACATGATCCGTGCCACGTTTGCAGGGGGACGTAGCGCGTTTTCTTCTTTCAGGCCGTCATCAACGCGACGAAGAGCGCCGCCACGGCAAGGTCCGCGCTCGTGCCGGGATTGATGCCGCGCGCCTTGAGTTCGGCGTCCCATGCGGCGAGTTCGGGATCGTCGGCAGGCGAGCCGGCGACGAGCCAGCGCGCGTGATGCACGGCTGCATCGCGCGTGACACTTTGCGCCATCGCCGCGCCTTGCTTGCGCACTATGTGCGAGTCGGGCAAGGCGGCGAGGAAGCTAAGGAATATCCCTAATATTGCGGTGTTTTTCGTGACGTTCGCGCGTTGCGCCGCATCGAACACATCCGCGAAACCGTTCGCGTACTGTCGCGCGATGCTGTCGCGATCCGCGGCGAGCGACATCGCCGTGCGCAGATCGACGGTCGGCGCTTCGTGTACCGATTGCTCCGGCGCGTCGCCGAGGCCGCCGGGATTCGCAATGGCGATCGCGCGATAGGCGAGGCGGGCATCGTCGATATCGAGCGATGCGAGCACGCGCTCCGTTTCCGCATGCCAATGAACGATGTCGATGTCCGCATCGCGCGGCACGCGTTCGAGCGCAGCGCACAACGGCGCGGCAAGCAGCACGATGCCGAGATTCGTATTGCAGGCGACCGCATCGAAGGTGCGGCGCACGGCATCGAGAATGCGCGCGCCGACGCTCGCGCCCGGAACGAAAAGCCCGGCTGCGGCCGTACCCGCGCTGATGATGAATTGCGCCGACGTCATGCCGTGTCCTGCGCTCGCGATGCTCACGTTGCCCGGTTTGGCCGTCTCCACATCGAGCCGGCATGCGCGCAAAAACGCTGCACGTGCGCGTTGTTCTCGCGTTGGGTCAGGCGCGTCCATGGCCGCTCGCGAACGTCATCGCCCGTTGCGATGCAGCGAGCTTGCCGTCGAGAAGATCGTCGACGAGCAGTGTCGCGATATCGAACGATGTCACCGATTGCAGTCCGCGCCACGCCGCCACGCCGTTCACTTCGAGCACGAGCGGCCGCTCGTCGGATGCGGCGGAAGCGATCAGGTCGACACCCGCGTAATCCAGCCCGAGCGCCGCGCTTGCGCGCACGGCGACATCCGCGAGCGAAGGCGTCAACTCAGCGGCTTCGCACGCCGCGCCGCGTGCGAAGTTATGAATCCAGCCTTCGCCGCCGACGCGCTTCATCGCCGCGACCGCCCGGGTGCCGATCACCAGTACGCGCCAGTCGAAGCCGGGCTCGCCGCCATCGACATAACGCTGAAGATAAGCCACTTTGCTGAACGATTCGAGCGATGGCAGCGGTTCACAGGCGTCATCGCCGAGCAGTTGCAAGCCCTTGCCTTGCGATCCGAACAGCGGCTTCATCACCAGCTTGCGTCCTGCGGCGCGTTCGCGCATCAGCACGCGCTGGGCAAATGCGGACGATTCGCCGGCCCACGTCGCGGGTGTGGGTACGCCATAGCGGTTCAGCAGAAAACTCGTCATCGACTTGTCGACGCTGCGTTCGATCGCGCGTGCATCGTTATAGACGGGCACGCCGCTTTCGCGCAGCGCGTGCAGGATGCCGAGCCGCAGCGTGACTTGTTCGAACGTGCCGCCCGCAATGCCGCGCACGAACACGGCATCGGGCAGCGTGTGGCCGAAGCCGGGAATCGCGAGACCATGCGGCTTCCATGACGTGTCGATGCGGCAATCCGCGAGATCGACGCAACGCGCTTCGACGCCGCGCGCGCGGAATGCTTTCCTGAGGCGGCTCGTGTGCCAGCCCGTCTCGTCGGTCATGATCGCAATGCGTGTCATCGCGCCTGCCATTGCGCGTCCAGCAGCGCCTTGTTCAACGTGCCGCCGTGATACGTGATGCCGCTTTCGAGGCTGGAGACCCATGCTTCGGCGGGCGCGAATAGCGCCGCGTCGATCTGATAGAAGTCGTAGTTGAAGGACTTGAAGATGTCCGCGAACGGTTCGCCATAACCACGCGCATTCGACGATGGCAACTCGGCCGCGAGCTTCCTTGCAACCGCATCGCTTTTTACGGTGAGATGCACGCGGCCACCGTACAGGATTGCATCGTTGGTGCGGCCCATGGCCTGCACGCCGTCGGGCGCGGGCGGCGGCAAGGGCGCGTTGCCGCTCGCATCGACGATCTCGTTCAGATCGACGCCGAGCACATGCGTCTTGTGCAACGCAACTTCGACGACACGTGCAACGACCTGCACCGTCCCCGCAACAGACTGCGTCGGTGTCACTGCAATGACGAGGTTCGCCGGCGCGAGGCCGCAATCGTTGAGCACCTTGTCGATGACGACTTGCGGCGGCAAGCGGTCCACTTCCATGACGAGCGCGCCGCGATCGTGACGGTCGCGATAGCCGAGTTCATCGAAAAGCGGCTCCTTGCACGCGAGCGCGCGGGCGGGGCCGGAGCCCAACGAGAAAAACTTCTTGCCGCCCGTTTGCTCCTTGGTCGCCGAAAGGCTCCAGCCCGCGTATTGACTCGCGAGGCAGGCGAGCACCGGATTCGACGCATGCACTTCGATGAAGCCAGGCCAGAGCGGAGCGGCATCGAAAGCGATGCGCTGCGTCACGTGCCCCAATCCGCCCATGCAGATGCGCGCGATCAAGAGGCCCGCTTCGATGCTGCCTGCCGCGTTCACGCCTGCATCGACGATAACGGTGCCTGCCGGCGTGCGAATAATGTCGACGCGAAGGCGTTGCGCATCGTCGATGAGTTGTCTTACGAGCGCCTCGCTGAGTGCATTGACGCTGAGTGCGGAAGTCGAAGTCATGGGCTAGTTCACATTGATGCGTTGCAGAAGACTCGTGCATTGGCGATCCAGTTCGATGCGTAATGCATCGAGCGTGGATGCTGTCGCGGTGATCGTGCAGACGGGCATGCCCGCCTCGATGCGCGCGCCGGGCGATGGCACGTCATGGCACTCGGCATCTACAAAGCACGCATCGCTGAACAGGCTGGATACGGTGAAGCCCTGAGGCGCAAACACGACACGTTGCCCCGCGATCAGCGGCGGGGCATGTTTCCACGTGCAGGCCGTGTGCGGCAAGTCGCCGTCGAGACAGGCTTCCACATGCGCGCCGATCAAACCACGCGGCCACGCATCGGGCCATGCGGTTTCATAGAGCGCCATCGTCGAAGAAGGACGCGTGTTGATCTCGAGGACCTGGAAGGTATCGTCATCGAGCAGGAAGTCGATGCTGTTCAGTCCCGTGAGGTCCGTTTTCCATACGATCGTTTCGATTGCCTGAACGACGCGTTCGGCGATATCGCGGGGCAGTATGATCGGCCCGAGCGAACCCGCATGCACGAAAGGCAGGCTGCCTGCTGCCGTCGTGAGTTGCTCCGCGAAGCCGATCACCGTGGCTTCGCGGTGTGCGGCGACGAAGAGCGCCGACATCGAACGGCCTCGCGAAAACCGCTGGAAATAGGCATCGGCGTGAATGCGATCGACGTTTTGTGCCCACTCGATATGCGTCCCGCCGCAGCCATCCGAACGCTTGACGAGCCATCCGCGCGCGTCCTCTGGCGGCGCGAAGCGCACTTCCGGATGCGGCACACGAACTTCATTGAGCAACGCGAAGAAGCGCCGTGGATCGCGCACGGCCAGCGCCTGCGCGCCGTTGCCGATGAAGCGCGGCACGCGCGGCGCGCGGCTCAGTTCCATCGCGAGCGGTTCGAGGCCGCTCGTCACGATGAGGCCCAGCATGCGCGGCAGGCGTGCGGCGCATTCGAGCGCATCGTAGAGACGGCCGCGATCGATCGACAATCCGTCGCCGCCGATATCGAGCCACATGTCGGCGTGCGCGCGTGTATCGCGATCACCGAAGATATCGAGCGCGACCACGTTGAGGCCCGCGCGCTCGGCCGATTGTGCGAGCAGACGCGCGGACAGACCCGCCACCGCGACGCGAGGCGCACGCGAGGCCATCATGAGTCTTGGCCCGCGACGATGACGCGCGCTTCGTCGAATGCTTCGGGAAAGCCCAGATAAACGGGTTTTCCCCCGGTTCGCATGCGCAGGAAGAGCCGATGCTCCGCCTGATACTTCACGTTGCCGATCGCGAGCGCGCCGATGCCGATCGCATCCGAACGCGCGGCGCCTGCGAGCGGCTTGCCGTCGTCCATCACGTGAACGCCGGCGATGCCTTCGGGCGGCACGGCGTTGACATCGGCGGCGATCAGCAGATGCTTCGCGTGGGCGAGATCGGCGGCGGTCATCACTTGCACGCCGGCTGCGGCTGTCGCGAAGACGATCTCCGCACGCACGAGTTCGCGATGCAGGTGCTCGGGCGTGCCTGTCGGGACGCCCGATGTGGCGATATCGAAGCGGCGGTTGATCTCGTCGCTGACTTGTGTGGCGCGTGACTGACTGGAGTGGCTCGCGACGGCGACGTCCGCGCCGAGCGATGCGGCCATCGCCGCCGCCACGCGTCCGACCGCGCCGGTGCCGCCAAGTATCAGCAGACGTTTGCCGTCGAAGCCGACGTTATGCACGGCCTTCAGATGCTTTTCCGCGAGCGCGACGAGCGCGGCGGCTGTCGTGTATGCGCCGCTCGGATCGGCGAAGACCGAGACCTCGAACGGCGGGACCATTGCGTTGCGTGCGCGTTCGAGCATGTCGGCGGCGAGCATGACGTCGCGTCCGCCGATGAAGATGCCGGTGCGCGATACGCCCTTCGGCCCGCGCGAGAAGATTGCGTCTTGTGTGAGCTGCACGACGCTGTCGATGTCGACGTTGCAGTACGGCACGAGGATTTGATAACCGGCATCGGCCGCCATGTTGACATCGAACGGACTCATCTGCGGCGTGCTCGTGAACATGTGCAGGACGTACGGTCTTTCGGTGGCTTCGTGCATGGTGATGGACTCGTATCGATGGGAATACGTGCGTGTGCTGCCGTCAGGCGGCATCGGCGCCGGGCTGTCGATGATCTGCGGCGCGCCATGTTGCGCCGCGATTGCGGGCGGTCGCGATGGTGAACGTGAGCGACGGGTTACGCGCGGCTTTCCTGGCGGTTTCGAGCGCGCGCTCGGCGTGTTCGGCGCTCGCGACGAACGCGAAGCCGACTGGCCCCCATGATGTTTGCCCGACGCCGGCCTTCTGCTCCGCCGCGACGGCTTCGAGCGCGCGTGCGACGGCGGGGCTTGCGAAGAAGCCGCCTTGCGCGGGCGCGAAGTATTCGCCGATGGTTTGCTGCATGTCGGTGATGGCGCTGGCGAAGGTATCGAAATCGCTTTCCGCGACTGCGGGCAGGAGCTGCATCAACACGCGATGCGAGAGGTGCGCCGCGAGCGATGCGGGAAAGGGTGCGAGTGCTGCAAGCTCGCGTTTCTCGGCATCGCCGTGCAGTCCTTCGCGCGAGGTGTCGTCGATGAGCAGAATGCGCCATGCATCCGGAAACGGCTGTCGCGCGATGAGGGGCGGTAGCGTGGAGGCGCTGCTGCGTCCGCCGTCGACGATCAGGCCGCCGTGATCGAAGCCGTGAATGCCGATGCCGGAACGCGCGCCGCGATGCGTTATGTGTGCGAGTTCAGCTGTGTCGATGTGGCGGCCTGTGATGCGGGCGAAGGCCGTTCCTACTGCGAGCGCGAGTTGAGTGCCGGAACCGAGGCCGGTGTGGGCGCGGGGGGTTTCGTGCACTTCTATATCGATGTGGCGGGGTTCTTTCAACGCTGCCTGTAGTTGTTCGACGTGCGTCGCGATGCGGTCGCGTTGTGCTCGCGTCGTTGCGCCGTGGATGCGTGTTGCGTGCTGCGTTAGCTTGGCGGTGAGCCGTGTGTCGTGGTTCTCGATCGTCAGGCCGACGCTGCCGAAAGATCGGCCCAACGAGCCGTTTGGATCGATGAAGCCCAGATGCAGTCGGGCCGAGGCTGAAAGGGTGATCGCACGGGGCGGCGATAGGCGGGGTTTTTCGTATTCCACAGAAGTTGGACGTTTTCTCTTGCGCCGGGTGGGGGGTTTTTGGTTAAGGCAAAAGGTGTACCAAGGACTCTTGTCGTTGTTCGTTTTTGTCTCGGTGAGCTTGTATTCGTGTCGGTCTATTGGCGCGCCCCTCCCCGGGGCGGGGGTCACTTTCTTTGCCGCTGCAAAGAAAGTAACCAAAGAAAGCAGCTTTTTGGCCCGAAGCACTGACTTGTGTGGTCACTCCGTAGAACATCAGTGGCACTCAGCTTGAAAGAGCCTTGAATCACCTTCCGCGCCCGCTGACAACTAACGTCCTCCGAGCCCCTTGGCTCGTTAACACCGAACGCACATCAAGCACCACGCGCCCCCCTACCGACGCGAAAAGGCACGGCAAAGCAAAGCGAAGTCGAGGCGAGGAGAAGATGGTGATGCGCTTGCAACCGAACTGAACGTAGTCCTGCGGAGTCATTCGACTCATTTGAGAGTGCGCAGTATTGGGGGCGTTTGTGAGCAGATGGTTTTGTCGAGCCAAGGGGCTCGGAGGACGTGGCGCTCAGCGGGCGCGGAAGGTGATTCAGGGCTGTTTCAATCTGAGTGCCACGGAGGTTCTACGAAGTGACCACGCAAGTTAGTGCTTTGTGCGGTTCAGAAAAAAGCTGCTTTCTTTGGTTACTTTCTTTGCAGCGGCAAAGAAAGTGACCCCCGCCCCGGGGAGGGGCGAGCTAATAGACCGACACGAATACAAGCTCAACGAACAACAACAACGATATCCCGTCACAGTTTCCCGCCCCGGAGAGAGGCAGCCTAAAAGACCGACACGAAGAACCAAAAAAAACACCGCCGCCCACGCAAAGGGAAAAAGGGAAAAAGGCAAAAAGCAAAAGAAATCAATCGTACTTGATATACCGAAACCGCTGATCCCCGGAAGGGGTCCCCTCGAGCGGCCCGCCTTCCCGCGAAGGCTGCCACTGCACGACCTCTTCGATCTTCGAAGCAAGCGCAAAGTCCTTATCGGTAATTCCCTTAGCAGAG
Organism: Caballeronia sp. RCC_10; assembly: GCF_041360715.1. Lineage (NCBI taxonomy): Bacteria > Pseudomonadati > Pseudomonadota > Betaproteobacteria > Burkholderiales > Burkholderiaceae > Caballeronia > Caballeronia sp. RCC_10. The sequence goes on from NZ_JBFUPT010000006.1 coordinate 240,859, forward strand.
TGAGTCTTGAGCTTGACGACGACAAACGCGTAGGAAACCGTCAAATCCGGATGATGCCAGGCCGCTTCGGCCAGATGCCCGACGGTATTCACGACCATGAGCGTCCCTTTCCAGCCTTCCGTTCTGAACTTGCGCCTAAGCCATCCATCCTCGAGATACCAGTGCGAAAGCGGTCCCGTAAGCCGCTGCTGCACTTCGTCGTCGGTATAAACCTTCTCCGTAGAACTCATGGCGATGCCTCGCTTGGCAAGAGAACACACGCGCCAGTATGCACGCCCGCCGCCCAACGCAGCAACGAAAACCCTGCTGCAACGCGTCAGAAACAAAAAGCCCCACAGCACAGAACAAAAGCAAAGAAATTCGCGGATTTGACACAGTATGTCTCGCACCGCCGGCGCGCACGGCCATCAAACAAAGAACCGTTACGCACGATCGCACTGCACATAAAGAGCGCAACAAACCGGCATGGAATATGCAATTGGCCCCGATACGCAAGCGTCCGGCAAAGAACCGGGCAAAGCGCAACGCGTTACCTGCATCCAGAAGGCGCGCACGATGCAAGCCGGTAGCGTGGTCATCCGTGGGTCGGAAGCATCATCATTCTGGAGGAGACATGAACTTACGCACCCTGGTTCTTGGACTGGCGGTGGTCGCGACGGCAGGCTTGAATTCCTATGTGGCGCAGGCCGATCCGCAACTCGACAGCCTTATCAAGAACCCCTCGAACTGGGCGGCGCAAGCGGGCGACTACTCAAATCACCGCTATAGCACGCTCAAGCAGATCAACGAAAACAACGTCGGCAAACTACAGGTCGCCTGGACCATGTCGACCGGCGTGCTGCGTGGCCACGAAGGCTCGCCGCTCGTCATCGGCGAAACGATGTACATCCACTCGCCGTTCCCGAACAAGGTCATCGCCATCAATCTGAAAGACCAGACCTTCATCTGGCAGTACCAGCCGAAACAGGATCAGCAAGTCATCTCGGTGATGTGTTGCGACACCGTCAATCGCGGTCTCGCCTATGGCGACGGCAAGATCTTCCTCCAGCAGGCCGACACCAAACTCGTCGCACTCGATGCCAAGACCGGCGACGTCGTATGGTCGGCTCAGAACGGCGACGCCAAGAAGGGCGAGACCAATACGAACGCACCACACGTATTCGGCGACAAGGTCTTGACAGGCATCTCCGGCGGCGAGTTCGGCGTGCGCGGGCGGCTCATCGCCTACAACATCAAGGACGGCAAGGAAGTCTGGAAGGCCTATAGCACCGGTCCCGACGATGAAATGCTGCTCGACCCGCAGCAAACCATGACCTGGACCGACGGAAAGATGACGCCGATCGGAGCGGACTCATCGCTCAAGAGCTGGCAAGGCGATCAGTGGAAATACGGCGGCGGCACCACATGGGGCTGGTACGCATGGGATCCGAAACTCAACCTTGTCTACTACGGCACCGGCAATCCGGGCACCTGGAATCCGACTCAGCGCCCCGGCGACAACAAGTGGTCCATGTCGATCTTCGCGCGTGATCTGAATACGGGCAAGGCGAAGTGGGTCTATCAGATGACGCCGCACGACGAATGGGACTATGACGGCGTCAACGAGATGATCCTGTCGGACCTGAACATCGGCGGCAAGAAGGTGCCCGCTATCGTTCACTTCGACCGCAATGGGTTCGGCTACACGTTGAATCGTGAAACGGGTGAACTGCTCGTGGCGCAGAAGTACGACCCCGCTGTGAACTGGGCCGATAGCGTCGACCTGAAAAGCGGCCTGCCGATTCGCAATGCAACCTATTCGACGCAGAAGGCAGGCCCCGATGTCAACGTGAAAGGCATCTGTCCCGCAGCCCTTGGATCAAAGGATCAGCAGCCCGCCGCATTCGATCCGAACACGAGTCTCTTCCTCGTGCCGACTAATCACGTCTGCATGGATTACGAGCCGTTCCAAGTGGACTACGTGTCGGGTCAGCCGTTCGTCGGCGCAACGCTGTCGATGTATCCGGGCCCGAACGAGAAGGGTTCGATGGGCAACTTCATCGCGTGGGATGCGGCCAAGGGCAAGATCACGTGGTCCAAGCCGGAGCGGTTCTCGGTGTGGTCCGGTGCACTCGCAACGGCAGGGGGCATCGTGTTCTACGGCACGCTCGAAGGGTACATCAAGGCGGTTCGCATCAAGGACGGCAAGGAGCTCTGGAAGTTCAAGACGCCGTCGGGGATCATCGGCAACGTGTTCACGTATCAGTATCAGGGCAAGCAATACGTCGGCGTCTATTCGGGCATTGGCGGCTGGGCCGGCATCGGCATGGCGGCGGGTCTCGAGAAGTCGACGGAAGGCCTGGGCGCGGTCGGTGGCTACAAGGAACTGGCCAAGTACACGGCGCTCGGCGGCACGCTGTTCGTGTTCGCCATTCCCGGCGGTTGATGCAGCGTCCTTAACGTAGTGGTATCGCGCGGCGGCAAGACGCGCCGCCGCGCAAAAAAAAATCATATTCACGGAGACAAACGCATGAAAGGCCGATCACTCTTGCTGCTTTCGATGGCGCTCGCTGCGTCGTCCGTTTCGTTTGCCCAGACCGATTCGGGGCAGATGAAACAGGTGGCGTACAAGGTCGTCGACGGCAACAAGGTCGACAACGATACGCTGCAGGGCTGGCGTACATGGCGCGCGCTCGCGTGCGAACGCTGTCATGGCGCAAAGCAGGAAGGCATGGTCGGCCCGTCGCTGGTCGATGCATTGAAGACGCTCGACAAGAATGAGTTTCATCGCACCGTATTCGGCGGGCGCGTGGATAAGGGTATGCCCGACTTCAGCGCAAGCCAGATGATGCAAAAGAATTGGGAGAATCTTTACGCGTATCTGAAGGGACGTTCAGACGGCAAGATCAATCCGGGCGACTTGCAGGCGATAGATGCGAAGTAAGCACGTCGACGTTCGATGACCGCGTTCACTCCCGGAGGCTTCATGCATCACCGTCCTGCCAGCGGCGCATTGTTCCGATCGTTGCGGTTCCTGACCGCATGTTTCACGGCGCTTGCCGCGCATGCAGCATATGCACAGGGCGCAGGAGGCCCGCCGCCGGATCTGCCGAACAACGATGGCGCAGACGGCGTATTGCGCGTATGCGCCGATCCGAACAACATGCCGCTTTCCAACGAAAAGGGCGAAGGCTACGAGAACAAGATCGCGAGCCAGATGGCGAGTGACTTCGGCTATAAGCTCGAATACACGTACTATCCGCAGCGCATGGGCTTCGTGCGCAATACGCTGCGCCAGAAGGTGCCCGATACCGAACGCTTCAAGTGCGATCTGATCATCGGCGTGCCCAAAGGGTATGAGCTGACCTCGACAACGCGCCCCTATCTGCATTCCACCTACGCGATGGTGCTTCCGAACCGGCCCGAATACGCGAGCATCAAGACGCCGGCGGACCTCGTCAACTTGCCGCCCGATCAGCTCAAGAAGATGAAGCTCGGGATCTTCGTCAAGAGTCCCGCAGTGGATTGGCTGCTGCGAAATAATCTCATCGATCAGGCTGTGTCGTATCAAGGGCAAAGCGGCGACCCCGAAGCTTTTCCCGGCGAGCTGATCGAACGCGATCTCACACGCGGCAATGTCGATGCCGCTTTCGTGTGGGGTCCTATCGCGGGCTATTTCGTGAATCGCTCGGATAACAAGGTGCGGCTCGTGGCCTTCCCGCCGCAGCCGGGCATCCGCTTCGATTTCGAAATCTCGATGGGCGTGCGCTATGGCGAGAAGGCGTGGCGCGACAAGGTCGATGGCTGGATCGCTTCCAATCAGTCGAAGATCGATCAGATACTGACGAGCTATCAAGTCCCCTTGCTGCCGCTACAGCCGATGCAACCGGCGCAAGTGCAATGAACGCCGCACATGCAAGGCTTCGCGCGCTGGTCGCGGCGTGCGCGCTCGCTGTCGTCGCGGAGACGAACGCATTCGGCGCGGATGCGCCGCCCGCATCCGCGCCGAGTCCGGAGATCGCGCCGGCCGAGCGCATGCTCTTCATGCAGCCGCACATGACCGGCATCGAAGCGATGACGGAGCTGGATTACGCGGTCGACTATTCGGGCCCGCCGGCGAAAGTCAGCGATACTATGCGCGTGATCGTGACGAGCCCCGGCAATGCGAAGAACGATGCACGGCTGACGGATCGCACGGGCAACGTCGACGTGCCGGGCGGCTTGCCATGCAATCCGGTCATCATCTACTTTCTGGAACACGACATCGCCGAGATGCAGCAGTTGACGGGCGGACAGAAGCGCTATTTTCAGCAGCGCGTACGCCTGGCGCTCGCCGCAAGCCCGGCGATCACGCCAGTTTCAGCGGAGGCGCTCGGTCTCAAGAACAGCAAGAACGTCAATGCGCGGCAGATCGTGATTCAGCCTTACCTCAACGATCCAAACGCGGACCGCTTCGCGCAATATGTCGGCAAACGCTATACGTTCGTCATCGCCGATGACGTGCCGGGCCGCGTCCTTCTCATTCGAACCGAAGTTCCGGGCGCGGGCAACGATTTCGCGCATCCGGTGCAGAAGGAGACCATTGCATTCCAGGGTGCGCTCAAGAATATCTCGCCGCCGCCCCAAGGTGCGCCCGCCAAGACGGGAAACGCGCCGCGTGCGAGCCGGTAAGCGGTTCGATGCCGCCTCTCGCGCATGAACTTCATCCGTTCCCTCACGCTGCGTCAGCTTCAGATCTTCGTGATTACCGCGCGCTGCCCGAGCTTTGCGCGTGCCGCTGAAGAACTGCATCTCACGCAGCCGGCGGTATCGATGCAGATCAAGCAACTCGAAGACGCAGTGGGTTTGCCGCTATTCGAACGCGTCGCGCGCCGGCTTGCACTGACAGAAGCGGGCGAGCGATTGCAACATCATGCGAGCCGCATTCTCGGTGAAATCAAGGACGCCGAAGACGCGATGATGTCGCTCAGACAGGCCGATAGCGGATCGATTGCGGTCAGCATCGTGAGTTCGGCCACTTACTTTGCGCCGAAGCTGCTTGCGCTTTATTCGCGGCAATACCCGAAGGTCGATGTGCGCTTCTCGGTCGGCAATCGCGAGACCTTGCTCAGGCTGCTGCAGGATAATGCGACGGATCTCGCCATCATGGGCCGGCCGCCGCCCGAACTCGGAACGACGGCCGAGCCGCTTGCATGGCATCCGCATGTCATCGTTGCGCCGCTGTCGCATCCTTTGCGGCATGCGCGGCGCTTCGACTTGCAGGAGCTTGCCAACGATACCTTCTTGTTGCGTGAGCCAGGATCTGGCACGCGCGCCGTATCGGAACATGTGTTCAAGCAGAATCTCTTCGTGCCTTCACGCAGCGTGACGCTCGGAAGCAACGAAACCATCAAACAGGCCGTGATGGCAGGCATGGGCGTGAGCCTAATTTCGCTGCATACGCTCGCGCTCGAATTGCGTACCGGGGAGATCGCCGTGCTGGATGTGAACGGCACGCCGGTCGAAAGAACGTGGCAGCTCGTGCATGCGCGCTCTAAACAATTGTCGCCGACGTGTCTCGCGTTTCGACGTTTTCTGCTTGAACACGCCGAGCCGTTTCTCGAGCAGGAGTACGCGGAGTTCGGCCTCTTGCGTCCGAAACGTCTTGCCGATGCGGAAAGCGTTCAATGACCGTGTCGTCGATGCTGCGCGCGCTGGTTTTTCTCGCGCTTTGCGTCTTGATGAAAGCGCATGCCGCATCGGCGTTCGCGACGCAGCAGATCGCGCCGGGCAACTATGTGCATCGCGGACACGACGATGTCGCGACGCCCGCTAACGGCGGCGATATTGCTAACGTGGGATTTATCGTCGGCGCGCGCTGTGTCGCGGTGATCGACACGGGCGGCACGCTCGCCGAAGGCCGGCAGCTTCGCGCGGCGATTCGCGCGGTCACGCCCTTGCCTGTGTGCTACGTCATCAATACGCACATGCACCCGGATCATATGTTCGGCAATGGGGCATTCAAGGACGAGCACGTGCGATTCGTCGGCAGCGTGAAGCTCGCGCAAGCCGAGGCGGCGCGCGCCGACAATTATCTTCGCGCGCTGAAGCGCGAACTCGGAGCGGCGGCAGAAGGAAGCGAGATCGTTCCGCCAACGCTGACGGTGGATGGAAGCGCCTCCCTCGATCTCGGCGGCCGCACGTTGACGCTGCAAACATGGAAAACAGCGCATACGAACAACGACATCACGGTATACGATGAGAAGAGCGGAACGCTATGGCTAGGCGATCTTCTTTTCGTCGGATGCATACCGGTGGTAGATGGCAGTGTCGTTGGCTGGCTCGACGATATAGCGCGCATTAAGCAGATGAATCCGCGTCATGTGGTGCCGGGGCACGGCCCGCTCGATGCCCCCTGGCCCCAGTCTATCGAAGCGGAAGAGCAGTACCTCGCGGAACTGGCGCGCGATGTGCGAGCGGCCATCAAGCGGGGCGATACTATTCAGCAAGCCGTGGACACGGTAGGCGTCGATCAGCGGAATAAGTGGCTGCTGTACGACGTCTATCATCGCCGCAACGTGACAGCGGCTTATGCGGAGCTGGAATGGGAGAAGTAGCGGCACAGGAGGACATCATGTTGAGGAAGCGTGTTGCAGCGTTCACGGCTGTGCTTGCATCGCTTGCGCCGTGCGTAACGCAAGCCGCATCACCCGACGACGATCCCGACAAGGTCGCGCGCTGGCTCGATTTCAAGGAAGGCGCCTTCAAGGGCCGCACGATCGATTCGCATGGCGATGCGGTCGTCAAGCTCGATGCGCCCGCGCGTGCAGCGGATGCCGCCGTGGTGCCCATCGCAATCAACGCTCAATTCCCGCAAACGCCGGCGCGATACATCAGCAAGGTCTATCTTTTCATCGACGAAAACCCGGAGCCGTATGCGGGTTCTTTCGAATTTACGCCGGAGTCGGGCCTCGCAAGCATCGAGACGCGGGTTCGAGTCGAAGACTACACGTTCATGCGCGTGATAGCCGAGACCAACGACGGCCATCTCTATAGCGCCGTGCGTTTCGTGAAGGCATCGGGAGGCTGTTCCGCTCCCGCCGACAAGGACGAGGACGCCGCCGAACGCTCAGCGGGCGCGGTGCGTCTGCAAGCCGAAGGCAAACCCGCAGGCGGCAAGCCCGAGCTTGCACAAGTGATGGTTCGGCACCCTAACCGAACGGGCATGGCGATGAATCAGGTCACGCGAAACTACGCGACCGCCTATTTCATCCGCAAGGTGGCCATTACGTATGCGGACAAGCCGGTGATGACCGCGAACGTCAACTTCTCGATCAGCGAGAACCCGAATTTCCGCTTCTATTTCTTGCCCAACGGAAATGGCGAACTGAAGGCGCATATCGAGGACACGAAGAACAAGACGTTCGAAAGCGCCGTCGCAATCGATGCGCAATCGAGTCCGCAAACGTCGGCCATGAAATGAGGGCCGCGATCGCTGCGCTTCTTTTCGCGTTCGCGCATGCTGCGGTGGCCGCGCTCGCGGGCATGCCCGCACCGGTCGCCATCGCGCCGGGCGTGTATGCGTTCATCGGCACGGGCGACGCGGTTGCACCCGCGAATCGTGGCATCGTCGCGAATAACGGGTTCATCGTGGGGACGAGCGGCGTAACGGTGATCGACACGGGGCCGTCGTATCGCTATGGCCGCGCGATGATCGAAGCTATCCGCAAAGTCACGCCCTTGCCGGTCAGACTCGTCATCATCACGCATCAGGCGCCGGAATTCGTGTTCGGCGCGGGTGCGTTTCGCGATCGCGACGTGCCCATACTGGCGCACGTTCGCACCGCGCAACTGATTCGCGAGCGATGCTCGATCTGTCTTGCGAACTTGCGCAAGACGCTGGGCGAAGACGAGATGGCCGGTTCTCGCGTGACGGTTCCGGATCGCACGATAGATGGCACGACGGAGATCGACAGCGGCGGACGCAAGCTGCAATTGCTGCACTTCGGACCCGCTAGCACGCCGGGTGATCTCGCGGTCCTCGATACGCAAACGGGCGTGTTGTTCGCAGGTAGTCTCGTCTCCAATGGCCGCATTCCCGAGTTGCGCAACGAGCAGATTCCGGGCTGGCTTGGCGCACTGGAAAATCTTCGCGCACTCGATCTCAAGACCGTGGTTCCCGCATTCGGCTCGCCCCTCGACGGCGACGACATCATGCGCACGGGCATCTATCTGCGTCAACTGGATGCGTCGGTGAAGCGTGCGTATAAGGACGGCGTCGGCCTGACCGATGCCATGCATTCGATCCAGACGCCCGAGTTCAGCGGCTACAAGCTCTATGCGATTGCACAGCCGCAGAACGTGCAACGCCTTTATCTGCAGTTGGAAAAGCAATGACCACCGCCCCGAGGAGACAACGATGGCCCAACTTGTAGCGCTCTACAAAACTCCGTCCGACAACCAGGCGTTCGACGCCCACTACACATCGACGCACGCGCCGCTTGCGAAGAAAATGCCCGGGCTGAGAAGCTATCGGGTGAGCAGCGGGCCCCTGGCCTTGCCGCAAGGCCAGTCGCCGTATCATCTCGTCGCGCTGCTGGAGTTCGATTCGCTCGACGCTATCAAGTCCGCGCTTGCCTCGCCCGAAGGTCAGGCGACTGCCGCCGATCTCGCGAACTTCGCGCAGGCCGGCGTCGATCTGCTGATGTTCGATACGAAAGACGCCTGAGCGCGATTCAACGCGGTGCGCCCGAATCCGCCATGTCGTCGGATTCGACTTCCGGATCGGGCACGCTCAAGTCCTCGCGCCGGTGATTGATGACGAGAAACACGCTCATCAATACGAGGAACGCGACGATGAGCAGCGTCGCGTTGAAGAAGACCCGTTCATAGCCCAGCTCGGCGACGTTGATGAACCAGTACGGATAGAACGCCGAGGCACTGCCGCGCCATAGCGTGATGAACAGATAGCACAGCGGATAGACGAGCCAGAGCGCACAGCGTCGCCATGAAAGATGAAAGCGCGGCACGAATAACAGCCAGTAAAGCGCAGCAAGCAAGGGCACGACGGTATGCAGCATCTCGTTGACGAACGCGCGATACCCCGACGGCGTCCACCAGAAACGCAGCAGTGCGTTGTACGCGATGCCGACGAACACGACATACACCACGACAGCAGTCACGACAGTCGGCTGACGAAAGAAGCGCGCGATGGGCGCTTGCGCGCGTGTGGCGACGCATGTAAAGCAGAGCGCCGTCAGCAGCACGGTCAGATTCGTCAGATAGCTGCTCATGCGCGCGAGGCCTTCGATCACGGTCAGGCCGCGACCGAGCGAACGCGCGATGCTGAGGTCCATCTGCGCTGCGATGGCGAGCCACGCTATCAGCGCGATGGCGGCGGCTGTCGCCAGCGATGCGGTACTGGGCGTATGAAGCGGCAAGGGGTGCTCGTGCCGCGGCAAGTTCATGGGTGGCTTGGGCATTCGCTCATTCTATCGGCGCATGAGACAGCGTGCCGGACACGCCTTTCTTATACGAGCGGACGTTGCGCCGCTTCTTCGACGACGCCGAGAAAGCGCGAGCCGGCATCTGCAAGCAAGCCCGAATTGTCGATTCGAACGATGCGCGCGCCAGCGGGCACTTCCAGCGACGGCTTGCGCGCCAGCCGCGCTTCAATCTGCCGCACGTCTTCGCGTCCGCGCCGTGCGAGCCGTGCGGCCAGCACGGCAGGCGCGGCATCGATATGAACGAAGCGCGCATCGGGATAACGTGCGAGGGCCACGTGGGCATGTTGTCGCGAGCCGTTCACGACGACCGGCACGCCGCGGGCAAGCCACGCATCCAGCTCGATGCCGACGCCATAGCGCAAGCCGAGGCTTTCCCAATGCATCGCGAAGAGGCCATGTTCGACGCGCGATGCGAATTCGTCGTGCGTAAGCGCGATGTGGTTCTCGCCATCGCCGGATGCACGCGTGATATAGCGATGCGCGAACATCACGCTCGCACCGACGCGCTCGCGTGCGAATGCCAGCAACGCGTCCTTGCCCGCGCCTGATGGGCCCATAACGTAGATCAGTCTGGCGCTGTCGAGCTGGCTCATGCCTCGTCCTGTGCGATGTTGAAGGGCAGACGCTGCCATAGTGTGAACGGTGCGCCCGGTTCCGGCTCGATGAACAGCGCCGCGCCGTGAACGGGGAGCGGCCCGAGTCGCGCGATGCGCGGCGCCCAGTGCGAGGCGATCAATGTGCGCGCGTTCGCGTCATCGAGTGAATCGGACAGCGTCATGTGGAAGCGGTACTCATCGAGCACATAGGGATAGCCCCATTCACGCAGCAGCGTAATCTGACGTGCACTCATGCCGGCGTGAATGCGCCGCTCGATGCTTTCGATCGAAGGCTTCGCTTGCAACGGTGCGATGGCCCGCAGCGCGCTTGCCGCAATGGTTCGCATGCGGGCGTCGTCATCGTCGTGCGCGGCGCGCAGCGCAACGAAGTTATTCATCTGCGCGATGCGCACCGGCATATCGAAGCGGACGATTCCGTTCGCCCACGCGCGAGCCGCCGCCTGCACGTCCGCCAGCGTGACGCCCGCTGCGCATCGGAACGGCGCAACGATGGTCGCGTGCCAGCCGTAGCGACGCGGCGACTGAGTCCACGCGTGCATGGCCGCGTGCGTTTCGCGGCCGCTTTCCGCATCGCGGCCCAGCCATTCGCAGCCTTCCTGCCACCACGCGGACGAGGCGGGCGGCGCATAGTAAAGCGCCACGCGCGGACTGCTATCCGCAGCAAGCGCGTCCGCCGCTTTATCATTCGATTCAGATGGGGCTGTCATTCGCATCGCCTGAATATCACGGACCGATTGTAATGCTCTGGCGACCGCCATTCACTCAGCCCGAACAACAATGCAAGCGCAACGGAACACTACGGACATGCTCATCAGGAACGCGCAAATCGTCACGCGCGATGAAACCTTCACCGGCGTCATGCGTATCGAAAACGGACGTATCGCCGACATCGCGGCGGGCAGCACGGCGGCGCGCGACGCCATCGACTGGAACGGCGACTATCTGCTGCCGGGGCTGGTCGAACTGCATACGGACAACATCGAGAAGCATCTCGCGCCGCGCCCGGGCGTGCTATGGAACCACGAAGCGGCGATCATCGTGCACGACGCGCAAGTGGCGTCGGCGGGCATCACGACCGTATTCGACGCGCTCGGCGTGGGCTCGCGTCCCGATGACGCCCTGCGCGGCCGCGCGGTGCAGGTCGAGTGCGCCCATGCCATCGGCAAGCTCGCCGAGAGCGGGCTGTTGCGTGCGGATCACCTTCTGCACCTTCGCTGCGAAGTGGGCACATCGGATGTCGTCGAGGTCTTCGATTCGCTCAGCGCGCATCCGCTGTTCGGGCTCGCCTCGGTGATGGATCACACGCCGGGACAGCGCCAATGGCAAGACCACGGGAAGTGGCGCGTGTTTCAGGAACGTCATGGCAAGTGGAGCGACGCGCACGCGCAAGCCACGCTCGAGCAATGGTCTGAGCAACAGGCGCGTTATGCGGCGGAGCATCGCAAGGCAATCGTCGAGCGTTGCAAAGTCCAGAACATACCGCTAGCAAGCCATGACGACACGCTCGTCGAACACGTCGAAGAAGCCGCGCGTGACGGCATCGCGCTTGCCGAATTTCCGACGACACTGGACGCAGCGCGCGCCGCCCACGCGCACCGCATCGCGACGATCATGGGCGCGCCGAACATCGTGCGTGGGGGATCGCACTCGGGCAACGTATCGGCGATGGAACTCGCACGCGAAGAGCTGCTAGATATCCTTTCGTCCGACTACGTGCCGTCGAGCCTGCTCATCGCGGTGTTCGATCTCGTCGATGGCGCAGGCTGGAGCTTGCCGCGTGCGGTGTCGGCTGTTTCGTGGGCGCCGGCGCATGCAGCGGGGCTTCACGATCGCGGCGCGCTTGCCGTGGGCCTGCGGGCGGACTTCGTGCGGGTCGCGCGGGCGCAGCGGCTCGTCGTGCCGAGGGAAACCTATCGCGCGGGCCTGCGCGTCTGCTGACGATTAGCGCGATTTCCGGGTATCCCCGCGTTGCGAACGCATCCGTTGTTGCGTACTCTCACGCGCATCGCATAGTTCGCTATGTGAATCGCTGTTCGCGTAACGAACATTTGGCGAACATCTATTGCCTCTTACGTAAAGGGATTGAAGTGAGCAGAAGTCCTAGCGTGAACGTTCAGACGTTCATCAACGAGCATCCGTTCTCGCCGTTTCAGTGGCTCATCTTCGGGATGTGCTTCGTCATCGTCCTGCTGGATGGCTTCGACACCGCCGCGATCGGCTTCATCGCACCGTCGCTCGTGACGGAATGGCATATCAGCCGGCCCGCGCTGGCACCCGTGCTGAGCGCGGCGCTGTTCGGCCTCGCGGCGGGCGCGCTGTTGTCCGGGCCGCTGTCGGACCGGCTTGGCCGCCGGTCGATGCTGCTTTCATCGGTCATTCTCTTCGGCGTCGCGTGCTTTGCATCAGCCTATTCGGCGGACATTACGCAACTGACGACGCTGCGCTTCGTCACGGGCCTGGGCCTCGGTGCGGCGATGCCCAACGCCGTCACGATGATGAGCGAGTTCTGCCCCGACAGCCGCCGCGCGACACTCATCAATCTGATGTTCTGCGGCTTTCCGCTGGGCGCGGCGTTCGGCGGCTTTCTCGCGGCCTGGATGATCCCGCATTTCGGCTGGCGCAGCGTGCTGTTCCTCGGCGGCGTTGCACCGCTTCTGTTGTCGGTGCTGCTGCTCATCGCGCTGCCTGAATCGGTGCGATACATGGTGGCGAAGGCGAAGCCCGTCGACAAGATTCGCGCGACGCTTGCGCGCATCTCGCAGGACGCCCGCAACGCCGGCTCGTTCTTCATGACCGAAACCGCGCCCACGGTGCAAGGGCAGAGCGGCGTGAGCGTGGTGCTGTCGCGTTCCTATATCGTCGGCTCGATCATGCTGTGGCTCGCCTATTTCATGGGCCTCGTGATCTTCTATGCATCCATCAACTGGATGCCGATCCTGCTCAAGGAATCCGGCCTCAGCCCGCAACGCGCGACGCTGATCTCCGCATTGTTCCCGCTGGGCGGCGTGGGCGCCGTGCTGCTCGGCGTGCTGATGGACAAGTTCAATGCGAACCGCATCATCGCAGCGTGCTATGCATTGACGGCGGTGAGCGTGTATTGCATCGGACAGGCGGCGGGCAACGTCGGACTGCTGGTGCTGGTCGTGTTCCTCGCGGGCGTGTTGATGAACACGGCGCAATCGTCGATGCCCGCGTTGGCCGCGGCGTTCTACCCGACGCAAGGCCGCGGCACGGGCGTCGCGTGGATGCTGGGCATCGGCCGCTTCGGTGGCATCGCTGGATCGTTCCTCGTCGCCGAGCTGACGCGTTTGCACTTCACGTTCGGCGGAATTTTCGCGGTGATCGCGGTGGCGGGCGTCATTTCGGCTGTCGCGTTGCTGATCAAGCAGGCGGCGCATCCGCAGTCCAGGACGTCGGGCGATCTCAAGGCCACGGGGCCGGTCGGACACTGAGCGTTCGTTATTGCCAATGATGTGACGTAGCCTCGCGTGGCTCTGCTGCGCGAGGCTTTTTGTTTTTCTCGTCACCGATTCGTCAGACTGTGGCACGTCGCGTGCTCCTGACCGAAGGCGACGAGCCGCCGTGCGTCACGCCGCGGCGCTCAGCATAGAACAATGCACGGATCGCATTCGCAACTGCTAACAGGAGTCTTTGGACATGAAACGTATCGCTCTCTCGTGCGCTGCCGGCGCATTCGCTCTCGTCTGTGCATCGGCATTTGCACAGGACAATCCGCCGAGTTCCGCTACGGGCCTGCAAGCCGGCGACAATGCGCAAACCACGACGCAAGGTTCCGGCACCTCGCACAAGTCGACGCACATGAAGAAGTCGCACGGCAGCCATTCGTCGTCGATGAAGACGGGTCCGTCGACCGCGCCCGGCGGCACCGCAACGCCGAGCGGCCCCGGCGCACCGGTCAGCGCAAGCGGCTCGGGTCAGTAAGCTTTAGCTCGGCCGATGTAAAAACGGGACGCTCGCGAGCGTCCCGTTTCTGTTTCAGCGCGTTCATGCAACGCGGCAAGCCTTCATTTTGCAAAGAGCGACGCCATGTCGGCAAACGCCTTGACCTCGACGGCATTGCCCGACGGATCGAGAAAGAACATCGTGGCCTGTTCGCCGACTTCGCCCTTGAAGCGAACATGCGGCTCGATGATGAAGCGCGTCCCTGCAGCCTTCAGCTTTTCGGCAAGCGCTTCCCACTGAGGAATCGACAGCACGACGCCGAAGTGGCGCACCGGAACGGCGTCGCCATCGACGGCGCTCGTCGTGCGATGTCCCGCTTCCTCCGGCGCAAGGTGCGCGACGATCTGATGACCATAGAAATTGAAATCGACCCATTCGTTCGAACTGCGCCCTTCAGGGCAGCCGAGCAGATCGCCATAAAACTCGCGGGCGGCAGCGAGGCTATGGACGGGAAACGCGAGATGAAACGGCGGCATGGCGTCGTGCGGGGTGCTCATGTGACGGTCCTTTCCTGAAAGTGAGAGCAGCAGGGCTCCGATTTTATTGATAAAAATTCCTGCTGAATAACGATATATTCCGGGAGTCAGCTCAACGGAAATTGATTAATCGACATGCTGCGCGAACTCACGACTTTCATCGCGGTGGCGCGCCACGGGACGTTTGCAGCGGCGGGCGCGCAGATCGGACTCACGCAATCGGCGGTCAGCGCGCAAATGCAGCGGCTTGAAGCGCATCTCGGCTTTTCGCTATTCGATCGCACCGGCCGGTCCGCCACGCTCAATGACGCGGGCCGCCGCACGCTCGAGCTCGCCGATGAACTCATCGCACTTTATGCGCGGCTTGCGGAACCCGAAGGAAGCGATGAGCGCGGCGGGACGCTCAACGTTGGCGCAATTGCATCGGCACATGCGGTGCTTTTACCCGATGCCATCGCCATGTTTCGGCGCACGTTGCCCGCGTGGCGCATTCGCATCGTCCCGGGGGTATCGCTCAGCCTGCTCGCTCAAGTCGATGCAGGCGAAACGGACATGGCCGTCATCATCCGTCCGCCTTTCTCGATGCCTTCCGAGTTGCAATGGCGCACGCTCGTCGCGGAGCCGTTCGTCTTGCTCGCGCCTGCGTCATCGAAGCGAGTGAATTGGCGCGAATTGATCGAAACGCAGCCGTTCATTCGCTACGATCGCCGTTCGTTCGGCGGGCGGCAAGTGGACGTTTTCCTGCGCAGGAAACGCATCGCCGTGCACGATGCGATCGAGGTGGATGAATTGCAGGGCATCGCGCAACTCGTCGCGCGTGGGACGGGCGTCGCGTTAGTGCCGAAGTCGGCCGGCATCGGTGCCTGGCCCCGCGGCGCGGTTGCGCTGGATCTCGGCGACGATACCTTCTATCGCGAGATCGGTCTCGTCGAGCGTGCGCGACGCGTTCCTCGCGACGCGGCGACGCTCCTTGCCGACTGCATCGTGAAAGCCGCCGCGCATGAGGACGGCGCTTCGCAATCGACCGCAGGCAAGCGCACGACGCGAAGAAAGACCGCCTAGAATCCGTTGCAGGCCAGTTCGCATTCGAGGTGAAACGCGATGGACGACGGACAACCGGCACGCGCGCGCTCTATCACCGCGATGGTTGCGTGGCTCGATCGTATCGACCCCGGTGCGCATCGCCGCATCAAAGGCTTGCGGCTCGTGACGGCCTACGGTCTCGCGGCGGCGATCGGCGCTTTGCACGACGTGACGCGCGAGGCCCCGGCGAGTGTGTCCGTCGGCACGCTCGCAGCGACTTTTGCACTGTGGGCGAGCGTGTCCGAAGCGCGCACGACGCGTGCGCAATCGAGCCGCGATCTGGCGATACTCTGTGCCGCCGCCGCATTCGGCGCATTGACGCTCGCGCTGTTTGGACCGATGTTTCGCGAGTTCGGGCGCGGCGGTGCCGAGTTGATTCTCGTGGCCGGCGCGTTCTGCGTGGGCTATCTGAAGCGCTTCGGCGTGACCGGCGCGGGCGTCGGCTCGCAAGTCTATATCGGTCAGCTTGCGGCCTATGCAATGAACCTCACGCTCACGGATGCATGGGCGATCGCGCTCGCATCGCTTATCGCGATGATCGCCGCTATCGTGCCGCGTGTTCTCAGCGGGCCAGCGGAGCGGCCGGTTGTATTGCCGGCGCTCGCTTCCGAAACCGCCTACGGCAGTCGCAACATATCGCCTGCATTGGCGATGGGCTTGCAAGCTGCATGCGGCGCGCTCGTCGTGGTCCTGCTCAACGCGGCGGTCGGGCTCATCGAGTCCGCATGGGCGATTACCGCTTGCGTGTATGTCGTCGCGACATCGGCAGTGGGCACGGCGGAGCGCGTGCGGCGGCGCATCTATGGCACGCTGGTCGGCGTGCCCGTTGGCCTTGTTTGCCTGCCGCTGGCCGAGCACGCGCCGCTCGTCGTCTGGACGATGGCCGCGCTTGCGATGATCGTCTATGCGATGGCCTTGCCGGATCGCTATGACATCGCGTGCGGCGCATTTGCGTTTGCGCTCATCGTGACGCTTGTTGCAAGCGGTGTGCACTCGGTACCGCTGCTCGCGGCGCGCGCCTGGGAAACGCTGCTTGGCGGCGCTCTGGGCATTGCTTCCGCGAGGCTCGTGTTTCCATTAAGGGCTGTGCAATCGCGCTAGCCAGATAAGCAAACGCATGTGCTGTTTCTGGCCCAACGACGCTCACGTTCCTTGACAGCGACAGGTCCGGTTTATAGCCTCAGAACAGATGCCGTTCCAATGGAGGCTTTATGGACCGCCGCCGCTTCTTGTCTTTATCCGCGTTCTATACGGTTGCGGCGGCGTCGGGGACGCTCGTCGCCTGTCATCATTCCAGCGACGACGAAGGAAGCGGAAATGGCGGCACGCCACCGCCGCCGCCCACGGGCGCCTATGCGTTCCCGCAAGGCGTCGCGAGCGGCGATCCGCGCGATACGTCCGTCGTGTTCTGGACGCGCTGCGTCGCTAACGCAGGCGGCGCGGTGCAGCCTGTACCGGTGACTTTGCAAGTGTCGCCGCTTGCCGATTTCTCGCAACTCGCGGCGAGCGTGGCGTTGAGCGCGGTGCCCGATTACGACTATACCGTTCGCGCGAAAGTGACCGGACTGACGGCAAGGACGACTTACTATTATCGTTTCGTCGCGGGCGGCGATATCAGCGCGACGGGCACCACACGCACCGCGCCTGCCGCTAACCAATCCATCGAACGATTGCGCTTCGCGTGGTTCACGTGCCAGAACTGGAGCGCGAATCACTGGCAAGCCATGACGTTGATGGCGGCGGAAACCGATCTCGACTTCGTCGTGCATCTGGGCGACTACATCTACGAAACGGTGGGCTCGCCGAGAGACGCCGCCGAGCCCGCGCATCCGCTGATCACCTTGCCCGACGGCGTGCCGCATGCGGATGGCGGTTTCTACGCGAATTCACTCGCCGATTACCGGACGCTTTATCGCACGTATCGCGGCGATGCGCGCTTGCAGACAGTGCACGCGCGCTTTCCGATGATCGCGATCTGGGACGACCACGAGTTCTCCGACGACTGCTGGCAGGATCATCAAACCTATACGAACGCGAACGAGCGGCAGACCACGCGCCGCCGCAACGCGAATCAGGCGTGGGCCGAATATCTGCCGGTGGATTGGGGCGACGTATCGTTCGACCTGAATAACGCGAACTACGACAACATCCGCATCTATCGCGACTTCCGCTTCGGCGCTTTGCTGCATCTCATGATGACCGACGAGCGGCTCTATCGCGACGATCACGTCGTCAGCGAGGCGGCGATTGCACAAGGGCTCGGCCATGATGCGGTGAACGGCAACGACATCGTCGGCTCGCGTTACTTCGTGCCTCAACAAGTGCTCGCGCAATTCGAGGCGCTCGATACGCAGCGTCTCGGCCGCGCGCCGTCGATACTCGGCCCTACGCAGACGCAGTGGTGGAAGGACACGCTGAAGGCGTCCACCGCGACGTGGAAGGTCTGGGGCAACGAGGTGATGATGAACCGTTTGTGGCTCGACTTGCGGTCGATTGCGCCCGCGCCCGCCAACACGGTTTTCGTGCTCGACTGCGATGCATGGGACGGTTACCCGTCGCACAAGGCGGAACTGATGTCGTTCGTGAAGACACAGGGCATCGCGAACCTCGTCGCGATCACGGGCGACCTGCATGCGTTTCAGGCCGGCATCGTGCGAGACAATCCCGATCCCTCGACAGGCACGCCGGTCATGGTCGATCTGATGGCCGCCGGCATCAGCAGCCGGCCCTTCTTCAGAGACGTGGCGACATATTCGGCGGGCATGCCGCTCGCGTCGCTGATCAGTTCTTCCGGCGTGCTCGATACCTTCATCCAGCAGAACAACCCCGACATGCTCTATGCGGATCACGACGGCCTGGGCTATGCATCTGCAACGGTGACGGCGGGCCAGTTCATCGCGATCTTCAACAAGGTGAAGAGCTTGAATGCGGATGGCACTGCACCGCAGAATGCGCTCGCCAAGCGCACGCGTTTGACGATCAACGCGGGCGCGGTATCGATAGGCGTCGAGGACAACGTCTGAAGACGAAGGACTTCATACAGGAACGATCACCCGCCCATTCTTATCCGCGCTTCTGGGGGGATTTCAACGTGAAGGCACGCACGTAGACTGCGTGCACATTTCGGAAGGTCGCTTGCTGAACCCGTGCAATGAGGCCGATGAAGTGGATACATGAAACCCTCAGGAGCACGATCATGATGAGCAAACTCAGTGGCGTTATCTTTGTTGCAGCTTCGCTTGCCGCGTCTTATGCGCTTGCAAGCGGCTATGGCCCAGCACCGCATTACACGCCTTCAACCGGCGCGCCCGCGTCGCAACAAGGCATGAACGCGCAAACCATTGCCGCCGATGAAGCCGCGACGCAACGCAGCAACGATGCGGCGGTGACGAAAGACAAGCAGGATAGTCCTCTGGTTCAGGCGCAGGACTAAGCGCCTGCGTGCCGGAGGCATCGGCTCGAAAGCGATGAAGATAGTCAGGCCCATCGGCGCCATGCGTCGAACGTCATGGCATTCGATGGGCCGAACGCTGCGTTAGTGTATTGATCGATGCAAGTGCCGCCGTTCGGTCGCGCGGCTTGCCCCGACTCTTTCGACGCTGCGGAATGACATGATCAAATCGCTGAGGAACCAGTTGGTCGTTGCGCTCGGCTTGCTGGTGAGCGCAGTCGGCATCGTGCAGGGGGTGAGTTCGTATCACCTGAGCAAGGCCGGCATCAATGCGCTGCTCGATTTACGTCTCGAACAGGTAGCGGCGCGCATGCGAGACGGCTTCGCTGAAAGCATTCCGAAGAATCCGGCGCGCGGCTCGCAGGATGATCGCGATATCGTCGTCGTGCTGTGGAAACCTGGCTACGAAGCGCCGTTTCGCACGACCGATCCATCGCAGCGCTTCTCGCCCGATGCGCCGCCGGGCTTCTCGAACGCCACGTTCAACGGTGAAGAGTGGCGCATCTTCACGCGAGAAGAACCGACGATGACGATTCAGGTGGCGCAACGTTCTTCCGTACGCCGGGCGCTGGCGGAAGAGAACGCCACACGAACGCTGTGGCCCATTGCCGTGCTGTTGCCGCTCATGTGGATTGCCGTGGTGCTCGTCGTGCAGCGCTCGCTGCGCACGCTCAACCGGCTGGGCAACGAAGTGCAGGCCATCGACGCGGGGCATCTCGGGCCGCTGCCGAGTGTCGGCGTGTCTGCGGAACTCGCGCCATTCATTCGTTCCATCAATACAATGATCGAACGGCTCGCCAGGTCCATAGAAAGCGAGCGCAAATTCATTGCCGACGCAGCGCACGAATTGCGCACGCCGCTTACTGCGCTTCAGCTTCAGGCCGATAACCTCGCGCCGCATATTGCGCCCGGCAATCAGGAGCGATTTCACGAACTCAGGCGCGGTATCGCACGCAGCGGCAGTCTCATCACGCAGTTGTTGAGGCTGGCGCGCGCGGACGCGCCGTTGAGCGGCAACGTGCTGGCGCGCGTGGATATGTCCGTCGTCATGAAGGACGCCATTGCCGATGTGCTGCCGATTGCGTTTCAGCGCGGCCTCGATGTCGGCGCGGAAGACGTGATCAGCGCGCACGTGCGCGCGGTGGAAGCGGACATCTGCATCGCGGTGATGAATCTTCTGTCCAATGCGGTGCGTTATACGCCCGATGGCGGAATCGTCGATGTCCGTATGCGTCGCGATAAGCACATGGTGTGGATCGAAGTCATCGACACCGGTCCGGGCATCGACGAGGCATTGCTGCCGCGTGTATTCGAGCGCTTTTTCCGCGCAAACGCAGAGGTGGAAGGCAGCGGGCTCGGCTTATCGATAGTCAAGGCCATCGCGGTGCGTTATGGCGGCGAAGTGAGTTTGCGCAATCGCGACGACGGGCGTTCCGGCATCGTCGCGGCACTCGGCTTACCCGTCGATGAAAGCACGGACGATGCGCCCGCGCGAAGCAATGCTGCAACCGCGTGAGCGCCGACTACAATTCATTCGCCACGCGGCGCGATGAACCGCTCAAGACCGGTCGTGCTTTTGCAGCGCCTCGCGCTTTGACGTCTGCCCATTGCGATGAGCAAGGTGCAATATGCGAATTCTTCTGATCGAAGACGACGTGCAGATCGGCACGAGTCTGATGCGCGCACTGAAGGACGCGGATTACGCCGTCGACTGGGTGCGTGACGGCAACGCGGGCCGCAAGGCGATGGACGCCGCCGAATACACCGTGGTGCTGCTCGATCTCGGCTTGCCGGGCATGACAGGCATCGAACTGTTGCGACAGGCGCGCACGGCGGGCAACGCGACGCCCGTGCTGATCCTCACCGCACGCGACGACCTCGACACGCGCGTGCAAGGTCTCGATCTCGGCGCAGACGATTATCTTCTGAAGCCCTTCGACATGCCCGAGTTGTTGGCGCGGATTCGCGCGGTACTGCGCAGGAAAGCGGGCTATGCGGTCTCGCGTCTGGGCGACGAGTCCATCAATCTCAATCTCGATCAACGCACGCTGACATGCGGCGAGACTTCAGGCGTGTTATCGGCGCGCGAATTCGCTTTGATGCACGCATTGATGGAACGCCCCGGCACGATATTCTCGCGCGATCAACTGGAAGACCGTCTCTACGGCTGGGGCAAGGAAGTCGAGAGCAACGCGGTCGACGTGCTCATTCATTCGGTGCGCAAGAAGTTCGGTGCAAGCGTGATTCGCAATGTGCGCGGTCTTGGCTGGACCGTGATGCTTGGCCAGCCCGGCCGCGACGATGCGAAATAGACGCGCGCTGAAGGCGATAAGCCGTTAAAGGCGGCTTGCATTGTCATGCGATCTCACTGAACCGCAAAAAGGCAGCGTATAGCTGGGCGCTTCCTGTTCAACGTGGCGCATGCGGCGCTCGAGGTCCGCGAGATCGGTCGAAGAAGCGAAGTAGGCATCGGTCCCGGCGTCGCGCCGCGAGGAGATGAATTCGACGAGGGATTGAGAAAGGCGTTCGAACATGATGGGCTCCGTCATCAACAATTCACTGAGGAATCGACGGTCTCGCTTGCCGGGCCCTGGTAGCAGCCGTCGATGCAAAGCAGCTTAGGCTTCGTGAATTAGCGGTTAATGAGGCAGACGAAAGCGTTCGTCACCGCACGATCTCGACCAATGCGAGCAGTGCCGCGCCGCACCATCACGTGCTATCGTGTTTCAATACCGAACGTAAGCGCGTGCTTAGCGCTTCTCGTCGAAACGTCTTTCGTGAACTGCCGCCATGAACGATGTCCCTCGTACTCTCAGTGCCCGCGATCGCGTCGAATTGCTGTGCTGGCTCACATGCGGCAGCCTGGGCGCGTTCTATCTGAATGGCGACTGGCCGGCGGCGTCGTTCCATGTGCAAGCGGCGCATAAATGGCTCGACCGGCATCAGCGGTTCGCGGACTGGCTGACCATCGCGAAACTGGCCGCCATCGCCCGCGATCTTGCGACGCGTCATTGCGCGATGCTCGAAGCCGATTGGGCGCGCGACGCCGTCGAAGAAATTCTCGATAGCGAAGACCTCAACTATCAATCCGACGTCGTCAAACAGGTATTCGACGACTGCCGCCGTGCGCTCGCGGAAAAACGCACGCCGGAGTAAGCATCGGGCGGGGCACTGGCGAAAATCACTGTATGAATGTACAGTAGGCCATTTTCTATCCGGCCTTGCCGCCTTTGAGTCTTTCATCCGTCGATGAACGCGTCACCCTCGACACTCGCCACGCCTAGCCCCGTTAAACGTATTGCGCATCTCGACATGGACGCGTTCTTTGCGTCGGTCGAACTGCTGCGCTATCCGGAACTGCGCGGGCAGCCGGTCGTCGTGGGCGGAGGGCGCAACGCGATGCCGGAGACGCTTCCCGATGGCACACGCCGCTTCGCGCGCCTGCGCGATTACGCGGGCCGGGGCGTGGTGACGACCTCCACATACGAAGCACGCAAATTCGGCGTTTTTTCTGCAATGGGCATGATGAAAGCGGCGCAGCTTGCGCCCGACGCCATTTTGCTGCCGACTGACTTCGAGTCATACCGTCACTATTCGCGCCTTTTCAAAGCGGCAATTGCGAGCTTCACGCCGCAAATAGAGAATCGCGGCATCGACGAGATTTATATCGACGTCAGCGATCTGCCGGGAGAGTCCGCCGAGATCGGCAAGCGCATGAAGAACGCCGTGTACGAAGCGACCGGCCTGACGTGCTCCATCTGCATTGCGCCGAACAAGCTGCTGGCAAAGATCGGCTCCGAGCTGGACAAGCCCGACGGTCTCACCATTCTGACAATGGACGATCTGCCCACACGCATCTGGCCGCTGGCTGCGCGCAAGGTGAACGGCATCGGTCCGAAGGCGAACGAAAAGCTCGCGGCGCTTGGCCTCGTGACGGTAGGCGATATCGCGGCCGCCGACCTCGGTTTTCTGCAAACGCATTTCGGCCCCACGTATGCGGCGTGGCTTGCGCGCATTGCGCAGGGACAGGACGATCGTGACGTGGTCGTCAGTTCCACGCCGAAGTCGATGAGCCGCGAAACTACCTTCGAGCGCGATCTCCATCCGAAGCACGATCGCACGACCTTATCGGCCAAATTCACTGACTTATGCAAGCGCGTCGCGGACGATCTTCAACGCAAGGGCTATGTCGGCCGAACGGTCGGCATCAAGCTGCGCTTCGACGACTTTCGCACCGTCACGCGCGATCTGACGATTCCCGTCGCAACCGCCGACGCCACCGAGATTCGCCGCGCCGCGACGGAGTGTTTAAAGCGTATTCCGCTCGATAGGCGGCTGCGCCTGCTCGGCTTGCGCGTCAGTGCGTTGAGCGTGCCGGGAGAAGCGGACGCGTTCGTCGCGCCGGTGCAGGTCGAATTGCCCTTCGATGCGCTCGATGATTCAGTGAGTCCTTAGCGTATGGGCGAATAACGAAATCGCGTATCGTTGTTTGCTCATGCGTCGCGTGCGGCGTAGATTGTTCGTCTATTCGCCGTTTAAAAAGCAACCGTGACGATTCTCTCTTCGACCCACGACGCTTCCGAAGAAGCCGTCGAGCAACGCATCACGATTCGTCCGTTCGACGGCCCGCTAGGCGCCGAGGTGATCGGTCTCGATCTGTCCAGGCCGCTCGCGCAGGCCGATTTTGCGCGCATCCATCATGCGCATCTCGACCATCACGTGCTCGTGTTTCGCGATCAGCGCATCACACCCGAGCAACAAGTTGCGTTCAGCAAGCGCTTCGGCCCCTTGCAGCGACACGTGCTGCATCAGTTCGCACTGAGCGGGCATCCTGAAGTGCTGATCGTGTCGAACATCGTCGAGAACGGCAAGCCGATCGGCCTCGGCGACGCCGGCCATTTCTGGCACTCGGATCTCTCATACAAGGAGAAGCCGAGCCTCGGCTCGATGCTGCATGCGCAAGAGTTGCCAGCCACTGGCGGCGATACGCTTTTCGCCAATCAGCATCTTGCATGGGACACGCTGCCGGCGCATCTCAGACAAGCAGTGGAGGGGCGCACGGCGGAGCACACTTATCTCGCCAAATATGCGGAGCTGCAAAAGCGCAGTCCGTGGCGACCCAATCTCACTGCGGAACAGATCGCGGAAGTGAAGCCCGTCGTGCAACCGATGGTGCGCACGCATCCGGAAACCGGCCGCAAAGCGCTTTTCGTCAGCGAGCATTTCACGACGCGCATCATCGGGATGCCGGAGGACGAGAGCCGCGCGTTGCTCGATGCAATCTTCGCGCATAGTGTGCAGCCTGCGTTCGTCTATCGCCATGCGTGGCGCGAGCATGACATGGTGTTCTGGGACAACCGCTCGGTCATGCATCTCGCCGCCGGTACGCCGGACGATCAGCGCCGCAAGCTGTATCGCACGACGATCGAAGGCGACACGCCGTTCTGACAGCACACGAATAGTCCATAAAACACGGGGTTTCCGATGCATTCTCGACAAGGGAAGGGCGCATGGCGCGCGCTCGCCGCCGCGCTGGCGCTATCGATCGGCACAGGCGTGCCGGCTGTCCACGCCGAAGGCACGCTGCGCATAGCCGAACAATATGGCGTGGTCTATCTGCTGCTCAACGTGGCGCGCGATCAGAAGTTCATCGAACAGGAAGGCAGGAAGCAGGGCATTGATATCAAGGTCGACTGGGCGAAACTCTCGGGCGGCGCGAGCATCAACGATGCGCTGCTTTCCGGTTCCATCGACATTGCCGCAGCAGGCGTGGGGCCTTTGCTGACCATCTGGGACCGCACGCACGGCCGCCAGAATGTGAAGGGCGTCGCATCGCTCGGTAATCTGCCGTATTACCTCGTGTCGAACGACCCGCGCGTGAAGACCATCGCCGATTTCAGCGAGAAGGACCGCATCGCGGTGCCGGCGGTCGGGGTATCGGTGCAATCGCGCGTTCTGCAATACGCAGCGGCGAAGCAATGGGGCGACAAGCAATACGACCGGCTCGACAAACTCACTCAGGCGGTGCCGCATCCCGATGCGGCAGCGGCGATCATCGCGGGCGGCACGGAGATCAACGCGCACTTCGGCAATCCGCCGTTTCAGCAGCAAGAGCTGGCGGGTAATCCGAAGGTGCATATCGTTTTGAATTCATATGATGTACTCGGCGGCCCCAGCTCCGCCACCGTGCTTTATGCCACCGAAAAGTTCAGGAACGCGAATCCCAAGACGTATCGCGCTTTCGTCGATGGCCTCGCCGATGCCGCGCGCTTCGTCACGCAGCATCCGGAAGATGCCGCCGATATCTACCTGCGCGTGAATCAGGCGAAGATCGACCGCAATCTGCTCGTGAAGGTCATCAAGGATCCGGCGGTGCAATTCAAGGTCGCGCCTGAGAACACGTTCGCGCTTGCACAATTCATGCATCGCGTGGGCGTGATCAGGAACGAGCCGAAGTCATGGCAGGACTACTTCTTCAGCGACCCCGCGACGAAGGACGGCAGCTAAAGCACTTATGCGCTTATCCATGCTCATGCATTGGATATGCTCAATGATTGTTTAGCGCACGAAGCACGCGCCGGTATCTTGATGGTTTGCTTTGATGCGTTGCTGACATGGCTGCAAATCCCCACTTGCTTTATCCGGTCGAAGGCGGCCGCGCCGCTGCCACGAGCGGAAAACTGCTATCCGCGCGTAACGTCACGCTCGAATACCGCACGCCAGAACGTCTCGTTCGCGCGACCCATGACGTGAGCTTCGACGTGTATGGTGCGGACCGCTTCGTATTGCTTGGCCCATCGGGTTGCGGCAAGTCGACGTTGCTCAAGGCGGTTGCGGGCTTCATCGAGCCGGTGGCGGGAAGCATCGAGATCGATGGCGAACGCGTGACGGGACCGGGCGCGGATCGCATCGTCGTTTTTCAGGAATTCGATCAGCTGCCGCCGTGGAAGACGGTATTGCAGAACGTCGTGTTTCCACTGCGCGTGGCGCGCAGACTAAGCCGCGCGGAAGCACGCGAGCGCGCGCTTCATTTCCTCGACAAAGTTGGTCTCTCGCGATTTGCAGACGCTTATCCGCATACACTGTCGGGCGGCATGAAACAGCGCGTCGCCATCGCGCGTGCGCTCGCCATGCAGCCGCGCGTGCTGTTGATGGACGAACCTTTCGCCGCGCTCGATGCGCTCACGCGCCGCCGCATGCAGGAGGAACTGCTGCGCCTCTGGAGCGATGAACGGTTCACGCTCTTGTTCGTCACGCATTCGATCGAAGAGGCGCTCATCGTCGGCAATCGCATTTTGCTTTTGACGCCGCATCCGGGCCGTGTGCGCGCCGAATTGAACAGTCATCAGTATTCGCAGGAAAGCGTGGGGCGCGGCGAGTTTCAGCAGAGTGTCGCGCGCATTCATCGCCTGCTGTTCGAAGAGGAGGCCGCCCGATGAGCACGCCGCAATTCATGGAGCCGCCCGTGCGGCCCGAGTTCGAAGCGGTTCCGTCGACACCGGATCAGGTCCGGCATGAAGCACCTTTGCCGCTTGCAAAGCGCCTGACCGATCGCGCATGGCTGCGCAAGACGCTGATTGCATTCGTGCTGATCGGCATATGGGAACTGGCGGCGCGCTTCGTCGATAACGATCTGCTGTTGCCGACCTTCAGCGCGACGTGCGCAGCGTTCGTGCAGGGCGTGCTGTCCGGCGAACTGATCGAGAAGGTCGCGATATCCATGTCGGTGCTGTTGCGCGGCTATTTTCTGGGCGCGGCGCTCGCGTTCCTGTTGACATCGCTTGCGGTTTCGACGCGCATCGGTCGCGACATCCTTTCGATGCTCACCGCGATGTTCAATCCCTTGCCATCCATCGCGCTGTTGCCACTTGCGTTGCTGTGGTTCGGGCTGGGCACGGGCAGCCTGCTCTTCGTGCTCGTTCATTCGGTGTTGTGGCCGCTTGCGCTCAATACGTATGCGGGTTTTCAGGCGGTGCCATCGACCTTGCGCATGACAGGGCGTAATTACGGGCTCACCGGCTTGCGCCATGTGGTGCTAATTCTGGTGCCCGCCGCCTTGCCTTCGATTCTTGCCGGCTTGCGCGTTGGCTGGGCTTTCGCGTGGCGCACGCTGATCGCGGCGGAACTCGTGTTCGGTGCAAGCTCGGGCAAGGGCGGTCTCGGCTGGTACATCTTTCAGAATCGCAACGAGCTTTACACCGACCGCGTGTTCGCGGGGCTTGCGGCGGTCATCGTAATCGGGCTCGCCGTCGAGCATCTCGTGTTCGATACCGTCGAGCGCGTAACGGTCCGGCGTTGGGGCGTTCAGTCGTAGGCGCAGCGGTGTGACGAGACGCGCGGCACGCATCGTGCATCGCGCGTAGGATCGTCAAAAACACGCCATCGACAGATGGACACCGCCGAATGAAAATCGCCACCTTTAACATCAATGGCATTCGCTCGCGTATCGATGCCTTGCTGACATGGCTCGAACGCGAAGCGCCGGACGTCGTGTGCCTTCAGGAATTGAAGGCCACGGATGCCCAGTTTCCCGCTGCGGCCATCGAAAAGGCGGGCTATGGCGCGCTTTGGCACGGGCAGGCGTCGTGGAACGGCGTCGCCATTCTGGCGAAGGATACGCAGCCGATCCTGAGCCGGCGCGGTCTGCCGGGATTCGAAGACGATACGCATAGCCGCTATATCGAAGCGGCCGTGCACGGCGTGCTGATTGGCTGTCTCTATCTTCCCAACGGCAATCCGCAGCCCGGCCCGAAGTTCGATTACAAGCTCGACTGGTTCGAGCGATTCAACGCGCATGCGGCGTCGTTGTTCGAGAGCGGACACCCGGTCGTGCTGGCGGGCGATTACAACGTCGTGCCGACCGACGAAGATATCTACAACACGCGCTCATGGCTGAAGGATGCGCTGCTGCAACCCGAAAGCCGCGCCGCGTATGCCAGGCTGCTCGCGCAAGGCTGGACCGATGCACTGCGCAAGAAGCATCCGGACGAGCGCATCTACACGTTCTGGGATTATTTTCGTCAGCACTGGCAGACGAATTCGGGGCTACGCATCGACCACATTCTGCTGAGCAAGGATCTCGCTTCGAAGCTGCAGGATGCGGGCGTCGACAAATGGGTGCGTGGCGAACCGCACGCGAGCGATCATGCGCCCGCGTGGGTCGTGCTGAAGGAATCGCGCAGCAGAAAGAAAGCGGCTGCCTAGCTTTGACGTTTCGACGATGCGCGTGACGCCTTCGCAATCGGCGTCTCCACCGTTTCGCCGAGTTGCTTGGGCGCGCTCGCCGCTTCGCTGGCGATGTCGCCGCTTGCGTCGAGGATGACGCCGCCCGTCTCCTGCGCGGCTTGCGTGGCCGCTTGCGTTACTTCGCTTGCGGTATTGGCGAGACTCGTGATGACCAGGCCAGTCTCTTGTGCAGCGGATTGCGCGCCTTGTTGCGCTTCGCTTGCGGCCGTGTCGAACAGGCCCTTCAGTGTGATGCCGTTGCGTTCATACTGGCTGCGCACTTCGCCGAGAATGTCCGCTTCCGTCGACGTGATGATCGACCAGACGTTCTGTCCATACGAGGCCGCTTTCAACGGAAACTGCGCGAACAGCGCGGATTGCCAGCCGAGCACGCTCGCGCCCGCGTCTTCACCGGGCTTCAGCAGGTTGCTGCTTTCTTCGATCACCGTGCGCACCGTTTGAACGTTGAGTTCGGTGAGTTCCTGCAAACCGCTGGCGAAGCGGCCGCTTGCGTTGAGAAACGCCTGCAGGTTGGCGCGTGCTAGCGAAGGCATTTGATAAGCGATATTGCCGGGATACTGAAACATTGACCGCTCCTCTCAGGTATCGAATAAAAATCGGTAAATGGAGCGCGCCGGTCGGCGCATGGCTCATCGGATACGAGTTGATTCTGACGAAGCGCACTTGCAGCGGTTCCCATCCGGCGACTGAATTTTTAAAGCACGGTCGTCAGTCTGCGCCGTGAACTTCTTGCCTGTCGCGCGCCTTGAGCGATGCGAGAAATTGCATCACGTGCGTGCGTCCGCCTTTGCTCCAGACGTCGATATGATCCGCGCCTTCTATGAAGGCGAGATGTTTGTCGCCTTTCGCGGCATCGAAAAGACGCTGGAAATGCGCGGGCGGAATCACGAAATCCCGCGTGCCGCCATAAATCAGAAGCGGCGCGTGTATTGATGCGATTTTGGCGAGGTTGTCGTAACGGTCGCGTGCAAGATATCGCACGGGAAAGAGCCTGAAGCGCGCAGCGGCGACATTGACGATGCTGGTGAACGGCGCTTCGAGTATCAGCGCATCGATGCGGCATTCGCTTGCAAGCTGCACTGCGACGCCCGAGCCTAACGAATAGCCATGCAGGACGATGGAGCGCGAACGCTCGGCGGCATACGCATAAGCGGCGCGCGCATCGGCATAAAGGCCCGCTTCGTTCGGCTTGCCGGGATTGCCGCCATAACCGCGATATTCCGCAAGCAGGACGCCGTAACCGGCTTCGATCAATTCGAGCGCAATATGCGCCCGCTGCGTCAGGTCTTCGCCGTTGCCATGAAAGAGCAGGATGGTCGGCGAGGCTGCATCGGGCGGCGCTCTATAGCGAGCAATCAGATCGAGGCCGTCCTGCGTCCTGACGCTGATCAGTTGCGTATGAGCGTCGAGCGTGGCGTCGACGACCGTTTGCGTCTGCTCCAATGGATAGACGAGGCGGCCTTGCAGCCAGTAAAGCGCGCCCAGTGCAGCAAGGTACGCGAGTGCGATGGCGGCAAGCAGAAGCCCTAGCAGTTCCATCATCGAGCGCGGCGGATAGTGTCGGAATAGCCGCATGATAGAGCGTCATGCGTTGTCATCGCGCTGACGCAGGCTCAGGGGCATGTCCGCCGCGAGCTCGCGCTGGACGTCGTCCGTCGAATGGCCGCGATTGAACAGCGCATTCAGAAGGATCGCAACAACGGCGGTCAATGTGATGCCGCTATGCGTGAGCGGCGCGGCCCACGCGGGCATCTGGCCGAAGAACGTCGGGGCCGTCAGCGGAATGACGCCGACGCCGAGACTGATCGCGACGATGAGCAAGTTGTTCTTGCTGTCGAAATCGACCTTGCTGAGTATCTTGACGCCGGTCGCGGCGACCATGCCGAACATCGCGATGCCCGCGCCGCCCAGCACGACCACCGGTATCGACGCAATCAGATTCGACAGCTTCGGCAGAAGCCCGAGCAGCATCAGGATGACGCCCGACACCGCGACGACCCAGCGGCTCTTGACGCCCGTTATGCCGACGAGCCCGATGTTCTGCGAAAACGACGAGTGCGGGAACGTGTTGAAGATGCCGCCGATCACCGTGCCGAGTCCGTCCGTGCGCAGGCCGCGCGTGGCGTCGGCGCGCGAAACCGGACGCAGCGCGAGATCGCCGAGCGCGAGGAACATGCCGAGCGACTCCACCATGATGACGACCATCACGAGGCACAGCGACGCGATCGCCGCGATATCGAAGGTCGGCATGCCGAACGCGAACGGCCGCACCGGCGCGAACCACGCGGCCCGCCCGATGCCGGAGAAGTCGATGAGGCCGAGCGGCAGCGCAATCGCGAAGCCGATCGCCATCCCGAGCAGCACGGAAATGTTCGCGATGAAGCCGCGCAGATACTTGTTGATGAGCAGAATCACGAGCAGCACGATGCCCGCGATCATCAGGTTGCGCGGATCGCCGAAATGCGGTGCGCCGCGTCCGCCGCCGGCCCAGTTGATCGCCACCGGAAACAGCGTCATGCCGATCGTGAGGATGATCGTGCCGGTGACGATCGGCGGAAAGAAGCGCATCAGGCGTCCGAAGAACGGCGCGATCACGACGGCGAACACGCCCGCCGCGATCGTCGCGCCGAAGATCGCGGGCAGCCCGGCGCCCGATGTGGCCATCGCGACCATCGGACCGACCGGCGCGAAGCTTACGCCCATGATGACCGGCAGGCGGATGCCGAACTTCCATATGCCGATGCATTGCACGAGCGTCACGACGCCGCATGCGAAGAGGTCCGAACTGATGAGAAACGCCACCTGATCTTTCGGCAGCCTGAGCGCCGCGCCGATGATCAGCGGCACCGCAATCGCGCCCGCATACATGACGAGCACGTGCTGGATGCCGACGGCGAGCATCTGACCGACCGGCAGCACTTCGTCGACGGGATGAGTCGTGTGGGACATTGGCGCTCCGGCGTCGCGTTTTGGGATGCCGGTTCAGTATTGCACCGCCGAAACGCCGGAAAATATTCGGGCTGCTATCTGCGGTATGGCGAACGACGGCCGCTGATTCCGGCCCATCGTCACGGAACATGTGACCGCATGAGCGAGCGCAGACGGAAGCATTTCCCGATTGCGCAGCCAGTCTCGAAGCCTCGCCGTAATAGCTGCGCGATCTCTTTCAAAACTGAGTCCCGCGCACTGTCGAATTTCGAGATGGCGTGCTACATTCCGAGCGCCTTCAGGTGCTCGACATCGGTGCGCGATCATTCGCTGCCTCCTTTTTCAGCAACGCGAAAGCATCTTCGTCGGGGCTTGTCGCCCGCAAAATCACTATTCGCACGGGGAACTCGGCATGGAAATGGTCGGCGGAACACGGCTCGCCCAGGTATTCGGCAACAACCAGACGGAACTGCTGAACGAATGGATCACGAAGCAGCACGCCATCGCGTCGCGTCGCGGGCTCGTCGGCGAAGCGGAGCTTCGCAATCAGTTCTCGCAATTTGTTTCGCTGCTGCTGACGGTGCTCAGCGCTTCGGACCGGGTGGACTTCAAGGGAACCGAATGGCACGAAGTGCGCGCGTTTCTGGCGGATATGTCCGCTCAGCGTGCGCGTCAGGGCTTCTCGCCGGTTGAAACCGCGATGTTCGTGTTCTCGCTGAAGCAGCCGCTCGTGACACGCCTGCGCGCCGCTTTGGCGAACGAACCCGCCATGCTCGCCGATCTGACGTGGACCATCAGCGCACTGTTCGATGAACTCGGCCTGTACACCACCGAAGTGTTCCAGGCGAGCCGTGAGCAAGTGATCGTGCGCCAGCAACAAGAGTTGCTCGAACTGTCCACGCCTGTCGTGCAACTGTGGGACGGCATCCTCGCGCTGCCGCTGATCGGCACGCTCGACTCCGCGCGCACGCAGGTCGTGATGGAAAACCTGCTGCAAAAGATCGTTGAGACGGGCGCGGCTATTTCGATCATCGACATCACCGGCGTGCCGACCGTCGATACGCTCGTCGCGCAGCATTTGCTGAAGACGGTCGCCGCCGCGCGTCTGATGGGCGCGGACTGCATCATCAGCGGCATTCGTCCGCAGATCGCTCAGACCATCGTGCATCTCGGCGTGAACCTGTCGAACGTGACGACCAAAGCCACGCTCGCGGCGGCGTTCGTCGTCGCGTTGCAGCGCACCGGCAAGTCGGTGACGATGGCCGGCGCGCAGGAGCACGCGGCGCGCAACGGCGCGGCCGCCGGCATGCACGATTCGTCGTCGCCCGAATGACGGCGCGCGAGTTCTTCAACAGCATGCAACGCGACTGAACAGGGCCAGGCGATGGATCGCATTCCAATTCTCACGATGGGCAAGCTGTTGCTCGTCACCATTCAGGTGGACATGCACGACCGCCTCGCGCTCACGCTGCAGGACGATCTGACGAGCCGCATCGTCAAGGACGGTGCGAACGGCGTGCTGATCGACATTTCATCGCTCGATGTCGTCGATTCCTTCATCGGGCGCATGATCGGCAATACGGCGGCGATGGCCCGCGTGCTCGACGCGCAGACGGTCGTCGTCGGCATGCAGCCTTCGGTCGCGATCACGCTGGTCGAGCTCGGGCTCACGCTGTCGGGCGTGCGGACCGCGCTCAACGTGGAAAAGGGCATGGCGCTTCTCACCGGCGGCGGCGCAGCCTGACGGCCGCAAGTGAACCAGTCCATGATGACCTTCTATCCAACGGCCATGCCGGCCGCCTCGTCACCGCCCGATACGCTGCCGATCCGCTCCGACGAGCAGATCGTGCGCTTGCGCCAGTTCGTGCGCGAGAAGGCCGTGGCGCAGGGCTTGTCCCTCATCGATCAGACCAAGTTCGTGACGGCGGCGAGTGAGCTGGCACGTAACACGCTCATCTACGGCGGTGGCGGCGACGTGCATTGCACGCTCGTCGAACGCAATGGCCGCCGTGGCCTCAAGCTCGAATTCGTCGATAACGGGCCCGGCATCCCCGACATCGCCCGCGCGCTCTCGGACGGCTTTACCTCGGGCAGCGGCCTGGGACTCGGCCTCGGCGGCGCGAAACGCCTGTGCGACGAGTTCGACATCCGCTCCGCGCCGGGTGAGGGCACGCACGTCTCGATCACCAAATGGAAACCGTTCTAAAGGAATCAATGGCGGCGCAGCAGCGGTACGAGATCGTCGAGGCGAGTCAGATCGCCTTCGCGCGACGCTCGATCGGCGAACTCGCACGCGGACTCGGTTTCAACGAGACGGTCGCGGGCCAGCTTGCAATCGTCGTCACGGAATGCGGCACCAATCTGCTGAAGCACGCGGGCAGCGGCGAATTGCTCGTGCGCCCGCTGCTGGACGGCCCGCAGCGGTACGGCATCGAAGTGCTGTGCATCGATCGCGGGCCGGGCATTCAGGATCTTTATCGTTCGTTCGAAGACGGCTATACGACAGCCGGCAGCCCCGGCAACGGCATGGGCGCCATCAGGCGTCTGTCGGGCGAGCTCGACATCTGGAGCATGCCGGGACACGGCACGGTGCTGCGCGTCGTGTGCTGGAACGGCCCGAGCACGGCATCAGCGCACGATGCGCGCGTGAGCTACGGCGTCGTGAATCTGCCGCTTCACACGGAAACCGTAAGCGGCGATGCATGGTCCTGTCGCGCCGGCGACGATGCATTCACCGTGCTCGTCGCCGACGGTCTCGGCCACGGCCCGCTCGCAAACGTCGCCGCAATCGAGGCGGCGCGCGTGCTGGGCGCGCACGGTGACGCGCCGCTCGAACGCATCATGGAGCTTGCCAACGAGGCGCTGCGCCCGACGCGCGGCGCGGCGGTCGGCATTGCGCGGATGCCGTTGGGCCAATCGGCGGCGGGCGGGAAGGTCGCTTTCGCCGGCATCGGCAATATCTCGGCGAGCGTGTGGACGCACGATTCGCACCGGCATCTGGTGTCGCATAGCGGCATCGTCGGGCATTCGGCGCGGCGCGCGCAGCAGTTCGATGTGCCTTATCCGCCCGACTCGCTCGTCGTGCTGCATTCGGACGGGCTGGGATCGCGCTGGGATCTTGAACGTTATCCGGGCCTGGGCACGCGGCATCCGGCGCTCGCCGCCGCCGTGCTGTATCGCGATTTCTCGCGCGGCCGCGACGACGTGACCGTGTTCGTCGCACGGGCGACGGGAGCCGCATGATGGCGCTCGCGCTCTATTCGATGGAGATCGACGGCGAGCGCGATATCGTCGCGGCGCGTCGCAAGGCGCGCGATGCAAGCGCCGCGCTCGGCTTCTCGACGCAGGACCAGACGCGCATCTCCACGTCGGTGCTCGAAGCCGCGCGCACGGTGTTGGCGGCCGGCCCGCACGCGCGCGCGGAATTTCTGCTCGACAACGCGACCTATCCGCCGCGTTTCGTCGTCCGCTTTCGCGCCGGCGCGGGCGCGGGCGAGCGTCTTCGCGCGATGAAGAACGACGCGTCGCAAGCCGCGCTCGGCCTGCTCGCCGCGCAACGGCTGATGGAGCAATGCGCGATCGCCGACGATCCCGACGGCGGCACGTCGATCTCGCTCGCGAAGGCGCTGCCCGAGAGCGCATCGCCCGATGCGAACGCGGCGCACGCGGTCGCGGCGACGCTCGCGCGGCAGGACAACGAAGACTCGACCGCCGAACTCGCGCGCCAGAATCGCGAACTGATCGGCGCGCTCGCCGACTTGCGAGAGCGCCAGGAAGAGCTGACACGCCTCACGCGCGAGCTGGAAGACACGAACCGCGGCGTCGTCGCGCTGTATGCGGAACTCGATGCGCGCGCGGATCATCTGCGCCGCGCGGATGAGTCGAAGTCGCGGTTTCTGTCGAACATGAGCCATGAATTCCGCACGCCGCTTTCGTCGATCCGCGCGCTCTCGAAGCTGCTGCTGGAACGCATCGACGGCGAACTGACGGAAGAGCAGGAAAAGCAGGTGCGCTTCATCCGCAAGGCGGCGGAGGACTTGTCCGAAACTGTCGACGATCTGCTGGACCTCGCGAAGATCGAAGCGGGCAAGATCGAAGTGCGTGCCGTCGAATTCGAAGTGGATACGCTCTTTTCGGCGCTGCGCGGCATGCTGCGGCCGCTCACGCCGGGCAATACCGTCGAGCTGATATTCGAGCCGTGCGAGGGCTTGCCGCCGATCCGCACCGACGAAGCCAAGGTCGCGCAGGTGCTGCGCAACTTCGTGTCGAATGCGCTCAAGTTCACCGAGCGCGGCGAAGTGCGCGTGTCCGCAAGCTACGACGAAGTGCGCCGTCTGATCACGTTCTCGGTGACGGATACGGGCATCGGCATCGCGCCGGAGCATCAGCAGGTCGTGTTCGAAGAGTTCGGCCAGGTCGAGAACCGGCTTCAGCAATACGTCAAAGGCACCGGGCTCGGGCTGCCGCTTTGCCGCAAGCTATGCAAGCTGCTCGGCGGCGATGTATCGCTCGAAAGCGAACTCGGGCGCGGATCGACCTTCAGCGCGACGATTCCCGCTTTCTATGGCGCGTCCGAGGCCGCGCAAAGCGCCGCACACGGCGAAACGGGACCGGCGGTGCTGCTCGTCGCAAGCAATCCGATCGAGCGGCTCGACTGCGAAGCCGTGCTGCGGCAATCGCCGTATCGCACGACGAGCGCCGCGACGCTCGATGAAGCGAGCCGCGCGCTCGCCCGCACGCCGCCCGCCGCGCTGCTGCTTGCCGTGCGGCCCGCGCCGTCGGAGGCGTGGATCTGGCTTGCGGCGCTGCGCGCGCAGGCGGCCACGCGCGACATTCCTGTCGTCGTGCTCGGCGAACCGGAAGATCGCGATGAAGCCGGCGCGCTGGGCGCGGCAGCGTTCTTGCAGAAGCCGATCTCGGGCGGCGAACTCGCGAGCGTGCTGGACATGGTGTCGGGCAGAGTGAACGGGGCGCTTCGCGGGGAAGGAACGACATCATGAAGAGCGACTGGAGCGAGGTTCTGATCCTCAACGTCGACGATAACGACGGCGCGCGGTACGCGAAGACGCGCATCCTGTCGCGGGCCGGCTTCAACGTGATCGAAGCGGGGACCGGCACGACCGCACTGGAACGCGTGCGCGCCGAATCGCCCGATCTCGTGCTCCTCGATGTCAAGCTGCCCGATATCAACGGGCTTGAGGTGTGCCGCCAGATCAAGGCGTCGCCGGAAACCGCGGGGACGCTGGTGCTGCAGACATCGGCGGCGGCCGTGCATAGCCTCGATCGCATTCGCGGTCTCGAAGGCGGCGCGGACAGCTATCTGACCGAACCCGTCGAGCCGGCCGAACTCATCGCGCACGTGCGCGCGCTGCTGCGCGTGCGGCTCGCGGAAAGCGCGCTGCGCGAGAGCGAAGAACGCTTCCGGCAGCTTGCGGACAATATCGACGACGTCTTCTGGATGCTCGATCCCGCTGCCAATCAATTGCTCTACGTCAGTCCCGCCTACGCGCGGCTGTGGGATGCGGGCGAAGGCGCGCCGGCGCCGCATCCCGGCCGGGATCACTGGTCCGGCGACGTGCACTTGCTGGACCGTGAACACGTGGCGGCGGCATATCGGCAATTGCTGACGAGCGGCGCGCCGTATCACGTCGAATATCGTATCGCGCGGGCGCACGGCGGGCCGCGCTGGGTGGCCGAGCGTGCGTCGCAGGTGCGCGGCGCGGATGGGCGGCCCGTGCGTATCGCGGGCATCGTCAACGATATTTCCGAGCGCAAGGCCGCCGAAATGCTGTTGCGCGATGCGGACCGCCGCAAGGACGAATTTCTCGCGATGCTCGCGCACGAGCTACGCAATCCGCTGGCGCCGATTCGCAATGCCGTCGATCTGCTCGATCCGCAGCGCGCACCGTCCGTGCAGCACTTCGCGACCGTGCGAACGATCATCGACCGGCAGGTGCGGCACTTGAGCCGCCTCGTCGACGACTTGCTCGATGTCGCGCGCATCACCCAGGGCAAGATCACGCTGCGCCAGGAAACGGTGGATATCGCGGCAGCGGTGGAAGCGGCGATCGAGACCGCGCAGCCTGCGCTTCAGCGCAAGCGTCATAAGCTCACGACGCGCCTCGCGGATGCGCCGCTCTACATCGTCGGCGACAGCGTGCGCATCGCGCAGGTGTTCGGCAACCTGCTCTCGAATGCGTCGAAGTACAGCCTCGAGGAAGGCGAGATCGCCATCGAAACCGCGCAATTCGGCGATGAAGTGCGCATTGCGGTGCGTGACAAGGGCATCGGCATCGCGGCGGACATCCTGCCGCATATCTTCGATTTGTTCGTGCAGTCGGAGACCTCGCTCGAACGCTCGGAGGGCGGGCTCGGCATCGGCTTGCCGCTCGCGAAGACGCTGGTCGAATTGCAGGGTGGGCGTATCGAGGCGTATTCGGCGGGGCTGCAGCAGGGCAGCGAGTTCGTCGTGTGGCTGCCGCTCGCGAAGGCGCCGCCGCTGGCGGAGCATCCCGCCGATGAAGCGCCGCAGATCATCGGCGGCAAGCGCGTGCTGCTCGTCGATGACAGCGTCGATGCCGCGACCGCCATGTCGCTTCTGCTCGAAGCGGACGGCTTCGATGTGCGCACGGCGCACGACGGGGCCGAGGCGTTGAAGATCGCGGAAGTGTTCTTGCCGCAGATCGTGCTGCTCGACATCGGCTTGCCGGGCATGGACGGCTTCAGGCTCGCTGCGGAGATGCGCAAGCGTCCCGCCACCGCCGATGCGTTGCTGATCGCCGTGACGGGATACGGCCAGGCGCATGACCGCCAGCGATCCAAGGAAGCGGGCTTCGATCATCATCTGGTGAAGCCGGTGGCGTTCGCGGAGATTCGCCGGGCGGTGCAGGCGAAGTTCGGCGAGTAGCAGGGGCTTGCCGTTTCGGTCTGCATATGGCGAAAGGCAGCATGGTCCCGATGCGAAGAAGAGTCTTGGCACCGACCCGGGCGTGCTTTTATCCAGCGATCACCCATACGGAATCGCGCTCACGCAAATCGCCCTGCGTGAGCGCGAGCTTCTTCTGCGCGATCAACTGCGCGAAGCGCCATTTGCAGAACAGATCGCTGCGTCGCGATCTATTCATCGCCGCGCCGATGCGCGTGACGTCAGCGTCTCGCTTTCGATACCGCCAAGCGCCTGGAAAAGCGCAGCCGTATCGCTGAGACGGCTGGCATGGGCAAGCGTGCGATCGAGCTGCGTTTGCAGCGCTTGCCTTTGTGTGTCGAGCAAGTCGAAGCGGCTCACGCCGCCCGCAGCAAAGCGTGCATGGGTCGTGTCGAGATTCGCTTGCGCTTCGTTCGCTGCGATATCACGGGCGCGCAGGGCGTCCGCATCGTTCTGCAATGCGCTCAAGGTATCCGCGACTTGCTGAAGCGCATCCAGCACGGTTTCGCGATACGCGCTCGCAGCGGCATCGTAGGCGGCTTCAGCCGAGCGCTTTCTCGCTCGCAATTCACCGCCGCGAAAGAGCGGCTGCGACAGGTTGAGTCCGATGTTCCAAACGTTGAGCTTGTCGAGCATGTCGTGGATGCTCGTGCGCTGCGAGCCCACGCCCGCCGACAGCGAAAACTTCGGATACAGATCCGCCGTCGCAACGCCGACATTCGCGCTCGCCTGATGTAGCAGCGCTTCCGACGCGCGAATGTCGGGACGTTCACGCGCGAGCGTCGAAGGCAGCGTGAGCGGAACGTCATCGGGTACGCGCAAGGTATCGAACGTGAGGGCGTCGAAATCCGCGCGGGATGGCTCGACGCCCAGCAGAATCGCGAGCCGGTGATCGGCCGCATCGCGCTGAGCAAGAAGTGCGGGCACGCTCGCGCGCGTTTGTTCGAGGAGCGTGCGCTGGCTGCGTACATCGAAGCGTGAAACGCCGCCCGCCGCCATGCGGGCTTCCATGATGGATAGCTGCTGCGTCTGCGCATCGACGATGCCTTTCGTCAGCGTAATTCGAGCCTGCAACGAAGCTCGGCGAATGGCGGTCGACACGACATTGCCCGCAATCGACAGCCGCGCCGCATCGAGTTCGAACACCTGATAGTCGACTTGCGCGCGCAGTGCTTCGAGCGCACGACGGTCGCCGCCGAAGATATCGAGCGAATACGACACGCTCACCGAGGCGTCGTAGAGCGTAAATGGGCCGGGACTCGGCACCGGCACGCCGAACGCGGCGGGGTCTACTTTCTGCCGCGAACCGGAGAGCGATGCGTCGATGGCGGGGTAGTACGTCGCGCCCGCCTGCGCCTGATAGTCCTCGCGCGCTTGCGTCAACCGCGCGCGTGCCTGCGCGAGCGTGGGGCTGTTTCGCAATGCTTCATCGACGAGGCGGTTCAGGGCATCGGAGCCGAACTGCTTCCACCACTGCGGCAACGCGTGATCGGCTGTCGAGAAAGCGGGCGATGTGCTTCGCGTATAGCTTTGCGTATCGGGCGCGGCGGGCGCGTGGAAGTCGGGGCCGACGGTGCAGCCGCCCAGCATGAGCAGGCAAACGGCCAGCGCGGTTTTCATCGGCGTGTCTCCTAGTCGAGCGTGCGCCTGTAGAACCGCAGCGCGATGCCCATGACGATCAGCGTGAAAAGCGCCAGCGGCCACACGGACGGCCACAAGTCTGCCCAGCCGTTGCCCTTGAGAAGA
Organism: Caballeronia sp. RCC_10; assembly: GCF_041360715.1. Taxonomy (NCBI): domain Bacteria; kingdom Pseudomonadati; phylum Pseudomonadota; class Betaproteobacteria; order Burkholderiales; family Burkholderiaceae; genus Caballeronia; species Caballeronia sp. RCC_10. The sequence goes on from NZ_JBFUPT010000006.1 coordinate 280,758, forward strand.
ATGCCGCGAATGAGACGGTTGAAATACGTGAGCGGCAGAAGATTGCCGATGAATTGCGCCCACTTCGGCATGCCCGAGAACGGGAACATGAAGCCGGACAGCAGGATATTCGGCAGAAAATAGAAGACGGTGAGCTGCATCGCCTGAAGCTGATTTTGCGCGAGCGACGACAGCGTGATGCCGACCGTCAGGTTCGCGGCGATGAAAAGCAATGCGGCCAGATAGATCGCGACGGGATTGCCAATCAACGGAACGCCGAAGACGAAGCGAGTCGCCACGAGGATGATCGTTGCCTGTATCAGTCCGATGAACACGTAAGGCACGATCTTTCCCGTCATGACTTCGATAGGGCGCACGGGCGTCGCGAGCAGGTTTTCCATCGTGCCGCGTTCGCGTTCGCGGGTGATGGCGATGCCGGTCATCATCACGAGGGTCATCGTCAGGATCACGCCCATGAGCCCCGGCACGACGTTGTATTGCGTAATGCCTTCGGGGTTGTAGAGATTGTGAACCTGCACGTCGAACGCGGCGGGCGTGCCATTGAGCGACGCGAGCGGGCCGGTGATGTCCTTCGATGCAACGGAACGAACAAGGCCATTGAGCGCACTCGTTGCCCTGCTGACCGCGTTGGGATCGGTCGCATCGGCTTCGACGAGCAAGGCCGGACGCTCGCCGCGCAAAAGCTTGCGCGAGAAATCGGCCGGGATGTTGAGCACGAAAAGCACGCGGCCCTGTGCGAGCGCGCGCCTGCCGGCTTCGTCATCGGGAAGCGTTTCGATGATATCGAAGTACTCCGAATGACTCATCGCCGCGATGAAGCTCCGCGTGAACGGGCTGGATTCGCCGGCGATTACCGCTGTCGGCAAGTGCTTGGGGTCGGTGTTGATCGCATAGCCGAAGAGCGCAAGCTGAACGATCGGCAATCCGACGATCATGCCGAACGTTATGCGGTCGCGCCGCAATTGCAGAAACTCCTTGAGCACGATGCTCCACCAGCGCATCGGCGAGAAACCGTTGCGCGCGTTCATGACTGTGCCTTGAAGTTATCGGTGGAGCGGCTCATCAAGTAGATGAACACGTCCTCGAGTCCCGTGTCGATCTGCTCGGCGCGCAGTGCGGTGCCTTTGACCGCATCGGAGATCGCGCGCTCCAGCGCCGCTTGATCGCTGCCGCTTGCGTGCAGCGTGGAGCCGAATACGACGGTCTGGTCGATGCCAGGTGTCTTGCGCAGCCGCTCCGATAATGCGCTCAACTGATCGCCATGAATGCGCCACGTCGCGAGCCCTTGCGATGCGATCACTTCGTTCGCGGTGCCTTGCGCAAGCAGTTTTCCATAGGCGATATACGCGAGCTTGTGACAGCGCTCGGCTTCGTCCATGTAGTGCGTGCTGACTAGCACCGAGATGCCGTTCGCGGCCAGCCGATGCAGTTCTTCCCAGAAGTCGCGGCGCGCGGTGGGATCGACGCCGGCGGTGGGTTCATCGAGCAAGAGAAGTTTGGGTGCGTGCAGCATGCATGCAGCCAGCGCGAGACGTTGCTTCCACCCGCCCGAAAGCGATCCGGTCAACTGGTTCGCGCGACTTTGCAGGCCGAGCGATTCCAGCGAGCGGTCCACCACTTCGCGGCGATTGTTCATCTGATAGATGCGCGCGACGAAGTCGAGGTTCTCGCGGATCGTCAGGTCTTCCCAGTATGAAAAGCGTTGGGTCATATAGCCGACGTTGCGCTTAATCTGCTCGCTCTCGCGCACGATGTCATAGCCGAGACACGTGCCGCTGCCTGAATCGGGCGTAAGCAGGCCGCACATCAGACGTATGGACGTGGTCTTGCCGCTTCCGTTCGGTCCCAGAAAGCCGAAGATTTCGCCGCGTGCGACTTGCAGCGAGACATCGTTGACGACGTGCTTGTCGCCAAAGCGCTTGTTGAGCTTGTGCACGTCGATGACGTATTGCGCTTCAGGCTTTGCGGCCGGCTCGCTCATTGCAACCTCACTGCGACAGGTTGGCCGGGATGCAGCTTGCTCGCATCCGATGCACTTGCATGCGCTTCGATCATGAAGACGAGCTTGGCGCGGCTTTCGTTGCTGTAGATGACAGGTGGCGTGTACTCGGCCTGATTCGATACATAGGTGATCTTTGCCGCGACGTCGGCGGCGCAGCCATCGCAATGAATCGATACGGCGTGTCCCGCCGCGAGCGCGCCGACTGCGCTTTCCGGCACGAAGAAACGCACCTTGGTGTTCTCGGGCGGCAACATCTGCACGATGGGGCTGCCGGCTTGCACCCACTCGCCACGACGATAGAGCGTGTCGTACACGAGGCCATCGGCGGGCGCCGCGACACGCTTTTGATCGAGCTTCCACTGCGCCTGCGTAACGACGGCCTGTGCGGCCGCGACTTGCGCACGCTGCGCGGCGATTTGCTGCGGGCGGCCCGGCAAGCGCGCGATATCGACCTGTTCGCTCACGTCGCGCACCTGCGCAGCGGTGGCGTCGGCGTTGGCGCGCGAGTCGTCGAGTTGTCCCTTGGAAATGCCGCCTGCGTCGAACTGCGCTTCATCGCGGCGCAGTTGCAGCGCGGCCTTGCGCGCGTTCGCACGCGCCAGCGCGAGTTGCGCGCGCACGGATGCGACCTCGGGCGCGCGCTTGCCGGTGAGTATGTCTTGGAGTTGCGATTGCGTTGCGACGAGTTGCCGCTTCGCCTGGTCGAGGGCGGCGGTCTCGTCGACGGATTCGAGCGCGAACAGGGGCGTCCCGGTCGTTATCGTCTGTCCGCGCGTGATGGGCAAATCGACGAGCTTGCCGGATTGCGACGATGCGACGTAGACGAACTCGCCTTCGACATAACCCTGGTACGAATTGGAGTCCTCACGCGAGCACGCCGCGAGCAGCGTGGCGGCAACCATGCATGAAAAGAGTCGAACGCGAAAGATGCGGGGCATTGCTCGCTCCCTTGATGATGCCTACCCGTATTGGTTGGTCTACCAAACAATACGCGACCCGGTTCTCGAGTGTCAAGCGACGTGCACGGGAATAGATCGGAGCGTGCGTGGGTTAACCAAGCGAAACCTCATTGCTTGAATCCCGGGTCGAGCGAATCGGACGCAGCGGACATCGTCTTCTGCGCCGATGGGGTTTGCGAATCGCGCGCGATCTCACTCAACCTTATCGTCGGAGTCTGTTCATCATGAATACCATCGCCAAAGTCGTCGTGTCGGTTGCCGCGGTTGTCGCACCGGCCTTAGCGTTCGCGCAAAGCAATAACGCGCCGCTCACTCGTGCGCAAGTGCGCGCCGAGCTGGCGCAACTCCAGGGGGCCGGGTACTCGACGGCGTCCGGAGAAAATGCCACTTATCCTGCGGACATTCAGGCTGCTGAGGCCAGGGTCGCCGCGCAGCAGAGCGGGGCGAATCAATCCTACGGGGGCATGCAGTCGGGCGGAGCGGCGTCGGGCGCGATGCAGCGAGGCGCGGGGGCTGCGTCGACGTGCGTAGGACCGGCCGGCTTTTGTGTACCGTTCTTCGGGAGTTGAGAGAGCGTTTTCTTTTCACTTAGAGTGCGCAGCGGCGGTCGGTCGTCGTTGACCAATTGCCGCGCGCTTATTTATTAAGCAGCGGACACGAGAAGAAAAGAAAATGCGAAAAGGGGGTTGACCTGTTATCGCTGCCCAGACATAATCTCGTTCTCTGCTGCTGATGCAGCGACGCAAGACGAAGCAAGACGGTCTTAGCGGAAATGTTCTTTAAAAACTAACAGCCG